>NZ_BAABGR010000044.1:0-97059 GCF_039541675.1 Sphingobacterium thermophilum | reverse complement strand
AAGCAAGCTTTGATCTGGATCCCGTTCGACTTGCATGTATTAGGCCTGCCGCTAGCGTTCATCCTGAGCCAGGATCAAACTCTCCATTGTATATAATAATGTTAAATGTCTAACCCCGGCAAGTATTTCCGTATTTATCGTCTCCTATTCGAAAACGTAAGTACCCGTTACGCTACATGATTAATATCTTAAAGAACTCTCCGCCTCCGCATCTCGCTTCGGCTTTATCTCTTGCCTTGCGGCCTTTATTTCTTTTTTCTCTCCCCCCCTCCCTTGCGGACGGGACTGCAAAGGTAGAAACTTTATCCGATTTTCCAAAAACTTTTTTGAAGTTTTTTCTCTTCTTTTTATCGGGCAACAAAAAAAGATAAACTATCTTTTCCTTACCCTCTTCTACCCTCTTTTCAAACGTTCCGTAGAACTTCTCTCCCTCGCGGAGTGGTGCAAAGATAGAGAGTTTAAACCATTACTTCCAAACATTTTTAACCTATTTTTTAACCCTTAAAACATAATACGCTGAATCATTGTCAAATAATTTTATCAAGCTCCATATTGTTAACGCGCAAAGCGAAGAAATCTTATTCAAAAAGGCAAAAAAACACTTTATTTGAAGAATTATATTAGTTTTGTTAGAGGGGTACGCAACAGCGGAACACTTATGAGCATCATTTATTTTATTGACTTATTAGGAACTATGGTCTTTGCCATCTCGGGAGCCATGGCCGGACATCGGAAAGGAATAGATATTTTTGGATGTACCTTTCTGGCTTTTGTGACAGCTATCGGTGGAGGGTCTTTGCGCGATATATTCTTAAATATACGTCCGGTATGGGTGGAAGATGGCAATTACCTTATCGCGATATTCATAGGAGTATTTATCTCGGTTATCGCCAACAAACAATTATATAATCTAGCAAAAACTTTTACGCTGTTCGACGCTATAGGTATAGGTTTTTTTACAGTGGTAGGAACACAAAAGTCCATAGACTATGAAAGCAGCAACATTGCTGCCATCATGTTGGGAATGTTCTCCGCCGCCATGGGAGGTGTCATCCGCGATATTCTTATCAGTGAAACCCCTCTTATCCTTCGAAAAGAAATTTACGCTTCGGCCTGCCTTTCCGGCGCCCTCCTTTTTGTTTTGCTGAACAGCTTACACGTACATAATGGATGGAATGCTTTTATCAGCGCCACCTTGGTGTTTATCATCCGTATTGTCGCTATAAAATATAACCTTTCTCTCCCTGTCGTAGAAAAAAATAGAGAAGGAAATCTATAGCAATTCCAGCAACTTTTCGAAAGTCATGCCGCGTGAAGCTTTCAGTAACACTAAGCTATCGCGGATAGTGGAAACCGCATCTTTAGCCTCTTCGATGGATGGATAAAACTCGGCAACATCGTCTTTATGTTTATAAAACTCTTTGCCCACAAAGATAAGGCGCTGAAAACCCAAGCTTTTTGCTTTTTCGATGATGTTTTTGTGCTCTTCGAAAGAGTCATCTCCTAGCTCAAACATGTCACCTAGGATAACAACCTTACGGTCTGCTGACAGCACATGCATATTCTCCAAAGCCGCCATCATGCTGCTAACATTAGCATTATAAAAGTCGGCCACGACCATGTTGTTGGATGTTTGGGTAATCTGTGAACGGTTGTTTTTAGGCACATAAGACGCAATACCCTTATTAATAGTTTCCGGACTCATGCCAAAATCCAGACCCACGGTCACTGCTGCCAGAATATTTTCAGTATTATAAGACCCTGTAAGGTGCGTCTGCACATTATACCACTGGCTATCATCTTTTCTTTTCCAGCTTACGGATAGGTAAGGATTGGCCTCCAACAGCTTTCCTATCACATCATTCTGGTCCGAAAAGCCGTAACGCACAATTCGATGGAAGTGACGTGAAGAAGCCATTTCCTTAAGGTGAGGGTTGTCGGTCTGCAGGAATACGGTCCCTCCATTGTTGGCTAGGAAATCATACAGCTCTCCCTTTGTTTTCTTAACTCCTTCGAATGAGCCAAACCCTTCCAGATGGGCCTTACCCACATTAGTAATAAAACCATGAGAAGGCAGCGATATATTACACAGGAACTCAATCTCCTTAAGATGGTTTGCTCCCATTTCCACGATGGCCATCTCATATGTATTGTCAATAGATAATAGAGTTAAAGGCACACCGATATGGTTGTTGAGATTTCCCTGTGTAGCGTAGGTACGAAACTGCTGCGAAAGGACGGAATATACCAGCTCCTTAGAGGTAGTCTTTCCGTTAGTACCTGTAATACCTATAACAGGAATTGTCAATTGCTGTCTATGAAACAACGCTAAATGCTGAAGTGTCTTCAGCACATCCTCTACCAAAATATAACGTTCATCTTGCTTATACTGCGGCTCATCGATGACCGCATAGGCAGCTCCATTCTGTAAGGCCTGAGTAGCAAAAGCATTTCCGTTGAAATTGGCTCCCTTCAAGGCGAAGAATATACTCTGTGGTTTTATATTACGGGTGTCCGTAGATACCTGAGGATATCGTAGATAGATGTCGTAGAGTGTTTCTATTTGCATGACAACAATTGTTTTGAATAAAAACAAAGGTAATAATCTTCCTTTCTTTCACTAAAGAAAAAAGGAGCTTTCGCTCCTTAATTTATCTTATAAGCTATAATGCTGTTGCTATTAAAAGTAGGAATGTAAATGATATTTTCTTTTGGGTTATATCCCAGATCGGCGGTATTCATCTTTCCTTGCACGTCCTGCAGCTTTTGTATTTCTCCTTTCTCCGAGACAAAATATACTAGCCCAGGCCAGCAGGTCACAATAAACCCTCCGCCATTGATGGGCTCAATGCCATCTCCGCCATGTTCGAAACCTTTTGCAATTACCTTCACCTGCTTTTGAGCGTCTATGGCCCACAATTCTTTTCCTGCCAGAGCTAGCAGCATTCCCTTATGATATTTCAAACCATTTACCGAAGGAACATTCTTCATATAGAGCGAAATTTTTCCGTTTTTCAGTTGAAAGATTTTATTTTCTCTCGTGTCGGAAATATATACCACGCCGTTATCATCTACCGTAACGTCGTTTAGGAAGGTTGCTTCAGGCACGGTAAGTTCATCCACCATATTACCGGTATAAATATCTACCGTGATTACTTTTGTCACATCAGCGATATAAAGAAGGTCCTTATATATAGCCATCCCTTTAGGAGCATTCAGGCCGGTAACCCAATGAAGATTCTCTATTTGGCCATCCGGACGTATAATGGCTATTTCGCCTTTGTCTGTTCCGTCTTTTCCGATGAGCGAAACGTACAGCTTATTATTTGGCGCGTGATATAGTACGGACTCCGGAACATGGATGCCTTCGGTGACTTCCCACACTTTACCGATTGTTATTTGTTGGGAATACCCTTCCGACAGGACTATCAAGAATGCTGCTAACAAAAGTAGTGATGATCTTATCATAGCGTTAATATATTGGTTTTCAATTAAAGATAACAAATTCCTAAATTTCTCAGCCTCTTATTTCAAAAACACAAGCAAAGCAAATTTGTTCTCCTTTTTGAATTTTAAAACCAATATTTCCGTTTTCGAGGACCCCTCTATGGATGTGTATTTCCTCTCCGAGGCTCAACTCTTTGATGAAGTTCACATCTATTGCCTTTATCTTGTTCTCCAGAATCAAACGCGGATCAAGATGATTCAAACACCACTCCAAGTATTTGGTATTGTTGACATGATTGACGATATCGAGGTCGGCAAACTGTACCTTTTGCGGGAAGATATCCTGTGTAGGAAAGTTCAGATCTATACGCTGATTCGGAATATGTGTCGCATGTAATTCGGGAAACTGTTCTACGTAAGAAGTGTCGAAGGGGAGAGCTCCCGGTCTGCGTGTTTTCATATTGAATATAGCCCATAGGGATGAAACACCTATCATCTTATGCCCTTCACCATACACCTCAAAGTTACGGATAGACTTAAACCCTTTCAGCTCTTCTATCCATGTTTTGATTTCTAAAGGCTTTCCAAAGGAGGGCATCTCTTCTACTTCTATACGCATTCTGTTCATCACCCACGATAGGTCATGCTGTGACAGATCGCTAAATCCCACCCCTCCTAAATCCGCATGTTCGGCCGCCGTAAGCTGTAAAATGTTAGCTAGTTCGGGAAACTTCAGTCTTCCGTTGGGATAAGCTTGGGAAAAATACGTCTCCCAAATCTTGAAATGGATGGATTTAAAATCTTTAGACAGCGGCATCTTTCCTCCTTTCTAGCTACGCTCCTTATCTAACCATTTTGGTACGGAAGGAGCTTCATAAAGCTCCATCTTTGCCACCAACTCTTCAATGTTATCGGCCACCAACAACATCTCCTGATTTTGCTTGTTCAGCAACCCCACATCCACCATATTCTGAACAAAGGCAATAAGGTGATCGTAGAATCCGTTTATGTTGAGTAAGCCCACGGGCTTTTGATGCAATCCCAGCTGACCCCACGTTATCATTTCAAACAACTCTTCCATAGTGCCGTATCCGCCCGGCAGAGCTATTATAGCTTCACTGAGTTCATTCATCTTCATCTTTCGCTGGTGCATATTATCCACCGTAATCAGCGTGGTGACCCCATGATGACCGATTTCCTTGCTATTAAGAAAATGCGGAATAACCCCAATCACCCCTCCTTTGTGGTCTAGAGCTCCATCGGCTACAGCCCCCATGAGCCCTACACGGCCTCCTCCATACACTACGGTAATATTATGCTGCGCCATAAAGGCTCCTACACTATAAGCTTTTTGTGTCCAGAGGGCGTCAAAGCCGGAACTGGAAGCACAAAAAACAGCTATGCTCTTAAATTTCATATCGCAAAGCTAATTAAAAAAAACCGCAGACTATTTCAGTCTACGGTCATCTATTATAAATAATAACTAAGAATTAATACAACGATTACATTGCACGTTCTTTCTCTTCACTGTTGTTGTCAATACGGCGGAACGACTGTTTGAGATTTCCGAACTTGCGTGTAAAGGTGAGTCGGAACGTTTGGCTGTCATGGTATTGATAAATCTTAGAGTCAAACTCTTTGAAGTGCGTGAACACGTTGTTGTGGTCCGTATGGAACACATCCGTAAAACCGAATTTAAGACTGGAAACTTTGTCTTTGAAGTTGTAAGTAAGGCCTAAGTCTGTCGCTATTCTCGGCTGGATCTCATACATATTGAATATAAAACGTGTGTTACCCCTTACCAACACTTCTGCCGAAAGCTGGCTGTTAAGTTTAAATGTGTTGGTCGAGTTACCTTGAACAAAGAACGTCCCCTGATCCACATAATACCCCGAAACAGGACCTTTGAAATATAAATGTATACCTGTCAGGTTGTTGTACATGGTCCATACTTTGCCTATACGTAGAGGAACAGTCAGGTTGACATAGCCTGTGGATTGTCTTCCCACATTTTCTTTCAACACCCAAGTAGTCTTCAACACCGAATCCTGTCCAATACTTTCTACGATAGCGTCATTCGTATAATCAAAACCTACCGCAACATTGAATCGCTTAAATAGGGTATAGACTAGCGTGAAACCGTCTTTATACGAAGGCCGTAAGAAGGAATTTCCTTTGACATAAGTTCGCTTATCTATATATGTTTCAAAAGGGTTCAAGTCATTGTAGTTAGGTCTTGTTACCTTACGTGAGTAGCTTAAAGAAAAATTGTGGTTTTCATTCAGCGAATAGGATACGGAAGCTGATGGAAACAAATCGAAGTAATTTTTCTTCACTGCCTCATCTAACGTAGGAGAATAGCCGTTCGATATGGTGTATTCTCCTCGTAATCCTATTTTGAAACCCCATTTCTTAATGTCACGAGCAAAGTCGAGGTAGCCGGCCATAATCTCTTCGGTATAGTTGAAGCTGTTGGTTCTACCGTTATCTACAATCCAATTTCCGGCCTTATCATTTGACAAAAGGAAGGATATATCATTTTTCGTATCCACGTTGCTATACTTCACTCCGGCTTCCAGAGCTCCTTTCCACATCGGCTGGGTATAGTCCAATTTCGTAGCAAAAATATTGATTTTCTTTCCAGTAATGGCTTGTTCATACTCTATAGGACGCAACAGCTGCATATCATTTAGCTTCGTAGCATATTCATAATTACTCAATCCATCTCTGTTGAAAATACTATAATCCACATCCAGCGCTAATTTTTTTCCCGTAGAATCTATAGTAAATTTGTTGTTTACATTGAAAGAGTATCTATTGAATTTATCTCCCGCAATATTGTATGAATCCAAGAGGGAGTCCACCACACCAAAGTGCTCGCCCATCTTGGTGTCACTGATATTGTTTTCATCGTTATTATTGTTGCTGCCCGTAAATTGAGCTACCAAAACATTGCGTTTGGAGGTTCTCTGCTCCACACCAAACTTATAAGAATGAGTTTTCATTCTATCCATAGCGTCAGCCATCTGGTCGAAGGTGGTCTGGCTGTTTCCTCCCGGGATTACTCTTAAGATATTGATATTTTCAAGACGTTTATTATCGGTATAAGAATAGTTGCTGAAGAAAGCAGTTCCATTTTTTCTGTAGTTAAGATTGAACCCTCCGTTTCCTCTGAATTTCTTACCATATCCGGCGCTGAGTGTCACATTACCGTTCATTCCTTCGAGACGGTTCTTCTTTAAGGTAATGTTGATAAGACCGCCTCCTCCTTCTGCATCGTCTTTGGCTGTACGTACGGTAGAGAGCTCTATACTTTTAATCTGATCGCCACTCATGCTTTTGAGCAAAGTTGCCAATTGCTCTCCAGTCATGTATGTTTGTCTTCCATCTATAGTTACGTTTACACCACTGTTACCCATTAAGGTAATGTTGTCATCTTTGTCTACATAAACGCCTGGTGCACGCTTCAACACCTCTAAGGCATTGTTGCCTGCCGCAACAGAAGAATTCTCCACATTCATGACAAGCTTACCTTTGGAATTCTGAATCATCGGAAGCTGGCCTTTCACTTCCACAGTCTCTATTTCTTTGGTTTTCTCCAATAAAATGATGTCGTCAACCACAAAAGAAGTATCGTCAAGGGTAAAAGGCGCACTTTCACCGGCGGCAAAGCCTACTGCCGTAACCTGGATTCGGAAGGAACCTTTAGGAAAGCCAAAAAACTTATACACACCATTCTCATCCGTAACAGCTGACTTGATAATCCCCCTACTGGGTTCCGTCACTAAAAACACGGACGCATTAGGCACAGCGTCTCCATTCTCTTTCAAAACTTTTCCACTGAGTGTCAGTTGCTGCGCCTGCACTACCGACAGGAAAGCAAGTATAAATAGTACTAGATTGTAAAAAATTCTCATATAGTTTGATTAGGTAAATAATAATGTTTGCTTACTCGTTAGTTTAGTTATTTGATTGGAAATTCGGCGTGCAACGCAATCCATTTGGTCCCATAATCCATTCGGTCTTTTTGATATCATCCTCTTCATATTCGTTTCTGCAATCCCAAATGGATAGGCTTCTTATCTTGGAGTTCAATGACTTGTCAATGATTACTTTTGACCCTAGCGGTAGATATACGAAAACCGAAACTTCTTGGTCTCTATATTTATTGTTGTGCTTCAATGCAAAGTGTGAGTTAAACACGATATTTTCATTATCCTGCTTAGCGAGGTATTCTATTTCCGAAGCATTGCGTGTCGCTAATCGGAAGTTCCTTCCTCTTGCAGAATAATTATATTGTATGTACGGTTTAGCCAACGAATCCACGCTCATAAAACGTATATCAATGTCGTCGTGCAACACATTAGCCAAACTTTCTCCGTTAATTTCTATCTTAAAGTTTCTATCATCTTTATCCTCAGTAGCTTCAATCAACCTTACATCTTTTTCTGAAAAACGATAAAGCCGCTGAGGCTCCAGTTCCTTCTCTACTTTGATCGTGCTAGACTCTTTGTACTCCTGAGCTCCCATTAAGCTGAAGAATATCACCGCTATCACAGAAGTTATCCACGTTGCCCACAGTCCTAAAGAGACATAGGTGTTCATCGGTTTTGTTTTGAACAAAAGGCGCAACATGATATGCAACAGAGCAGCAAAAGGAATAGCTATAGCTAATGTTCCAGCCACCAAAGCTAGAATAGCCTGATACGTCGGCAAGGCTTCCGTTCCAGGAAATACCATCTCATTCTGATAACCCAATACCCCTGTAATAAAGCCCACACAGCCTATCAGCAATCCTAAGATGGTCATAGCACAAAATATCAATACAGCGATACCTATAACCTGCGCGAACAGCTTCCCTAGCTTACAGATAAAGTTTCCGCAGAAAGACGTGCCTTTAGCTATTTCTGATTTCGCTTTTGATAGATGCGGGTCAAGAGATTGAAGTTCTTCTTCAAAACTTTTCTTAAAATTCTGTAGGTTAGGCATTTCTCCCTTCATAGCTAGCTTATCTGCTCTAGTTACAGCCAAAGGCATTACCACCCACAGCACAGCATATAGCATAAACCCAGTACCGGCAAAAAAGAAGAAACACAAGAAGATTATTCTCACCCATTTAGCTTCCAAACCGAAATATGCGCCCAAGCCGCTACATACGCCTCCTAGAATCTTGTCATCCGGATTTCTCATCAGCTTCTTATGAAATGCGGCCGACGCCTGCGAATCGTAGCGATGCTCCTGCGATGTAGTCTCCTCCGCCTCAATATCAAAGTCGTTGACCGTACCCATCTGCTCTATTACATGATGGACATCTTCCAGAGAGATAACTTCTTTCTTTCCCTGCTGTATTTTTTCGGAAAACATTTCGGCAATACGGTTCTCAATATCCATCAGAATCTCTTCACTATCCTGTGTCTTAGCGAAATGCTTTTTAATATCTATCATATACGAGCGTAGCACCTCGTATGCTTCTTCCTCTATATGAAATACAATGCTGTTGATATTTATGATAATAGTCTTATTCATAACGTATTGATTTATTGGGGTTATTCTTCATTAGGTTTATTGCGTCCAGCCACGGAAGTCTCTACGGCATAGACCAGCTCTTTCCAAGTTTCATCCAGTCTATGCAAGACATGTAAGCCTTCTTCCGTAATCTGATAATACTTTCGTGGAGGTCCTGAAGTAGACTCCTTCCAGCTGTAACTGAGCAAGCCGTTATTTTTCAGCCTAGTAAGCAAAGGGTATAAGGTCCCCTCAACCACCAAAAGCTCTGCCCGCTTAAGCTCAGCTATTATATCCGATGCGTAGATCTCTCCCTTGGAAATAATGGATAAAACACAGTACTCCAATATTCCTTTTCGCATCTGTATTTGTGTATTTTCTGCTATCATAACAATACAAAGTTATATCCTTAAGACAGTACTTTGCAATACATAGTAGTATATAAAATCACAAACAACTGATTTTCAGACAATTAATTTTAAATTATTTTTCGATTAGTCACAAAAAGTAGTAAATATTAGGATAATTGATGGAGAATTGACAGTTTTGCCCTGATGAGATATTTGCTGCATTACAAGTGGTCTTTAGCTTGGGTAGTATTGGTTTTGTTTTTATTGCTTACGCCATCCAACGATATGCCGGACCTCAACAGATTTAATTTGTTTCCAGGGACAGATAAAGTCGTTCATTTGGGAATATTCTTCATTCTTGCTATATTGATATATGTAGAGTCGGCTATCAAATCGGGATGGTCACAATCCAGATGGAAGACCATGGTCAAAGTGGTGTTGAGCACAGTAGTCTTTGCAGCGCTAACCGAAGAGGCACAGCTCCATATTTCAAGCCGTTCCGGAGATATTATGGACTTGCTAGCCGATTGTATAGGAATCGGAATGGCAACATTTGCTTACTTACTCATATACAGAAAGAAGGATGAAAAAAGCAATATTGGTACTGAGTATGATCGTTAGTATGGCCATCGTGTTTCAGTCGTGTGCATCACAGAAATGCAACTGTCCGAAGCCTTATATTCCTAAGAAACGTTAATTAGGCGCGCGCAATAGTGGCTATAGACACTTTGGCTCCTGCCTCCACCAGCGTGAGAGCAGCTTCGCTCATCGTAGCCCCTGTGGTGAGCACATCATCTACCAACAGTATATGCAGATCTTGTATGGTCACATAAGGATTCAACACAAATGCATTTTTTACGTTATCATACCTGTCTATACGAGATCTCTTGGTTTGACTTTCAGAAGCCAACACCCGAATAAGAAGATCCTCCTTCAACGGTATGCCTAAGCCCTGACTTAGCCCTTCTCCGAATTTTGCAGCTTGGTTGTACCCTCTCTTGCGTAATTTGCTTCTATGCAACGGTATCGGTGCTATCAGATCCACCTCACCAACATATTCTGCAATAGAGGAAGCATACAGTCTTCCTAAATAAATTCCTATTTCCGGTTGATTTTTGTATTTGAGTTTATGAAGCAATGTTTCAACTCTAGAGGATTTCGACAGTTCAAACATGGAAAAAGCCCGTTCGAAAGACACCTTTCCCCACAGCTGTCTAGCCGTATCGTTATCATCAAAAAGATGGAAATCAGTAAAAGGGAGATGAAATAGGCAAGAAGTACACAGCATCTCCTCATGTGATAGCAGGGTTGCCGCACATGCCGCACATAGACGGGGAAAAAAGAGATGTAAGAAATGGTCAATATACCTTTTCCAAAGCATATCGAACCTCCACCTTTTTCTTTGGTCTAATCTACGAAATTAATTGTTTTTTTCTTTGATGGCCAGCTGTCCACAGGCAGCATCAATATCCTTTCCGCGGCTACGGCGCACGTTGGTCACAATACCTTGGTTACGCAGATAATTAGCAAAGGCCTCAATCTTGTCGGCTTCAGCATTCATAAAATCCGCCAGCGAGATAGGATTATATTCGATGATGTTGACCTTGCAAGGAACATGCTTACAGAATTTAGCTAGTTCTTTCGCATCCTGCAAATCGTCGTTGAAATTATGAAAAACGATATACTCAAACGTTATAGGATTTTTCGTCTTAGAATAGAAATATTTAAGGGCTTCGGCCAGCGATTTCAATGAGTTTTGCTCATTGATCGGCATGATTTCATTTCTCTTCTGATCGTTGGCGGCGTGCAAAGATAAAGCCAAGTTGAAACGTACTTGGTCATCTCCCAGCTTTTTGATCATTTTGGCAATACCGGCAGTGGATACCGTAATTCGCTTGGCAGCCATATTCAATCCATCCGGCGACGTGATACGATCGATAGACTTGAGCACATTAGAATAATTGAGCAAAGGTTCTCCCATACCCATATACACAATATTACTTAATGGGAGACCGTAATTCTCACGTGCCTGCTTGTCGATCAGCACGACCTGGTCGTATATCTCATCCGCATTGAGGTTACGCTTGCGGTCCATATATCCTGTAGCACAGAACTTACAAGTCAGGCTGCAGCCCACCTGCGAGCTGACACAAGCGGTCATTCTGTCCGGCGTTGGGATAAGAACACCTTCAATGATGTTGCCATCATAAAGTACAAAACTACTCTTGATGGTTTTGTCAGAAGAGATCTGCGATTGTTTTACCTGAACAAAATTAATAGTAAAGTTGGCCTTCAACTTTTCGCGCAGCGCCTTGCTTAAATTACTCATCTCATCAAAATTGGTAGCAGATTTCTGCCATAGCCATTCATATATCTGCTTGGCACGGAAAGCCTGCTCTCCCATATCCACCAACTTCTCTTTGAGCTGATCCAGCGAAAGACTTCTTATGTCTATTAATTTGTTTACAGTATTCACACGACAAAGATACGGCAATTTTTTTCATTAATAAGTTTTTATCCTTGGAGAAAAGTTAAATGAAAGTCAACAACTTAAAAAAGCTGTATTTCTTAAATCCTTGAAAAGCTATTAATTTCGCTATATTGCAACCCTAAATCTAATAACCCATGAAGAAGTTTTATTTATTGCCTTTCCTTGTTGCCGGAGCTCTGCTGGCGTCCTGTGGTGGTGGCAAATATGCTGCTACAGAAAAAATATATAAGAAAAAGGCTAAAGAGTTTGCTGCCTTATACAAAGAAGCACCTGTAGAAAGCCAGCTTCCTAAAATAGACGTGACAGACAAAGAATGGATAGGTTCTATCAACTTTGGTGTGCGCAAACCTAACTATGTGATGATTCACCATACTGCTCAGGATTCTTTAGCGCAGACTGTGAAAACTTTCCATAGCGCGAGAGCAGGAGTGAGCTCACACTATGTCATCGGCCGCGATGGAAAAATCGTTCAGATGGTAAACGATCTCTACCGCGCACATCATGCGGGCTTAGGACGTTGGGGCAACGACACCGACCTAAACTCCTCTTCTATAGGCATAGAACTGGATAACAATGGCGTGTCAGACCCTTGGCCGGATGCTCAAATCGACGCTTTAATCAAACTATTGACATACCTTAAAGAAACCTATAAAATTCCACAAGGAAACTTCATCGGCCATATGGACTATGCGCCTACACGTAAAAATGATCCTTCTCGTTTCCCGTGGAAAAAACTTGCTGATGCAGGTTTCGGATATTGGTATGACGATGTGCTAGAAACGCCACCGGCAAATTTCGATGTTAAAATAGCCTTAAAAGTTATAGGCTATGATGTGAAAAATTTAGATGCAGCCATCAAAGGATTCAAACACCACTATATCCAACGCGACACAAAATCGGCAGAACTGACCGATGAGGATTTGAAAATCCTTTATAATATCATGTTAAAATATTTGCAATAAAAAAGGAGCTTTCGCTCCTTTTTTATTTTACTATTGTTCCGTATAAATCAAAATCTTCCGCCCCATCCACCTTCACCTGCACAAAATCTCCTATACGGGCATAATTGGTCTTCGCATCCAACACCACTTCGTTGTCTACCTCCGGAGAATCGTATTCGGTACGGCCTATAAAATAATCGCCATCCACCCTATCTATCAACACTTTAAATTCTTTACCGACCTTCGTCTGGTTGATTTCATAGGAAATACCTTGCTGCAATTCCATCACTGCTTCTACTCGTTCCTGTTTTACCTCCTCCGGCACGTCATCTTCCAAGGTGTAGGCATGCGTCTTCTCCTCATGCGAATAGGTGAAGCATCCTAATCTGTCGAAACGGGTCTCCTCCACCCATTCCAGCATCTCTTGGAAATCTTCCTCCGTCTCTCCCGGATAACCACAGATGAGGGTAGTACGCAAAGCAATATCAGGTACTTTGTCGCGAATGCGGTTAACCAAATCTATCTGCTTCTGTTTGCTGGTACCACGTCGCATAGAGGTCAGCATACGGTCCGAAATATGCTGTAAAGGCATATCCAAATAGTTACAGATATTGCTTCTTTCATTCATCGCATCCAGGATATCCATAGGAAATCCCGAAGGGTACGCATACTGCAGACGTATCCACTCTATGCCTTCCACATCCGACAGTCTACGCAAAAGCTCGGAAAGATTTCTTTTACCATACAGATCCAATCCATAATAGGTGAGATCCTGTGCAATAAGTATTAGCTCTTTGGTTCCGTTGGCTGCTAAGTGTTTAGCCTCTTTCACCAGATCTTCCATAGGCTTAGACACGTGTTTGCCACGCATCAAAGGGATGGCACAAAACGAACAAGGACGGTTACATCCTTCCGCTATCTTAAAAAAAGCATAATGTGAAGGTGTCGTCAGTAGACGTTCGCCCAACAGCTCATGGCGGTAGTCCGCACCTATAGTTGCCAGTAGATCCGGTAGGTCATTGGTGCCAAAGTATGCATCTACATTGGGTATTTCCGCCTCCAGTTCGGGCTTATAGCGCTCCGAAAGACATCCTGTGACGATGACCTTCCCTACTTTGCCCTGATCTTTAAGGTCTGCAAACTGTAATATCGTATCGATGGATTCCTGCTTTGCATTATCAATAAATCCGCAGGTATTGATCACTACAATATCATTGTCCTGGATGTGATTGGCTTCATGTACTACATCAATCTGGCTTCCCTTAAGCTGGCCCATCAACACTTCCGAATCATGGATATTTTTAGAGCAACCCAATGTCACGACATTCACACGAGGCTTTCCCTTTGGTGATCCGGATTTACTGAATTTTGTTTTCATATGATATTATAATTTGGATAGGCACAATCTTGCCCATCCATTAAAAATTTCTTTTATAGATATAGTTTTTATTCGGAAATAAAGTCTTGCAGTGGTATAAAAGACTTGCTATTTGAATAAGGATTCTACGAATTCTCTCTTGTTGAACAGCTGCAAATCTTCCATCTTCTCTCCTACGCCGATATATTTCACCGGAATTTTGAACTGGTCGGAGATACCAATGACCACACCCCCTTTTGCAGTACCGTCCAGCTTGGTCAATGCCAAGGCGTTGACATCTGTAGCCTGCGTAAACTGCTTACACTGCTCTATGGCGTTCTGTCCTGTGGAAGCATCCAATACCAAAAGGATTTCATGTGGCGCTCCGGGAACTATCTTCTGCATGACATTCTTGATCTTGCCCAGCTCATTCATCAACCCCACCTTATTATGTAGACGTCCCGCCGTATCGATAATGGCTACATCATCGCCGTTAGCCACGGCCGACTGTACTGTATCGAAGGCTACCGAAGCAGGGTCGGAACCCATGGCCTGCGCTACCACACGTACCCCCACACGCTCTCCCCACAGCTTGATCTGGTCTACCGCCGCCGCACGGAAAGTATCCGCCGCGCCCAATACCACTTTATTGCCTGCCTGTTTAAGCTGATAGGCCAGTTTGCCTATGGTGGTGGTCTTCCCTACGCCGTTTACTCCTACTACCATAATCACATAAGGCTTATGGTCGCCGTAAGCAAAACTTTCAAAGTCATTACTGTTGTTTTCAGCAAGAAGAGCTTGGATTTCTTCTTTCAACAGGCGGTTAAGTTCATCCGTACCGACATACTTATCTCTGGCCACACGGTCTTGAATACGTTCGATAATTTTTAAGGTCGTACTAACACCAACATCCGACGTCACCAACACCTCTTCCAAATTATCCAATACCTCATCATCGATGGTAGATTTACCTATGACCGCTTTGGTAATCTTAGAAAAGAACCCTTCTTTAGTCTTTTCAAGACCTTTGTCCAGAGCCTGTTGCGCTTCCGGAGTCTCCTGTTTTTTCTTGAAGAAATCGAATAAACCCATGTATTACTTATGATAAGTAGTGCCAAATATGTTGGTCAAATATACTTAAATCTTGCTATACTAAAAAAGCCCTTTCGGTGTGCTTACCAAAACGGCTTTTTTATCTTTTTAAAGAAAAACTTTAAAAAAGGAATATCTTGTTGCTTATTTTGAAGCAGCTGCAACAACTTCTTTTACGTTGTCGTTGTGTACCATACTTTCTTTGAAAGTATAAGCTCCAGTTTTAGGAGATTTAGTAGTGATAATAACTTTAGTGAACTCTTTACCACCACCTTTTTGTAATGATGCTACCGCTTTCTTTGCCATGGTATTATGTTTTTAATTAAAAGGTACAGCTTACGCTATCCCTATACATTAATTACTTAATTTCTTTGTGAACAGTCACTCTCTTCAACACAGGGTTGTATTTTCTCAATTCCAAACGCTCTGTGGTGTTCTTTTTGTTTTTTGTAGTGATGTAACGTGACATCCCTGGAAGACCACTTTCTTTGTGCTCAGTACACTCTAAGATAACTTGTACTCTATTTCCTTTTTTAGCCATTGTTTTTACTTTGTTTAATCCTCACGGACTATTAGTTCATGAATATCTTTAATTAACAGGCGAATAACGATTAAACGTATCCTTTCTTGATAAATTTATTGATAACTGCAGTGATACCGTTTTTGTTAATCGTTTTAATCGCTGATGTTGACACTTTCAAAGTGATCCAACGATCTTCTTCAGGAATGTAAAAACGTTTAGTTTGTAAATTAGGATAGAATTTACGCTTGGTTTTAACGTTCGAGTGAGATACGTTATTACCATTTAATGCCGTTTTGCCTGTTAAATCACAAATTCTTGACATGATATTTATTCTTTAATGTTGTCTATTTATACTCCAATTCTCTATGCAGTCCCTGCAAAGAGTTTGCAAATATCTATATTTCTTTTGGGATTTACAACAGTACAGGTAGAATTATTTAAAAAAATAATCCTAAAAACAGCAGGAATGAGCAAAAATAAATCATTTGCCTTTAAATTCTCCCCGTACAGCCCCAAAATAGTTTTCAACAATTCACATCCTTGTCACGGAGAAGCCCGCCATCATCTTTCCAAAATACATACAATATTAGTACTTTTATCCTTTCAAATCAACAGCATAGGAGAGGGAAGATGCTCGAAAAAACGCGCGGCATAGCACTTAAAGTCACCAACTATTCGGAAAACAGCGTAGTAGCCCAGATCTATACCGAGAAGTTCGGTCTGCAGTCGTACCTTATCAATGGCGCCAAAAAGCCTAAAGCCAAAATACATATCAACATGCTGCAACCTCTTCATCTGTTGGACATGGTGGTATACTATAAAGACAGCGGCACACTGCAGCGCATCAAGGAAGCGACAGCTTCACCTGTGTTGCAGCAGATACCTCTGGATGTCGCTAAAAGTTCTGTTGCCATCTTTTTGAACGAAATCCTATATAAAGTTCTCAAAATTCAACAACCGGACCCTTATCTATACGAATTTATCCAACAATCTATTCTCTGGCTCGACAAAACGCATACTGCCATCCATAATTTCCATTTATGTTTCCTGATGAAGCTGAGTCGATTTTTAGGGTATATGCCTTCGGCCGACAAAGGGGATAAGCCTTTTTTCGACCTCGTGGAGGGGATATTTACCCACACACCACCTCCTCACACATTCATGCTACAGGAGCCCCATACCTCCATGTTTCAGGCCATCCTGCATGTTCCCTACGAAGAATCTCACACCATACAAATGAAACATGAAGACCGTATTTACTTGTTAGAGCAGATTATCAACTTTTACAAATTGCATACTGACAACTTCGGTTCTGTCAACTCCTTAGAAATTTTAGAAGAAATTTTCCATTAACAAACTGAATATCAAAAGATAGTGTTAAATTTAAGTAATAAAAATTTCCGTTTACTTAAATAAACCTATTATGGAATGGTATCTAAAAGTTGTCCGTGACAACTACGCCAACTTTAGTGGAAGAGCTCGCAGAAAAGAATTCTGGATGTTCGTCCTCTTCAATATTGTCATCTCTTGGGGGCTCAACTTCATCGACAATATGCTCGGATTCACATATCAGACAGCCACCTGGCCCATACCGGGCTATGAGGAATGGTCTTCCTACTATTCACAGTCAGGATATCTAAGCTCCATATATTCCCTTGTCGTTTTTATTCCTTCTTTGGCGGTGAGTGTGCGTCGACTGCATGATATCGGCAAACCGGGTTTCAATCTGTTATGGAGCTTCGTATGCTGTATAGGATTTCTTTACCTGCTATATCTTTTCGTAACGGAAGGAGAAAGAGGAACGAATCAGTATGGTCCTGATCCTAAGGAAGAAGATTTTTTCGACCAGAACCATCCGGACAACTCCTTCAAAAAAGAGTTCTAATCGCCGACAAGTTTTGAGCTCTTTCAAAAATAAATTACCGCATCTTGCTGATTAGCAGTGTTTTTTATTAAATTTATATAACTAATTGCTAATTATAAACTTTAAAATTATGGAAGAGTTAAAAGCATATTATTTGAAAGTTGTGATAAACAACTTTGCAAATTTTGACGGTAGAGCCGGACGCAAGGAGTTCTGGTATTTTACACTAATAAATATTGTGGTATTTGGAATATTAAGCATTTTGTCTGCCTTGTCAGACTTTCTTTTCTTCCTATATCCATTGTATGGGTTAGCTGTACTTATCCCTTCTTTGGCTGTCACGACACGGCGTCTGCATGACACTAACCGTTCGGCGTGGTATATTATTTTGGCTTTCGTGCCTTTCGTCAACTTATATATTCTTTATCTCATGCTGTTGAAAGGAGATAAGGGCGAAAACAAATACGGCCCCGAACCTGATGAATCCATGCCGCAAAATACCGCTATTATATAATACGTAGGAATCACCAAAAAAGCTCGAAATGAAGGATTTCGAGCTTTTCTCACAATAAATATATGTGGAATCTAATGCCGTAGATTAGATAACTCTTACATTTACCGCGTTTAGACCTTTACGGCCTTGTTCTACTTCGTAAGTAACACTGTCGCCCTCACGAATTTTGTCTACTAATCCTGAAACGTGAACAAAAATTTCGCTTTCACCTGAAGCTGGTACAATGAAACCGAAACCTTTGGTCTCATTAAAGAATTTTACTTTACCTTCTTGCATTATTGTATTGTATTTTAAATTATATTCTAAAGATAAGATTATTCTTCTCATTAACAAGAATATTTTTTCACGTATTGTTAAACATTGTGGCATTTTACTTGTCTATTCGTTATATAAGAAAACAAAAAATTAAAACATATATGAAAAAATTATTGACACTCGCAGTTTTATTAGGAAGTATTCTCATGACTAATGCACAAACGAACAGTATAGACTCATACCGCAAGGTAGCGACAAAAGGTTATGCCGAAAAAGAAGTCACTCCAGACATCATATATCTTTCTGTATCGCTGAAAGAATTCTATATGGATGGCAACGTGAAGAAGAAAGTATTTATCGAAACGTTAGAAAAGCAGCTCTACGACGCAGCGATGGCCATCGGCGTGAAGAAAGAGGATTTCACCATCCAAAACATTTACAGCTACAACTACGATACGAAAAAGAAAAACAATGAATTGTTGCAGTCGCGTCAATACCGCATCAAGGTGACAAACCTTAATGGGCTTAATTCGTTGTTCGACAATGTTGACCCTCGTGGCATTCAAAGCACTTCTATCAGCGGATACGACCATTCGCAGAAGAAAGACATAGAAAAAGAACTTAAAACTCTTGCTGTCAAAGATGCTCGCGCCAATGCAGAAATCCTTGCCGCAGCCGACGGCCAAGGAGTAGGTAAAGTATTGGTGATCAACGACAACTCCTCATTCAACATGGGAGAGCTTATGCCAGTAACACGCACTATGTATGCAAAAGCTGCCAACGACATGGCTGTAGAAGAGTCTTCGCTAGTGATAGACATTAAACCTATAAAATTGACTTGCTATATTGACGCGGTCTTCGAACTAAAATAAATTGGAAAAGAATTTAGACATAGATGCTCGTCGCAGGCGTGAAAAAGATTTCGCCTGGATAGAGCGTATGTCCATACTGCTGGATAGCAAATTCAACATAGGAGGATTCAAGTTTGGCTTGGATCCTCTTTTGAATTTAATACCTTACGCTGGACAGGTTGTTTCCTTCCTCTTTTCTTTGGTCTTGGTCCTTGTGATGCTGCGCAATGGTGTAAGCAGCAAGGCCGCCGTAAAGATGTTGCTCAACATCCTTTATGATGCCATTCTAGGTTCCATCCCTCTAGTAGGTTATGCTTTTGACTTCTTCCATAGGGCCAACAAAAAGAACGTCCGCATTCTCAAAGAGCACTACTTTAGAGGCAAATATCAGGGTAGCGCCAAAGGATTATTGATAACATTATTCATAATAATAGTACTTTTGTGTTGCGTCGCCTTTTATTGGATGTGGCAGCTGGCAACATGGCTATGGAACGCTCTTGCCGACCTTTTTTAAAGTAAGATTATGTCAAAGACAAGATTTTTTGCACTACTGCTTATTGCAGTGATGGTTGCGGCTTTACTTACCAATCCTACCCAGGATAAACTGGAAAGTGCCGTTCAGGACAAAGCTACGTCGCTGCTGATGTCCCAACTCAATTACAAGGATACGGAAGCCATGCAGCTCGGCATGACCTTGTTTGGCAACCGCATCGTTAAGGAGTTTGTGTCCAACAGCGTCATCATAGAAAATTATTACCTGTTTTCTATTATAAAGATTAGATGGCAAGGACAAACTACACCTCCGATAGGAGGGGGAGCATTCACCAAAGTGTGGCTGAGCCCCGAAATTGACCGAAAAGCTGACGAAATAGTACGTATACTCAAAAATCTTTAATGTTAGAAATCATTTACCAAGACGAACATCTTATTGCCATCAACAAGCCACACGGCCTTTTGGTACATCGTTCATCCATCGCACAGGATGCCGATGAGACGGCCTTGCAGCTGCTGCGTGATCAGATAGGGATGACGGTGTATCCGGCACATCGTTTGGACCGCAAAACAGGAGGAATACTGCTCTTCTCTTTGGACAAGGCGACGGACCAAAAGACCCAGCAAATGTTTCAGGACAAGAAAATGGACAAACGCTACCTAGCTTTGTTACGCGGCTTCTGCCCTGAAGAGGGAACTATAGATTACCCCCTTACCAAGGCTAATACCAACAAGACGCAGGAAGCCATCACCCATTACCGCCGCCTAGCCATCGCTGAGATTGATGTTCCACAAGGAAAGTTCAACACATCACGATATTCTCTGGTAGAGGCAAACCCTATCACAGGACGTACACACCAGCTGCGGCGTCATTTCGCCCACATCATGCATCCCATCATTGGTGACAGACCCCACGGATGTAACAAACAAAACAAAATGTGGAAAGAAAAATTCGCCATGGAAACTATGCTTCTGCACGCCTCCGCTCTTTACTTTACACACCCTTGGACTAATCAATCGATTGCGATAAAAGCTGATTTACAGAGCGAATTCAAACGCTCTCTCGATATTTTGGGCATTAGCATTTCTGAAGTGGAGATATAACAAGAAATTTTCAGGTTTTCCGCAAAATAGGCCGTCATTTTTACGAAATTATTAAAATCGTAAACCTAAATCTAAAGATATTAATTAGATTTGTAAAAAAAGATTACACCAAATATAGATGATGAAAAATACCGCTTTAACTGACCTCCACATATCCTTAGGGGCCAAGATGGTTCCTTTCGCAGGATTCAATATGCCCGTCCAATATTCAGGAATCAACGACGAACATGAAACTGTACGTAATGGAGTTGGAGTATTCGACGTAAGCCACATGGGTGAGTTCATCCTAAAAGGAGAGAAAGCTCTTGACCTTATTCAAAAGATTTCTTCCAACGACGCCTCAAAATTATATGCCGGAAAAGTACAGTACGCTTATATTCCAAATGAAACCGGCGGTATTGTAGATGACTTTTTGACTTATAAAATTGATGATACTACCTATCTGTTGGTAGTGAATGCAGCAAACATAGAAAAAGACTGGAACTGGATCAGCAAATACAACACCTACGGCGTAGAGATGAAAAACATCTCCGACGAGACTTCTTTATTTGCCGTACAAGGCCCTAAAGCCGCTGAGGCTTTACAAAGCCTTACAGATATTGAACTGGCTTCCATGGAATATTACACCTTCGCCAAAGGAACATTCGCAGGCGTAGACAACGTGCTGGTTTCTGCAACAGGATATACCGGAGCCGGTGGTTTTGAAATATACGTAGCCAACAAGGATGCCCGCAAAATTTGGGATGCTATCTTCGAAGCAGGAACACCTTTCGGCATCAAACCTATAGGTTTGGGCGCACGTGACACCTTACGTCTAGAAATGGGCTTCTGCCTTTATGGAAACGATATCGACGACACCACTTCTCCAATCGCGGCAGGCCTTGGCTGGGTGACTAAATTCACCAAAGACTTTGTCAACTGTGAAAATATCAAAGCCGAAAAAGAAAAGGGAACAGCACAAAAATTGGTGGGCTTCGAGATGATAGAAAGAGGTATTCCTCGTCACGACTACCAGATTGTGGATGCAGAAGGCAACGTGATAGGACGTGTAACCTCAGGAACACAATCTCCAACCTTGAAAAAATCTATAGGATTAGGTTATGTAAATACCGCTTTCGCCAAAGAAGGTACGGAAATTTATATCAGCATCCGCAACCAAAAGGTGAAAGCCGTAGTAAAGAAAGCTCCTTTTATTAAATAATAATATCTAATAAAGATAAAAAGGGATAATCGATGATTATCCCTTTTTGTTTTTGGGCTTGTGTGTTTTTTGTTGCTCCTGCTGCTTTCTGATCAGCTCGGCTTTCACATGTTTCAACAGGACAACTTTCAGATATATCAAAACTACAGACAACGCTATGGCCACACCAAGAATAAGCATGTTGCCACTACGATATGCCGCAACACCGCTCATCACCAGAAAGATTATTCCCAGATTGAGCAATAAGTTTAAGATAAAATGTTTTTTCATTTCGTTTGTTTAGGAGTTTCTACAACTCTTTTTCTTAATCCATAAAAGTATACCAAACCGGCCAAAATATTCAGCAATATAATGAATATCGCCAGAAGGAGACGTTCCACAGAGCTTATTTTTGAGGACACCATAATCTCTCGCAATACCAGAAGCACCCAAATCATGGATATCAGTAGTGAGAAACTGAATAGGATAGGAGCGATGCTGACTTTAAAAAGCATCAATATCAAGGCACCTATATAGAATACCAAACTGAAATAGAAGGCTTGCGTAGTCTGCTGATATAAGTTTCTCATACCGCAAAGGTACAACCTTCTAGCACAGCTTAAAATAAAAAAGAGAGGTAAAACCTCTCTTTCCTGTTGATATATCTCTTTCTCTTAATATACGTCCATCTCAGGATCTATCTCGTCACGCCAAGCCAGGATTCCTCCTTTAAGGTTTGCTAGATTCGTAAACCCTTGCTGCTCCAACAACATGACGGCTTGTGCACTTCTTTTTCCCGAACGGCATTGAATAATCACAGGGATATCTTTTGCTATCTTATCTTGCTCGATAAGGATTCCCGCCAAAGGAATATTAAGACCATTAAGGTTTGAAACTTCATATTCAAAAGGTTCGCGAACGTCAATCAGCTGAAATTGCTCGTTGCGATCCATCATTTCCTTTAATTCTTGAACAGTAATTTCTTTCATGATTCTATTTTTATATCAAATATAACAATACCGGTTGATTTATAGGGTAATTTTCTTTTGCATCACGTAATCATCCAAAATATATCCGTAATAAGGAATATCTACTTCTTCGACCACTTCAAAACCTTGCTTCAGATAGAAATAATATGCTTTGTTACCTCTATTTACGTTAAGCTCTAACGTATCCCTGCCCCTTTGGGCAGCCTCCTCTTCAGCAAAGCTTATCATAAGCCCTCCAAAGCCTTTTCCCTGTGAAGACGGTAATAGATATAACTTTTCTATGCGTAAAATGTTTTCATTTTTGTTGGTTAAGGCTATAAAGCCTACCGGCACGTTTTCCTCATAGGCTATATAAAAAAGCTGTCCGTGCTGAATCGACTGCTGGATGGCCGTAACGGTATAGCTTTTTTCAAGCATAAATTCCATCTGATCCTCACTGAGAATACCTGTATAGGTAGGAAAATATATTTTGTGGGCCAGCTCGTGGATGATAGATGCTTCTTCCAATGCGGCTATGCGAATCTCCAACATGATGTTCTAAACTTCTTCTCCGACAATAATATATTGATCAGTATTCATTTCCAAAGCTACGAAACCGTCCTGTTCGACTTGAAAGATGTTACCTTCCACATAGCGCAAGCCATTGAAAGATTTTATTTGTGAGGGCTCCACAAACATCCTGTCCCCTTTGGTCTTCCATTTTTCGTACTTCTCTCGGATGACAACATAGCGGATACCTTCGCAGAACAGAACGATATTTATTGCATCAGCAAAAGACAAAATATGCTCGGAAATGGTTTTCGTTAGAATATTTACCGCCTTATGGCCATGCGCTATCAGATATTGAATGCTATCCGTCAGAAAGTCTTTCTCAGGTAGAATAACTTTTATATCTTCCTGATATTGGTCTGTGGATACACCATACAGTACATCTATCTTAATGTCCTGCATCAGAAAATAATCTATCTGCTGTGGAGTGGTGATGAGGGTAGGGGACCACTCCAGAAGCTGTCCTAAATATTCTTCTGAAAGTGCTTGCACCTCTTCGACGACTAATGCAGGTTCCTGATTTTCGCGAACAACATGGTGTGAAGACATGTTCTATTATTGATTTAGTTGTGTGATGGCGATAAATGCCATAAGTCCCATTCCTATTTCCAAAGCGTCTTCGTCAATATCGAAGGTGGGCGTATGTACCGCAGACTGTATTCCTTTGGCTTTATTTCCTGTTCCAAGCCTGTAAAAACAAGCATTGGCAACCTGCGAATAGTAAGAAAAGTCTTCTGCGGCAGGCCATAGGTCCAGACCCACGACATTCTCTGCTCCTAAGTATTCTTCTGCTGCCTTTCGTGCCGCTGATGTAAGCTGAGGCTCATTGACCAAATAAGGATATCCTTTACGAACCTCGATGTCGCAAGAAGCTCCCATGCTTTCGGCTATGCCTGTAGCGATTTTTACGATTTTGTCGTGGGCTGCCGCCCTCCACTCTTCGTTGAATGTACGGAAGGTTCCCTCAAGATAAACTTCGTTAGGAATAATGTTTGTTGCCCCGTTGCCCACGATTTTTCCCCAAGACAATACCGTAGGGATACGTGGATCGGCAAATCGGCTTACCACCTGCTGCAAAGCAGATATAATCTGTGCCGTAATAGCTATAGGGTCTATATTTTGATGCGGTTGTGCTCCATGTCCTCCACGACCCCGTACAGTCATAAAGAGCTCATCGCAAGAAGCCATATACTGTCCGGCACGGAAACCCACTTTACCTACTTCAATGAAAGGCATCACATGTTGGCCTATCACGGCGTTAGGCTCCGGATTTGTCAGCACGCCCTCCTTAATCATCAGCGAAGCTCCTCCTGGCAGTTTTTCTTCCCCCGGTTGGAAGATAAGTTTTACCGTTCCACCGAATTTAGACTTCAGTGCATACAAAATTTTGGCTACGCCAAGCAGGGAGGAAGTATGTACATCATGACCACAGGCATGCATGACACCTTTATTTTGCGAGCCGTAGGGGCGTCCTTCCACCTCTGTGATAGGAAGAGCATCCATGTCTGCACGTAGGGCAATAACCTTATCCGACGGTAAATCGCCTTTCAAGAGCGCTACGACTCCCGTATTAGCCATGGAAGTATAAGGAATACCTATCTTGTCTAATACAGCCTTTACAAATGCTGACGTATTATACTCTTCGAAAGAAAGTTCCGGATTACGGTGTAGGTGACGGCGAATATCAACGATTTCAGCAAAAAATTCTTTCGCTAATTGCTGAATTTCATGCTTTATATTGGTCATGATAAAATGTTTTATTCCCAAACCCAGATGTCTTCCTGAAAGACAAATACGGATTTGTACTGAGAACGTATGGTTCGCATAAATTCATTAGCCTGGCTACGGCTGAGGAAATCTCCTACCTTAACCCTGTAATTAGGCTCCGAATAGGTGATATAAGTGTCTATGTCCGGATATTGGCTTCGGAAGCGGGCCTGCACGGCATAAGCTTCACTTCGATTGGATCCGGAATAGATCTGTACTCTGAAACCCTTTCTTCTAACCCGGGTAGCTTTGGCCTTATCAACAACCTTAGGTCCTAGGCTTATCAATCGAGGTGTTGTAGGATTGATTTCATTAGCAGCTCTGAAGTTTTGCAGCAAAGTAATAAGCGTATCCTTTTGAACTTCTACTGCATTACTTTCCTGCGCCTTTACATCTATAGATATTAGGCATGCTAAAGTGCTCCAAAATAAAATCAATCCATTTTTTTGCAACATCTCTATAAAACTCCTTCTAATTGTCTTAGCGATTACTTACCGTGACAATTTTTGTATTTCAATCCTGAACCGCAAGGACACTCGTCATTACGACCAATATCCTGTGTCTTACGTATAGGTTGTGTTACCACATCTTCTTCAGAAACCCCGGTTGGAGATTCTAAACTTTCTTTTGTTGCCTTTACATTTTCAGGCTGTGGCGCAACAGGTTTTGCCTCTTCTATATTTTGAGGTTGCTGCTGTCCCGGAATGTCGCCCTTGAACAAGAAGCTAACAATATCTTTGTTCATTGAAGCCAACATGTTTTTGAACAGGTTGAAGGCTTCCATCTTATAAATAATGATAGGATCTTTCTGTTCGTAAACGGCATTCTGAACAGATTGTTTAAGGTCGTCCATCTCACGTAGATGCTCTTTCCATGCTTCATCAATCAAAGCAAGGACTATAGCTTTTTCGAAGGCTTTGAACACCTCTCTACCCTCTGATTCCACGGCCTTCCTCAAGTTAGTAGCAACTTGAATGCCACGAATACCGTCTGTGAAAGGAATAACTATATTTTCTACGAAGTCGCCGCGCTCTGCTAGCACATTTTTCAATACCGGCAAGGTCTGAGCAGCGATATTCTTCGCTTTGTTTTCGTAATGTGTAATTACCTGTTGGAAAAGTTTGTCGGTCAATGTATTTACATTGCTAGATGCAAACTCTTCAGCGCTGATCGCAGGATCTACAGAGAACAAGCGTATTACTTCGATTTGGAACTCATCATAAGAACCATCTTCTTTGGCACTTACGACAACATCTTCCACCACATCGTAAATCGTGTTGTTCAAATCCACATCGAGACGTTCTCCGAACAAGGCGTTTTTACGTTTGGTGTAAATCACATTACGTTGAGAGTTCATCACGTCATCGTATTCCAGCAAACGTTTACGGATACCGAAGTTATTCTCCTCTACTTTGCGTTGTGCACGCTCTATAGATTTGGTCAGCATGCTGTGCTGCATCACTTCGCCTTCCTTCACGCCCATCTTAACCATGATGTTCGAAATACGTTCTGACGCAAAGAGACGCATTAATGGGTCTTCCAAAGAGACGAAGAACTGTGACGACCCTGGGTCTCCCTGACGTCCGGCACGACCACGCAACTGACGGTCTACACGACGAGACTCGTGACGCTCCGTACCGATGATGGCCAGACCTCCTGCCTTGATAACCTCTTCGGTAAGCTTGATGTCGGTACCACGACCGGCCATGTTGGTAGCGATGGTCACCTGACCAGGACGACCAGCCTCCGCAACAATCTCTGCCTCTTTTTGGTGAAGCTTAGCATTCAATACGTTATGTTTAATGCCGCGCAGCTTAAGCATCCGGCTCAATAGTTCCGAAATTTCTACCGAAGTAGTACCCACCAATACCGGTCTTCCGGCTTCAGTAAGATTTTGAATCTCTTGTGCTACAGCATTGTATTTTTCGCGTGCGGTACGATAAATCAAATCCTGTTTATCCTCACGTATCACAGGCTTATTGGTAGGAATTTCCACCACGTCAAGCTTATAGATTTCCCAGAACTCACCTGCTTCTGTAGAAGCAGTACCCGTCATACCTGCCAATTTGTGGTACATACGGAAGTAGTTCTGCAAGGTTATAGTAGCATACGTTTGTGTGGCGTCCTCTACTTTAACATTTTCCTTAGCTTCTATAGCCTGGTGAAGCCCATCCGAATAGCGGCGGCCTTCCATGATACGTCCTGTCTGCTCGTCAACGATTTTTACTTTTCCTTCGTCAACGATATATTGATCGTCTTTTTCGAATAGGGTATAAGCTTTCAAAAGCTGGTTGACCGAGTGGATACGCTCCGCTTTGATGGCATAGTCACGCATCAACTCATCTTTGCGGGCAGCCTTCTCCTCCAACGTAGCGTTAGATTTTTCGATTTCGGCGATTTCGCTACCCACATCCGGAAGGATGAAGAAGTTAGGATCTTCTCCTTCGGCGGTAATAAGCTCGATACCTTTTTCGGTAAGTTCTACTTGATTATTTTTCTCGTCGATAACGAAATAAAGCTCTTTGTCGGCCTTAGGCATATGGCGGTTTTGCTCTTGCATGTAGAAGTTCTCCACCTTTTGCAAGATCTGACGGTGGTTGTTCTCACTCAAGAACTTGATCAGCGCCTTATTCTTAGGAAGACCTCTGTAGGCACGGAAAAGAGCAAGTCCTCCTTTTTCCGGATCTGTGTCGCCTGCTGCTATGGCCTTTTTAGCTTCATTGAATACAGTATTTACGTACGCTTTTTGTGCGTTAACTAGTTTTTCAATACGTGGTTTCAGCTGATAGAATTCGTGCTGGTCACCCATAGGAATAGGACCGGAGATGATCAATGGCGTACGAGCATCATCAATCAATACGGAGTCCACCTCGTCAATCATGGCAAAGTGTAGCTTACGCTGTACCAAGGCATCAGGGCTTTGCGCCATATTGTCACGCAAGTAGTCGAAACCAAACTCGTTGTTGGTACCATACACGATATCTGCCTGATAGGCTTTACGACGCTGAGGGGAGTTTGGCTGGTGCTTGTCGATACAGTCGACAGTAAGGCCGTGGAACTCAAACAAAGGAGCATTCCACTCCGAGTCACGCTTAGCAAGATAGTCGTTCACCGTTACGATGTGAACACCTTCACCTGATAGCGCATTAAGATAGGTAGGAAGGGTTCCCACCAACGTTTTACCTTCCCCCGTCATCATTTCGGCAATCTTACCTTGATGCAACACGATACCACCGATAAGCTGAACGTCGTAGTGTACCATGTTCCACGTAACTTCATTGCCCGCAGCAATCCACTTATTTTTCCAATAAGCCTTATCACCCTCGATAGTTACGTTAGGCTTTCTTGCCGCAAGTTCTCTATCGAACATGGTGGCAGAAACTTCCAACACTTCGTTTTCAGTAAAACGACGTGCTGTCTCTTTCACCACGGCGAAAGCTTCGGGAAGGAGCTCTGCCAATACCTCCTCCAACTTTTTATCACGATCTTTCTTTAGTTTGTCTATCTTGTCGTATACTGCCGTTTTCTCTGCAATATCCGTAATCTGTTCGTCAGCCTTAACCTGCAAATCCGAGATTTCGGCATCGATATCTTTTAAATATTCCTTTATACGGTTTTTAAATTCAACGGTCTTAGCGCGCAATTCGTCGTTGGACAAGTTGGCTAACTTACTATATTCTTCCTTGATCTTGTTGACAATAGGTTGTATAGCCTTAATGTCTCGCTCCGACTTGCTACCAAATAATTTGCTTAAGAATTTTAACATAATTTTATTTTATCTCTACACTAATGCACAAAATTGAATCCAAACTCGTTATCAGGGACATTTTGGCACGAATCGGACAAATTTAATTATTCAGACTGACAAGTTACAGTATTACAGCTATTTTTTTTCATGTCAACGGCTTATTTTGTTAAACTTGCATTCAAGTGATGAGAAGCCAATGTTTCAAGGATAAGACTCTTCCAAAAAGTATTTTTGAAGTACACAAAACTTTTGTCCGAAAACAAAAATAGACCGATATAGTCGGTCTATTTCAAGAATATATTTTTCGAGGTCTTCGGCACGATGTTCAAAGCATATGCTCTTTCGAACATAGACTGTATAGCTTTCTTTCCCAAAGGTCCCAAGTCTACCGAGTATTGATTTACATACAAATCTATATGCTTATACATAACCTCTTCATCCATCTCTTGAGCATGGGCGCGTATATACTCCAATCCGGATTTAGGGTTGGCAAAAGCATATTCCACACTTTTACGAATAAGCTTGTTGACCTTGTTTTTGATTTCCTCTGGCATATCACGACGGATGACAATTCCGCCAAGTGGAATAGGACTTTCTGTCGTTTTCTCCCAATAATCCCCCAAATCCACAACCTTAAACAGTCCTTTATCCTGATAGGTAAAGCGATTTTCGTGGATGATAAGTCCCAAATCTATCCGTTCGTCCAGCAAGGCTGATTCTATATCGGAGAACACCATGATTTCCTTGTTTTGGAGGGATGGATAGGCCAATCCTAAAAGGAAGTTTGCCGTTGTATATTTTCCCGGAATGCCCACTTTGAGCTGATGAAATTGCTCCGGCAGAGGCTTTCCAGCAAAAGCAGCAAGCTGTTCGGCTAATTCTGTTCGTTTAGTAATCAGCAGCGGACCTACCCCAAAGCCCAAGGCTGATCCGGCGTCCAGCAGCTCATAATCCTCCACAGCATAAGCAAAGGCGTGATAACTCAGCTTAGTAATGGCAAGCTCTCTGTTGAAAGCTTTATGGTTCAGCGTCTCAACATCATGATATTCCACCTCAAAAGTCAAGCCTTCGGTGTCAATCTTATGATGAATCAACGCATCGAAAATAAAAGTATCGTTAGGACAAGGGGAAAACCCTAAACTTAATTTCATAAACTTTACTTTAAAATCCGGTTTCAAAATATGATAAGGTACATGAGCACCCTACACTTTCAGCTTGGTGAGCCAAATCAACACTACCATAGCAAGGAAAGTTAGCAGCATCACACCTTTGGCCAAAGACTCTTTTCCTGCCCTATAGGCAAAGCGCACAACAATAAGGTTAATTGCTGCGGCCAGCACATGTATAGCTATAGGTTTTTCGACAAAATAATCTTGTTGCAACGAAGTGTATTGCGTAAGGAGATAGGATGCCAAAGGAGCTATGACCCCGATAACCATTCCTAATATAAAGTCTTTCTTCTGCATTATTTTACATCAAAAGCCCAAGAATTCAACTCCGGAATGGCGTGATGCGCCGTCATATCGTATTGTGTAGGCACAATAGAGACATATCCGTTATTAATCGCAAAGACATCAGTATCTTCTCCGCGGTCCACCCAGTCGTATCTTCCTGTCATCCAGTAATAGTCTCTATTATGTGGATCTTTGCGGTATTCGAATTCTTCCACCCAGCAACCGTTAGCTTGTCTACAGATCTTCACACCTTTAATGCCCTTTTCTATATGGGGAAAATTAACGTTAAGCAGAGTACCTTTAGGAAGACCATTTTGCAACACCTGCTGTGCTATTCCATAAACATAGGGTCTCGTGTGGGAGAAATCGGCTCCATGAGCAAAATCATCCAATGAGAAGCCTATGGAAGGGATTCCCTCTATAGCTCCTTCTACCGCAGCGGACATGGTACCCGAATACAGCACGTTGATGGAATAGTTTAGTCCGTGATTTATTCCCGAAACACATAAATCCGGCTTCTTATCTTTAAAGATTCTGTCTACTGCCAACTTCACACAATCCACCGGCGTGCCCGAACATTTATACATCTCCACACCAGGATATAATTCTATTTTATCCAATCGTAAGGGCTTGGCAATGGTAATCGCATGTCCCATTCCGGACTGTGGGGCGTCCGGCGCCACCACAACTACATTTCCCAGTCTTTGCATTTCTTCCAGCAACACCTTGATACCGGGTGCTGTAATGCCATCATCATTTACGACAAGGATTGTCGGTTTCTTCTTTGTCATAATGCTAAGTTAGGAAAAATAAAAAAACTCCGACATATGCCGGAGTTTTACGTATTAGTTTTGGTTTAACCTAAACTTTTCAACCAGTCTACTACTTCTTCACGAGCTTTACCCATTTTTTGCTGTAGACGACCGATTAATTCATCTTCTTGTCCTTCTTCGTATTTAAGATCGTCATCCGTCCAATCGGCATATTGTTGTTTGATCTTACCTTTCATAACATTCCATTTTCCTTTTAAATCCAGTTTGTCCATAACATGTCCTTTCATTTTATTAAGTACAGTACTAACAAGTGGTGATAGGACAAGTTTGTCATCATAACGTCATGAAAGAAAACAAAAAACTCGGCTTTTCGCCGAGTCTTGTCTTTTAAAGATATAATCCTTTTTTATCTATGAATTCTGCCACTTTGTCGGGCGTAAAAAACTTTATATTTTTTCCAGCTTTTACTGCCTGTCTGATAAAAGTAGAGGAAAGCTCCATCAGGGGTGTGTCCGTCATCATCACCGCAGGATGGTTCTTCAAGTCTCCTCCCTCAAATCCCGGACGGGGATACACTATTATCTTGTAATCCCGAAGTATGATATCCGCATTTTTCCATTTGTGAAGGCCAGCAAGATTATCCTCGCCCATGATGAGCACAAAATCCCGATGTGGGTATTTCTCATGCAAATGAATTAAGGTGTCAATAGTATAGGATGGTTGCGGCAGCTTGAATTCTATGTCGCTTGCACGAAAATAGTCAATGCCTTCTATGGCAAGATTTACCATCTCCAACCTATCGTACATGTTGGCTAAGGATTTTTTTTCCTTGAAAGGATTATGTGGCGACACGACAAACCACACCTCATCCAAATCCGTGAAATTGGCCATATAATTGGCTATTATCAAATGCCCTGTATGAATGGGGTTGAATGAACCAAAAAATAAACCAATCTTCTTGTTAGCCATTATTTTGCAAGGAAATCCAACACTAATTTTTCAGCCTCCTGTTTGGCTGTCTCCAAATCAAAATTGTTCAAGATGACGTCAAACTTATCGGCATAACTCAATTCTTTTTCCGCTTTAGCAAAACGTTCCTGTAGTTTTTCTTCCGAGTCGGTGCCCCTTCCTGCCAAGCGTTGTTTCAACACCTCCAAAGAAGGAGGATTCACAAAAATCGCCAAAGCCTGGTCCGGAAATTTAGAACGCAGACGCAAGCCCCCCACCACGTCAATATCGAAGATAACATGCTTTCCTAAAGCCCAAATACGCTCTACTTCCGAACGCAAAGTACCATAATATGTTCCGGAATACACTTCTTCAAATTCAATAAATTCCTGCTTGGCCACACGGTGCAAAAACTCTTCTTTCGTAATAAAATAGTAGTCTTTGCCATCCACCTCATTGCCGCGAGGCTCACGTGTACTTGCCGAGATGGAAAACTCCAATTTATCATTGAATTTTTCTAGTAAATGCTTGACAATAGTTGTTTTGCCTGCACCTGAAGGCGCTGAAAAAATAATTAGCTTTCCGCTCATATATGTTATAGTACGTTTAATAGTTGTTCTTTAATCTTTTCGAGTTCTTCTTTCATGCGGACTACGATCTGCTGTATGTCCGCATTGTTGGCTTTAGATCCCAACGTATTAATCTCACGTCCCATTTCCTGGGAGATGAACCCTAATTTTTTTCCATTGGAATCCGGCGAGTTGAGTTCTTGGATAAAGTAGTTGCAGTGGCTTTTGAGTCTCACTTTCTCTTCGGTGATGTCCAGCTTGTCGATATAGAAAACGATTTCCTGTTCAAAACGGTTTTTATCAATATTATCAGCTCCTACTGCTTCCTCCATATATTGATTGAGACGCTCCCGGATCAAGGGAATTCGGTCTCCCTCCACGCTTTCCACTTCCGTAAGATAATTCAAAATGAGATAAACGCGCTTTTCTAGGTCTCCTTTAAGAATGCGTCCCTCGTCGGCACGAAAGACGTTAAATTGCTCTACCGCCTTGTAAAAGGCTTCCATAAGCACCTTTCCTTCTTCTTCGTCCACTTCGTCGTTTGTGGAGATCACTTCAGGCATGTTGAGCGCCAAGCTGAAAAGATCTGTTTTTTCTTCGCCTACTTCCATAGCTATCTCCTTCAGCTGGGTGTAATATTTCTTAAGAAGTTCTGCGTTTATCGTAGATGCTTTTGCTGTTTGGTCAGCATATTCTGCCGTAACGGCAATATTTACTTTTCCGCGCTCGATAAGTTTACTGCATTCCGCACGGAGGGTAAGTTCCTTGTCCGATACGACCTTCGGAAGACGTAATCCTAATTCGAGGAACTTTGAATTAAGTGATTTTATCTCGACAGTGTATTTTACTTTCGCATTTTCATGCGTTCCCACACCGTAGCCGGTCATTGATTTTATCATACGCAAAGGTATGAAAACTAATACTAAAAGAGAATTTTACCTATCTGAAGAGAAAAATTTTACTTCTTTTTCAGATATTCTATTACGGGAGGGAGTAATGATATACCTATTATGGCTAACACCATCAAAGAAAAATTCTTCTGAATAAAAGATATCTGCCCGAAGAAATATCCTGCCAGCAGAAAAAGAGTAACCCATAACACCCCACCTAAGATGTTGAACTTACCAAACTGCCTGTACTTCATCCTCGATATGCCGGCCACGAAAGGAGCAAATGTACGTACTATAGGCACAAAACGAGCATATACTATGGTCTTGTTTCCGTATTTAGCATAAAAGTTTTGAGTCTTCTCCAAGTAGGAAGGTTTGAAAATTCGAGACTTGCCATTGAAAACACGCACCCCCACATGCTTGCCGATTTCATAGTTTATAAAATCTCCTAACACTGCAGCAGCAATCAATAGAATCAGCATGGTGAAGAGCGAAAGGTCGGTTTCCGGCTTTGCAATGAGTGAGCCTATGGCAAACAACACAGAGTCGCCAGGAAGAAAAGGAGTGACCACCAGTCCCGTTTCGGCGAAGATGATCACAAACAATATCAAATACGTCCATGATTGATAATCGTTGATGATGTCCACCAGATGCTTATCAATATGGAGAATAAAATCTATTAATGTGCTGACAATATCCATATCCAACAAAAAAAGGAAGTATTATACTTCCTTCTTCTTAAATTTTTCTTTCAAAATCTCTATTATGATTGGCAGTACGGATACAAAAATTATCAGCAATACCACCTTTGAAAAATTATCACGAATAAAAGGAATATTTCCTAGGAAATATCCGGCTAAGGTTATTCCTACTACCCACAAGATAGCCCCTACAATGTTGTAAGTAAGGAAAGTACCATAGTTCATCCGCCCTATGCCTGCTACGAAGGGAGCTAAAGTACGGACTATAGGCACAAAACGGGCGATAACTATAGTCTTACTGCCGTACTTTTCATAGAACGAATGTGTCTTATCGAGCTGCTCATCGGTAACCATATGTTTTCCGAAAAGCTTAAACTTAGTGACACGCAAACCAAAATGCTTCCCTATGGAATAATTGAGAGAATCTCCTGTTACCGCCGCCACAAGAAGAATTAAAATCAACACCCATATGTTCAGCTCATTAGGTTGTGCTGCCAACATTCCTGCCGCAAATAGCAACGAATCGCCAGGAAGAAAAGGCATCACCACAACTCCTGTCTCTACAAAAATGATAAGAAACAGAATCAAGTAGGTCCACATCTGATAGTTGTTTACTATCTCTACCAGATGGTCGTCCACATGTAATATAAAATCTATTAGTCCGTAAATAATATCCAAAACGAGCTAACCTCTAATTATAATTATTTAACATCACCGGCATCACCAACATCAAGATATCTTCATTATCCTTCTTCACAGAAGGCAACAACAATCCTGCACGATTTGGTGTACTCATCTCCAACACCACCTCTTCACTGTCTAAGTTTGACAACATCTCGATAAGGAATTTGGCGTTAAAACCTATTTCCATATCTTCTCCTTCAAACTGACAGCTTAAACGTTCGTATGCTTCATTAGAGAAGTCAAGATCTTCTGCCGAGATATTCAATTCCGAACCGCTGATCTTCAAACGTACCTGATGCGTGGTCTTATTTGCAAAGATTACCACACGACGCAAGGTATTTAAGAATAATGCACGGTCCACAGTAAGCTTATTTGGATTTACCTGAGGAATTACCGCTTCATAATCTGGATAGCGCTCATCCACTAGGCGGCATATTAAGTGAATAGAACCGAACTGGAAGAACGCATTGGTATTGTTATATTCTATAGAAACCGTGGTATCATCCGAAGGTAACGACGATTTCAACAGGGTCAAAGCTTTCTTAGGCAAGATGATGGAAGCAGTCTTTTCTGCGCCTACATCTGTACGGCGATATCTTACAAGTCGGTGTGCGTCGGTAGACACAAAAGTGATGTTCTGATCACTAAACTGTACATATACCCCCGACATTGCCGGCCTAAGCTCGTCAGTACTTACCGCAAAAAGAGTTTTATTAATAGCTTCCGCCAGAATAGCGGCCGATAATTTCACTGTAGATACATTGTCTACTACCGGAATTTTAGGGAAATCATCTGCATTTTCGCCGCTCAATTTGTATTTACCGTCGCCAGCGCTGATTTCTATTGTCAACGTATTAGTATCTACCGAAAAGGCTACAGGTTGGTCAGGAAGCGTCTTCAACGTGTCAATCAAAATTTTTGACGGCATGGCTACTCTACCTTCTTCTTTTGCTTCTATAGACAAAGAAGTAACCATACTAGTCTGCAAATCTGTCGCTGAGATGGTCAGCGTATTGTCCTTTATCTCAAACAAAAAGTTCTCCAAAATAGGAAGAACGGTACTGCTACTTGACGCGCCACTGATGGCTTGAAGTTGTTTTAATAAAACAGATGTGGATACAATAAATCTCATTTGCTATTTGCGATAAATTACTTATATGCAATATTACATAATTTATGTCTAAAATTATAATGGTGCACTATTACAATGTTATTATTATAGACAATTTTAATTTTAGTACATTTGTCTAGAAATAAATATGCTATTCAGAGAGATAATTGGTCATCAAGAGGTTAAAAGACATTTAATCAATTCGGTAAAAAACAACCGTGTAAGTCATGCACAGCTGTTTTTGGGGCCGGAAGGTTCTGGATCTCTTGCTCTTGCGGTAGCATATGCACAATATATCAATTGCGAACACCGTACGGACGAAGACAGCTGTGGGCAATGTCCTTCGTGCCGCAAATACGAAAAGCTTATCCATCCGGACCTTCACTTTTCGTATCCTTTTTTCCCTACGAAGGAGCTAGCTGTAGCTACCGACGTGCTGAAAGAATGGAGAGAAGCTTTTCTCACCAATCCCTACTTGGGAATGGATTATTGGAGGGATAGGCTTGATGCCGGCAACAAGCAGGCCAACATTCCCATCAAGGAAGCACATGACATCATCAAAAAGCTTAGCTTGAAAGCCTATGAGGCTGAATACAAGGTTTTGATCATGTGGCTTCCGGAATATCTGGATAAAGAGGGAAATGCCTTGCTTAAGCTTATCGAAGAACCGCCGGCAAAAACTCTTTTCCTACTGGTAGCAGAAAACCAGGAAAAGATTTTGAATACCATTATCTCGCGCACGCAGCTGGTCAAAATCAACAAGGTTAGTCATGAAGAGATAACAAACTACCTTGTAGAGAAACACAGCCTTCCGCACAACGAGGCAAGAGAGATTGCCTTCATCGCCGACGGCAATATTCAGGAGGCTTTAAATCTGCTGCAAAACAAAGAACATAGCAGCAACTTTCAACTTTTCGTGGAATGGCTTCGCACCATAGTGACAGACAGAGGATCAGATCTGATACGTATCAGCGAGGAGAGACTTGCTTCCCTAGGACGCGAGAATCAGAAAAGCTTCATCCTCTATGCCATCAACATGATTAGGCAGATCATTCTGATGCAACAAGGGTTGAAAAATTTAGTGTTTCTGCGAGAAGAAGAGTTAAAATTTGTAGAAAAATTCAGTGAATTATATCAAATTGAACAATTGACCGAAACCATAGGGCTGTTAGAAAAAACACATTATGGTATTGAAAGGAATGGTAATCCTAAAATATTATTTTTAGATTTATCTTTGCAATTAGTTTTATTGTTCAAATATCAAACGTTCCCACAAGGGACTCAATATATATAGAAAGAAAATTATGGGATGTGGCAGTTGCTCATCCGGTGGTGGTTGCGGTACAGGAGCCAAATTAGGTACAGTACCAGCAGGTTGTAACAATAACGGCACCTGCATGACCAGCGGATGTAATAAATTAGATGTGTACGACTGGCTTTCCGATATGGATTTGCCATCTAACTATAAACCCTTCAATATAGTAGAAGTTCGTTTCAAAGGATCTAGAAAAGATTTCTTCGTCAATACGGACAACCTCTATCTTGAAATGGGTGAAATGGTCGCCGTAGAGCCTTCTACAGGAGGTTATGACATAGGACACGTGTCGCTTACCGGAGAGCTGGTAAGGCTACAGCTCAAGAAAAACAATATCAGTCCTGATGCTGTAACCAAACGTATATACCGTAAAGCGACAGAGGCGGATGTTGCCAAATACAAGGCAGCAAAAGATTTGGAGTGGGAGACCATGCACAGAGCCCGTAAGATGGCTTTGGACCTAGGTCTTTCAATGAAAATATCGGACGTAGACTATCAGGGTGACAAGACCAAAGCTACCTTCTACTATACGGCAGAAGGACGTGTAGACTTTCGTGAGCTCATCAAGAAGATGGCCGAAACATTCCGTATACGTATCGAGATGCGCCAAATTGGAATGCGGCAGGAGGCAAGCCGTCTAGGTGGTATAGGTTCCTGCGGCAGGGAGCTATGTTGCTCTACATGGCTGACAGACTTCAAGACCGTGTCAACCTCTGCGGCAAGATATCAAAACCTGTCGCTCAACACGCTTAAACTGGCTGGTCAGTGCGGTAAGCTCAAATGCTGTCTCAACTATGAACTGGATAGTTATATGGACGCCCTGAAAGATATTCCTACCGATGTAGATAAAATAGAAACACAAAACGGTACAGCAATCTTACAAAAAACCGATATTTTCAAAAAGATTATGTGGTTCTCCTATCCGGGAGCAGAAAGCTGGGTGCCTCTGGCTATCAGCAAGGTCAAAGAGCTGGCAGAACTCAACAAGCAAGGCAAAATTCCGGAAACTTTAACCGCCGTAAGCCTACAAAAAGAAACGATAAAACCTATTGTTTTGGATTATGAGAATGTGGTAGGACAGGATAGCCTGACACGCTTGGATGAAAAATCCAAAAAACGCAAGAAGAAAAAGAAAAAACAAAACAGCAATAAGGCTGAAGCTCAGTCTTCTTCTGCCGACCAAAGTAAAAAAGCTGAAAAGCCTGCAAGCTCCTCCGGAGAAAAGAAAGAAAAAGCAGATACCAAAAACAACGAAAAAGCAGCAAAACCTAAAGAGCAGCAGAAGAAGAAAAGAAGATTCAACAGAAATAAAAACAAAAATTCAGATAAACAAAACAACAGTGGAGAATAATCTTCTCCACTCTTCTTTTTTATTATGAAAAGATATTTAGCTATACTAGGTCTGCTTGCCTCCTGCAGCGATGGCGCCTTTTATGAAAAAAATGTGGCCATAGCTGATCGCTCTTGGGAGTACAGAGATATTCCTACCTTTGAAGTGAAGGTAGAAGACAACAAAGCTAAATACGATATCTATATCAATGTGCGTCATACCAACCAGTATGACTTTTCCAACCTGTTTTTGCTGTTACACCAACAGGGAAAAGGCATCAAAGACACGGCCTATCGCCACGAAATTTCATTGGCCGAGTTGGATGGACGCTGGAAAGGAAAAACTGCCGGCTCCCTTGTCGAAGTGCAGCATCTAGCATTAACAGATTTCGTCTTTCCGGATACGGGATCTTATATTTTCCGCATAGAGCAGAATATGCGTAAAACTCCCCTTACGGAAATCAATGACGTAGGATTAAAAGTCATAAAAAAATGATATTCCTTCTGCGATGGCTTTTGTTTCCCTTCAGCCTTATCTATCATCTTGTTGTATGGATAAGAAACAAATGTTATGATCTAAGGATTTTCCATTCTCAGTCTTTCGACATTCCTACTATCGTGGTAGGAAACCTTGCCGTAGGAGGTACTGGCAAAAGCCCTCTAACCGAATATCTGATACGCCTTCTGAAGAAAGATACACGTATTGCCACCCTTAGCCGTGGATATGGACGCACAACCAAAGGTTTCCGCAGGGTAGACACATCTTCCTCCGCAAGAGAGGTGGGGGATGAGCCGCTGCAGTTCAAAAGAAAATTTCCGGATATTCAGGTATATGTCTGTGAAAATCGCTGTTACGGTATAGAACAGATAAAAGCGTCATGTGATGTCATCCTGCTTGATGATGCTTTTCAACATAGGAAACTCAAACCGGGATTCTCCGTTTTGCTGTTTGATTTTCAATCTTTAATGAATCCAATTTTGATGCTTCCTACAGGCAATTTCAGGGATGAGCTCTCCTCGGCCAAAAGAGCCGACTGCATCGTTATCACAAAGTGTCCTACCGAAATATCAGATTTCCAGCGACAACAAATAGAAAGAAAACTGAGAAAGTATAGTAATGCACCTCTTTTTTACAGCACCATTGCTTATGACATGGCGCAGGATCTTACAGGCCACGAAAGCCAGCTCAACCTAAACGGAACAGACGTGCTCCTACTAAGCGGAATAGCCAATCCTAAGCCGCTTTCGGATTATCTGACAGCTCAAGGCTGCCGTATAGAACTGCTTTCTTTTCCCGACCACCACCAATACGAAGAGAAAGATTACAAACAGATTTTGAGCAGATTCGAGCAGATGAAAGGTAAGGATAAAATCATTCTAACCACAGAAAAAGATATACAGCGTATTGATACTACCTTATTCAAGGAAATGCCTCTGTTTTATATCCCTATACGTATCCAATTCTTGGATCAAAAACAGGAAGAATTCGATTTACTTATAAAAAATTATATTTCTTCCCGAATGCGTTAAACCTTTGTTGGCTGCTCCGGTCAAAAAAGAAATTATAAATCTAAAATTCTATATCTTATGAAAAACTTATTAGCATCCGTTTTGATTTTATTTGCTACTATAACCATATCCCATGCACAAGACAGAGGTCGTATGCAGCAAAGAAACCCTGAGGATATGGCCAAAATGCAAACCGAACGATTGACCAAAGAACTGAATCTAAGTCAGTCGCAACAAGATTCCATTTATAAGTATGTATTGGCTACAGCCACAGAGCAACGCAAGGTTTTCCAAGAAAACAATAATGATAGACAGGCAGCCATGAAGGCCATGCAAGAGCTTCGTCAAAAGCAAGATCTAAAAATTAAATCTTTCCTGAATGAAGAGCAAACCAAGAAATACGAAGAAATCCAAAAACAAAGAATGCAACAAAGACCAAACAGAGGAGAAGGCCGCAGAGGCAACAACTAAATATTATTAGTGCTTTTCATATTAATCAGGCCTTATTTCACGTGAAATAAGGCTTTTTTGTTAAAACATGTTAAATTGTAACAAACCCGATACAATTCACACAATAAATCATAGCATTTGACAGTTATAGTACCAGAAGAATTCAATAATAAGTGTTCACTAAAACTTTAAATGCTATGAAAAAATTAATTTTAACAGGTCTAAGCTTCTTATTCGCAATTACTTTAACTTTTGCTCAGGATGTTAATCCAGAAACTAAAGCTCAAGAAAAAGTAGAAAAATTAACTGAAGTTCTTACGTTGAACGATGATCAAAAAGCTTCCATCTTCACGATAGTTTTGGAAAAAATAACAGCCATGGAAGCCATTAAGGCCGACACTACTTTGGAGGCTGCTGCCGCTCAGGAACAGCTAGAAGGAATTAAAAATTCTGCTAATCAAAAAATTGCAGAACAGCTTACTGACGAACAAAAAGAGAAATTCCTTAAATATTTAGAAGAGAAAAACGCGAAGAAAGAAGAAGAAGGCGAAGTACAGCAATAATAACTTTTCATAATTCATGCAATTTATTAGATAAACGGTTTAACAATCCCTAATCATGCAAAAAGGCGAGAAAAATATTTTTCTCGCCTTTTTTGATTCAGTAAAACTATAGTAGAACTAGGCGGTTATGACGATTTCAATTTCTTTTGAATGTCTTGCACGTAAGATTTGAACTTTTTGTCGGTCTCTATCAAATCTTCTACGGTCTGGCAAGCATAAATCACTGTCGAGTGATCGCGACCACCAAAGAAGTTACCTATAGATTTCAGGGAAGCTTTGGTGTGATTTTTAGCCAAATACATAGAAATCTGACGAGCCTGAACTATTTCACGTTTACGTACTTTAGATTTCACCATTTCTACTGGCACTTCGAAATACTCACATACTAATTTCTGGATATATTCCATAGAAATCTCCTTGTGTGTATTTTTCACAAAGTTCTTTAACATAGACTTGGCCAGATTCAAGTCTATTTCTTTTTTGTTTAAAGTTGCTTGTGCCAACAACGAGACTAATGCGCCTTCCAGTTCTCGTACGCTGTTGTCGATTTGCGTAGCCACGTATTCAACTACCTCTTCCGGCAATTCTATACCGTCAGAATACATTTTCTTTTTCAGAATAGCCATCCTTGTTTCCAAGTCAGGCACCTGAATGTCTGCCGACAAGCCCCATTTGAATCGGCTCAACAATCTTTCTTCCAATCCCGAAAGATCTTTAGGAGCCTTGTCCGATGTAAGGATTATCTGCTTGCCGGATTGATGCAAATGATTGAAAATATGGAAGAAGATATCCTGAGTTTTTTCCTTACCGGCGAAGTTGTGTACATCATCCATGATGATGACATCCATCGCTTGATAGAAGTTCACAAAGTCATTGATCGTATTGTTTTTAAGGGAATCCACGAACTGCTGACAGAACTTCTCACAAGAAACATAAATCACTAATTTATCCGGTAAGTTTTTCTTAATCTCATTACCAATAGCTTGGGCAAGGTGCGTCTTTCCTAAACCAACATCCCCATAAATCATTAAGGGGTTAAAAGAAGTTCCTCCCGGCTTGTTTGCTACGGCATATCCTGCAGAGCGGGCAAGGCGATTACATTCACCTTCCACAAAATTCTCAAATGTGTAGTTTTGGTTCAACTGCGGATCTACCTGCAACTTTTTTAATCCAGGGATGACAAAAGGGTTCTTTATGTTCTTATTTAATGCAACCGGAACAGGAATAGATTGCTTCTTACCTTCGGCACCATTACCATTAGAAGGTAGGTTAGTAGTATAAGGCGTATTCGTCGAAGATTTTTCCACGACAATGTTATACTCCAATCTACCTTGCTCTCCCAAAAACTTCTTCACCGTCTTACGTAGGATACCTACGTAATGCTCTTCCAACCACTCATAAAAGAATAAACTAGGTACTTGAATAGTTAAAACGTTTTCCTCCAAACGAACGGCTTTCACCGGCTCGAACCATGTCTTAAAACTTTGTGCCGGAATGTTGTCTTTGATTACTTGAAGACAACTATTCCAAACACTTGTACACGTTTTTTCCATTCTTAAATTGTTAATAACTTGATAACCAATTATTGATAAAAAAATTGTTTAAAACTTTCCCTTTCAACGAAGATGATAAAAATTTCCGAGCTATAAAAGCGAAAGAATCAAAAAAATACAATTCATTATAAATCAATATTTTACAAAAATTTTATCCTTTTTAAGGTTCATAAATAGATGTCAAATCATTTTTTTCCACACATTGTATTTCGTGATAAAATTTTGTTTTTTTTGTTTCTCTGACAACCGTTATAGGCTTAGATGTGGAAAACTTTCTTCCTCTAATTTAAGAAATAAATATCTATATAATAAATAAAAAAGAGCTACATAAAATTTGTAGCTCTTTCCCTATTTTTTATCTATATAAATTATCCTACCTGAGCACTTGTTGGTTGCCCTTTACATAGTTTTTGGCATACCTTTATGATGCTTGAAAAATCATAACCACAGAGGCGCCATAACTCTTCCTGCTCACCATGTTCTATGATTTCGTCCGGGATTCCTAGACGCACCACTTCAGCTTTATAATTATGATCCGACATAAATTCGAGAATAGCCGAACCAAAACCTCCAGGAAGAGCACCGTCTTCCACCGTAATAATTTTGTTGAACTTTCCGAACACTTCGTGTAACAATTCTTCGTCCAATGGTTTGACGAAACGCAAATCGTAATGTGCCGGATATATTCCTTCGGTATTTAATTCTACTATGGCTTTAGCAGCTTCATTACCTATATGACCTATAGTTAATATGGCAACTTCTTCTCCATCTACCAATTTTCTTCCCTTACCGATAGGAATCTCTTTGAAAGGTCTTTTCCAATCGGGCATTACGCCGTTGCCTCGAGGATAGCGAATCACAAAAGGCCCCTTGTTTTCCAGCTGGGCCGTATACATCAGATTACGCAGTTCTTCCTCATTCATTGGTGCGGCTACAGTAAGATTAGGCACACAACGCATATAAGCTATGTCATACGCACCATGATGTGTAGGACCATCAGCTCCTACCAAGCCGGCTCTATCCAAACAGAACACCACATGGAGATTCTGTAAAGCTACGTCATGGATTACCTGATCGTAGGCGCGCTGCATGAAGGTAGAATAGATGTTACAGAAAGGAACAAGCCCTTGAGTAGCTAAGCCGGCACTGAAGGTCACGGCATGTTGCTCTGCAATACCTACATCGAAAGCTCGGTTGGGCATAGCCTTCATCATGATGTTCATCGAAGAGCCTGTAGGCATGGCAGGTGTAACACCCATGATTTTTTCGTTCTGCTCGGCCAGCTCCACTAATGTATGTCCGAACACATCCTGATATTTTGGAGGTTGCGGTTTATCGTAAACCGTCTTCTTGATTTCTCCTGTGATTTTATCAAACATGCCAGGAGCATGCCACTTGGTTTGATCTTTTTCGGCTAGGGCATAGCCCTTACCTTTGACGGTAACCACATGAAGTAGTTTCGGACCGTTGATGTACTTAAGATCATTTAAAGTCTTGACAAGCTTGGTTACGTCATGTCCGTCCACCGGACCGAAATAGCGGAAATTGAGTGACTCGAAAAGATTCGCATTCTTAAGCAATGTGCCCTTGATACTTTGCTCTATCTTTTTCGCCCAACCATATGCATCGGGACCATTTTTGGAAATCTTGGCCAATACGGCAATCAGCTCATCTCTAAATTTATTATAACTTTTGGATGTCGTAATGCTGGTCAGATACTCTTTGAGTGCCCCCACATTAGGGTCTATAGACATACAGTTATCATTAAGGATGACTAAGAGGTTGGACTTTTCTATTCCGGCATGGTTCAATGCTTCAAAAGCCATACCTCCCGTCATAGCGCCATCACCTATGACAGCTACATGCTGACGATCTGTTTCTCCTTTATAAGCGGAGGCAACAGCCATCCCCAATGCCGCAGAGATGGATGTCGAAGAATGTCCAACACCAAAAGCATCATACTCACTTTCGCTTCTTCTAGGGAATCCTGAAATCCCCCCAAAAATTCTATTAGTATGAAACTTATCTCTTCTTCCGGTTAATATTTTATGTCCATAGGCCTGATGCCCCACATCAAATACCACCTGATCATAAGGTGTATTCAACGCATAGTGTAATGCTACTGTCAATTCCACCACGCCAAGACTCGCCGCAAAATGTCCTCCGTTGACAGAAACAACATCTATAATAAATTGTCTGAGCTCCTTACAAACCTGTTCTAGATCCGATTCTTTAAGCTTGCGCAAATCCGACGGATATAGAATGTTTTTTAAAAGTGCTCCTGCTTCTATTTGCATACCTTAAATATGTTTCAAAACACGCTACAAAGTAACAAATTAATTCTTTTACCTAATGTATATATATACAAAAATCTGATATCTATGTTTTACTTTTTTATTAAAAATGAATATTATAGCTCAAAATCGTATTTTTGATAAACTTTTATGGAAGCAACAAATTACGAAATAAAACTCGAACAATTCGAAGGTCCTTTCGACTTATTGTTGTTCTTCATCGAACGCGATGAACTGAACATTCACGACATTCCTATTTCAAAGATTACGGACGACTTTTTGGATTATATCCAACAGATGCACTCGCTCAACATAGAGCTTGCTTCAGAATTCATTTTCGTGGCTTCCACATTGATGCGTATCAAAGCCAAAATGTTGCTTCCTCGTCCGGAAGCTGAGGAAGAGGAAAACGGTCCTGACCTAAAAGAACAACTTGTACAGAAGCTGATACTTTACAAACAGTTTAAAGATGTATGTGAAGAGCTTAAAGTACTCGAAGAAAAAAGAGAAAAGCTACATAGCCGGGGGAATATAGCTTACGATCTCAAACACACCAAAAGACAAGTCACCGAAGAAGAACTCTCTTCTTTTGATTTGTATAAGCTCATGATGGTGTACGAAAAGCTGATGTATAACTTTACCCATCGTGTGAATCCGGTAACGCATACAGTAGTGAAATTCCCTTACACCATAGAGCAGCAAAAAGAGGCTATCGCCACCTTATTAGAGCTGAACAAAAAACTGGATTTCCAGATGATCCTTAAAAATTCGGAAAACAGAGTACAGTTTGTATTCAATTTCCTTGCAATCCTAGAAATGCTTCAACAGAAATTATTAGAAATAGAAGTGGGGATGGGATTCAATAATTTCACTATTGCCAACCGAGATCCGAACCATCAAGAAACAGTAGAAGAAGAAATGTTAGAGGATAAAGAAGAGGAGATTATGGAAAAATAACGAACAGAAAAAGATTTATTATTTTTCCATTTTAAGATTATCCAAAACCTCTTTCAAAAATTTATAACGCTCAGAATAATCTACCTTGGGTAAAGTTCGTAAAGCTTGAATACCCTGTTTCATGGCTTTTGTAGATTTATTAGCAAAGGAAGAAATTAATGTTTCAATGTTGGTTTCTTCCAAAAATCCATCCACAATACCATAGTTTCTACCTTTTTCAGCATCAAAATATTGAGTTTCTAAACACAGCTGTAGAACTTTTTTCTCGGGCATAACTTTTAGAAGACTAGCCATCACCTGAAAGGGAAAAAGCCCTATTTCCAATTCCGGCAGTCTAAATTGCACGGACCTACTACAATAAACATAACTGCAGCCTAAGACAATCAAAAAACCTCCGGCAATGACATTTCCTTCCACAACAGCTATGGAAGGTTTGTACAATCGGTCAAATACTTCGCCAAGCGAAATATTTTGGTTCTCAATGTAAGGATTTGGTATGTCTAAATCCGGATTTTCAAAGGTTTTCAAATCCATTCCTGCACAGAATATAGGTCCTTCGGCCTTTACAACAACCACCTTTATGTCTTCGTCTTCATTTGCCTGCTGAAAAGCATGGTGGATCTCATTGACCATGGTGGGTGTAAAGGCATTTCTCTTTTCCGCTCGGTCTAACGTCAATACATAGACATGACCATCCTTTTCGGTACGAATATACTTGTACATCTTATCCTATCATTTGTTGAAAATCCGCTTTCAGTCGGTTTGTTAATGCTGTGGTGCCTATGCCGAATTTTTCTAATAGAAGCTCCGTAGGAATGTTTCCCACCAGTTCATCTTTCGCAAAGGGGCAGCCACCATATCCTGCCAAAGCCCCCTCAAATCTTGTGCATCCCGCCTTCCATGCTGCATCAATCTTCTCACGCGCATTCTGTGGAGGACTGTGAAGATGAATGCTCAACTCTAAATTAGGAAATTGCACAGTAATTTTTCTATATAATGAACTAATAGCTAAAGGAGTAGCTTCCGCCGTAGTGTCGGCGATAGAAAATCGATTGATGTCCAAAGCATGCAACGTTTCAATCCATTGCAGTACAAGCTCTTCGTTCCACGTGTCTCCATAAGGGTTTCCGAATGCCATAGAAATATAAATGACCAGCTCAATGCGGGTAGGTGCTAAAATTTCTTTTATCTTCTTCACTCTTTCTAAGGATTCGGCAATAGTGGAATTCGCATTGCGTTGCTGAAACGTCTCTGAAATAGAAAAAGGATAGCCTACGAAGTCCAACTTTCCATATTGCGCTGCTGTGATAGCTCCTCTTTCATTAGCTATTATAGCCAACAGCTTCGTTTCGTTAACCTTCTCAATACCTTCCAACACAGCAGCTGTATCTTGCATCTGTGGCACGGCTTTAGGTGAAACGAAAGATCCGAAATCTATATATTCAAAATAAGCACTTTTTATTAGCTCATTGATATACCGTATCTTTCTTTCCGTAGGGATAAACTTATGCATGCCTTGGATAGCATCCCTTGTACATTCTACCAAAAGTATATGTTTAGACATCTTTTATAAGCTCTCTTGAGATTACCATCTTCTGTATAGCGCTTGTTCCTTCACCTATGGTGCACAACTTAGCGTCGCGGAAATATTTTTCTGCTGGATAATCCTTTGTAAAACCATAACCTCCATGAATCTGTACAGCATGGTTAGCCACCTCTACGGCCACTTCGGAAGCATACCATTTGGCCATAGCACTTTCTTTTGTCACCTTTTGATTTGTATCCTTGAGATATCCTGCCCTACGTATCAATAGTTCAGAGGCATCTATCTTGGTAGCCATTTCGGCAAGGGTAAATGAAACATCCTGAAATTCATATATTTTCTTATTGAACTGCTTTCTCTCGTTGGCGTAGCGCAAAGCACATTCGTAAGCACCACGCGCTATTCCCAGCGACAAGGCGGCTATAGAAATGCGACCTCCATCCAGTAATTTTAAAGCCTGTATGAATCCTTCTCCAACGTTACCGATGACCTGATCCTTATGTACCTTGCAGTTATCGAAATATAGGAATGCTGTTTCTGAAGCACGCATCCCCAGCTTGTTCATCTTATTACCTGCCGAAAAACCTTTTGTTCCCTTTTCGATGATAAAGGCTGTCATGGCATGTTTATCACCTTTTTGCCCAGTACGTACGATGACCACTGCCACTTCAGCACTAATAGCATGCGTGATGAAAGTTTTTGATCCGTTGATAATCCAATAGTCTCCATCCTGCACGGCAGTAGTGTTCATCCCACCAGCGTCAGAACCCGACTCCGTTTCTGTCAGGCCCCAAGCACCTATCCACTCGCCTGAAGCCAGCTTAGGAAGATACTTGCGTTTTTGATCTTCATTGGCAAAAGAAAGAATATGGTTTGTACAGAGCGAATTATGTGCTGCCACAGACAAACCTATAGATCCACATACTTTCGATATCTCATCCAAAATGGTGATATACTCCTGATAGCCTAATCCTGCACCACCATACTCTTCCGGTACTAAAATTCCCATAAACCCATATTCACCCATCTTATGGAACAGATCTTTAGGGAAATGTTGCTGCTCATCCCATTCCATAACATGAGGTTTTATGTGCGTACGGGAAAACTCTCGTGCACTTTCACGCACCAGAGCCATTTGTTCGGACTCCTTATAGTACATCATAATTTTTGCTTAAGTTTATAATTGTTTTTATACTATATATAAGTATAGCAAAACAAATTTTGTTTTACTGTATTTATAATTTAAAGAATATTAGGAAAGTTTGAAAGACCAATTATATAATAATTATATGCGATCCTTACTGACAATATTAAAATCGAAATACGAAAAACTTCTTATCGGCGGAGGGCTAGATAAAATTGAGAAGCACAAAGAAAAGGGAAAAATGACGGCCTGGGAACGGGTTGTATATCTTTTGGATGAGGGTAAGCCCTACACAGAAATAGGTATTTTCGCTGGAGATGGAATGTATAGCGAACATGGAGGATGTCCCAACGGTGGGGTAGTGGTCGTTATGGGATATGTCAAAGGTAGATTATGCATTATTGTATCCAATGATGCCACGGTGAAGGCTGGAGCTTGGTTTCCTATCACAGGAAAGAAAACCCTCCGTGCACAAGAGATAGCCATGGAAAACAAAATTCCTATCATTTATCTGGTGGATTCTGCCGGTGTTTATCTGCCTATGCAGGATGAAATATTTCCGGATAAAGAACATTTTGGTAGAATCTTTCGTAATAATGCCAAGATGTCGTCCATGGGAATACCACAGATTGCTGCCATCATGGGCTCTTGCGTAGCCGGAGGTGCCTATCTTCCTATTATGTCGGATTACGCCTTAATCGTGGAAGGCACAGGCTCTGTATTTTTGGCGGGTTCATATCTCGTACGTTCTTCTATAGGCGAGCAGATAGACAACGAAACTTTGGGAGGTGCAATCACACATACCGAAATTTCGGGTGTCGTAGACAACAAATATCCAAATGATGAAAGCTGCCTAGATGCCATAAAAAATATCATAGACAAAATGGGAAGTTCTGCTACGGCCGGATTTTCGAGAATAGATTCTCGTAAGCCTAAAGTAGATATAGAATCACTATACAACACCTTGCCTATAGACAGGCTTAAACCTTACGACATGCGTAAAATCCTGGAAGCTATCGTGGATGCAGATTCTCTTGAAGAATACAAAAAAGATTATGGCAAGACGCTTATCTGTGCCTTGGCACGTATCGATGGATGGGCAGTAGGCATTGTAGCCAATCAAAGAGAAATCGTAAAAGCCAAAAAGCCGGGAGGTACGCAAGAGATGCAAATGGGAGGCGTTATTTATTCAGATTCTGCAGATAAAGCCGCCCGTTTTATCATGAACTGCAACCAACAAAAAATTCCTCTGGTATTCTTTCAGGATGTTACGGGTTTCATGGTAGGTTCACGTTCCGAACATGGGGGCATCATTAAAGATGGAGCTAAGATGGTAAATGCCATGGCCAATTCTGTAGTTCCTAAATTCACTTTCATCGTGGGAAATAGCTATGGTGCCGGCAACTATGCTATGTGTGGCAAAGCATACGACCCTAGACTCATATACGCCTGGCCTACTGCACAGATCGCTGTGATGAGTGGCGCCTCTGCCGGAAAAACGCTTCTCCAAATTCAGGAAGCAGCACTTAAAGCCAAAGGTGTTTCCCTTTCCGAAGAGGATAAAAAAGCTTTGCTAGAAAATATAGAAAAGCAATACAACGAACAGCTAAGTCCCTACTATGCGGCAGCGAGACTGTGGGTAGATGGCGTAATAGACCCTAAGGAGACCCGAAAAATAATCTCCATGGGGATAGAAGCAGCCAACCATAACCCCGATATTCCAAGATATAACGTTGGCGTAATCCAGACGTAACAGCCTATAAAAACTTTTCTTTATAAATCTTAAAATATTCGGCTATACTATCTGGATTGCGCATGATATCTCGTGATACGGAACTTTCTAAAGATTTTCCGGAAAATATCTTTTTTACCGGAAGTTCCAGTTTTTTGCCACTAAGCGTATAAGGTATATCATGTACCTGAAAGATAAGATCCGGCACATGGCGTGGACTATATTGTGTACGTAATGTATTTTTTATCTGTACTGTAAGCTTCTCATCCAACAAAACATCCTTCTCGGGCTGTACGAAAAGCACCATCTTCGAACTGCCATCAACCTTATCCACGGTAATGACCAAAGCATCTTTCACCTCTTTCAAAGAATGTACCCCATTATAAATTTCAGCTGTACCAATGCGTACGCCTCCACGATTCAATGTAGCATCTGAACGTCCGTAGATAATAATTCCTTCCCCGGATATGATCTTTATCCAATCTCCATGTGCCCATACATGAGGAAACTTATCAAAATAGCTTTCTCTATACTTTTTATTTTCTTCGTCATTCCAAAAGTAAACGGGCATGGAAGGCATAGGTTTCCGTATTACAAGTTCACCTACTTCGTTTTCTACGGAATGTCCTTCTTCATTATAAGCGGCAATGTCGGCACCCAAGGTTTTACATTGAAGCTGTCCAGCAAATACTGGTAGCATAGAATTTCCTGAAAGAAAAGCAGAACAAACGTCCGTGCCTCCACTTAAGGATATAATATGTACATCCGGAAATTTAGCTTGTAACGCTTCAAAAGTAGAAGCAGGTAGAGGTGACCCTGTTGAGCCTATGACTTTAGGTTGGTAATCCTTTATTTCCAAATGCTCTATAGAGGTAAAATAGACGGCACCTGCTCCGAGATGATGCACCTTTGCTCGCTTTAGAAAATCCCAAAAAGTTCTGTGTCCATTATGATTTATAATACCATCAAACATACACAATGTAGCACTACACAGCAAAGAAGATAAAGCATAATTCCACATCATCCATCCCGTGGTAGTATACCAAATGAAATTCTCACCCTTTTGAACATTTTGGTGTATAGCCAAAGCTTTATAATGTTCCAGCAAATTACCTCCTGTACTATGGGTAATAGCTTTAGGTTTTCCCGTAGTGCCGGAAGAATACAATATCCAGATGGGATGTGCAAATGGAACTCTTACAAACGTTAGAGGTTGCGGCGTATAATTCTCTATAGAGGAATTCCACATGCTATCGTTAAGATCTACAACCTCTTGTAATGTTTTCAAGCTGTTTTTCAACATCTCCAAAGTATCCCTTTTGGAGAAAATCTTGTCGTTATACTGGTAGGAGGTTTCTATAAAAAGAAGTTTAGGCTCTATCTGTTCAAAACGCTCGGCAAGAGCTCTATCCCCAAAATCGGGAGAGCAGCACGACCAGATAGCTCCTAAACTGTTTACTGCTAAAAAAATAGCCACCGTGTCTACCCTGTTATTCAGTACACCTACTACTCGGTCTCCCTTCCGGATACCTCTATCCATTAGAAATTGCTGTATCATACTTACCTTGCTTTCGAGCTCTTGCCAGGTAATTTCCTTATATGCTTCGTATTCAGAACAGAATTTTATGGCTATGCTATTCGCATCAAAAGATTTAAAAATATGTTCAGCATACGAAAGTTCTATACCCTCAAACCATCTTACTCCGATAAAATCTTTCTCATTAGCATTCCAAGATAAAACCTTATTGTATGTTCCGGAGTAGGAGATATTGAAAAAATGTAAAATAGCTTCCCAAAAAGATTCGATATGTTCTATAGACCATGCATGAAATCCTTGATAATCAGCAAAGTGAACCGAATATCTTTGTTCTACAAACTTTTGAAAAGCATATAAAGTGGAGCTTTCAGCATATTGTTTTGAAGGAGTCCATAAGGCTGCCATAAGTTTATAGATTGGTCTAAACTAAATATACAAAAAGCAGCCTGAAAATGAAATGCTTCTTAGATAAGCAAAAAAGCCTGGCCTACAATGTCAGGCTTTTTTAATATTTTGAGAAATTACTTATTTATTTTGGATAAAAGCATTCCAGCCTTGAGCTTTGAGCTGGTGTACTTTTCCTGATTTCGAAATCATATCTTTCCCTTCAGAAGGTTCTGTAATATAGCCAATTACAGTAATGTCGGGATGACCTTTGATTTTGTCATAATCCGACTGTGGTACGGTAAATAGCAACTCATAATCTTCACCACCACTCAGCGCACATACAGTAGGATCCAATCCAAATTCGCGAGCCGTATCATATGTCATCGGATCAATAGGAATTTTCTCCTCATACAGCTTACATCCCACATTCGATGCTTCACAGATATGTAAGATTTCCGAAGCAAGACCGTCAGATACGTCGATCATGGAAGTAGGTTTTACATCCAATTCTCTAAGGAGTTCTACGATATCTTTACGTGCTTCCGGTTTTAGCTGACGCTCGACGATATAATCCTTTCCTTCCAGATCCGGCTGAATATTAGGATTTTCCAAAAAGATTCTTTTCTCTCTTTCTAGAAGCTGAAGTCCTACATAGGCACCTCCCAAATCACCTGATACACAGAGGAGATCGCCTTTTTGTGCTCCTGAGCGATAGACAATTTTGTCTTCATCGGCATATCCTATACTAGTTACGGAGATAATTAAGCCTTGCACTGATGCCGATGTATCACCTCCAACAAGGTCTACACCATATTTTTTACAGGCTATCAAAGCACCGGCATAGAGTTCTTCAACCGCTTCCAACGGGAATTTGGAAGAAAGGCCTATAGAAAAAGTTATCTGCGAAGCTATGCCGTTCATCGCATAAATATCCGAAAGATTTACTTGTACTGCCTTGTAACCCAGATGTTTAAGGGGAGTATAGCGCAAATCGAAGTGAATATTTTCGAGCAGCAAGTCAGTTGATATCAACGTACGTTTGCCCGAAAAGTCCAGCACGGCAGCATCATCACCAATACCTTTTTTGGTGCTTTCCTGGCTCAATTCTACCGCCTGTGTAAGGTGCTTTATAAGACCAAATTCACCTAACTCCTTAATATCTGTTTTATTAACGTTATCAAACATATAATTTATTTACCAGCAAAGATACATATAAATATTGCAAAGGCTTGCAGAATAAAATAGGGCAATCTAAAAATTGCCCTATTATGAATATTGCATAACAAAAATGGTTTTCATGTGAAACACATTATAAACCTAATTTTGCTGAAATTTCCAACATTCTTTCAATAGGTTTTTGAGCCCGATGTATAACATCTTCCGGAAGTATAATTTCAGGAAGTTCGTATTTCATACAGTTGTAGAGTTTTTCCAACGTATTGAGCTTCATGTGCGGACAGTCATTACATGCACAAGCATTGTTCGGTGGTGCCGGAATAAAGGTTTTGTGCGGACTTGCCTTCTGCATCTGATGGATAATTCCCGACTCTGTAGCAACAATGTAAGTAGAAGCCTGATCTTCAATAGTAAATTTGAGCATGCCTGAAGTAGAGCCAATGTAATCTGCTTCCGCCAAAATATGTTCTTCACATTCGGGATGGGCGATGAATTTAGCTCCCGGATATTCGGCGCGTAATTTTTCTATTTTTTCACGTGAAAAAATCTCGTGAACCATGCACGCACCGTTCCACAATACCAAATCTCTGCCTGTCTTTTTCTTTACATAATCGCCAAGATTGCGATCCGGTCCGAAAATAATTTTTTGATCAGCCGGAAGTGATTCGACGATTTGCACCGCATTACTAGAAGTACATACTATATCGGATAGAGCTTTAAGCTCCGCAGTACAGTTTACATAGGTGATTACCAAATGATCCGGATATTGCTCTTTGAATTTTGCAAATAGGTGTGGAGGACATGAATCCGACAATGAACATCCCGCCTTAAGATCGGGAAGCAAAACTTTTTTCTCCGGAGAAAGGATTTTTGCGGTTTCAGCCATGAAATGCACACCGGCAAAGACAATCACATCGGCATCCGTCTTTGCAGCCTGCTGAGAAAGCCCCAAACTATCCCCTATATAATCTGCTAAATCTTGAATTTCAGCGTCCTGGTAATAATGCGCCAGAATGACCGCGTTTTTTTCCTTTTTCAATCGAAGGATTTCCTGTACCAGATCCAAACTAGGGTCAACCGGCACATCAATAAAACCTTTCGCTTCTAAATCTCTTTCAAATGTAATATTCATTATCTCTTCAGTAATTTGGTTAATCACTTTGACTAATCAACAACACAAAAGTAAACAAAGAAATTCAAACGAAATCCACATTCCCTGTTTTCAATAAACAACAATCTTTTTTATAAAAAGGAATCTTATTGTTTGTTAAGGTGTGGAAAATGGGGAAAAATGAATGATTTTAAATTTTATTTTTTAGTTATTTCTTCTTTATCCACAAGTTTTCCACAGCGAATTGCCGTTTTTAGCTTGATTTTCAAAGATGTTAGATTTGACGAATTTCATTTTCCATATTTTTTTGTGAAAAAAATTCTGCGTGTAAAATGTGAATTTCTATATGGATTTTTACGGAAAATGGGTCGCCATATGTGTGAAAATTTGGAGGGATGTGGAATAAAAAATAGTTTTAAAATTTAATTCACGTTTTGTTTACATGTTTTCCACATTATTTGTTAATTTGTTTCAATTTTTAAGCATCGACAGGTTATATGTTGGAAAGAAAAGTTGATTTTTTGGTTGTTGGTTCTGGAATTGCGGGTTTAAGTTTTGCTTTAAAGGCTGCTAGTGTTGGTAAAGTGTTAATAATTACAAAATCCAACGAGGATGAATCCAACACAAAATATGCGCAGGGAGGTGTTGCAGTAGTTACAGATCAGGCAGATAGCTTCGAAAATCATATCCAAGATACCCTGATTGCGGGTGATGGATTGTGTAATCCACAAATTGTGGAAAACGTCATCAAAGAGGGACCAGACCGTATCGCTGAGTTGATAGCTTATGGCACTTCTTTCGACAGAGAAGAGTCCGGGGAATATGATTTGGCAAAAGAGGGAGGACACTCTGCTCATAGAATTCTACATTATAAGGATATCACGGGATATGAAATCGAGCGTGCCTTGTTAGCCAAAGTTCATGAAAATCCTAATATAGAGATTTTAACACATTATTTTGCTGTTGATATCATCACGCAACATCATCTGGGAAAGCATGTAGACAAAAAATCGACGGATATAGAGTGTTATGGAGCTTATGCCTTGAACACTCATACGCACCAGGTGGAAAAAATTCTTTCCAAAATAACGTTGATGGCAACAGGAGGAGCTGGACATGTATATTCTAGCACAACAAATCCTACTATCGCTACGGGAGATGGCATTGCCATGGTTTACAGGGCTAAAGGAAAAGTGCGTAATATGGAATTTATTCAGTTCCATCCCACGTCTCTGTATAATCCCAGTGAGTATCCTGCTTTTTTGATTTCCGAAGCTGTCAGAGGATATGGTGGCATACTTCGTCGTGCGAATGGTGAATCTTTTATGGAGGAATACGATCCACGTGGATCGTTAGCACCTAGAGATATTGTAGCCCGCGCGATAGATACGGAAATGAAAAAGTCTGGATTAGATTATGTTTATCTGGATATTACCCATCGGAGTAAGGAAGAATTGTTGGCTCATTTCCCTAACATTTATGAGAAATGCCTTTCCATAGGTTTGGATATGACCAAAGATTACATTCCGGTTACTCCTGCAGCGCATTATTTGTGTGGTGGAATCATGGTAAATGAGTATGGTGCTAGCAGCATCAAAAATCTATATGCATGCGGCGAATGTTCTTCCACAGGGCTGCATGGCGCTAACCGTCTGGCTTCCAATTCTTTATTGGAAGCTGCTGTCTATGCGCACCGTATTTTCTTAGATGCCAGCAGTAAGATCGGTTCTATAAGTTATCAAGAGAATATTCCGGATTGGGATGATTCTAATACTCAATTGATGAACGAAGATATCTTGGTGACGCATAATCTTCGTGAGACTCAAAAGGTTATGTCGGATTATGTAGGCATTGTGCGTTCGGATTTCCGTTTAGAGCGTGCTATGCGCCGATTGGGCCTATTATACGAAGAAACTGAATCTTTCTATAAAAATACCAAACTTTCGGTGAAGCTGTGTGAGTTACGTAATGTAATTCAAGTAGCTTATTTGGTCGTGAAGTCGGCTATGAGTCGTAAAGAAAGTAGGGGACTTCATTACACTACGGATTATCCAAATCACGCAGACATTTTAACTGACACAATTTTATAGCGTATGGCTACTATATTACCTGTAAAGGAAGCATATCCATTTATCGGAGAGAATACTTTTGTTGCTCCGAATTGTACTATTGTTGGCGATGTAACCATCGGACAACATTGTTCTATCTGGTTTAATGCTGTAGTGCGAGGGGATGTGAATTATATTAGAATAGGTAATTATACAAATATCCAGGATAATGTTACCATTCATGGTACTTATCAGAAAAACGGTACTGATATAGGTAATTATGTCAATATAGGCCATAATGCTATAGTACATGGCTGTATAATAGAAGATTATGTACTTATAGGCATGGGAGCAATAGTCATGGATAGAGCTGTTATTCAGTCCAATGTTATTATTGCTGCTGGAGCTGTAGTACTGGAAAATACGATATGCGAGAGTGGATATCTTTATGCCGGTGTGCCGGCAAAAAAAATAAAGCCACTTACAGAAGAGCAAATGGCTTTATTGAAAAATCTTCCACACAATTATGTGTTATATTCTAGCTGGTTTACGGAAAAATAGCATTATTCAAATTTTGGTGTAATCGTTTCGTTTTGTTCCCAGTTTGAGCGTATAACGAATGGTTTATCGAGATACCAGATAGGTTCTGGTTGTATTTTATTGTATACGTCTACACCATCCCAGCGTCCGTTGCCGTTTATATCTTTAATTATTCGGAGTAAATACTTTCCTCCCGGGAATTTAGTGTAATGAAGTGTATTACTGTTGTACAGGATTTTTCTGTCATAAACCTTCGTTTTTTTCTCATCAATGATTTCAGCAATATAATAAACATTGGAATCCAACCCGTTTATTTTGAAAATCATATCGCCGAAATTTTCCGCTTCATCGTAAGCAAATGCAGCTTTAAACTCTTTATTAGTATCGCCAAATATAGATTTTATAGCGCTCTCTTGAATGGTTAATTCGTATGACTTTTTAGGTTTCCAGTTGAAACGTATATGATAGAGATTATCTTTTAGCGTATCTTTCTGTAGCTGGAAATTTCTTCTGGACAAAGTATCCTCTTTGAGTATAATCTTGTTTTTATCTATGCTTTCAATAGGGAAGGTACTGGTTATGGTAATATGTTCTACTTTGTTTACCTTATTGGTAATATTCAGTTGAGGAATAAGTTCTCTGTCGTATTTTTCATTTTTAGAACGACGGATTAGTGTTGTATCCAAATCCTTATTATAATCTGAAATTACTAACTTGATGGAATCAAACTCCAGCTTTTCCAGCATGATATTTACGGAATCCTTTAATTCACTAAACTTAACATAAGCTTTTTCGTTGAGTTCTTCCGGGTCTATAATCCGCACTGCAGGGGAGTCCAATGGTTGATTGAAGCTAAGCGTAATACGGCTGTCCTTTTGGATTTTCCTATCCTGAATCTTGAATTCTTTAGGTTTTCCTTTTGCGTATTCTATATAAATGTTCTCAATATTTTTATCCAAGCGAATCGTATCTAATGCGTAGAAACCTATTAATTCATGCGGATGATTGTAAATTCTGTCATTATTTTCTTCCTTGATAGCATAAATCCGATATGTATCCGCACGTAAATTTTGAAATTTGAAATTACCTGAACTATCTACACCTGTAAATATATTGGCTTTTTTCTTGCCGAAGATGCTATCTTGTCTGGTAGGAATGAGCAGAACACGTACAGAGAGATCTTCTTTCGGATCAAATTCTTTGGTAAAGGCATTAGATACTTTTCCAGAAATGGTTAAAGAATCCAATTCGGGTCCTGTTGAAAAGACATATGTATAATTTTTAAAGGGATTACTTTCGTTGAAATCAACCAAACCATTACCAAAGTTAATGGTATAAGTAGTATTTTTTTCTAAGGAATCTGGAAGCGTAATAATGAGTTTTTTCTTTTTGATTTTATAATCCGGTTGTTTCTCTACATCTGGAGAAATACTGAATTCCTTATAATGGTTGTTAAGCTTAATATATTCATCAAATTCGAATACTACTTCTTTATGATCAAAATTTCGCGTCAGGTTCGGTACAGAAACATTCAATAATTTGGGAGGAATGCTATCTTTTGGTCCTCCTGTAGGAGCTTGCATATTGGCACAGCGAATGCAAAATAGCGATATAAGAAAGAGTAATATAGCTATTAAGTTGTTTGTTAAACTAAAGGATGTTTTCGATTGTTTCCAGTATTTCATCATAACAATTTCTTATATCGCTAATATATGTGTTTTAACTCATATGAACCATAAGAACGCTTATATCGGCTGGGGACACACCTGAGATTCTGGATGCTTGTCCTAAGGTTCTTGGTTTTATTTTAATCAATTTTTCCCTAGCCTCTATAGAGAGTGAAGTAAGTTTGGTATAATCGAAGTCAGGATTGATTTCTTTTTCTTCCATCTTCTTCATTTTATTGACGATTTCCATTTCTTTTTCGAAATAGCTATCGTACTTCACTTTTATTTCAGCTTGCTCTAATGTTTCTTTATCATATTTTGAGATATATGCTTTGAACTCTTGATCTGCTTTAGCTAGGTGTTCTATATTGATATGTGGTCTTGTGAGGATATTGTACATTCTTGTTTTTTGCGATAGCTCACTTGATCCCACTTCGCTTAGGATAGGGTTCATGCTATTTGGTTCAATAGAACGTTCTTTGAGATATTGAACTAACTCTTCGGAATCTTTTACTTTTTTATTTACTTTTTCTAATCGTTCATCGGAAACCAATCCTAGTTTATGAGCAATAGGAGTGAGGCGTACATCAGCATTGTCCTGACGTAGAAGTAATCTATGTTCTGCACGGGAGGTAAACATACGATAAGGTTCTTCGGTACCTTTGGTCACCAAATCATCGATAAGTACGCCTATATATGACTCCGAACGTTTGAGTATTAGTTCGTGTTGATCGTTTATTTTCTGATGTGCATTTACCCCGGCAATGAATCCCTGTGCAGCGGCTTCTTCATAACCAGTAGTTCCGTTAATCTGTCCTGCGAAGAATAGATTTTTTACACGGAAAGTTTCTAAGGTTAGGTCCAGCTGGACAGGAGGGAAGTAGTCGTATTCTATAGCATATCCAGGTCTGTACATTTTTGCATTCTCAAATCCTGGTATTAAACGCAATGCTTTTAGTTGTACATCCTCCGGCAGTGAAGTAGAAAATCCGTTAACATATATTTCTACCGTTTTGAAACCTTCTGGTTCTACAAAGATTTGATGTCTGTCTCTTTCTGCAAAACGATTGATTTTATCTTCTATGGAAGGACAATAACGAGGACCTAATCCTTTTATACGTCCGGTGAACATGGGAGATTTGTCAAAGCCCGTCTTTAATACTTCATGAACTTCATTATTGGTGTAGGTAATCCAACAACAACGCTGTTCTTTCGGACTTTCGACATTTGTATAGGAAAATTTCCCACGCTCTTCGTCTCCCCATTGCTCTTCCATCACAGCATAGTTGAGGCTTCTGCCGTCTACGCGTGGAGGAGTTCCTGTTTTCATTCTTCCGGATTCAAAGCCTAAGGATACGAGTTGTTCAGTTAAACCTGTAGCTGCTTTCTCACCAGTACGTCCGCCACCAAATCTTTTTTCCCCTATATGTATAATGCCGTTGAGGAAAGTTCCGTTCGTTAATACTACAGCATCTGACTCTATACGTATTCCTAAAGATGTCACTACACCTTTAGCCGTATTACCTTCTACGATTACTTCCTTTACCGTATCTTGCCAGATATCCAGATTAGGTATGGCTTCTAGTTGAAGTCTCCACTCTTCTGCAAAACGCATTCTATCATTTTGTGTACGTGGACTCCACATCGCTGGACCTTTAGAACGGTTCAGCATACGGAATTGTAAAGTGGATTTGTCGGCTATAATTCCGGTATATCCACCCATAGCATCTATTTCGCGAACTATCTGTCCTTTGGCTACACCACCGATAGCAGGGTTGCAGCTCATCTGTGCAATCACACCCATATTCATAGTTATGAGTAGCACAGAAGATCCTAAGTTCGCAGCGGCAGCTGCAGCTTCACAGCCTGCATGTCCCGCACCTACTACAATAATATTATATTTTTCAAACATATCCTTATCTGCTGTTCCACGTGAAACTTTATTTTTTTAATCGGGTTTCACGTGAAACTTTTTTAAATATATTCTGCTAATTCTAACCAACGTTCTGATTTTTCTTCTAACTCCTCCTGCAATGCTTCGATGTCTTTTGCTAGATTTGCTAGAAGGATATGATCTGTTGTTGAGTTTAATTCTTCAGTTTTTTCTTTTATTAAATTTTCTAATTCACTAATTTTATTTTCTAACTCATTAAACTCCCTTTGTTCTTTGTAGGAGAGTTTCTTTTTTGTGCTTGATTGTGTCTCTTGTTTGTTTTTGGATTCTTTTGTTTTTCTTTCAGCTTCTTTTTGTTCTTTTAGTTTTTGCTCGACCTCAAATTTATAGTCTGCATAATTTCCATTATAGATGATTACTTTTCCTGATCCATCAAAAATGAAAAGTTGGTCGGTGAGTTTGTCTATAAGATATCTGTCGTGTGAGACTAAAATCAAAACCCCAGAATAGGATAGAAGGAAGTCTTCTAACACATTTAGTGTATCTATATCCAAGTCGTTTGAAGGCTCATCCAGTATAAGGAAATTTGGATTTGCCATCAGCACGCGCATAAGCTGAAGTCTTTTCTTTTCTCCACCACTTAGTTTTTTAACCAGACCGTGTTGCTTTTCGGGAGGAAAGAGAAATAAGGTGAGGAGCTGTGATGCTGTAATAATGTCTCCGTTTGCCATCTGGATATAGTCGGCTACGGATTTTACAATATCGATCACCTTTTCATCTTCTTTGAAGTCTAGTCCTCCTTGTTTATAATACCCGAATTTTGTGGTTTCGCCAATTACGACATACCCTTCATCAGGAGGAAGGGTGTTTGTTATGAGGTTTAGAAAAGTACTTTTTCCAGAACCATTTCTTCCCGATAATCCTATGCGATCACCTTTTTTGAAAACATAGGAAAAGTTTTCTATAACCGTTTTTTCGTTAAATCTTTTAGTTATATTGTGTACTTCAAGAATTTTTGATCCCTGGCGTGATACTTTTACACTCAGCTGAACCTTGTCTTGCGCTCGGGGACCTTTAGACTTTTCTTCCAGATCGTAAAAGGCATCTATTCTGGCTTTAGCCTTTGTGCCGCGCGCCTGAGGTTGACGACGCATCCATTCCAATTCTTTTCGTAAGAGGTTGCGTGCTTTCTCTGCAGCAAGAATGTCATTATACTCACGCTCGGCTTTTTTCTCCAGAAAATAGGCATAGTTACCATTATAGGTATAAAGCTTGCCTTTGTCTAGCTCCCGGATTTGCGTGCATATGTTGTCCAAGAAATAGCGGTCGTGAGAAACGAGTAGGACGGTCTTGCTACCTGTAGTCAACAGCTTTTCTAACCATTCAATAGTTTCTATATCGAGATGGTTGGTAGGCTCATCGAGAATATAAACGTCCGGTTCGTCAATAAGCAGCTTCGCTAGCGCTAACCTTTTCTTTTGACCACCCGAAAGCGTGCTTATCTGTTGATCAAAATTTGTAATCTGAAGACGGCTTAGGATAGTTTTTATATTTTGTTCATATTCCCAAGCGTCTAAAGCTGTTATTTTATCGGTAAGTTGTTCCAGCTTTTTTGTGTCAATATTTTTGGATTCCAGTAATTGTTCGTACTCTTTTATAAGCTGTTGTTGCTCATTTTCGCTGGAGTAGATAAAATCATTGATGGTACTTATCCCTGTGAAGTCTGGCTCTTGAGGTAAATAGCCTGTACGTATCCCTCTTTCTTTTACTACCCTACCTTCTTGTGGAGGAAATTCTTCAGCCAATAATTTGAGTAGAGTAGACTTTCCGGTTCCGTTGATACCGACAAGAGCAACCCTGTCGCCTTTTTGAAGGCCGAAATGTAGGTCTTTAAATAACCAGCGGTCATTGAAAGAATGACCTAATTGTTCTGTACTAATTATACTCACGCTACTTCTTTTATGTGTGATGTTTGGTAAATGTGTATCCCTTTCTTATCGCCTGCGGCCATATTTACCATTGCTGAAGCTACATCACGTGCACGTATGCTTCTATAATCTTTGTATTTACCGAATAACAATAAATTTATTATCGGAGATAAGATCTGGGCTATTTTTTCAGCTAATCTAAATTCTTTTCTATCTCCCAATAGGAGTGAAGGACGGAAGATATGAACGGTTTCTATTCCTACAGATTGAATAGCTTCTTCTACTTCTCCTTTAAGTTTTAAATAAAAGTTTTTGGAAGAAGGATTTGCTCCAATACTGCTGACTAGACTAAAAACCTTACACGTATCTTTCAATGTTGTAGCTACCTTCAAAGGATATTCCAAGTCAATTTTGTAATAGTCCGTCTGATTTGGCGTTTTTGCTGCCGTACTTCCAACACAGCTGAAGATATGGGTGATGTTAATATTTTTTATATGTTTTTCAATGTCGTCTATCTCAGAAATAATCTGTATAAGCTTGTCGTGTTCTATAGCTATCTTTCGTCTGGATACAGTATATATGCGCCCGTATTTATTATCTTTCAATAATAAATCCAAAACATTACTGCCGACAAGACCTGTTGCTCCTAGAATTAAAGCCGTATATTTTGTATCTGACATAGCTATCCAAATACAAAAATACGTAAATAATATTTTTAGATTGTGGAAAAACTAAATACTTTACAGGAAGATGTAAATTAGTTTAGCTTAAATTTGGCTATTAGGTTGAAACGAGGAATTTTCACCCTGAATTCTTGCCCGTCAAGCTGTCGAACCATAGTATAATAGCCTTGCATGTAGCCCATTTCTGTCTTAAGGTTGCATCCCGAAACATACTGATGCGATTCTCCAGGGGCGAGGATAGGTTGTTGACCTACAACGCCTTCACCTTCTACACATTTGTATTCTCCCAAGGAATCGAAAATATCCCAATGTCTGCTTAAAAGTTGTATGGTATAATCCGAATCGTTTTTTATCGTAATACGATAAGCAAACATATAATGCATATTAGCAGGATTGGAATATTCGGCTTGATATTCACATTCTACCCAAACGGTTATGCCACAAGTAGTTTCTTTTATCATATGTCCTAATCAAAATTAAGAACAAAACGTTAATAATCATAACGGACAAGCATCTGAATATGAAAAAATTATATTATTTTTAATATAAGGCATTGAAAAACACCTAACCTTATAAGGATTATGAAAAGAACAAGTATACTTATTATTCTCGGGCTTACTATGGGAAGCCTTCTTTCCTGTTCGGGAGGAAGTAAGGAGACCAAAGCTGAGGATTCGGAACCTAGTATTATAGATAAAGTATCCGAAACAGCAGGAGTAAAAAATTTATCTTCCTTGGAAGACAAAGTAAAGGATATGGAGAAGGTGATTGAGGAGCTGAAATCCCAAACTCCGGTATCCAATGAAGTGTTGAAAGCGGTACTGCCGGAAAGTTTAGGAGGATTGAAAAGGAAGGAATTTGCTGTCGGAGATGCTTCGGTTTTGAATATTAAATCGGCCAAAGCCAAATATGAAGATGTCGATGAAAGGAAGAAGCTGAAGTTAGAAATATTAGATGGCGCAGGAGAGACGGCAAGCGCTATGTTTTCTATGGTGTTTATGGCTTTGAAAATGGATCGTGAAAAGGAAACCGACACGGGCTTTGAAAAAGTAGTGGACTTCAAGGACGGAAGAGCTGTAATCAAGCAAAAGAAAGATGATAATAACGTAGAATCCGAAATAGAATGGCTTTTTAAAGACCGATTTATCATCAAATTGGAAGGTGATGGTTTTACCTATGAAGAATTGATGGGTATAGCCAACAATTTAAACCTTTCAAATCTTGGTAATAATTAAAATAAAGGACTTTGCTTTTGCAAAGTCCTTTATTTTAGGGCTGATTAAGCATTATTCAATGCTTCTCTTATTTTAGGAGCTATTTTTGTTCCATATATTTCTATGGATTTCATCATATCCTTATGGGCAGGACTTCCTACATCCATATGGGCGGCAAAACGTGTCAGACCGAAAGTTTCTTTGATTTTCAGGATTTTATCTACCATTTCTTCAGGGGCGCCCACGATTAGGTGTCCTAAGGAAGAGCGCCCAAAGTCGTATTGCGTATGTTGATAAGGAGGCCAGCCTCGGGAAGCACCTATTCTGTTCATCTGTGCAGCATAAATAGGATAATAACTATCGGCTATGCTTTGGCTGTCATCACCGAAGAAGGAATGCATATGAACACCTACCTGAAATTTGCTTATATCATGTCCGTAATCTTCATACGCTTGGCGGTACACTTCGAAAAGAGGTTTGAACTGTTCCCATGCTCCACCGATGATGGCAAACATCACGGGAAGACCTAATCTGCCGGCACGTATTACCGAAGAGGTGGTTCCCCCCACGGCTATCCATATTGGTAGGCCGTTTTCAGTAGCTCGAGGAAATATTTCCTGATTTATCAGCGACTTTCTGAACTTTCCGGTCCAGTTGATTACGGGATTGCTACGCAGCTTCAGTAACAAGTCCAGTTTCTCCTCAAAAAGTTCTGAATAGTCTTTTAAATCGTATCCAAAAACAGGAAAAGATTCTATAAAGGAACCTCTACCGGCCATAATTTCGGTACGACCACCAGATATCAAATCTACCGTAGCGAAGTCTTTATACAGCTTTACAGGATCTGCAGAGCTTATTACCGATACGGCCGATCCCAGTTTTATGTTTTTTGTTACGGTGGCTGCTGCTGCCAACACTATCTCAGGAGAGGCTACGGCATAATCTGCGCGATGATGCTCTCCTATGCCGAAAAAGTCCAAACCCACTTCATCCATGAGTTTGATTTCTTCAATGATTTCCTGTAATCTTTGTTGAGCAGATTGGATTTTTCCGGTTGTAGGATCAACCCTCAAATCTCCAAACATGCTTATTCCTAATTCAAACATAATCTTGTTTTCCTTTCTGTAACAAAGTTAAAGCCCTGAAGTTCGTTAATTATTAATATAGATTAAGAAAAAAGTATACTTCTTAGAAAAAAGAAAAGCCTTAGCACGAAAATGCTAAGGCTAAAAAATAATCTGGAATATGAAAACTTACTTGAGCAGTTCTTCCAGTTTTTTGTGCAGCTCTTCGCCGCGTAAGTTTTTGGCTATAATTTTACCCGAAGGGTCTATGAGGAAATTCTGAGGGATGGCGGTCACCCCATATAGAAGCGCGGCTTCGTTGTTCCAGAATTTCAAGTCGGATACATTGGTCCATTGGTCTAAACCATCATCTTTGATGGCTTTTATCCAAGCTTGTCTTTGTGATTCACGATCTAACGACACACCGAATACGGTAAATCCTTTGTCTTTGAATTTGTTGTAAGCGCTTACCACATGAGGATTTTCTTTACGACAAGGGCCGCACCAGCTAGCCCAGAAGTCTAGCAGTACGTATTTGCCACGTGTAGAAGAAAGCGCCACCAGCTTGCCGTCAGGAGTATGTTGTGCAAAGTCGGGAGCTATGCTGCCTATACTGATGGCCAGCTGTCCTTGAATACGTTTGTAGAAAGCCATCCCTTCCGATGAATTTTGTTGTTCCGCAGGAAGTTTCTTATATAGCTCCAAAACTTTGATCATGTCTTCTTTGGAGTTTCCGGCGTAGCGCTGCAAAGCATAAAACAACATCGGTGAATCGGGATTTTCATCGATATATTTCAAGAACACATTTTTCTGCTCTTTCTGCGTGTTGAGCACCTGTTCGTGAATCTGTTTTTTCTCTTCGGCAGAAATGCTTTTGTCTTGTACCTTGCGGTATAAGGACATCATCTGCTCGTTGTATGGTGCTGTCAACGCATTTAATTTCTCGTATTCAAAATGGCTTTTAGATCCTTCGACCTTCATGTTGGAGAAAGTGCCATCACTCACCAACTTAATTTTTCCTGGTTCTATATATACGGCTGCCGTATTCGAGGGATTGCTGATACCGGCACCCGGTCTTCCCGGCACACTTTTGAATACGATGATACGTGCTAGCACATTAGGTTCTTCCAAATTAAATTCAAAGCGATATTTACCTTTCTCTAATTTGGCACTATCGATAAATTGCTTTCCATCAAACTTATAGAAAAGGTAGAGCTTATCGTAATCTCCTTGAATATTTTTGAATTCTCCCTGAATAGACACCTTCTTTCCCTGCGCTAATCCCATCAACGGAAGAAAACTTAATAAAGTGGCAAATAATTTTATTTTTTTCATGATGATCTGTAGTTATTTTAATATTATAAATTCCATTTGTATCCCATATCAGTAATTCTACCGAAACCGGTATATTGTTTTTGTGAAGTTTTGTCTACCACCCCGTTTGTGATGTTAATCTTTAGATTATAGACTTTTCCTTCTTTTGTCGACTCATTGTATGTTGCTACGTAAATGTATTCATTTACACCTAGAGGAGTAAGTTTTACGGCACCTACGGCTGTGTGGTAGAACTTCAAAAATTTTACACAGGTGATTTTTTCTCCTGCTGGTGCCGTCCATACATTTTCTACTTCGTTGATTTGGTATCTAAAAGTATAGAGATTGTTTTCTGCGCCGTAAAGGATATAAGCACCTGTTGAGGAAGCTGCCATTGCTGAGATGTTGCTTACTTGCGGTAAAGTCGACATATTGTATTTTTTCTGGGCTATGGCATTGGCTACCGGAGAAGCAAAATTTGCTGTCAACAGATAAGTTTCGGAAGCATTTTTCATGATGAGGTACTCGTTTGCCAGAGGGGTGTTTGGAAAACCGTAGTCGCTGGCAACTAAATCTAGTCCCACGTTGTTCGGATCCCATTCTGCCGTAGGAAGTTGTTCCGGCAGTTCTGTTAGACGCATTGAATTGCTTACGGAGTATAAGAACTTTTTATTGGAGGCATCGTATACTACTGCGTCATAACTTTGCGCGATGAAGGTAGGAAGCCAGGACGCCAATTCTCCGTTATTTCCCAGCAATGAAGGACCAAAGTATACCGTACGGTCCAAAGCATTACCCAAGGTGAAGTTAGCTACATGTACTTCGTTGTTGTTGATGATGAGTTCTTTGCGGTTGTTGTTGGTGCTTAGAGCTTGGATATTTCTGATCGACGGAACGCTATAGAACAAGTTGTGAAACTGAAAGAGGGAAGCAAAGTCGGTATGGTTATAAGCTTGAAGGTCTTTTTGTGAAGCGACCAGTACCTCTCTACTGTTGAGTGGTGTTGCTGAATGCAAGAAGCTTATAGGCTTACCTTCTAGGGATTCCCCATTAGAAGATTTAATAAGATCCGTGAAGATGTTCGTCTTTGTTGCTCCTAGTTTGCTTCTCTCATCTATGATAAGTCCTACGTCCGTACGTCCTTCTTTTTCATACAATACGGCCCAGCCATCAGATATAGCTTCATTGACTTCTACGCTAAACTTTTGGTAGGCTTCTACCAGTGTTTGGTTGTTCTTAACACTTAGGACGAGATTCCATGTTCCTGCGGGTTTGCTTATAGGAGCACGAAGGATAAAGTTGTGCGACAGCGTATCCCTGCTATATACGGTTCCGCCCGTTACAGCCTGATAAATACTCCAAGTAAAAGAGTATTGACTTTTTATGCTTTCGAAATCCGTGATTTCTTGGTTATTAATAAAAAGTTTGGGTGCTATAGTGAGTGTATCATAGCGATCTAAGGAATAGGTCGCCTGTATCCCCAGATTAGAGGTATCTATCAGTACCTTATCCAATTCCGTATAGGTATAATTTCCTTTGTCTTTATAACAAGATTGAAGGGCGACAAAGCTTACCCATATCAAGGCTATATAGAGAGTTAATCTTTTCATTCGTTCAAAATTTGAAGGTTATGGGAATGTTACTTCAATGCCATTTTCATCTAAAAGCGGATGTCCGTTCTGTTCTTTATATTCCAGAAGGATCTTTTTACACATGTTAGCATAGTTTGTAGCTTCGGCAATACTCATCGCTTCCGTATCGTCGATGGTAGCAGCACGGTTTTGATAGATTCGGAATACGGTCTTGCCGCTAACTTGGATCAGCAAGGTGTGTTTTACGGTGCTGTATGTACCGAAATAGGTGCTGAGGCGCAGGTAATAAAGAACTTGCGTGTTCCAATGTTCTGGCATCACTAAGCCGTTTTGAAGCTTAATGTTGAGGGTGCTAAGTTCTTTTACCCCAGCTTTGAGCTCATTGGATTCTTTCAGGCGGAATCTTATCCTTCCCGGTGTTTCGGTAAACTCGCTAAAACCTTCCGGCTTGAAAAAGTAGATAGGGAAAGAACCTTGGTATTGCCCTGCTTTGATGGTGTATTTCCCAAATTCGTATTGTACTTTGTCGGTGTCGCCGTCCACAGCTTCCAGCTCAAAGTCTAGGTCTTTATCCAGCGGATAGCCCATCAGTCTGTAGTTGAACATTACCGAGTCTTTTCCGCTGAGAATATAAGCGAAGTTGTACGACGTACTATCGGAAGGCGCATTGGCATTGCCAAACCATAGATTTATTTCTTTAACGTTCGGATCAAAAAGAAAATCCTCATTCTTTTTACAGCCGGATAAAGCTATTATTGCGACTAAATATATGTATATCGATCTCATATTTTCTTATTTGTTAGGTTCACGATCAGCAAATTCGTATTCCGAGTCCGGTATAGGGAAAGTATAGTTTTTTGTGGCAACCATATTTTCCGAATAGTTTGGAATATGTTCTTGGTTGGTGCGTTTGAAGTAGTAAAACAGCTGTCCTTCAGCCAAGAATTCTTTTCGGAATTCGTTGGTCATCAGCGATCGGAAATCGGCATAGCTCGTTAATCCCGTGAGGCCGCGAGCTGTAAGCTCTTTATTCATATATTGCAATGGATCCGTGTTTTCGTGTTCGGCACATTCGGCGAGTATGAAGTACATCTCTGCCAGTTTTATGATAGGCATCTTTTGACGGTAATATTCGGGATAGCTGATAGAGTTGTTCGTCGCAGGCTCCGAGAACTTCAGCGTGTACTTTTGTGTGGCGTTGGCCTGTGTGCCGTCAGCCAGTAGATACATATATCTGTAGTCGTTGGTAAACTGCGCTCCGAAATAAGCTTCTGCGGTTGATGCGCCTAAAGAAAAGATAGGGCCGGAGCCACTCTGTGTAAGGTGAGTAATGGCATCCTGATGCAGAGTGTTAATCTGAAGGGCGAAAATGTGCTCAGGAGCTCCCGATAAATCTACCTTATCAGCAATGTTCTTTTGTGTGGAGAAAGTAAATTTGTTGCTGTTAACTACACTTAGGGCTGCCGCTTTGGCATTTTGGTAATCTCCTTTGTATAGATATACTCTAGCCATCAGCGCTTTGACGGCATAATAATTCAAGTGCAGTTGTCTGTTTATCAAATAGCCGCGGTCTTCAACTTCGGTTACTGTTCTGCCTGTAAAGATAGGGTCAACTTTGAGCAGCTCTTCCGCTTGTTGGAGATCCGTAATAATCTTGCCCAAAACTTCATCTACTGTATATTGCTTGGTCTGTTTGGAGGTGTATTGCTCGACGTAAGGAATAGCTTTTTGGTTAGGGTTTGTAATATAGTTAACTCCGAAACAGCGCAGCAAGTCAAAATGCGCAAAAGCACGCAAAGCCAAAGCTTCTCCTTTGATGATAGCTTTGTTGTCTCCGGTGAATACATTTTTGGAATCAATATTCTCCAAAATCATGTTGGCATTGGAGATAGCTTTGTACATATTGTTCCATATAGCGTCCACGCGAGCCTTAGTTAAAGATGATTGATAATTATATTCGCCATCATCTTTGTAAGTAGTGGAGTAGCTTGTCCATTCGTGGGACAAGACCCCCATCATACCGTAGGTAAGTTCTCTTCCATAGAGAGCTTTGTCAGTAAGGATAGTATAGACTCCGGCTAGCGCTTCTTTGAAACCGGCTTCCGTTTCGAAGAGCTCATCCACCTTTACCTGCGATTTAGGCTGCACGTCCAGCCATTTCTCACAACTGGTGTTGAGTAGAAGGCCTGCTGCTAATAGTATATATAGAAATTTATGCTTTATCATGATTAGAAGGTGGTTTGAAGGGTGAAAGAAAACGTTCTTGCAAATGGATAATCTGTTCCGCGTTCGGTCTTTACAGTCGATAGGACGAAAGCTCCAGACATGTAGAAACCTACTTTCAGGTTCTTAAGATGATATTTGGCTAGTTTTTTCCATTTGAAATCATAATAGGCATTGATAGAGGACAAGGTCAAATCCGACTTTTTCTGTAAGAAGCGAGAGGTAGGATTTGTCTTTGTCGGAGAGGCAGTAATCCTTTTGAAAACGGCCTGATCTCCGGGATTCAGCCAGGTGTGGTTCAACACGCGGGTATCCACATTATATGCTACATTTACATTTTCCACGCGGTTAATCAGCGTAGAATTGTAATAATCTTCTCCTAAAGTATAACGGAAGGATGTGCTCAACCCCCAGCCTTTGTATTCCATGTTAAATCCGAAGTTTCCGCGTAGCTTAGGATCGGTAACTCCTACGGCGATTTGGTCGTCAGCGCTCCAAACGTATGTTTGTGATCCATCTTTCTTCAGGAACACTTCTCTACCAGTGATAGGATCTATACCTAAGGAAGGTACTGCCCATATAGCGTTTACCGACTTGCCTTCTTCATACCGTATTTTCGGTAAATACAGTGTTTCAGATTGTCCCAGTTCGTCTTGCTCTTTGTTGATTTGTTTCAACGCATCAGAAATTGTCAAAAGCTTGTTTTTGTTGGTGGCAAAATTTCCGAAGAGAGCAAAATAAGACTGTGCTTGAGGCTTGTTGTAGACTACATAGTTAAGAGATCCTTCGAAGCCGCGGTTTTGCACCTTGCCAAGGTTTTCTTTATAGGAAGCAAAACCGGTAGAAGGAGGTAAAGAAAAGTCTATCAACAGATTGTTCGTGTTGCTAATATAGTAGTCGAAGCGACCGTTGATACGGTTGAACAGGCGGAAATCCGTACCCACATTATAATCGAATTTTTCCTGCCATTTAAGGTCGTTGTTGGCTAAAGCTTTCAGGAACGCACCTGCGATGTTGTCATATGTACTTTGTGTAAAGAAAGAGTAGGTTGCCATAGCTTGGTAAGGGCTGAAGTTCTGGCTACCTGTGGAACCCAAAGAAGCACGCAATTTCCATTGATTGATGGTTCTGTTGTTTTTCAAGAAACTTTCGTTGTGGATGTTCCAGCCCAAGCCGAAAGACCAGAAGTTACCCCATCGGTTGTTGGCTCCGAAGACAGAAGAGGCATTGGTCCTGTAGCTGAGGTCTGCCAAGTAGCGGTTGTCGTACGAGTAGTTAGCAAAAGATACTATACCCACTTCGTGGCGAATGCTTTCTGAGCCGGAAGGAACACCATTTTCTTCGTATTGTTTGGCAAAGGTGATAAAATCTACGCGGTTGTTGAGGAATCCCCATGCTGTCATGCCGTGAGTTTGTGAGTCGAAGGAAGCGAGGTTCCATCCGGCATTAAGTAAGAGTTGGTGCTTGCCAAACATCTTGGTGTAGTTGGCGATGACGTCTGTACTTAGCGAGGAACTTTCGCCATCGCTCATATAGTAGGAGCCACGTTTGAAATAGTTTTCTCCTGTCCAAGTGGCGAACTGTGTGTGGTCGCCAGGAAGGAAAATTTCAGCGTTGTTGCCATTATAGGTAAAGCCCACACGTGCAGTAAGCCTCAACGCCGAAGTAGCCTGCCATTCCGCATAGAAGTTCTCCGTGATTTCGTTGTATTTAGAGAAGTTTTTGGTGTTGAGAGTTGCATTATACAGCGGATTATAATAATAGAAAGGCGAGCTGCTAGGTGTGGCCGTATAGTTTCCTAGGATTTTTTTCATATTTCCATATTCATCATATGGAGAGAAATATGGGTTGAGAGAGGTGTATTCCGAGAAGGAACCATACGGTGAGTTGTTTGATTTGTTGAAATTGACACTTAAAATATTACGGAAGTTGAATTTTCCACTGCGATATGATAAGTTGACTGAGCCTCCAGTATTTTGACGGTTGGATCCTTTCATCACGCCGATATTATTGTTATAGGAGAAGTCTACCACATAGCGTAAGGAAGGAGAACCGCCTTCCAGCATTAAGGTATGTTTGTTGCCCAAGCCTACACGCAGTGGCTGCGAAAGCCAATAGGTGTCTACTCCGGATTCTATGTCAGCAAGGATGGCATTGTATTGTTCTCTCAGATGCTGTTGATAAACCGGCTGGGATGAGGTGTAGCGACCGGCATTGAGCTCCACCTGCAACTTTTCTCTGGCATTAGCTAGATGGTAAGAGGTCAAATCCGGCGCTTCGATGTTGAAATTGGCGTTGTAGGAGACACGCATAGCTCCTTCTGCAGGGACTATAGTCTCAATGATCACGACGCCGTTGGCGGCTTTCGAACCGTAGATAGCTTTTGCGGCAGCATCGCGCAAGATGGTGATAGATGCCACGCGGTTCATGTCGAGGTCGAAGATTTTCTGCAGATTCGCTTCGAAACCGTCAAGGATAAACAAAGGTTCGTTGGGGTTGCCCGAATATTCCCCGCGGATGTCGTCAAGACCCGTTTGTCCGCGAAGCTGTATTTCCGGCAAAGCATTAGGGTTTGATCCTAAGGATAGGTTTTCGGACAACACAAAAGAAGGGTCTAGATTTTGGAGACTTTGCAGCACGTTTTTGTTTCCTACACGTAATAGGTCTTCTTTAGAAAAAGTCGAGGCGCTGCCCGTGAAGCTTTCTTTCGAACGTCTGCTATAACCAGTAACCACCACTTCGTCGATTTTTTCATTTGCAGATAGTAGGATTACTACCAAAGGCAGCTTTGTCTTTTCGTTTACCACCACTTCTTTGGTGGCGTAGCCCACACTTTTGAACACTAAAGTTACATTGTCTTGCGTAGGAGAGATAATAAATTCTCCTTTGTCATTAGAGATAGTAGCTGTTTTTGCATCGCCCTTTACAGTTACCGACACATTAGGAATAGGAACCTTGTTTTCGTCCAGGACAATTCCTATAATTTTTGTCATTGCCTTTACCTGCGTCATAGGAACCTGACTGTAAAGACGTTCGGGAACCAAAAGGGAAGAGGATAGCAATGTTACGGCTAAAACACTTCCTCCAATTCTCGATTTGAATAGTTTGTTCATTCGTAATACTGTTTAGGTTTTTGTTTAGGTGATTATATGAGGACAATCTTTGTAGATTGATGACAGATTATAGGTTAATAAACAAGACAGAGTCTTTCAAATCATAAGTAAAAGCCATTTTTGTTTGCATGGTTTTCAATAAATCTGCGATATCGGTTTTTTCAAATCTTGCGGCATACAGATTTTTCTCTCCTCCTTCGGATACAGGCACTAGGACAATGTGATATTTGTCTTTTAGAAGGGTAGAAATTTCTTTAAACCGCTCCTCGTTCATATTCATGGTTAGTACAAGCTTATTCGAGTCTATCTGTGAACTCAATTCGCTTAGTAGCTTTTCGTTTATTTTTATATACTGGATTTTTGTTGCCTTTAGCGAAGCTACCTTTACACTATCATCTTTTGAAGGTTTATGGTCTTGGTTTTGAAGGTTAGGTTTACTGATAGTTTTTGTTTTGGCAATGACTTTCTTTTCTTCTTTTGGCAAAAAAAGTACTTCTCCCTTTTGAGGAGAAGTACTAGGTCCCGTTTCCGGGGTTAATGGTTTGGTAGATGTGTTTATTACATGTAAATGTTTTGAATCAATATGGTTGTTATTCAGTGTTTTATAGGAAAGTAAACCTGTAAAACCTAAAACTGCAACTACGGCAGCGACTTTAAGTAAGGTTTTTCTGAGCGAAAACACCGGCGTGGAAGTAACAGTTTCTGCTATATCGAAAGTGTCCCAGCGGTCTTGGATATACTGCTCAAATGGGGCTTGGTTATCTTTGTTTAAAATCCAATTTTCTACAAGCTCCTTCTCTTTTTCCGTACATTGATTGGAAAAATATCTATCCAACAGTTGTTTTTCCACGTTTTCTTTCTTTGCTATCTATACACTATACAATCGAAAGTGGATTTGCACCTAAGAAAAAAATGAAAAAAGACACAACAAGTTGAATCCCAAGTTTTTTAAAATCTTTTTAATGAGGGAAGAGGAGTTGTTGATATGATTTTCTACGGTACTTTTGGAAATGCCCAGCTCTTTGGCTATTTCATCGTTTTTAAGACCTTCCAGACGGCTCATCCGGAAAACGGTAGCCCTTTTTTCGGGAAGGCTTTCCAGAATTCTAAGTAGTATCATTTGCAATTCCTTGGAATTGTCCATTTCCGTTTCTTCTTCCGGAATAAGGTTGTTGAGGTACTTCTGTGCGATGATATTACGTTTCACCCTGTTGTAGATGTCATTTTTAGCCAGCGTCATGAGGAAGTTTTTTAACGGTTTTCCTTCTTCGATTTTCTCTTTGTTCTCCCATAGCTTGATAAAGGTGGTTTGAATGCTGTCTTCAATGTCGACATGAGGGAGGTTAAACTTTTCGAGAAAGCTCCATAACACAGGGGCGTAATATTCATAAATGAGGGCAAAAGCACTGCCATCCCCTTTTTTCAAAAGAGGAATCAGTTGGGCCTCATTTATTTTTTTCGCTGACATTTTTTGGTTTGGCTAGCTAAAATATAAAAAATTGGAAATTAGGTAAATAAAATTCAAAAATTATTAGTTTAATTTTTCATTTTTTGTAAAACGATATGTTTTGTATAGGGAATGAAGAGCGGGACTAATTGCTAAAATTTATGTATTTTGTATAAAAATTATAAACTTATGGACTTTATCAGAACCAAAATCGACGATCATATTTATCATCTTATGCTGGACCGAGGCAAGTCTAATGCCATGCACCTGGAGATGATTCAAGAAATAGCACAAGCCTTGGAGGAGGCTGCTCGAGACACTTCCGTGGAGGGATTGATTCTCAGTGGAAAAGAGAATTTTTTTACCTCAGGTCTGGATTTGATTACACTTTATCAATATGACGAAGCGCAAATGAGGGATTTTTGGAATGCGTTTATCGCTTTGGTGGCTCAGTTGGTGGCATTTCCTAAGCCCGTGGTGTCGGCGATTACAGGTCATAGTCCTGCTGGTGGCTGTGTATTGGCCTTATGTTCGGACTATCGCATTATGGCGGACGGCGATTTTATCATCGGTCTCAACGAAATACCGGTAGGGATTGTTGTTCCTTACAGCATTTTCCGTCTATACAGCTTTTGGATAGGGGAAGGAAAAGCTTATCAAAATCTGTTGGAAGGTAAGCTGTTCAAGCCTTTGGAGGCTCTGGAAATAGGATTGGTGGATGAAGTGGTGGCGTTCAACCGTATACAGAATGCTGCCGCAAAGAAAATCAAATCATTGACACAATATGAACAGCAGTCTTGGAGGTCTTCAAAGCTGAACCTCAGAAGTCAGCTTATCGAAGAGTTTTCTAAGGACCAGACGGAAGTGGTCAATCAAGTATTGGAACAATGGTGGCGTCCAACTACGCGATCCATCATGAAGACAATAATCGATAATCTTACCCATAAAAAGAATTAACATGGTACAGGGAGCGTTAAAGGAAAATGCCCTTAAGGGAAAAACCGTCGTGGTGACGGGAGGAGGAACAGGCTTGGGCAAGGCTATGGCGACTTACTTTTCGGAGTTAGGAGCAAACATTGTCATTACAAGCAGGAAACTGGAGGTTCTGAAAAACACGGCCAAAGAAATCGAGGAGAAGACCCATAATTCGGTATTGGCCGTAAGCTGTGATGTTCGGAACATTGAAGAGGTGGAACGGCTGTATGCCGAAAGTGTAGATAATTTTGGTGCTGTGGATGTATTGGTCAACAATGCCGCCGGAAATTTCATTTCTCCGACAGAGCGGCTGTCGGCCAATGCTTTTTCTACGATCATTGACATTGTGCTGAAGGGGACGGTCAACTGTTCTTTGACGTTCGGCAAAAAATGGATCGAAAAAAAGCTGCCGGCCAACATTTTGAATATCATAACGACTTATGCTTTCACGGGTTCAGGGTATGTCGTACCGTCTGCAGTAGCAAAGGGGGGAGTTTTGACCCTGACGCGCTCACTGGCCGCCGAATGGGGGAAGTATGGCATTCGCAGCAACGCTATCGCGCCGGGACCTTTCCCGACAAAGGGGGCATGGGACAGACTGCTGCCGGGAGATCTAGCCGAAAAGTTTGATTTTAAAAATAGAGTTCCTTTAAAACGTGTGGGAGAACATCAGGAATTAGCAAATTTGGCCGCATTTTTGGTGTCGGATTTTGCAACATATATCAATGGGGAAATCATTACCATCGACGGAGGAGAATGGTTGCAAGGTGCCGGTCAGATGAACGGTATGGAGGCTATTACCGCCGAAATGTGGGATCAGATAGAACGTACAATACGTCAAAACAATAGATAAAATGATAAAAAACTGGATAGTAGGACTTTCTATATTAAGTTTTGTACTTGGTGCGTGTAACCAGAAAGGAAATAAAAGTCAGGAGGAGAAAAAGGATTCTGTGACTGTGGTGTCACCTCAAACGGTAGAAGAGCAAAATGAGCTTTCGGATGTCATTACCCGTTTTGTAAGAGCTTATGCTAGCAAGGACAATGCAAAAGCTAATGCGTTGATACATCCTGACCTAGGTATTTATATCATCTACAGACCAGGAGCTGCCGACACTTTCGTTCGCCTTGATAGCCTTGATTTTTCGAGGCCTGTGCCCGAAGTGTTTGATTATCCAGACATAACTTATGATTATGTGTTGACCTATGAGAAGCTTCCTACTTTCGACTGTGGAACAGAAAAATGGGATAAGACAGGCTTTTTCTGCGATACCACATCACATCCTAACCAGCTATCCAATATTGCGGCTTTTGAAGATGAATTTGATGAAGATAAATTTTCGGAGGAAGACCTTGTGATATTGGAAAAAGGAGAGCAAGAAAGCTATCGTGTGATATTGACAACCACAGAGCCGCTAATCTTTCATGTGAGAAAATACCAAGGTAAATGGTACGTCACAACATTGGATCGAGCCTATGCAGGGTGCGATGCATAAAATTTTCGTTCTATAAATCGGAGAAATCTATTTTTATTGTTTAGTTTGTATCGAAAAAGAAAAATAAGGTCATGAGTATATTGGATAAAGAGACCCAATCTCGTATTGATAGTTGGTTGACTAATGAATATGATGAAGAAACAGTCGCACAAGTTCAAAAGCTGATTGACGACAACCAGGAATCAGAACTGTTAGACGCTTTCTATAAAGAGCTTGAATTTGGAACGGGAGGACTGCGAGGAATAATGGGAGTAGGCTCCAACCGCATGAATAAATATACTATTGGAAAAGCCACACAAGGACTTTCCAATTATCTTAAAAAGCAATTTCCGAACGAACAGATCAAGGTTGCGGTATCGTACGACAGCCGCAACAATTCGCAAGGTTTCGGCCATCTGGTTGCCGATGTCTTTTCGGCTAATGGTATCCATGTCTTTTTATTTGAGCAGCTGCGTCCTACGCCTATGCTTTCTTTTGCCGTAAGACATTACAGTTGCCATGCCGGCGTGATGTTGACAGCTTCACACAATCCGAAGGAATATAACGGCTATAAGGCTTATTGGAATGATGGCGGACAGCTGGTACCTCCACACGACAAAAATGTCATTGCTGAAGTCAATGCCATCCAATCCGTTGCGGAAATAAAATTTGAAAGAGTTCCGGAGAACATAACGTTGATAGATGAGTCTTTCGATGATATATATGTGGAAGCCAACAAGCGTCTGAGTATACATCCTGAGGCGGTAGCCGCGCAGAAAGACTTGAAAATCGTTTATTCGCCGATTCACGGGACAGGAATCACTGTTGTACCTAAAATGTTGAAAACATGGGGCTTCACCAACGTTACGGTGGTGGAAGAGCAGGCAACTCCCGATGGCAATTTCCCTACAGTAGTGTATCCGAACCCGGAAGAGGAAGAAGCTATGTCTATTGCTAAGAAAAAAGGTCAGGAAGTAGGAGCAGATATTATCATGACTACAGACCCTGACGCCGACCGCGTTGGCGTGGCGGTACGCAATAGCAATGGAGAATACCAGCTGCTCAACGGCAACCAGATCGGTAGCTTGTTGACGTACTACGTTCTTTCTTCGTATAAGGATAAGGGTTTATTGAAGGAAAACGATTATATCGTTAAAACCATAGTTACTACAAACCTTATTACGGATATCAGCGAAAGCTTCAACGTGAAGTCGTACGAAACCCTGACAGGTTTTAAATATATCGGGGAGGTGATGACCCAAAAGCTGGGACAGGAAAACTATCTCGTAGGGGGAGAAGAAAGTTATGGATTTTTGGTGGGAGACCTTGTAAGAGATAAAGATGCGGTCAATGCCTGTGCTTTTATTGCAGAGATGACGGCCTACTTCAAAAATCAAGGAAAAACGCTTTTTGAAGTGCTTCTAGACTTATACGTTCAATATGGGTTTTATAAAGAGAAATTAATTTCACTTACCAAAAAAGGGAAAGCAGGGGCCGATGAGATCAAGCAGATGATGAAAAATCTGCGTGAAAATAAGCCTGAAATCTTGGGTGGGGTGAAAGTAGCAGAAATTAGGGACTATCTGGCTTTGGAAGCAACGAACCTCAACTCCAATGAAATCACAAAGATAGATCTTCCAAAATCCGACGTGCTTCAGTTTATTACGATAGATGGAGATGTGATCTCTGCCAGGCCATCGGGAACAGAACCAAAGATCAAGTTCTATTGTTCAGTAAAAGAAAGCCTACTTGATAAATCACAGTATGAGTCAGTAGCAGCCAAATTGGAACAAAAGGTGGAAAACATAATGGCTGATATCGTGAAAGAATAAGCATGCAGAAGTGGAAAATACTCGATTCTAAATATATTATTCAACGGCCTTGGGCAACTTTACGGGTAGATAAAGTACAGTTGCCCAACGGATACGTGAAAGAAGAATATTATGTTCTGGAGTATCCTTCCTGGGTCAATATGGTTGCTTTCACGGAGGATGGAAAAATCTTAATGGTGAGGCAATACCGTCATGGCGCTCAGCAAATCATGCTGGAACTTCCGGCAGGAGTCGTAGAGGAAGGTGAAAATCCACAAGAGGCGGCCAGAAGAGAGTTGTTAGAAGAAACAGGCTACGCCTTCGATACTATTACGTATATCTGTAAGCTGTATGCCAACCCGGCAACAAGCGGCAACTTAACTTATACTTACCTTCTCCAAGGAGGTAAGAAGGTGCAAGAGCAACAACTGGACAGTTCCGAAGATATTGAAGTGGTGGAACTTTCAGTCGATGAGGTTAAAAAGATGTTGTGGGATAATAAGATTGGCCAGTCTCTCCACTGCTCAGCTCTATTTTATACTCTCCATACACTAGGTTACTTTAACTAAGCTTATCGTTTTTTTTGAGGAACAGCAATATTTTGTTGCGTTTCAATAATAAATAAAAAATTGTTGTTTTTCGTTTGTGTAATTGCTTTAAACTTAATATTTTTATACCATAAATCAACAAAAGTTGTTTTGATTAATGATATTAGACAAACAATTCTTTTGTTGAGTTGTTTACATACAAAGTACCGATTGAAAAAACTTAAATATTATTCAAGCTAACCAAGTTTATTTTTAGCAGAGACTGTTTTTATTATTAATAAAACGTATTAATCAGTTGTATAAATTAGGTTTGTTTTTTAAAGTAACTAATTATGACTAATAAGACGGAAAAGCGGCTTTATGAAAAGCCCGACATTGCGTATTATCTTGTACACTTAGAGGATAATATAGCCAGTACATCATCTACCATTGGTTTTGGAAACCCTAACACAAATTATCAACCTGAAACGGAAGACTGGAATGAAGAAACAAATAACCATGACTATGAATTCTAAGACATTAAAGCCCCTAAGAAGTCTTTTCTTTTTATTTGCAGTTTTCGGGGTGACTGTTACAACATGGAGTTGTAGAAAGGAAAATAAATCACTCGATAGTGATGGGGAAAGCGCTATATTCTTTGATGTCCTCGGCATCGATGAGGGTTCCTCCTTATTAGCGTCTGCACAGCAAGACAAAAAGGATAAAGTTCAGCTTACTTCATATGGAGAGTATGAAATTTTAACTTCTGTAGAGGATAATATTCTTCCGGCAGCAGATAGTAAAGGCAAGAAGGGAGCAACACCGCTAGAGCAGAATGTGAAGTACCGTATAGAAGTATTTAAAGTTGAAAGTGGAAACCAGATTCATGTAAAATCATTAGATAGGGAGTCCGGCCAGGCCGTTTCGCCAACAGATACAATACGTGTAGAGTATGGTGGTACTTATAAATGGTATGCCTATACCTATAATACTCCGGATCCTATTGCTACAGCTCCAGGAGAGGTCGAGGTTCCTATGGGTGAAAATAAGGACTTTATGTATGATTCTGGAGAAATCACAGTAGATTTTACTAGCAACAAACCTATTCATATTAGCTTTAAGCGTAAAACAGCCAGAATCCAACTAGAAATAGATGGACGCGGGGCTAATGCGGATGAAATTTCTGCTATAAGTATCACTCTTCCATCAGGTCTAGTGAAAACAGCTAACTTCAACCTACAAAGTGGAACTATAGAGGGAACCGCCACGGATGTAAGTCTTCCTGTACTAACCACAGATGATTTCGAAGATGTAAATGGTCCATACCGGAAGAGAAGTAAATTCTTTCATACTGTTGTGACAGGACCGGTAGCTTCCATTCAAAGTAATGGATTGCAGATTAAGGTACGTAACAATCCTTCTTTATTTTCTGCGGCGCTACCTGGTGAGACAATATCTCCTTTAGAGGTTACAAGAGACTTAGCATCACCAAGTAAAATTATTTCTTTTTCTTTCAATAATACTCTTGAAGCAGGAAAAAGTGTATTGCTGAAAGTGGATTTATTAGAGTCGGGTATTGTTTATCGAAGTGTTGGCGGAACTCCTATTGAATGGGCTAGATCGAACCTATATATGCATGCTAACAGTGGTGATCATAGATATAGGTTGTATCCTGACAATATACAGACTAAAGATCCTGCCACCTTCTTTTCTTTTAAAGGACATATTCCTTTACGTCTTGCAGAAAGAGATAATAACCCTAAAGATCCTTGTTCATTGATTTATCCGGCTGGAAGATGGAAAACAGCAACTCAGCAGGAATATGATGTCATAACTGCCTCTTCTGGGCTATTGACAAATTTATTAACCAACATTGGAAGTATACTAACTAACACACCTTCTTATACCCAGATATCGAATGAGACTCCAGGCGGAAGATATATAAAATATACCGATGTTAATGCTCCAAGCAACTCTAATTTTTCTGCGGCAGCAAATAACATTCAATTCCCGTTTAATGGAGAACATGTGGTAGTAGACCTTTTAAATTTCGTTAACGGCTCCTTGATTTCTTTGAATTTGGGTAGCTCTTATAATACGATGTCGGGAATGTGGACTAGACAAGATTTGCTAGATGTTCCGTTATTGAATACCAGTGTAGGCGCGTGGTCATATCATGGGTCTAGAAGTTTAACAGGCAGATCTTATGCTGTTGTAGGTGTAGGAGCTTTAGCTGAATTGGATTTATTAGGGATTAATATTCTTTCATCAAACTTTATGAATGTGAGATGTACAAGGAACAAAAACTGGGATGCTAATACTACTCCAAGAGAACCGGTTTATTAAGAGCTAGAATCTATATATTACCTATAAATAGGCGCTAATTTTGTTGCGATAAGCACAAATTGGCGCTTATTTTTTATCTTTGCGCCATGGCAAGAGAGATATTCGAAACGAAGCGCAAGGCTTTGAAAATTAACCTTGATCCGGCGATTTATGGAACTTTTGCAGAGATTGGGGCCGGACAGGAAGTGGCGAGAAATTTCTTTGAGGCGGGGGCTGCTTCGGGGACTATTGCAAAGACCATCTCCGCATACGACATGGCTTTTTCGGATGCTATTTACGGGGCAGAAGAATCTGGACGATATGTAAGCCGTACGCGTCTTCGTAAAATGTTAGAACACGAATTTTCTCTTCTTACCGAAAGGCTGAATACTGATAAATACAAAGACAAAAAGTTTTTCGCCTTTGCAGACACTGTAACCACCCTAAACTTTACAAAAACCAATGATCCGCACGGCTGGCTAGGCATACGTTTTCAGTCAGAAGTGGGAGGTCCTACAAATGATATCATCATGCACGTCCGCTTATTGGACTCCGACAACCGCCTTCAGGCTAAGGTGCTTGGTATTTTGGGGGTTAACCTTGTCTTTGCGGCATACTATTATGCCCATGACCCACAAACCATGATCGAATCGTTGGTGGACAATCTGTCCGTAGGAGCAGTGGAAATAGACCTTATTAAGCTTACAGGTCCTGTTTTCGAAAATGTAAACGAACGATTGGTAAACTTATATCTTATAGCTAAGGGTTTCTCAAAAGCAGCTCTGTTTAAGCCGGATGGCAAAGCGGCACAGATTAAAGATTTCTTATACAAAAAAAATATCGTTGTATTGCGAACCAAATACCGTCAGAAATCGCTGCCTAACTTCGATCTGTTCAACCTTGCTGTGGAGCAGTTTAAAAGGGATGCAGGGGCAACGCAGGAAAATACCGTTGTACTTATTGAGGTACTGATGGGCAATGTGCTGGATGAAGAATCGGATTTGACTATCGATGATCTGAAATATTTTGCCGACAGAGCCGAAGAGCTGTGCGCTACAGGAAACAACATTTTGGTGTCCAACTTCCGCCGAAATAATCACTTAGCGGAATTTTTCAAAAACTTCAAACCGGGGAATGTGGGAATTGCTACCAACGTTTCCAACCTCAGAAATATCTTTAATTCGGATAATTACAACAAAGATAATTATACGCACGAATTGCTGTCTTACATTTCAGGTATGTTCAGCACCAACGTAAAGCTATATGCTTATCCTTATCTGAATAAGAAGGAAAATAAGATTGTGACAGCAAAAAATCTTAAAGTGTCAGAGGAAGCTAAGCCATTATACGACTTCCTTATACAGAACAAATACATTGTAGATATAGAAAATTATGACGAAAGATATGTGAAGACCGTGTAGCGGTATTCACCCTGAAAAAGAAAGCCTTCGACGATAATCTCTCGAAGGCTTTTTTGTCAAATCTTCGCTATAATTTCTATAGAAAGAAGTACTTTTTGCAATTTTCTGTAAATTCTATACCAAAACACTATACTTTTGTTGAGATTATAAAAATTTCGGATGAAAGCAACTTACATTGATTATAAGGATACCAATAGTTTTTCGAAAACGTTATTAGCTTATCTGGCTGCAGATGAAGGCCTGAAAGAGTTTTATGGCAATGCGCCTAATTTTGACGGCTTTGCCGATCAGATGAAACGTAAGTCTTCTTTCGCTAACCGACAACTTTTGGTTTCCTCCCTAAAAGATCAATACGGAGAGTTGCTGAAGGATTCTCCTGAAGTGGCAAAAAACATAGAGTTGCTTGCTCAAGACAACACGTTTACTGTTACGACAGGACATCAACTAAATATTTTTACCGGACCTCTATATTTTATCTTTAAGATTGTCACGGCCATTCGTCTGGCAAAGGATCTGAAGGTGCAGTTTCCTGAGAAGGAATTTGTGCCCGTATATTGGATGGCCACGGAAGATCATGACTTCGAGGAGATAAACAATACGCGGGTTTATAACAAAAAGATAGTGTGGGATGTTCCTGGTATTTCAGCTACCGGAAGAATGAAGACCGATACTATGGAGGCCGTAGTGCGTCAATATATTGGTATGCTGGGACTTTCTCCTAACTCTTTGAAGCTCGCTTCTATTGTAGAAGAGGCCTATCTTCGAGGGCGCAGCCTGGCAGAGGCCACTCGTGTATTAGTAAACGCTCTATTCAAAGAGTACGGATTAATCATTGTTGATGCCGATCGTAAAGAGCTCAAAGAGCTTTTCGCTCCGATTATAAAAGAAGATATTCTGAAAGAGAAAAGCTTCCATGCGATATCGAAAACTTCAGCACTACTGGAAGAGAAGGGTTTTGGCACACAGGTACATGCTCGTGAATGCAATTTTTTCTATCTGACGGATGAATTTAGAGAGCGTATTGTGAAGGGAGAAGACGGCAGGTATGAGGTGTTGCATCGAGATATCTTTTTCTCAGAGGAAGAGCTTGTGGCTGAAATCTTTAGGCATCCAGAGCGGTTCAGTCCTAACGTGGTCATGCGCCCTCTATATCAAGAGTTAATTTTGCCCAATCTAGCATATATCGGAGGGGGAGCTGAGATTGTATATTGGTTGCAGCTCAAAGCTAACTTTGATCAGTATAAGGTTCCTTTCCCTATTCTTGTTCCCCGAAATTCGGCAATGATTACGGATGATACGGTGGCAAGTAAGATTTATCGTCTAGACCTTACCTTTAAATCTATCTTTAAACCTACCGCCACACTCCAAAATGAATACGTGCGTAGGCATACCACCCACAGACTCAACTTGAGGGATGAATGGATGGAGTTTAACGCTATCTTCGGTAAGATAAAGCTGCGTGCCCATAAGATTGATGCTAGTCTGGCGCCAAGTACGGATGCGGTAAAGGCCCGCCTGAAAAAGGCCATTAATAATTTGGAAAAGAAGCTGCTGAAGGCTGATAAGCGTAATCATCAAGAGGCTTTAATTCAGATCGAAAGACTTAAAGATAAGCTGTTCCCAAATGGGGGGCTGCAGGAGCGATCAGAAAATTTTGCTACCCTTTATATTAAATATGGTGATGATTTGGTAAGAGAGCTAATCAAGCATTTTAACCCTCTGGAATTCAAGTTTACGATTCTATATTAGCAGGAAGAAGGAAGAACCCCTCCAGCTGCAAAGCAGTGAAGGGGTCTCGTAGTGCTAGGTGTAGAATATGTATGAACATTAAGGTAAATTGTTGATGGCATCTATAACCTGTTGTATGCTTCCGTCTTGCAGTTCGGCATAAGTGAAGGTTATAATCTGATTAGGAGAGATTGTCGCTACAGGTTTGACAGCATATTTGAAGCCACCATTGTATTCCGATACTAAGATATAGTACACTTCAGTTCCTATAGGCATTTTGGTGCTGGCATAAGCCAAGGCATGTGGATTAGATTTGGCGGCCATGAAGATATAGCTGTTGCTGCTGTTGAAGCCCACAGGTGTCTGAAAGGTAACGTAGGTGAAACCTTGTCCCAAGTCTACAAATCTGTCATAATTAAACCATTCGAAATTGCTTACGAAGGCGTTGTAGGCTTCCTCGTTGGAAGCTTGGTTGAAGCCTATCCAAAAATCTGTAGTTTGAGTAATATTTTCCCAAAACAGGTTGTCGTTGGCATCTATAGTTCCGGCAAAAACCTCCATGTCGTTGTCTGTACCGCCAGTGATGCTGGTAGGAGCATGGATGGTAAACCCACAGTCCGTAATTAGCTCTTCTCCATTCTGATATACTTTTACCAGAAATTCTCCACCTGAAGTCAAAAGGTGAGGTTCGCCGTTGAGCAGGCCTACAGTAGGTTTGTTGGTAGCCAACATGGTACCTCTGTCGAAAATTTCAATGTATTTGAGTTGTACCTGTCCGCTTACAGGATCTCCGTTTTGTTTTTTGAGGCAGGCTCCATTGATTATTACTTTTACTCCTTTTTCGGATGTGAACGTATATAATTCACTCGCATCAAAGACGTCTTCTTGCGTTATAGCTTCCAAGTTGCTTGCAAAAAGATTTTTTAATGCCTCTCCAGATGGAGAATAGATGGGCTCTGTCACGGTGTCGTTAGAACAAGAGACAAATCCGATGAAGAGTGATAAAATTCCGAGTATTGGTAACATCTTTTTCATAGTCTTAAAGTTTAAAGGGTTAATAACGTCTTTCTTTACCGTTATATAAAGGTTTGGATAAAATTGTTACCCCTTAATCCTTAAGATTTGCTTAGAAAATTTCAGCTATCATACAGCGAAGTGAGCCGCCCCCGAGCCGTTCTATGGTATAGATGGGGGCTGTGACTATTTTACCAAAGAGAGATAGTTGATCTTTTTGCTCTTTGGTGAAAGTTTTATATGCTTGTTCGCTCATTACTATAAGAGGTTGGCCATCAATGCTATGTAGCTCCAGAATATTGCCGCAGAAATGATTCATCTGCGCTTCGGAGATAGTGATGATGGTTTTATTCGTGTTGATTAAAGCCTGTATGACTTTGCTTTTTTCTTGTTCGGCCAAGATGCTGTCGAGACAGATTACGCAGAAACTTGTCCCTAATGCCATCATCACATTGGTGTGGTAGACGGGTTCTCTTTTGTTATCTATCAGCTGTGTAGCGTGAAATATGATAGGGATATACTCGTTGTCTTTGCAGAATAGATGTACGAGCTCTTCGTTAGCCCGTTCGGAGAGTGAGCAGTAGGCGATTCGGTTTATCCTGTCAAGGACAAGCACCCCGGTACCTTCTAGAAAGAGGTTTTCTTCTACAAATGGAGTGTAATCCAACACTTCGGAATAGCTGATTCCTTGACTTTTCAGGAAGGCTAAAGGTTGTAAGAGATGTTCGCGCCGTCTGTTGGGCGCAAACATGGGGTAGAGAATAGCTCTATCACCGTGAAAAGAAATGATATTGTTAGGAAATAAGCTGTCTGGAGTGTCGTATTCTCCCGAATCTTGAAGGACGAAGACCTCAATTCCTTCAGATCTGAGAATATCTACCGTGTTGTCGAACTCCTGTTGTGCCAATCCATTAGCATTTTTTTCTTCGTTTGTTTGGTCTTGAAAAAAATTATTTACGGCCGTCTCTTCGTTGGTTCTGAAAGAGCCCGGCCTTACCATTAAAATGTGTGATGTTGTCTGCTTCATGATTCCCGAACTAAAGGTAAAGTAGAACAGCGTAATAGTCCCTCCTGCTTTCCTATTTCGTAGTACGGCACTTTCTCCACAATTAACCCGTTACTTTCTAACCATGTGTTAAGTTTATGGAAGTTTCTTTCAGAAACCACCACTTGTGGGGAGATGGAGAAAATGTTGGAGTACATTTCGTACATATCATCTGCTGAAATATGAAAAAGGTTTTCTTCACCGAAAATTTCCCGGATAATGTTATAGCTTTTTTGATCTCTGAAGCCCCCTTTGAAGACGATGGCTTTGTCGTATCCTACCGGCTGAAAACAACAATCGAGGTGTAGGGCATTGGCCCTTGGGTCGGTCATAGATTTTATCAAGTCGCAGTCTATTACATTTTTGTGAGGGAAAAGCTCTTTTAAGAACTCTACCCCCGCACGATTGGTCCTAGCAGTATTTAGGGATGAATAATCTTCTCCGTAATAGCATCCCACGAAAATATATTCATTCCAAAGGATGACATCTCCTCCTTCGATATGTACTTCTTCAGGAGGGATGATAAACCTGCTTTTATCGATTTGCTCTATGATATAATCTATGGCGTTCCATTCTTCAGCTCTGTCCGGTAAGATGTTGGACTTAATAAAGCAATCGTCGATGACAAAGCCTATATCTCGGGTAAAGATTTGGTTGAGATTGGGGATAATTCTAGGGCGCAGTACGTCAACACCATATTTTTTCAATACTTTCTCAAAGGCTGTCATTTCCGCTACCATATCTTGCTCCAGAGGATATGTGCCAGCTAAGATATGTTCGAGCGATTTTGGATCGTAAGCCTCTTCGGGTGTAGGTGTAGGTCCATTGCTATTAGCAATGCCTAAAACAACTTTCTTAAGGGTTGATGTTTCATTTTTTACGTTAAGTTTAAGCATATAATCGGTATTTCTGATATCACTAAATTACGTAATTAACGCTATATTTTTTTCTTATAAGGAAAGAATTGAAAACCTTTCTATAGAAGGAAGGAATGCGTAAAATATTTTAAAAAATGCCCATTTAGCCCTAAATTTTTTATAATAAAATCGGAGAGTGGTTAATAGCTCTGTAAAATATTTGGTTATAGAACTTATCGTCCGGAAAAGTGTCTAAAAATGAGTATCTTTGCGCATTCAATAAAATTCTTTTCAAAAGAAAATAGTTTGTTTTCAGAGAGTTAAATAGAAGTTCTTGCAATTATAAAGCGTAATGAGTAACGTACACTATCAAGAAAAATTTCAGGATCGTCATAATGGTCCGGACGCTGCACAGACCGAGGAAATGTTAAAGGTCATTGGTGTAGCTTCTTTAGAAGAGTTGATCGAACAGACTGTTCCGGCTCAAATCAGAAGAAAAGCGATGAATCTTCCTCAGCCACTGAGTGAGGTAGCTTACCTAGAGAAGATTGCCCAAATCGCAGAAAGAAATAAAATTTTCAAATCTTACATTGGTCAGGGCTATTATGATGTCGTATTGCCTGGAGTTATTCAGCGTAATGTGTTTGAAAACCCAGGGTGGTACACCCAATATACGCCATATCAGGCGGAGATTGCGCAAGGACGATTACAAGCATTACTCAACTTCCAAACAGTAATTTCAGACTTCACCGGCTTAGAGATAGCCAACGCCTCACTGTTGGATGAGGCTACGGCGGCGGCGGAAGCTATGTATATGCTTTATGCTGCACGCAAAAACAAAAATGCTAATGTGTTTTTGGTGTCGCCGAATGTGTTCCCGCAAACTTTAGATGTGTTGAAGACGAGAGCGGTTCCTTTCGGTATTGAATTGCGTATTGCAGATGTTGCGGAAGCCAATTTGGCGGACGATGTGTTTGCTGTTTTTGTGCAATATCCTGCAGCAGACGGTACCATTTCCGATTATAAAAATTTAGCGGAAGCTGCACATGCTAAAGATATTACTGTATGTGTTGCTGCCGACCTGATGGCGCTGGCCTTGTTGACTCCTCCGGGAGAATGGGGTGCTGACGTAGTGGTAGGCAACTCGCAGCGCTTCGGCGTTCCTATGGGCTTCGGAGGTCCTCATGCCGCATTTTTCGCTACGAAAGAAGCTTATAAGAGAAATATTCCAGGACGTATTATCGGCGTGACGACAGATTCTAGTGGCAACTATGCATTGCGTATGGCCTTGCAGACACGTGAGCAGCATATCCGCCGTGATAAAGCCTCGTCAAACATATGTACGGCTCAGGCTCTCTTGGCCATCATGGCTTCTTTCTACGCTGTTTACCACGGCCCAGAAGGCATAAAAAATATCGCCACACGTATCAACGACTTGACAAAGCTAGCAGACAAAGCCATTCAAGCTTTGGGCTACGAACAAACTAATAAAACTTATTTCGATACGTTACGTTTCAATGTTGGAGAGCAAGCAGGAACGTTAAAGGCTGAAGCACTCAATAATGAGATGAACTTCTACTACAATGATGGTGTGGTAGGAATATCTATCGATGAGACAACGACGTACCAAGATATTCAGACTATTGTTAAGGTTTTTGCCAAAATCAAAGGAAAAACCTTGGATGAATTGGATTGGGAAAGCTTAGAAAAAGAGTTAGGATCCTCGATCCCTGCGGAATTGATTCGTACTTCTTCTTATCTGACACACCCTGTCTTCAACTCGTACCATTCGGAGCACGAGATGTTGCGTTACATCAAATCTTTAGAAGCCAAAGATTTGTCGTTGTGTCATTCTATGATTCCTTTGGGATCATGTACTATGAAGCTGAACGCCACTACGGAAATGGTTCCTGTAACATGGGCACGCTTCGGAAGGTTGCATCCTTTTGCTCCGGTAGATCAGGTGTCGGGTTACATGCAGCTTATCAATGAGTTGAACGACTGGTTGTGTGAAATCACTGGCTTTGCTAAGATGTCTTTCCAGCCCAACTCGGGAGCACAAGGAGAATATACAGGGTTGATGGTGATTCGTGCGTATCACGAAAGCCGTGGAGAAGGTCACCGTAACGTATGTTTGATTCCTGCTTCAGCTCACGGAACAAACCCAGCTTCGGCCTCTATGGCAGGATTGAAGGTAGTGGTTGTAAAGACAGATGATAAAGGTAATATCGATGTGGAGGATTTGAAAGCTAAAGCTGCAGAGCATGCTGCCAACCTTAACTCATTGATGGTTACTTATCCATCTACTCACGGCGTATTTGAAGAGTCTATTATAGAAATCTGTAATATCATCCATGAAAATGGCGGTCAGGTGTATATGGACGGTGCCAATATGAATGCACAGGTAGGTCTTACCTGTCCAGGATTTATCGGTGCCGATGTATGTCACCTGAACCTACATAAGACGTTCTGTATCCCTCATGGTGGTGGTGGTCCTGGTATGGGTCCTATAGGCGTGGCTGAGCATCTTGTTCCTTTCTTGCCAAACCATGCCGTGGTTAACGTTTCTTCGGAACAAGGAATCACAGCGGTGTCGGCAGCTCCTTTCGGTTCTGCATCTATTCTGTTGATTTCGCATGCCTACATTGCTTTGATGGGCGCAGAAGGACTTACAGAAGCAACAAAAACAGCGATTTTGAATGCTAACTATATCAAAGCGCGCTTGGAGCAGCATTATCCTGTATTGTATGCAGGAGCAAACGGGCGTTGTGCACATGAGATGATTTTGGATTGTAGGGCATTCAAAAATGTAGGTATCGAAGTGGCTGACATTGCTAAGCGTCTTATGGATTACGGCTTCCATGCGCCTACAGTTTCATTCCCTGTGGCCGGAACATTGATGATAGAACCTACAGAGTCTGAATCCAAAGCCGAATTAGATCGATTCTGTGATGCCTTAATCGCTATCCGCCAAGAAATCGCGGCCGTAGAAGCCGGAGAGGTAGATCAGAAAAACAATGTATTGAAAAATGCACCACATACAGCAGCGGTAGTTTCTGCGGACGAGTGGGATCGTCCTTACTCACGCCAGTTGGCGGCTTATCCACTTCCTTATTTGAAGGTTAACAAATTCTGGCCGTCGGTAGGTCGTGTGAATGAATCTCAGGGAGACCGTATGCTGATCTGTTCGTGTCCTCCTGTAGAAGCTTATGCATAAAAGTAAAAACCATTCATACACGAAGCGGCAGTATCAAGATACTGCCGCTTTTGTTTGTTACCAATCTTGCTGTAATAATAGTATATTTGATAGTATATCAATTATAAACTAAGTATTCATGAGATTTTTGGGGCTGGCGGTTTGTGGCATTCTTGTTTTGTTATCCTTTCCAAAGTCGGGAAATGGACAACAGTATATTCCTTTTGCACAACATGTATTTAATGCCTCAAGTGTTAACCCTGCATATTCAGGGTATAAGGAAGATTGGTACGGACAGGTGGGATTGAGAAGCCAGTGGACTTCCGTGAAGGGTGCACCACGGTCGGGTTACCTGTCGGTAGATGGCATTCTGGATAGAGAATATAAGCGGCATGGAGCAGGGGTAGTGTTAAGCTACGATAAGATAGGAGTACAATCGGCGTCGTCTTTTTTTGTGAATTATGCTCTACGCCTGCAGGTTGATGCCGAAGATTCCCAAAGGCTAAGTCTGGGCTTCGCAGGAGGATGGACACAATATAGTCTTAATGGTCGGGAATTAACCTATATAGATGAAGAAGATCCATATGTTCCGCAAGGAATTATCACAACATGGAGACCCGACATTCGGCTAGGAGCGTTCTATTATAGTCCATCGTGGTATGTTGGTATAGCGGTGTATGACCTCTTTTCTGATGCTGACAGCAGAGAGGACTTTGTGTTCAATCAAAATTCTTTAGAAGGGCTGTATAGGAATACGCACGCCTATTTTATGGTGGGAGCAGCCCTTCCTATGTATGCGGGGTGGGTGTTCAGACCCAGTTTGTTGATAAAAGATGACTTGGAGACCCCTACGTCCTTAGATGTCAACGTTATGGCCATTTTTGATGAGAAATTTTGGGTGGGCATGGCATATCGTACAAGAACCAAACTCTTCGGTCGTAATTACAGTGAAGAGACTTTATCGAAGTTCAGCACATTCCGTTCTATAGCTTTGTTGTTGCAGTTTCATACCCCTTCGAAGCTGCGGATAGGTTATTCTTTTGAATACAATCTTAACAGGATTGCGGGGATGAATGGCGGGACACATGAGCTTTCCATTGGAGTTCCTTTTGGACATACTAAAGCCACACCTTTTACCAAACCCAAATATTTTTAACCCTCATTTGTCGATATTTCTTTTTAGGTTTGCATATTATGCAAAAAGGCAAACTTTATTTAATTCCGGTGCCCTTGGCAGAAGGGGCGGAGAAACTGTCCTATACGCTTATTCACCATGACATCATCAATAAGATTGACGAATATGTTGTAGAGAATGAGAAGACGGCACGTAAGTTTTTGAAAGCTGCGGGCTTGGCCATCCCTCAAAGCCAGCTTATCCTGCATGACTATGGAAAGCATGCCCGTGAGGGGGTGGATTATAATAAAGTTTTTGCCAACGTGTTGAAAGGTAAAGATTTAGGCCTTATGTCGGAAGCCGGATGTCCTGCTGTAGCAGATCCGGGAGCAGAGGTGGTTATGGAGGCCCATCGCCGGGGGATACAGGTAATTCCTTTGGTGGGACCCAGTTCTATTCTGCTTGCTTTGATGGCTTCAGGCTTCAATGGACAAAAATTCACTTTCCATGGATATCTGCCTATCGATAAGGGGGAACGAACACGTAAAATCAAGGAACTCGAGGTACAAAGCATGAGAGAAAGGATGACGCAGATATTCATTGAAACACCCTTCCGAAACAATCAACTGTTAGCGGAGCTCTTGCGTGTGGCCAAGCCTTCTACCAAATTGTGTGTGGCAGCCAACCTTACCGCTCCCAATCAAACTATCTTAACAAAGACGGTAGCAGAATGGAAAAGTAGTAGTGTCGATTTACATAAGATTCCGGCGATATTTTTATTGTTTGCATAAGTATTTGTATTTTTATTTATGCGTTTAAAATATTTTCTTACCCTGGTGTTGATGATTGTAACCTTGGGAGGGGCTCAGGGACAGTCTACCTATGTTATCGTGCATGGCGCATGGGGTGGCGCCTGGCAGTTCAAGAAAACTGCGCAGCAACTGCAAGCAGCAGGGCAGGTGGTGTACAGACCAACCTTGACAGGGCTTGGCGAAAGACATCACCTTTATACGGAGTCTGTAGATCTTAAAACACACATTAAAGATGTGGTAAATACCATTCTTTTTGAAGATCTCAAAGAGGTAATCCTCGTGGGACACAGCTATGGCGGTATGGTGGTGACCGGGGTGGCGGACAGCATCCCTGAAAGGATAAAAAAGATAGTATATCTGGACGCTGTTGTTCCTGGCGAAGGGCAGTCATTAGTGCAGAGCATGGGCATGGATGAATCCAATACCCAGCGTTCCCTTGCCATAGAAGGAGGTAGAGTCGTTCCAGCTTGGGTTAGGGATACGACAAAAACACCACGCGATGTGCCTCATCCCCTGGCAAGTTTCATTCAGCCGCTGAACTTTTCGATGGACAGACTTTCTAAACTTCCCATAACATATGTTTTCACTTACGAATCCGATAAGGGAGGTAAAGAAAAAGACGAATTTTATCGTTTTTATCAGAAGGCAAAAGAAAGAAACTGGAAAATAGTGGAGTTGGAAGCTTCCCATAATCCGCAGATTGATAAGCTTAATGAGTTAGTAGCTATATTGTTAGAAGAGAAGTAATGGAAGAGATACTCAATAGTCCCGAATTTCAAGCTATATTACCTTACGCTCCTTACATTTTTTTGGCTTTTGTGATAAGATTGGTGCTGCTAATTCTTTTCTGCATGATGGCAGATTCGACATTGCAGCTGATTAAAGAAGAAAACCGATGTCTTGCTCGTGGGCAGGTGTGGTTTCTGTTGCTCCCCTTTTTCAATATATATTGGAATTTCGTGGTAGTAAGGAGACTTACGGATTCGTTGAACAATGAATTTTACGACAGAAAGCAGGCAGTAGAAGAGAATCCGACCCAGAAGATGGGTTTTTTCTTTGCTGGCACGTTTTTAGTTTACAATTTTCCGCTACCCATGTTCATTGGGTTTGTGCTTTTTATCTTAAACATGGTCGCTCTTTTTCTTTATTTCCTTAAAGTAAAAGAACATCGCGAACTGTTGAGAAATGGTGTAGAAGAAGGATAAGTTAAAGTAGATTGCATGAAGATAAAAGATATAACATCCTATCTGGAGAGTGTTGCGCCTTTAGCCTATCAAGAGTCGTATGACAACTCGGGCTTAATCGTAGGAAATCCAGACGATGAGGTAAATAAGGTTTTGATTTCCTTGGACTGTACGGAGGAAGTGGTAGATGAAGCCATCCGCAAGGGATGTAATCTTATCATTTCTCATCACCCTATAGTATTCAAAGGATTGAAGAGATTCAACAACAGAACCTATGTAGAGCGCACGGTTATTAAAGCTATAAAAAACGATATCGCGCTGTATGCTATCCATACTAATCTGGATAATGTCTTAGGTGGAGTAAACACAAAGATTGCCGAAAAGCTAGGGCTTTTAAATGCAGCTATTTTGAGCCCCAAATCAGGCATTATGAAGAAGCTGGCTGTATATGTTCCACGTGCAAACGTGGAGGATGTGCGTCAGGCGCTCTTCGAAGCAGGGGCCGGCAGTATTGGTGATTACGATCAGTGCAGTTACAATACAGCGGGCTATGGAACCTTTAGACCATTGGCGGGCGCGAATCCCGCAATAGGAGAGGTGGGTACTCAGGAGCGTGTCGAAGAGACTAAAATTGAGGTAGTTTTTCCACAACATATCGAACGTAAAGTTGTGGTGTCCATGTTGGCGGCTCACCCTTATGAGGAGGTAGCCTACAATATCGTTACGCTGGACAATAAATTACAATATGTGGGAGCCGGCGTGATCGGAAACTTAGAGACAGCGGTGGATGCACAAGATTTCTTGGCTTACCTGAAGCAGAAGCTCAACCTTAAGGTCATACGCCACACCAAGCTGCTGAACAAAAAAATAAGCCGCGTAGCTGTATGTGGTGGAGCTGGAGGCTTTCTTCTGGGAGAGGCCAAACGTTCTGGCGCCGACATTTTCATAACGGCAGACTACAAATATCACGAGTTCTTCGACGCAGAAGATGATATTATCATTGCCGATATAGGACACTTTGAGTCAGAACAATTTACACAAGAATTATTATTGGATATAATTCGGAAAAAATTTGTTAACTTTGCTGTCCTATTGACAGAGATAGATACAAATCCAATAAAATACTACAGTTAATGGAACAAACCGTAGAACAAAAATTAAAAGCGTTGTGGGCATTACAATCGATCCACACCAAAATAGATAAAATCCGTCAAGTACGTGGCGAATTGCCTGTGGAAGTAGCTGACCTAGAAGACGAAATTGCTGGGTTAGAAACTCGTCTTGGTAAAATCAGAACGGAATTAGATGATTTAGAAGATTCAATTGTGAAGCGTAGAAATATGATCAAAGACGCTCAGGCGGCGATCAAAAAATACGAAGCACAGTTGAACGAGGTTAAAAATAACCGTGAGTATGATGCTATTTCAAAAGAAATAGAAATCCAGGGTCTTGAAATTCAGGTGTGTGAAAAACGTATCCGTGAAGCAGAATTCGAGATCAAAAACAAGACTGAAGCTTACGAAAAGACACAAAGCAACTTAGAGTTCGCTCAAAAAGAATTGGAAGTCAAAAAGCAAGAGTTAGAGACTATCACTGCTGAGACTAAAATCGAAGAAGATGCTTTGTTGCAAAAAGCGGAGGAAGCAAGCAAAAATATTGAAGAGCGTTTGTTCAAAGTTTACAACAAGCTTCGCGGTTCGTTTCGTAACGGTTTGGCGGTTGTTTCTATCGAGCGTGATAGCTGCTCTGGCTGTCACAACAAAATCCCAGCACAGATGCAGTCTGAAATCCGTCTGCGCAAGAAGATGATTATCTGTGAGCACTGCGGTCGCATCATTGTGGATGAGGAGATTGCTTCAGAAGAGTAATTTTGTAGTATTTCAATATGAAGAGAGGTAAAGCTGATTGAAGTGCACCCTAAAAGTTGGACAAAGTTAAAAATTAATTGTCTATGTGATGAGCTCGATATTTTATCGGGCTCATTCCTTTTAGATTGAGGTTTATTCGATCGTTGTTATAGTATTCAATGTAGTTCTTTATATCCCGTTTAAGTTCATCGATTTCATGGTACTTTTTGAGATAGAATAGTTCAGATTTTA
>NZ_BAABGR010000043.1:0-692 GCF_039541675.1 Sphingobacterium thermophilum | reverse complement strand
CTTATACCTCATCTTTCGATTTTGCAAAGCCATATGTTTTTGCTAAACAGTCGCCTGGGCCTTTTCACTGCGGCTGCTCATCACTGAGACAGCGCCCCTTATCCCGAAGTTACAGGGCCATTTTGCCGAGTTCCTTAGCCATGATTCACTCGAGCACCTTAGGATTCTCTCCTCGACTACCTGTGTCGGTTTACGGTACGGGTTTTCTTTACCTGAAGCTTAGCGGTTTTTCTTGGAAGTCTGATTACCTGCTCTATCAGCGCCCCCGTAGGTTTGCTGTACTATTGGGACTCAGCAAGAACTGCGGATTTGCCTACAGCTCCTATACCTACACCCTTTAACGAACTATTCCGTCAGTCCGCGGCAGTGTCACTACTCCGTCTCCACATCGCAGTAAAGAAAAGTACTGGAATATTAACCAGTTGTCCATCGGCTTCCTCCTTTCGGATGCGCCTTAGGCCCCGACTAACCCTGATCCGATTAGCGTTGATCAGGAAACCTTAGTCTTTCGGTGGGCGGGTTTCTCACCCGCCTTATCGTTACTTATGCCTACATTTGCTTTTCTATAAAGTCCACCACACGTCACCATGCGGCTTCTCCCTCGATAGAATGCTCCCCTACCACTCTCGCGTAATGCAAGAATCCATAGCTTCGGTAGTGCTCTTGATGCCCGTTTATTATCCACGCCCGGT
>NZ_BAABGR010000042.1:23247-24334 GCF_039541675.1 Sphingobacterium thermophilum | reverse complement strand
AACTTAAAATTGAAATTATACTTCTGTTTTTTACTCATAAAAATGCCCCAAATAAGTGTCTAACTTTTTGGGGCATGTCTAATTCATTGGGCTTTTCTTTTGATATGGAGATATGGTTTATTTTTTTGCTTTGAACAAATCTATCCCCTTTTGCAGGTAAGCAGCATAGCTGTCCACATTGTAGTCTGCCCCTGTAGGTGGCAACAGCACATTACCTTCCGTATCCACAATAACATACAAAGGCTGTGAATTGCTGTTGAACGACGAAGCCTGAAAGTCGCTGTTCTTCTTCCCTATCGTGTTAATCTTCTTGCCGCTGAAGCTTGAAACATACTGCTCCTCCGCCGGCAGCTCCGTCTTGTCGTCCACAAAAAGCTCGGCCATCACGAACTCCTCGCGCAACAGCTTGGCCACCTTCACGTCTGTCCAAACGTTGGCCTCCATCTTGCGGCAGTTCACACAGTTCCATCCCGTGAAGTCTATCAACACCGGCTTATTCTGCTCCTTGGCTGCTGCCAATGCCTCCTCATAGTCGTAGTACGGATCAAATCCCTTAGGCGTTCCCCGCTCATGGAAGATCTCATAATATTTCTTCTGAACCTTCACTCCACTGTCTCCCGACCGGTATTCACCTCCCTGAACCGACGACAGATCAAAATCCTGTGTGGCACTAGGGGGAAGAAAAGCACTGATCGCTTTCAATGGCGCTCCCCACATCCCCGGAATCATATACATCACAAAAGAAAAAACGATAATCGACACAATCGTTCGAGGAACAGACATATACGACAGCTCACTGTCATGGGCAAACCTAATCTTGCCAATGAGATAAAGCCCCATAAGACCGAAGATGGCTATCCACAAGGCCAGAAAAACTTCCCGGTCCAGCCAGTTCCAGTGATAAGCCAAGTCTACGTTCGACAAAAACTTCAACGCCAAGGCCAGCTCCAAAAAGCCCAAAACAACCTTCACGCTGTTCAGCCACCCTCCAGACTTTGGCATGGACTTCAGCAACGAAGGAAAGCCCGCAAAAAGAACAAAAGGAACCGCCAAGGCAATAGAAAATCCAAGCATGCCGACCGCTGGA
>NZ_BAABGR010000042.1:0-23057 GCF_039541675.1 Sphingobacterium thermophilum | reverse complement strand
TCTTGTTAACAAAAGAACTTGGTAGCGTAATCTCGAAAGCCCCAAAAAATGAAGCCGCAAAAACAACCAAAATCACAAAAAAAACAAAATTGAATATCCCATTAGTCGACAGCTCGTTCAACGCATCCGAACCAAAAGCTATCGTCACCAGCATACCCAAAGCAACATAAATCACGATGATGAAAAGCCCGTACAGCAACGCCTGAGAAAATCCTTGGGCATGAGACCCCGAACGCTTGGTGAAAAAGCTCACCGTAAGAGGAACCATAGGAAAAATACAAGGCATGAAAAATGCCGCAAAACCACCAAGAAGACCCGCAATGAAAATCCCCCACAGCGAAGAATCCTGAACATCAGACTCCATAACGGACATAGACAAGCTCTGTTCGCCCTCTACTGCAACGGTATCAACCTCCTCAACAGAACTATCCGATCCATCCGTGAACTCCAGCCCCTCCACATCAATAAATGCAGAACTTTCAGTAGTGTCTTCCATAGATTCTACACTCTCCACACGGATTAAAGTGTCAGAGCTTTGCGCCTGTGAAAAAGTAACAGCTGCTAACAAAGCTATTACCCAGCATATTTTTCTTATCATGATTTATAATGAATTAGTAACAACTTCTATTAAAGATTAGCCGAACATAACGCTCGGCCAATCTATTTTTTTAACACAAACAGCCCTAAACATAATTTAGGATGAAACACAAATTACTGTCGCGAATTAGCAAACAATAGGCTTTTCCAGACGTGCAATAGGGGTAAATCCTGTAAATTGCACATCCGTTGAGATATAGCCTTCCTTAACAGGTTCTTCTCTCACAAGGTCAGTACTCAAATATTTTTTGTTGTCATCAGCCAACACTGTCACCACCACTGCGTCTGCTCCCAGCTGCTCTTTGATTTTTATTGCTCCTATAACGTTGGCCCCCGAGGAAATCCCAACAGCAAGGCCTAACTCTTGTGCCAGCTTCTGTGCCATAATGATAGAGTCTCCATCCGAGGCACAAACTACCTCATCCAGTTCATCAAGATTGACTATTGCCGGAATAAATTCATCCGAAATACCTTGAATCCTATGTGCTCCAACTTTATATCCTGTTGTCAAGGTAGGACTTTCCATAGGTTCTAGCGGATGTACCTTTACCCAAGGATTGTGCTGTTTCAACTGACGCCCCACACCCATCACGGTTCCTCCTGTCCCCACGCCGGCGACAAAAGCATCAGCCACCAGATTTCTAGCACTCAACTGCAGCGCAATTTCCTTACCAGTGGTAAACTCATGTGCCTCAGCATTATATTGGTTTTCGAATTGTCGTGGCAAGAAGACCCCTCCCCGGGCTGCCAGCTCCTCACTAAGCTGTATGCTTCCCAAAAATCCTCCTTCTTCCTTGCTGATAAGCTGAATTTCAGCACCCAGACTTTTGATGATATCTATACGCTCCTTACTCAGCCAGTTAGGCATAATGATTTTCACCGTATGACCTAACGACCGGCCTATCGCCGAAAAAGCTATACCCGTATTGCCACTTGTAGCTTCTACAATCATATCGCTAGGCGAAATCTGACAATTCATATAAGCCTTGTAAAGAATATACAAAGCCATACGGTCTTTGATACTTCCCGTCAAATTATAATTCTCGCACTTAACAAAAATTCTCCCCGGCTTCCCCTTATAAGTGTATTGAAGTTCCAACATTGGCGTATTGCCCACTAAACACCACAGATGGCTAAACCTGTGATCTAGTTCCGGAGATAAGCATTTATGTACCGTTGAAATCATGTATCCATCTTAATTTTTTAGCACAGCAAAAAAACACATTATCAATACATTTTTCAAACAAACCACAACAAAACAAAAAACTTAACAGAAAAGTATAAGATATTCCAAAAAAAATACAAAAACCAGACACATTATAATTACTCCTCGAAAAAACATCCAGCGAGGAATTCTCCATTTGCAAAACAAAAGAAGGAGAAGCGTATTGCTTCTCCTCCTTCTTAGCACTATATCTTCAAATTTCTTTACCGAAAACTAGCGAATCTTTTTGGCAATAAGTTTTCTTTTAACGGCTAGTCTTACGTAATCATAATAAAGACCTGCCAGAAGAAGCATACCGGCACCAAGCAGCACAAACATTTGGATTTTCGAATAAAAGATACCACCAAAAAGACCTCCCAAAAAGAAAAAACTAATGATGGTTAGTCGCAGCCGTATGGATGAATACAGTTTTTGTCTTTTAGCTCTCTCCTTATAAAAAAAGAGTTGAGACACCTCTATACCTAGGTCAGTAAAAAGACCGGTAAGATGCGTAGTACGAACTACAGCATTGGATATACGTGTCACCAAGGCATTCTGCAACCCCATAGTGAAAAGCAACGCATATGCTATAATATAAGGATAGGTAGGAACAAAAAGCTGCCCCGTAAAGGCCACAGTAATCAGAATCACACTTTCCACCAAGACAGGAATACGATAAGTGTACCGGTCGTCAATCTTGTGAATAAATTCTATGGCGAACCCTGAAAAAAAAGAACCTAAAAAGAAAAACAGAATATAGAGAAAGTAATGCGTAGCTTCCAGAAACTTCTGCTGGAACACCTCGTCCACAAACATGGCAAAATGGCCGGTAACATTTGTTGTAAGTCGCTGAACAGACAAAAATCCGGCAACATTCACCACTCCCGCCACAAATGATAACAATGAAGCGATTTTAAGATTGTGAGTAAATGTTCTACTCTTTCCCTTATGCCTAAACATACTTCCTAGATGTACTTACAAACAAGAAGACAAATAACGTAAAAATTATTGGATACCCTGAAAGAAATAAAAGCTAACCAACAGAGCATCAACCTGTAAAAGCCTTTTCTCGAATGATTATACGAAGACTTTTTTCACTATCTGAATTCTACCACTACATCATCAGACTGTGGATATCCTACACAAGGAAGGATATACCCTTCTTTAAGCTCTCTTTCCGACAAGGCTTCAGTAGTTAGCATAGTCACTGTTCCCGAAAGACATCTGCTGATACAACTTCCACAATCCCCATTCTGACAAGAATAGGCTAGATCAAAACCCTGATCAAGACCGGCCTCCAAGATAGATGTTCCTGCCGGCACCTTCACCTCATAATCCTTTCCTTTATAGCGTACCGTGATTACATATTCCGTATCGGAGGCTGCGACAGCCGAAGTATCCAATTCAGTATAAAAACTCTCCTTATGGATAGTCTCTTCATTATATCCCAAGCCATGAAGTGTCCGTACTACAATATCCATCAAGCCTTGTGGACCACAGACATAAAATTCTGCCTTATTGCCACGCTGTATCCCCCATTCGTCCAACACAGAAATCAACCTAGACTCGTTTAGACGATGGTCTTCTTTCTTCTTAAAAAGACGTGAGAAGAATCCCGACTTATGTTCTTTCTCTTTCCAATCCTCACTCCAATAATAAACAATTCGGAATCGCTCGGAATATCTTGCTCTCCATTCCTCCAGCTCTGTGTAGAAAATTGTATTATCCCTCGAAGAATTAACATAAAGGAGATTCACTCTCACATGTGGCTCTTCGCTAAGTATAGACTTTATCATGGAAAACAATGGAGTGATTCCGCTTCCTCCTCCTATCATCACTGCTTCTTTGCTTTCTTCCTTACGGACAAAATAGAAATTACCCATAGGAGGTAATGCCGACAACGTATCACCCGGCTTCAAGTTGTCTATAAGATAATTGGACACTTTACCTCCCTCTACCCTTTTTACTGTCACGGACAGAAAACGGTCCGCACAAGAGGCAGAACATAGCGAGTAACAACGTCTTTCTTCTTTTCCATCTATATCACATATCAAAGTAAGATATTGGCCGGAAAGATATGAAACAGGTCTTTCAGGTTGTTCAAAATGTATGGTTATGGCGTCGGAAGTCTCTTTAACAATCTCAGCCACACGTAAGAATAATGTCTCACTCATATATATATATATTTACGGTTAAAAGATTGCGGCACAAGATACGATTTTCATGAAAGGATATTGTCATTCTAAAAGCATATCGATAACTTCCTCAGCATCCATGTCATGGTGCCTCCATAAGTCTTCAAATATTACGATCTCCTCCAAGGACACTCCCTTTTGCTGTAGACGTGTCGCCGCAGTTGTATAATCTACACCTAAGGCCTTTAAAGCATCTTCCACCGGCGCTTTCGTCAGTCTTTCCATGATCTGAAGATCTACAGGAGGATAAGTGATCTCTGCAACAACAAGTATTGCCGACAATACCAGAACGGCTAAAGCTGCCGGCAAAAAAACACCTTTTTTGAAATGCCCTCTCAAGGACTTCCAGTTAAGCAGAATATGAAAGGCAGCACAGAATACAAACAGAAGTCCCAGTACTTCGTGCAACACTTCGGTATAGCCGTCCCACAGATGAAACAACATCAACATACCGGTAATTGCCACTACCACAAATATTAAAGATATAAAAGGTGTAACGATATTTCTGTTGATTTTCATGACGATTATTTTAGAGTTGAAAACTGTTTTTCCAAATTGTCGAGCCATCTAACACGTTTCTCATGACTTACACGTTTTACCGACGTAAAACTTATCCATCGTAGATTTCTGTATCCCATAGCTTTAAATACACTTTTGAGCATCGCCTTACGAATTAAATTACCTATAAGCAACGAATACATCAGCTTAGGCTTATTCATCGTCGTAATCATCGTAATACTCTTCAGATTATCCAGCAGAGGTACTAATCCAAATCCCCTAGGATGATGGTCATACACCACTCCCGGAAATAAAACTCGATCAATAAATCCTTTGGTCATAGCAGGCATGATATCCCACCAGATAGGAAATATAAAAATCAGATGGTCAGTCTGCCTAAGGCGCTCGCTATAGTCGATTACCTGAGGATCTATAGGCTGATGATCCACGAAAGCTTTCAGGTCAGCCTTTGTCATAGCCGGACGAAATCTATCATTATCCAGATGAATAATATCTACTTCATGGCCTCCGATCTGTAGGCCTTTGTGTACGGCATGCAGGATAGCGTTGCAGTAGCTCCCTTCATACGGATGGTTGAATACAATAAGCGTTCTCATATTCTCATATAGTATTGTGTTGACAATACAAAATTGAGAAGGCTTCTGCCCTTAGAACGATAACATTTGTTAATAAATGCGAGGATTACTTTCGGTTGCGAATACGACTGAGAGATACCGGTGTGATCCCCAGATAGGAGGCTATGTAGTGCTGCGGGACACGCTGTACTATATGTGGGTATTGACGGATTAATTCTTCATAACGCTGCTGTGGAGTATTACGGAGGAAAGAAAGCATGATTCGTTGGCCCTCAAACAGACGCCGGAAAAGATGCTCTTCAAACATCTTACGCAACGGCGGCTGTTCCTCAATAACTTTTTGAAAATCTCTCTGAGAAACTGTATGCAAAATACAAGGTTCGATACTTTCGATACTGTATAAGCTGGGCTGGTTGGTTCGAAAACTTTCTATAGAAGAAACGCTGTCTCCTTCAAAGAAAAACTGAGTAGTAATCTCCTTACCATCGTGATTAATCCACGTACGAAGACATCCTTTCTCCACGAAAAACATGGTCTTGGAAACTTTACCCTCCTCCAACAAAACAGTACGCGCAGGTACTTCCACACGATTGATATACTTTTCAAAAGGAGACCATAATGTTTTCTTTGACAACCCCATATCATAAACAATATACTAATATATATTGGAAAATCTACTAAGTCAATGGTATTCCTTTCTATACTACTCAATCTATCCTCTTTTTGATATTCAACACAGGAACAAACTCTTCCAAACCTTGGTAATATTGTCTCAAGAGGTAACGGTAAGGATCTATGCCGTGATCAAAGTACAGCGCAGCATTTTTAAATTTTTCTTTATAGGCTTCATTGGCCGACAACACTATGGGTACGCCAGGGCGTACGAAGTAGGTCGTTTTCACCGGATTGGGTAGTTGCAATTCGGGTAAAGATTTGTGAATAAAATCTCCTACATATTTACCCAGATATTTCTGATAAGCTTCGGAAGATTTCTGAGCACTATTTTTCATCTTGTTGAATGCCTTTTTGACAAACCATCGTTTCAACCAGGACAGATCGTTGAAGCGAGCCTCCAAGTTTAGAATAGGATTAGGCTCATTCATATCTATTTCCAGCTGTTGTGTTGTCAATGGCATTTCCGGCACAGGGTCCGCAGAATTGACAATGCTGAAGGTCCACATAGAAAGATGAGCATTATCATAATCATAAGCAAAATACATATTTCCCATCTTCGGTGGAGCGCTGGCATACGTTTTCACCGTTATTCCCTTAAACTCACCCTGCTTACGCTTATACATAAGCCATGCACTAAAATAATAACACAAGGCACCTCCCTGTGAATGTCCCGAAATCATAAAGTCGCGATAACCTTTAGCATACAGCTCATCAAACTTAGGTTTCAGCTGCTCCGCTAGATAACCAAAACCTATCAAAAAACCCGCATGTACCGCAGCTTTAGGATCTTCTGCCAGCTTATAGTCAAAAGCTTTTTCATTTGTCAGCTGTAGGGTTCCCGCGGCAGGCACCATAGCACAATAAAAGTCTTCCAAAAAAGACTCCATTTTTGTTGTCGTCCCCCGAATAGCGAGTACAACTGCCGAATCCTGACGCAACCATATATCAGCAACATTGTCTAATCCTACATTCGGTGTCCGATACAACAAAGTATAGCCTGTTGTATGCTGAAGAATGGAAGCTGTTCTCGTCGTATCCTGGAAAATAGCATTGATTTTCAACAGATCCTCACATTCCTGAGCATCAAAGCCCGGCTTAAGTTTTGAAAACTGCGCCCTCGAACTGAAAGCAACAAAAGTAAAGAACAGAATAAAGAATATTCTACAGGGTAAAAGTCTATAATACATGATCATAAGGTTTACAAAAGGTCGAGCAAAAGTTAAAACTGACAGTTAAAAAATATTTTCACGTGAAATGGCATACCTAAAGCATTTCTTTTCGAGTTATATCGACTATAGACAAATACTCCGACAATAACTTTTTATTATAATTAGGATTTGTAACGATGGTATAAGGAGGCTGTCCGTACGTGAATATAGAATTCACCATCAAAAGTAAAAAATATTTCATCATCAACGAGTTTTAAAAACTCTAATTTAAAATATTTAAAGGAAGAAACAGATATAGAAAAAGTAACTAATTTCTCGATAAAAGTAATGCTAAAACAAAAAAAGAGTCCAATTGTGTTGGACTCTTTTTCGTCGGGGTGGCAGGATTCGAACCTACGACCTCCACATCCCAAATGTGGCGCGATACCGGGCTACGCTACACCCCGATGAAGGACTAACCTTCGTTGTTTGTGATGCAAATATACAGCGTTTTATTGACTTGTCAATACTTTTTTCAACTTTCTGCACTAATTAGCTGATTTATTGATAAATATTTTTCTGTTTTTTCCAGAAAAATATCTTTTAACCAAATTATGAAAAACAAGATATATTTCATACCTTTGCACTCGCCTTATAAGTAAGGCAACTTTTTTGTTAAAAGATTTTTATAATTAAAATAAAAGCTGTAATATTGCAATCCGATTTTTACAGGATATAAATCGTTTATAATTACTCAAAATCATGGATTTAGTAAAATTTGTAGAAGAACAAGCGGTAGTAAAAAATGAGATTCCCGCTTTCAAAGCAGGAGATACCATCAGCGTGCACTATAAAATTCGCGAAGGAAATAAAGAGCGTATTCAAGTGTATCAAGGTGTAGTTATCCAATTAAACAGCGAAGGTGCTAACGCTACATTTACCGTTCGTAAAATTTCTAACGGTGTAGGTGTTGAACGTATTTTCCCTGTAAATTCTCCTAACATTGAAAAAATTGAAGTAAACAGCTTAGGTAAGGTTCGCCGCGCTAAATTGTTCTATTTACGCAATCTTACTGGTAAAGCTGCTCGTATCAAATCTAAACGTAGCACAAAATAATCTTCTTTAGATATAAACGAGACTGAAAGACATAAAAAAGGATGTAACCTGTGTTACATCCTTTTTTATTTGCTTATGATATCGTGATCTGAGGTTTTGTACCCATAATCTCGTCTATCTTTGCCAACACTTCCGCAGTCAACAGTGGAAGTACCTCTAAGGCTTTAAGGTTTTCTGTAAGCTGACTTTCCTTAGTTGCACCAAGAATGGCCGTGGTGACATTCGGATTGCTGATACACCAAGCGATGGCCAACGATGGCAACGACACCCCCAACTCCTGTGCCAGGTCGGCAAGCTTAATTACTTTGGCTATTTTCTCTTCCATCAGTACCTTCTCTTTCAACCATTCATATCCTTCCAAAGAAAGACGTGATCCTTCAGGAATACCGTTGTTATATTTTCCGGTAAGCAGTCCGGAAGCTAGAGGACTCCAAATGGTCGTGCCCATACCTATATTGCGGAAGATAGGTAGATAGTCGGCTTCCATCTTCTGACGGTTGAAAAGGTTGTATTCCGGCTGCTCTACGGCAGGTCCCTCCAACCCTAAATCTTTAGCCACCATATGCGCTTCCACAATCTCTGCCGCCGACCACTCACTGGTCCCCCAATATAATATCTTACCCTGTTGAATCAACGTATTCATCGTGCGGACTATTTCCTCCATAGGCACGTTAGGATCAGGACGATGGCAGTAATATAAATCCAGATAGTCTGTCTGCATACGGGTCAAGGCCTCATGGCAGGCCTCTACAAGATGCTTACGGCTTAAACCATGCTGATTAGGCTTTTTTTGCTCTCCCTTCCATCCAAAGAACGCCTTGCTCGACAACACATATGAAGTGCGGTCCCAGCCCTTTTTCTTCAAAATACGTCCCATCATTTCCTCCGACTTACCGGCAGAATACACCTCCGCATTGTCAAAAAAGTTGACTCCCGCGTCATATGCTATAGACATCAGACGATCGTTGTCCTCATCATCGGTCTGGCGGGCAAAAGTAACCCACGAACCGAAAGATAATACACTTAACTGGAGACCTGTGCTCCCCATTCTTCTATATTCCATATATCAATCTCTTTAGTTTTCTACTATAAAAATAGAGAACATTTGGCGGGCTTTTGATGAAAATATCATACAAAATGTCTAAATTTTGTAAACACTTTTATTATGAACCTATTTTTCCAATACGTAGCTTGTTTATTTATAATACTTTGCATCTGTCAAGCAGCTAAAAGCCAGCACCTTCTGAATCAAGTAAGGGCCATGCAAAGCCCTCCTCTCGTTTATTCTGCCCTAAAGATTTTCGAACCTATCCTCATTGATGGTAAAGAAGATCCAGTATGGCAACGCGCTCCTTGGTCATCCGAATTTATTGATATCGAAGGTTCGCATCAGCAAACACCATCTTACTCCACACGCTTTAAGATGCTGTGGGATGATAACAACCTTTATATTCTAGCGGTATTGCAAGAACCTCACATCTGGGCTACGCTGAAACAGCGAGATGCTATTATCTACCAGGATAACGATTTCGAAGTATTTATCAAGCCCAAACATTCGGCACCTTGGTACTACGAAATCGAAGTCAATGCGCTCAACACAATTATGGACCTTATGATGCCAAAGCCTTACCGTTTTGGCGGACACGCACTCCTACAGTGGGACGTAAAAAATCTACAATCGGCAGTGCATATCGAGGGCTCTCTCAACAGTCCAAAAGATATAGACCAGCAGTGGACCGTAGAAATGGCTATACCTTTCGCTTCCTTAGCACACTTTGCCGGCCCTCAAAGACCAAGTCCTAATGACTATTGGCGCATCAACTTCTCTCGAGTACAATGGCAACATGACATATTTCACGACAGTTATGTCAAAAAGAAAATAGACAACAAACCTCTTCCCGAAAACAATTGGGTATGGTCGCCCATAGGTGTAATCAACATGCATCTACCTGAAAGATGGGGATTTCTACATTTTAGCTGCGACCAAGAGCCTGCCCAACTCCCTCCATATTATCGGATAGAGAAAATGGCATGGAATATCCATTACCTCCAAAACATCCATAAACACAAACACCAATCTTTTACCTCAGACATCAAACTTCTGGAAGGCTATGACGATTTTTTGGCCGAAGATATAGCTAAATACGACATACAGCTTACGGTATCGGAGAACGGACAGTTTTACCATCTACGTCTTGCGGACAAAATGTTGAACTATATATTTACTATCGATAACTACGGTAACTATACTACGAATTATGAATAACAGAAGATCATTTATCAAACAAGCAGGATTAGGTCTGGCAGCCTTACATCTAGAACGTAGCTCCCCTTTCTTACAGCCTGCACCTCCCTCTTTCATCTTCGATTACTGGCTATGGCAACGCCCTAACCTCAGTGAAGAAGAATCCCAGATAAAGAAACGCTTCCAGTCCTATAAAGAGGCAGGCATTCGAGGTCTGATGTTCGAAAACTACAGTAGAAAACATTTTCAATTGGCCAAAGAAATAGGCTTTGAAGCGCACCGTTGGATGTGGACAATGAACCGCGGAGAGAAAGAACTCCTCGAAAATCATCCTGAATATTATGCGGTCAGCAGGTCTGGCAAATCCTGTGCCCACAATCCTCCTTACGTGGGGTATTACCGTTTTCTCTGTCCTTCCCATCCCGACGTACCTCCCTATTTGGAAGAAAAGGCTCGTGAACAGCTTGAAAAGGACGATGTGGATGGACTGCATCTCGATTACATACGCTATCCCGACGTCATACTGCCAGTCAATTTGTGGGACAACTATAAATTAGATCAATCGGCGGAGCTGGCAGACTACGATTTTTGTTACAGCAAATATAGTAAGGACGCCTATCGTAAAGAAACAGGAATAGATATTGACAAAGTAGCACGTCCGGAGCAAAGCCCCTCATGGCGCGCCTTCCGCTATGGTCAGATTACAAAAGTCGTCAACCGCATTTGTACTGCTGCCAAAGACTATGGAAAGCCGGTGACGGCAGCCGTTTTTCCTACACCAGACCTTGCCCGACGCATAGTAAGACAAGATTGGACACAGTGGAACCTTTCCGCAGTATTCCCTATGATCTATCACGGATTCTATAAAGAACCAATCTCGTGGATAGGTATGGCTGTAGAAGAGGGCGTACAAGCATTGAACGGAAAATTTCCTCTATACGCGGGACTTTACCTTCCCGATTTTAACGACCTGAAAGAACTAGAGCAAGCTATAAAATTGGCTAAATCTAAAGGCGCCGCAGGCGTCTCGCTTTTCGGAGAGAAAGAATTTGACACCGCAACGATACATATGTTGCGAACCATAAAATAACGGCAATTAAGGGATATTACTCCTGTCAGAATCCTGCAAAAAATATCAACAATGACGGAATGTTTCTGCTTTATCCGAAAAAAGTGTTACCTTTGTATCCCGTACATAAGGATGATGTAAAGGAGTAAAATCCCACATTTTGAGTTGAAAATTCCATAATTGCTATGACTAAATATATCTTTGTTACGGGCGGCGTAACCTCGTCGTTAGGGAAAGGCATTATTGCAGCATCACTTGCCAAACTTCTTCAGGCACGTGGCTTTAAAGTAACCATTCAAAAGTTTGACCCTTATATCAATATAGATCCGGGAACACTAAATCCATACGAACATGGAGAGTGTTATGTAACGGAAGATGGGGCCGAAACAGACCTCGACTTAGGACACTACGAGCGATTCCTAAATGTCCCTACCTCGCAAGCCAACAATGTAACAACAGGTCGTATCTATAAATACGTCATCGAAAAAGAACGTGAAGGAGCTTACCTAGGCAAAACTGTACAGGTCATCCCCCATATCACGGACGAGATAAAACGTAGAATGTTGCTGCTAGGCAACACGGGAGACTACGACATCGTCATCACAGAGCTGGGCGGTACGGTAGGCGACATAGAATCCCTGCCTTTCATCGAAGCTGTCCGTCAGCTACGATGGGAGTTGGGCAGCAACAACTCGGTAGTAATACACCTTACATTGGTTCCTTATCTTGCCGCGGCAGGTGAGTTGAAAACAAAACCTACTCAGCACTCCGTAAAGACCTTATTGGAATATGGCGTACAACCTGACGTATTGGTATGTCGTACCGAACATAAACTTACTCAGGAGATACGCAAAAAACTTGCCCTATTCTGTAATGTTAACATCAATGCCGTAATAGAGTCAATTGACGCACCCACAATCTACGATGTGCCACTATTGATGTTAAAAGAACAACTCGACAAAATCGTCCTTACCAAATTAAAATTATCTACAAAGAATGAACCTGACTTAGAAAACTGGAAAGCTTTCTTAGGTCGCCTAAAAAACCCTACAAACGAAGTTAACATCGCTCTTGTAGGTAAATATGTAGAACTTCCGGATGCCTACAAATCCATTAACGAAGGTTTCGTACATGCGGGAGCAGCCAACGAAACAAAAGTTAAAGTACAATATTTCGCTGCCGAAAGCGTTACTGACGACAATGTGGCCGAAAAACTTAAAAATGCTGACGGCGTATTGGTAGCTCCAGGCTTTGGCGAACGAGGCTTGGAAGGCAAGCTGGCGACAATAAAATACGTTCGCGAGAACAAGATTCCTTTCTTCGGTATCTGCTTGGGTATGCAATGCTCTGTAATAGAATTTGGCCGTAACGTGTTGGGATTGAAAGATGCTAACTCTTTTGAAATGAACGAAAACACCCCACACCCGGTAATCAACTTGATGGAAGAGCAGAAAAATATCAAAAACATGGGAGGTACCATGCGTTTAGGTGCCTACGATTGCGAAATTAAAAAAGGCACTAAAGCGTATGCTATCTACGGCAAAACGAAAATTTCTGAACGTCACCGCCATCGTTACGAATTCAACAATGCCTACCTCGAACAATACGAAAAGGCAGGAATGATTGCTTCAGGAATTAATCCGGAAACTGGCCTCGTAGAAATTGTAGAGCTTAAAGATCACCCTTTCTTCGTAGCAGGACAGTTTCACCCGGAATTAAAATCTACAGTTGCAAATCCTCACCCACTTTTTGTTAGCTTTGTAGCTGCAGCTTTAGCAAATAAAAAAGCGTTGAAAAAATAATTTTGAACCAAAATAAATTAAATGGATAGAAATAACATTATAGGACTAGTTTTAATCTTCATCATCTTTGCTGGTTCATTCTATTGGATGAAGCCTAGCGATGCTGAAATTAAAGCCGAACAAGCCAGACAAGACTCTATCGCTGCCGCAAAAAAAGGCACTGTAGTCACTAAAGATTCTGCCAATGCCATGGTCCCTACAGACTCTGCTGCATGGACACAAAAACCTTTCGGTGAAGCAATGGTAGCCCAAGAGGAAATCATCACCCTTGAAAACGATATTCTTAAAATCGATTTGACATCAAAAGGTGCTAAAGTAAAAAATGTCCTTCTTAAAGGTGAGAAAAACTTCGACGGCTCTCCTCTTAATATCATCGAAGGCGACAACAACAAATTCGGCTTCATATTCAAGGCAAATGGTGAAAACGTACATACCAACGACCTTGTCTTTACGGTAGTAAACAAAAGCCCTAACACAGCGACCTTAAGATTGTCTTACAAACAAGACCAATATCTGGAATATGTGTACACCTTATCCGAAGGGCATAACCTCGCCGTCAATGTAAATGCGGTAGGAATCCAAAACTTGATGGACGTACAACAAAAATCCATTATCTTGGATTGGGAAACTACCCTTCTACAAAAAGAACAAAACATTAAGTCAGAACGTGAAAAATCGACGATCTTCTTCAAAGATGCAGATGGTGATATAGACCACCTGTCAGAGGCCAGCGATGATGAAGAAAAAATCGACGACAACAAATTGGAATGGATCGCTTTCAAGCAACATTTCTTCTCGTCAATCTTCTCCTCAAAACAACCTTTTGAAAATACCAACCTTATCACAAAGGTGGCTACACAGGATGGCGTAGTCAAAACATACAAAGCTACGGCTGAGCTAGCCTTCAACAGTCAAGCCAACAACCACTACGAATTCAACTACTTCTTCGGCCCTAACAAATACAAAACATTAAAAGCTGAAGACAAGGCGTACGAAAAAATCATCAACATGGGATGGGGTCCTATGGGATGGATTAACAGGTTTATCACCGTTCCAATCTTCGATTGGTTGGATGGATATAACTTAAGCTACGGTATCGTTATCCTTATCCTTACAATCCTGTTAAAAGGAGCCATGTTCCCATTGACACGCAAATCGTACATATCTATGGCGAAAATGCGTGTGTTGAAGCCTCAGTTGGATGAGATCAAAGAAAAAGTAGGTGAAGACAATCCTATGTTGCTTCAACAAGAACAGATGAAGCTATACAAGCAAGTAGGGGTAAACCCACTAGGTGGATGTCTGCCGCTCTTGTTACAGATGCCTTTCACTTTGGCTTTCTTCTTCTTCTTCCCAAATCTTTACGAACTGAGAGGAGAAAGCTTCCTATGGATGAAAGACTTGTCAACATACGACGCACCTATTACCTTCCCTTCATTCTTAGGTATCAACCACATTTCTTTGATGTGTGTGTTGATGACATTGGTGACGTTGCTCACAACATGGTATAACAACGCTACCTCAAGCTCTGGAGTAAACAACCAAATGAAATATTTGGGCTATATCATGCCGTTGTTATTCTTCTTTATGTTGAATAATTTCCCGTCAGGATTGAACTACTATTACTTCCTAGGTGCCGTGTTTACCTTCTTAACGCAGTTCATCATCCGTCAGACCATCAACGACGAAAAGATATTAGCTCAATTGGAAGAAAATAAGAAAAATCCTAAGGTACAGAAGAAATCTTCTTTCCAAGCACGCCTGGAAGAAATGATGAGACAACAACAGGCAGCACAGCAAAACAAAAAGCAATAAGCTTGTCTTCTTCAACCATAAAAAAATCCCGATTATAGCTATAATCGGGATTTTTTTATGTTATTTCTTTTAGACAAGAGTCTTCCTAATTCAATTCAAACTTATATCCTACCCCCTTTACAGTGGCAACGTAATCTTCTCCTATCTTTTCTCTCAACTTACGGATGTGTACATCGATAGTGCGGTTGGTGACAATGACCGAATCCTCCCAAATAGCCTTCAAAATCTGATCTCTAGTAAAAACTTTGTTAGGCTTAGATGCTAACAGGAATAGCAGTTCAAACTCTTTGCGCGCCAAAACTACCTTTTCCCCACTTTTGTACACCAAAAACTCTTCCCTGTCAATCACCAGGTCAGAGATTGTAAGCTTATGGCTTGGCGTTTCTGTCTGTTCAGGATTATTTCTTCTGAGGATAGCATTGATACGCGACATCAACGCTCTAGGTTTTATAGGTTTCGCGATATAATCATCGGCTCCTACATTGAAGCCCGCGATCTCGGAATACTCTTCGCTACGGGCAGTCAGAAAGATGATGAAAGTGCTTTTGAATTCCGGAAGAGCACGCATCTGCCTGCAAGATTCTATACCATCCATTTCCGGCATCATCACATCCAAGATGATTAGATCCGGATTCTCCTTCTTCGCTACCTCTATAGCCTGACGACCATTGATGGCCGTACAAACCTGATAGCCTTCCTTGTTCAGATTGTAGGAAATGAGATCTACTATATCCTGCTCATCATCCACTACAAGTATTTTTTTCTTGGAATTCATTGCTCTTTTTTTACTAAAATAGGTACTCCATCCTAAGATAAAGTTAACCAAATATTATGAAATTGTTAAAATGAGAAAATCTTAACGATTTCATAACTGTTTATTTTTCCAATACCTTCTTTAGCAATGCTTCCAGCTCTGCACTACGTAAGTTTTTGGCAATGATTTTTCCTTCTGGATCCAATACGAAGGAGGCAGGAATAGCTTTAATACGGTAGTTTATAATCAAATCAGATGACCAAGCTTTCAGGTCGGAAACATTGGTCCAAGCTAACTTGTCATCTTCAATAGCACGCATCCACGAGCCAGGATTGTTATCCAGCGATACACCTAAGATATCGAAACCCTGATCTTTAAAGGCATGGTATATGCGAACTAAATTAGGATTTTCTTTGCGGCAAGGCATACACCATGAAGCCCAGAAATCCAACAACACATACTTCCCTCTGTAGTCTGACAGCTTCACAGTCTTATTGTTGGGTGTGTAAGCTTCAAAGTCCGGCGCGGGCTGTCCTACTGCCAGTCTCTTCATCTTCTCCACTTCCTCCCGGAACTGATTGACCATAGCATTGTCTGTAAACAGATCTTTGATCTCCTCCACATAGGCGATAAGTTCATTTTCCGCCAATTCGGGATCCAACGTACTCATAGCATAAAATCCAGCAAGATCCTTATGCTGCTTAGCAAAAGAAACAGCCTCCTGCACATAGAACTTCATAGCATCTTTGTAGCGGATAAGATAATCAGAACGTAGGGCATCAATCTCACTTTCCGACTTCCCTCCAATACTTCTGACAAACGCTGACTGCAGTGAATCCTCAACAAACTCCTTACGTGCTTTGATAGGAGCAAACTCTTTCAACGTCAGCGACAGCGCTGACCCTTCTACCTCATATTGCTCGGGATTCTGTAAATCCGTCCTAAAAGTAACCTTCTCGCCGGGAGTAAGAATAACAGGATAGGTATTATTTCCAACACGAACGGTCAGCAACCTAGGCTGCGTTGCCGGCCGTTCGAATTTGAACTTATTCTGATCGGAAAGGAAGACCGAGTCCAGCTTGCGCTCACCCTCGTAAAAAGCTACTACCTTCACATTCCCCGAATTTAAAATTTCTCCCGAAATGTAAATGTTATCCTTATTTGAACAACCAAACCCCACAAACAACAACATCCCCACAATCAAAGTTTGCAGCTTTTTCATCTTCATCTCCTTTCTGTTTATTTTAAAAATTCCTTTGCTCTGGCAATAGCTTTATCCAATCCGCTGGCATCTTTACCTCCTGCCGTAGCGAAGAAAGGCTGACCTCCTCCACCACCTTGGATGTCTTTGGCTAAATCGCGGACTATATTTCCTGCATGAAGACCTTTCTCTTTCGACAGCTCATCAGACACCACTACGGTAAGACTAGGCTTTCCGTCAAATTCGGCACCCAACACCAAGAAGAGATTGTTTAACGACCCTTTGAGTGCATAAGCTAAAGTCTTGACAGCATCAGCATTCGGCAAGTTAACACGGGTGGCTAAGAAGTTGATACCATCTATAACCTCCAGCTTAGCCTCCAACTCCTTTTTCATTGCCAAAGACTTTTCGCGTATAGCATTTTCGATTTCCTTTTTCAGCGCACTGTTTTCCTCAACGATTTTTGTCACTGCCGAGACGAAATCCTTAGGGTTGTTTAAGATTTCTTTCATATTCTGCGCCAGCTCGAAATGTTCACGGATTACCGCCGCCGCTTTCGTGCCAGTGATAGCTTCTATACGACGTACTCCAGCAGCTACAGCAGACTCCGATATTATTTTGAAGAAGCCTATCTGTCCTGTTGCTTTTACGTGTGTTCCTCCACACAACTCTTTGGAGAAGCTATCATCAAAAGTGATCACACGCACAAAATCTCCGTATTTTTCACCAAATAAAGCTGTTACGCCAGATTCTATAGCTTTCTGGTAAGGCACCTGACGCTCTTCCTTCAAAGGAATGTTTTCACGAATTTTAGCATTAACAATATCCTCTACAGCTTTGATTTCGTCGTAAGTCATCTTCGCAAAATGCGATATATCAAAACGCAACACATCCGCCGTAACCAACGAACCTTTCTGATTCACATGCTCTCCTAATACCTGCTTTAAGGCTGCATGCAACAAGTGTGTAGCAGAGTGGTTGCTCTCCGTATCTAGACGCTTTGCAGCATCTACCTTGGCTTCAAAATACCCTTCCAAAGATGAAGGCAGCTGATTTACAAAATGAACGATCAAGCCGTTTTCTTTCTTGGTGTCTGTAACGTATGTTTTCTCACCAGCCTCAGAGATCAACACACCGGTATCCCCTACCTGACCACCTCCCTCAGCATAGAAAGGTGTCACTGATAACACAAGCTGATATTGTTCTTTACCTTTGGCCTTTATCTTACGGTATTTTACGATTTCTGTAGTAGCAGTCAGGCTGTCATATCCCACAAATTCGGTATCTTCACCTTCATTCACTACCACCCAGTCGCCGGTATCAATAGCCGTAGCTGCACGTGAGCGATCTTTCTGTGCTTGCAAAGCTTTATCAAAAGCTTCCATATCTACTGTCAATCCCTTTTCACGAGCCAACAGCTCTGTCAAATCGATAGGGAATCCATAGGTATCAAACAATTCGAAGGCAAAGTCGCCGTCAATGACTGTATGATTTTCGGCATAATGTTCAAAACGTTGGATACCTGTAGTCAGTGTACGCAAGAAAGACACTTCCTCTTCCAGAATAACTTTCTCCACAAAGTCCCGCTGTTGATACAGTTCGTCGAAAACACCTTTGAACTGTTCTGCCAATACAGCTACCAACTCATGGAAAAATGGAATTTTAAAATTCAGGAAGGTATACGCATAACGCACGGCACGACGTAAAATTCGGCGTATAACATAGCCTGCCTTATTGTTTGATGGCAGCTGCCCGTCCGCAATAGCGAAACTTACCGCACGGATATGGTCTGCCAACACACGCATAGCGATATCGGTCTTCTCATCCGCACCATATTTGATGCCTGACTTCTGCTCTATATACTGAATCAATGGCTGAAAAACATCCGTATCATAGTTGGAAGTTTTCCCTTGGATACAGCGTACCAAACGCTCAAAGCCCATCCCTGTATCCACATGCTTGTTAGGTAACAACTCCAAGGTACCGTTCTTAAGACGGTTATACTGCATAAATACTAGGTTCCAGATTTCTATCACCTGTGGATGATCAGCATTCACCAAATCCTGTCCTTTCACCTGAGCACGTTCCTCTTCCGAACGCATGTCGTAGTGGATTTCCGAACAAGGACCACAAGGACCGGTATCCCCCATCTCCCAGAAATTATCCTTCTTCTTACCCAAAAGAATACGGTCTTCCGCAATATGCTGCTTCCAAAAATCGTAAGCCTCCGTATCGCGCTCCAAATTTTCGGCGGCATCCCCTTCGAAGATTGTCACATACAAACGATCTTTATCCAGCTTCAACACTTCTGTCAGAAGCTCCCACGACCATGCAATGGCCTCCTTCTTGAAATAATCGCCGAAGGACCAGTTACCCAACATCTCAAACAAAGTGTGGTGATACGTATCTATGCCGACCTCTTCCAAGTCATTATGCTTTCCAGACACGCGCAAACAACGTTGTGTATCGACTACCCTCGGATATTTAACAGCCTTCTCTCCTAGAAACAGTTCCTTGAACTGATTCATTCCGGCATTGGTAAACATCAGTGTAGGGTCATTCTTTACTACTACCGGTGCTGATGGCACAATATGATGATCTTTACTCTTGAAAAAATCCAAAAATGCTGCGCGTATTTCTCTACTGGTCATGAAATTATTCGTTTTTAAAGCGGCAAATTTACTCAAAATAGCTGGCTATTACAACGCTATTATCGTTTTGTTTAGGTCAGTTTTTCGAAAACAAAAATCTCCTCTCCCACGCAAATAGTTGCTGTCATCATCCTTTTATTGAGCAAACTTTAGTAAATTTAACATGTCAAGAAAATTCCTATATCCTATTTTATGAGAAAAAAGATACTAGTTCCCACTGATTTTTCAGAAAAAGCGTATTATGCAGCTCAGTATGCGTGCCAGATAGCCCTAAAAAATGACTTCGACATTCATCTTTTCCACTGCTACACTACCAGTACAGCCATAAGTACGGATGATTCGGACATTCCTAAGGGTGATTTGCTTATGGAAGAACTCAAAAAGAAACTTATCCAAGAATATCCGGGCGTAGTCATAGAGTCCAAATGTGTCTCACGCCTCTTGATCGATGTCATACCGGAATATGCCGTAGCGCCTCAATTTGAATTTATAGTAATTGGCACCACGGGAGCAAACCATGGACGCCCCGTAATCTGGGGAAGCAATACAGCATTTGTCACAAACAATGTGTCAATACCGGTGCTTGCCATACCTTCACAAAATGAGTTCCGCACATCCAAAGTAGCTATTCTGACAAACTTCAAAGCTGAGGAACTAGAATCGCTCAACAACTTTACCAAACTTTGTGGACCAATAGAAAAACTGGACATCATCCATATTTATAAGGATGCTGCCAAAGCCAAAGACATCCATAACGACCTGGAAGACTGGGCTTTCAATATTAAACAGTTGAGCAACGTCCATGAGGTGAATATTATTGCAGAACGAACCCATACGGACAACCAAGAGTTGGATACCGTTCCGGAAGTCATCAACCAGATTATCACGGACAACGACTATGATATGGTCATCGTGACAAAAACCAGAAAATCTTTTTTCAACCGACTAATCAACGGATCGGTTTCCCGTAAAATCGTGTTGACCCTGCAAAAACCTACATTCTTCGACAACATAAAAAAATAAAACATGGCAGACAGAATATTAATTCCAGTAGATTTCTCCCCATATTCGGATAAAGCGATAGAATATGCTTTGCAACTACAAGAAAGAAGCCCTCAGCATATAGATCTCGTACATGTGTTTACCGAAGAGACAAACATATATCAACAGTCACTCTCCAATCCGGAATTGATACACCCGAAGGTAGCAGAAGCGAAACGCCAGATGCAGGAACGTGTCAAAATCATATCTTCCACCTTTCCCGATATTGAGGTCAGAGAAATCTTCAAGGAAGGAAATCTATATACAGAGGTGCGCAAACTTGCAGAACAGAACACCTACAACGCCATCGTCATGGGCACAAAAGGAGCCTTCGGCCTAGATGCCCTCATCTCCGGCTCCAACATGTACGATGTGTTCCTTAACACCAAACTTCCAGTACTGGCCGTACCTTTCCAAGAAAAAGAGTTCCGCATAGAAAAGATAGGTCTTCTCTGCAATTTCAAATATGGCGAGATAGATGTGCTCAAACAAGCCATAAAACTTTATGGTACAGACTTCGAACTCATCCTCATCCATGTCAATACGACCAATGATACCATCAGCAATATCGATAAGAGCTTTGATGTCTTTATCGAAAAGATCATTGAAGAGACAGGAATAGAAAATATCTCTTATGTGATAAAAGCACAAAACTTCTTTGTTCAATACAAGGAAGATGTATCCTCTGCAATAGAAAGCGTCATTGCCGACGAAAGACTTGACGCCCTACTGGTGACAAAAAGCAAGAAGACTTTTCTCCGAAAAATCATCGAAGAAAACATTGTAAAGAAGATGGCCTACCAAATCCATATTCCTAAATTTTTCGCCCGCAGGATCGAGGAAAACAAGTGAGAAAGTGTTTTTGTAGACGTCTAACTACAAAAGCATTTTCTACGGGAGAAAATATTCTTAAATGAGGCAGTCTTCCAACTTTTGGCAACAAAATTGATTCGGAGAGTAAAACAAAATTTATTTTTATGAAAAATAACTACAAAAAAGTTGCTTTAATGTTCGCTGCAGGATTGGTTTCTACTGCCTCTTTTGCACAGATTTCACATCCTACCATCGAAGGTACTACACCCTTCGCTCCAAATGCGGAATATAGAACTTGGTCTTTCGGTATCAATGCCGGTATATTGAATCAATCGAACATTTTCGGATTCAACCGTGACGGTTTCGACAAACTAAACCATAACTTAGGTTATAGCGCCTATATCAAAAAATATATATCTCCTTCTTTTGGTCTTAAAGCGCAATATTTGGGAGGTAAAGTTGGAGGTGTAAATGAAAATGCCTCAGCCGCACAAATCTCTGAATTCGAAACTAAGATGCCTTGGTCTGCTGCTTTATCGGCGGAGTGGACTGCCGCCAACACCAACTGGAGATTTGTAAACAGCATCATCAAGCCGTATGTCTCTATAGGTTTGGGAGCATTGAATTTCGAAACGACTACCACCGTTGATGGTACATCTACCACAGCAGAAGCATCGACGAAATTATATGTTCCTGTAGACGCAGGATTGAAATTTGCTATCGCTAAAGGAGTAAACATTGATTTAGGATACCAACTAAACTGGGCCAACCAACACTTCGATGGCAAAGCAGGCGGTCAATACAAGAATGACCTGTTCTCCTATGCCCATGCAGGCCTAGAATTTGCTTTGGGAAGCTCTAAAAAACCTTTCTTAGGCAATAGCAACCCTGCCGCAACGTTGGCTGCTGACGTAAATAAAAAATATGACGCACTTAAAGCCGAACGTGATGCCCTTATCGCCTCAAACAACGAACTAAAAGGTGAAATAGCACAAATTCAAGCTGATTTGAGAGATGATGATGGCGACGGCGTACCTAACAAATTCGACAAATGTCCTAACACACCTTCGGGAGTTCAGGTTGACGGCTCCGGTTGTCCTATCACCGTAAAACATGAAACCAAAGTCATCGAGAAGATCGTAGTGACCGAAGAAGATAAAAAGGTAGTAGATGAAGCTATCAAAAACTTGGAGTTCGAGACAGGAAAATCTGTTATTCGCCCTAGCTCTTACGAATCCTTGGACAAAGTGGCAGCAATACTAATCGAGAAAAATTTCAGCTTGAAATTATCGGGACATACCGATAATACCGGTTCTTACCAGACAAATATGCGTCTGTCCAAAGAACGTGCAGAAGCAGTTAAAGCGTACTTGGTGTCTAAAGGTGCTAATGCTTCACGAATCGAAGCTACAGGCTACGGCCCAGACCAACCGATAGCATCCAACAGTACTGCCGAAGGTCGTCAGAAAAACCGTCGTGTAGAATTCACTTTATACTAAAGATAAAGCCTTAAAAAAATAGAAAAGCCGAAACAATGTGGACTGCCCCCAAAAAGTTGGACGAATTTATGCAATATTTTTGATATGATGAGCTCGGTATTCTACCGGGCTCATTCCATTTAAATTAGTTCTTATCCT
>NZ_BAABGR010000041.1:35545-35856 GCF_039541675.1 Sphingobacterium thermophilum | reverse complement strand
CCCAAATAATTCCCGACTTTGGTTTGAGCATAGACTTTTTGTAAATCCTCAAAGGAAATCTGCCAAACCACGGTTTCTGTCAATGCCTGTAATTCGTATTCGGATGGCGTTTGTGTCAAGAATGAGTCGTAGGCACAAGTAAACTCTTTGTCAAAACTGAAGTTGAAAGTCAGCTCGTTTTCATCATCAGGAATGTAGAACCGAATAATGCCGGTTTCGATGAATGAAAGGAAATTTTCTGTTTCACCTTGTCGTGTGATGATTTGATTTTTGGCAAACACTTTTCGGCTAAAATGGGAAGCTATAAATTC
>NZ_BAABGR010000041.1:14293-35535 GCF_039541675.1 Sphingobacterium thermophilum | reverse complement strand
TTTATTATCCGTTCGTAGTATTCTCTTATATGCCCCATAAAAATATTCTCTTTTGATCTGTTTTTCAATACAAATTTAGCGTTATTTATAATAACCGTTTTTGTGCGGATATCTCATAACTATGTTAACCTACGGTAAAACACCAGCAAAAACATTGCTTTCAGCCGTTTTATATCACTATACATCACGGTTGCAGGAAAAAACTTCCTTGCACAATTTATCAGGTCTTTGCCACTAAAAAAAATTCTCCGCTTGCTGGTAGAAGGTTGTCGGTTCTGTTCTTAAAGTATTTTTCCGTCATGTCTTTTGTGGAGATTGTCTGTATTTCTTTTAAACCTACTTTTTCAGCGAGTTTTATAATTTCTTCAACCGAAAAAAAACTTACAAAAGGAGTACCTGAAGCTGCCGCTCCTTTTATCGACATTTCCATTAATGGCTTGTCTTCTTCATCAAGTAATTCCAATGGCAGATAAAAGGCCATTGCAATAGTAGAACCAGGCGCAAGCAAAGTCATTTTCTTCAGTGTGTCGGTAATGGCTTCTTTTGTCAAATAAAGGGTTACGCCTGTGCAAGAAACAACGGCTTTTTTATTAATGTCAAAACCTTTGTTTAATAGCTCATCCCACCAAGATGAGATTTCAAAATCAACAGGTACAAAGTGGAGATTGCCGGGGATTTTATAGCCGTTTTCAATCAGCTTTTCTTCTTTCCACGTTAATGTGTCGGGTTGGTCAATTTCATAAATATCAACTTGCGAACTGATTTCTGTATTTCGTTGGGCAAAACTATCCAATCCTGCACCAAGCAAAACGTATTGTTTTACTCCTTTTTCAATTTGCCCTTTAGCTATATCTTCAATAAAACGTGAACGGGCTACGATAGAAGCCCGAAGCCGCTTGGTATATTTCATGTCAGGCCGTTCCTGCCAATCATCATCAGGTGCAATTAACTTGAATCCTATTTCATCTTCAAGTATATGAGGTTTTGCATCTGTCTGAACGTGTAACGCTCTCCATAATGCGGTTCTTACTGCGGTATTATCCGGCTTTATGACTTTATCTCTTCCCATTTCTTTGTTTTATGATTAATATCAAGTGCAATGATTATGAAGCTATTATTTAGTCTGTAATGTCATTTGCACGTTGTTACTATTTTGAATAATACTATTAAACCAATTTCCTTCAAAATTATAAAATCGTATACGGGCAACAAAACAATTGGATGAGTTTTAAACAAGTTCTTGCACTTCATGAAATATATTTCAACACGCAGCGTGACTGGATTTTTGAAGTCCCTTGCTTACCGATTCTAAAATGGCGTTGCAGTAACTTCCTTCATAAGGATGGTTGAATACGATGACGGTTCTCATTTTTGACTGTTTGAATTACAGTGCAAAATTGAGCAGTAAAGCAGGTGTCGGACGATAACAATTGTTAATAAGTCCGTTTTTATTGTCTGTTTCGGATTCGGCTCAGGGAAACGGAAGTGATGCCCAGGTACGCAGGCAACCTTTTTCAATAAAATACATCGTTTTGGAAATTTTCCCTTCCTGCAACAGGATGGTTCTTGCCGGAGCTTCCACCTGTTTGAAAAAAGGTGATAAGATGGTCCAAGGGTCTTTACTTTTTAATTTCAAATCCCATTCATTTCGGTTAGTATGATTGGTTTTCCGTCGGTGACAACGATTGTATGTTCGTGTTGCGCCATAAAACCACCTTTGTTTCCCACCATGGTCCAACCATCATTTAACTCTGTTGCATAGGTTGAAGTTGTGGTGATAAAGGTTTCAATGGCAACTACTGAATTTTTTCTAAACCGTCTTTGGTCAAATCGGTTTTTGTAGTTCATTATTTCATCGGGTTGTTCGTGTAAACTCCTTCCAATACCGTGTCCGGCCAAATTTTTAATAACCTTGAAACCTCTTTTTTTGGCTTCGGTTTCCATGATGTGCCCGACTTCTGAAATCTTAACCCCTCCTTTAATATTACCAATGGCTTTTTGCAGGATTTCTTTGGATGCATCCACCAATTTTTGATGTTGGTAGATGTCTTCTCCAAGAACAAATGAACCACCATTGTCCGACCAAAAGCCGTTAAGTTCGGCAGAAACGTCAATGTTTACCAAATCGCCCTCTTTTAATGTTCTTTTCTCAGATGGAATGCCGTGACAAAACTCATTATTCACACTTATACAAGTCCATCCCGGAAAGCCATAAGTCAAATAAGGTGCGGATTTTGCCCCGAAGTCCGAAAGTATTTTTGCGCCGAAGTCGTCTAATTCTTTGGTTGTCATACCGGGTTTTGCATAATTGCGCATTTCTTTCAAGGTGTAAGCAACTACCTCGCTTACTTTCTGCATTCCTATTAATTCTTCGTGTTTTGTTATTGACATTTTTATTTAGATGGTTGCTTTTACATTGCAAATTTAATAAATATTAACCTTTATAATCCTTTTTTGCCTTCTAACCAATAGCCATGCAGATATACTTTGCTCTTCGTTGTATCTTTTATAACTTTTCTAAAGGTTTGAGCTGATTTTACATTTCCTGTGAGGATAAACTTGATATGAGCTTCATTTTGAAGAGGAAATACGGGCAATTGCTTTATCCAATCCTCGTTTTTAAATAATCCTGTTTTGGGATAAACAATAACCGACTCCAGTCCCAAGATTTCAGGAATTTTTAGATTTTCCTCGTCTAATTCAAAAATAAACTGAAATATATGCTTGTTTTGCTTTAATACAGGAGCAAATGATTGTGCCAATCCCAAAGAAGACTCATCTCCAAAAATAATGTATTGCTGAAAGGATGAATCATAATATTTTATCATCGTACTGGGTTTATTTAAAGATAGTACGTCGCCCGGTTGCAAGGCGTTCATGTAATCAGCGCCACAACCTTTGCCATGAAGGTGAACGATAAACTCCATACTTTGTGTTTCCTTATCAAAATTTGAAACAGTGTAGCGTCTAACTTCGGTTTCTGTTACTCTGAAATCAATATATGCACCAACAGTCAATTTTACTTTGTCAAAGACTCCGGACATCCGAATTTTCTTTACTGATGGTGATAAGAAAACGGTTTCATCTACTGTTACGTCGGGAAGTTTTGTCGTAAGTAAATCAACGGTATCAAATAACCATTTGGGAGCTCTTGGCATAATGTTATTTATTTTAGTTATGCAAATAACTGAAGAATTGATAAACCGAGAAAGTATACAATAGAGGTAAGTATTGGACTAAACGTGGTTTTTGTTCTTGAATGTCGAAGCAGTCATTCCGGCAACTTTAGAGAACAATCTCGAAAAATACGGGTAATCATCATAGCCCAATTCGTTTGCAATTTCTTTTACGGATTTGTCGGCATAGTACAGCAGGCGCTTGGCTTCTAAGACAACCCTCTGTTGAATGTGATAAGAAACGGTAAAACCAGTTACTGTTTTTACACATTCATTAAGGTAGGCTACTGAGATGTTTAATTTTTGAGCATAATCGGAAGGGCGTTTCCAAACTTTGAATTGTACTTCCAGCAGTTTTAGAAAGTCATAGTGTATTCGTTCAAATCTGGAAAGCTGTTCTTGTGACTGCAACGATTTTAGGTAAAAAGAAAGATATAGGCCGATGAGGGCATTAGAAGCATTCTTTAATGAATGGAAATAGAATTTATCCTCCTTTTTATCATGAAGATTAGCACATAATAAGAAAGCCTGTTCTAAAATATTCATTTCATCAGATCTTAGGTGCAGGGGATGTGGCGTAATGATTCCCTGGAGATATTTATAGAGGTTTTTATCAATAAGTTCTTGCTCCATTACCAATAAGAACATTTCTATTTCATCGATATTCAGTATTCTATGCACCTGATTGGGAGACTGATACAAAACGGACGGATGTTTTATTTGGTACTGTTTAAAATCCAGTTCCACAAGAGATATTCCTTTTAAATGCAATCCCAAAACATGGCTGTTATGCCGATGTGCTTGACCCGATTCAACATTTTCATCAAAGGTTTCCGAAGTTATTTTGGTTACAAATATTCCGGAATTCTCCTCCATATTAAAAGAATGTGTGGGAATGTTACTTATGGGAGTTTCCATTTTATTGACAGGAGTTATTTGTTGTTATTATAACTTGAATATGGGGAATAGCTGCGGTTAGGTAGCGAAGAGCATTGTCCATTTCGGACAATTCTCATGTTCGTTTATTTATATACAATATGATGTGAAATATGAACCCTATCAACGCTGTACCCAATGTATTGGTCACTGTATTTTAAGAATGATGTTTGCATATTTTATCTGACTTGCAAAATTAAATTTAAAAAATACCGTTCGGTATGTTTTTCGATGAAAAATTATTTCAAACTATCCAAATAGATTTTAAGTTGTTTTAAATAAGATACATACACTTTTTTGCTGTTCTCTAATTTTCCCAAATTCCGGATGCCCCAATAGCCCGACATAACAAAGATAGTTACCTGTTTCGCATTTACGTCCTTACGGATCGTACCGCTTTTCTTGCCTCTTTCGATGGTAGCGGTTATTGCTTTTGTCCATTCTTGAGTTAATTCATTCAAAGCCTTATTAAATTCCGAATTCCACGGGGTCATTTCTTGTGTGAAATTGGATGCCGGACAACCATATTCCACTTTCAGAAAATCATTTTTCATTAAAAGATTGTCCATTAGGTTATAAATAGCATCTAATGGATTCTCTTCGGTTTGAAGCGGCTCAATAAAACTATTTGTAAGTGTTGGCTTTAGGATTTCGTTGATGATGGCAAGTCCCATTTCGTCTTTGGTTTTGAAATGGTAGTAAAAAGCTCCTTTGGTAACTTTTGTCGTGGCGATAATGTCGTCAATGCTTGTCGTCTGATAACCTTTGACATAAATCAGTTCAAACGCTTTCTGTAAAATCATCAACCGTGTTGCTTCCGCCTTTTTCATAAAAGATACTGCTTAGTATTTATGCAAAGGAACGAAAAAATGTCGGGTTGTTGGCAATAATCTTGTGAATTGTCGTCCTGCCGTTCACAAAGTCCGTAAGACACTGAATTACTGTCCCCCGAAACTGCCGTAAAATAGAAACACCAAAGTTTAAATTTTGTCCCGATGTCAAATTGAAGCCGTCACGGGGACAGTCATTCAATGTCTAATTTTACTCTCGTCAATGGTTGCACTGTCGGTTCGCAGGGTTGCAGGTAACGGGCCGCGTATTGGCGAAGTGGCGGAAAAATTGAACCGAAAGTTCAATTTAGCACGACAGTGAGCCGATGTGTTTTCACAGAAGCTAACTTACAAATTAAAAGCGAATGTGAAACACATTCGGCGGCAAAAAATGCAGAAACTTTCAACTTAGCCGTTAACCCGCCATTTTGCCAATGCGATGTTACAGGCAGTGTTTTTTACTCGTCTTTGTTTTGTTCTATCAATTTTAGCATTGTCAAGTTGAATGACGACAATTTGTTACCAATAGCCGAAAAGAAATCAATGTCAGCATTTTCAATGGCAGTCAATGCTTTTTGTAACACTTTCGCACCTTCGTCAGTCAATTTAATTACTTTGGCTCTTGTGTCTGTTTCGTGTTCTTGTCTGCTGATAAATTTCTTTTCTTCCAATGTCCGCAAGACTTTGGAAACCATCATTCTGTCGGAATTGCTTTGGTTAGCTATGTCCACTTGTGTTACGTTTTCATTTTGTTTTGATAGCCAGGCCAATGCTGTTAAAAGAACAAATTGTGTTTGGGTTAAATTCAAAGGGTCTAAAACTATTTTATGTTTTCGTTGCCAAAGCAAAGTCACCTGTCCGAGCAAATATCCCGGACTTTCGTTGGGTGCTTTGAACTTAAATTCTATTTTTTTAGCCATAATTATTTTTGAAGCATTTCTGATGAAATTAAATCGAAATCGTGTTTATTGATTTCAAAAAATCCAAAACGGAAAGGGTAACCCCAACTTTTTTTGTTTTGAATAAACTGTAAATCGTCTATCAAAGGTAAAATGGAAGTGTCTTTATGGTCAAAAAAGTCAATATCCCGTCTGAACGGACAAAAATCTGTGGTCATTTGAAACGGATAAACAGTTTCATTTTTCACTTGTCCGATTGCCGTAAATTGTTGGCATTTATCAGGTTTTCCCATTGTCTGTTTTCCCGAATAGTAAATAACAAAATCGCCACTTCGCATTCTTTTTAGAGGTGTAGATTTTCCGTGACAGGCTTGTGCAAATCCTCCGGAAATACCTGTTTTAACGTGGTCTTTTGACGCTACAATTACCCAATATTTTTCCCCTCGTTCCACAATAATAATTATTTGGCTTCTAAAAAGGTAAGTTTAAAACCGTCTATGTCTTTTACGTGGAACGCTCTTCCAAAGGGTGTTTCCATAATAGGCGTAGCGGTTGTTATTCCATTAGCAATAAAACGCTCTTTTAATTCATCTACGTTTTCATTTACTGCAAACCAAAGAGAAACACCTATGCCTAATTCTTTTCCGTCAATATCCTCTAACGGTGTGCGTATGGCAAAACTGGCTTGTCCTTTATTGTATGTAAAAACACAAGCCTGTGGGTTGGTTTCACTTATTTCAAACCCCAATTTGGTGGTGTAGAAGTTTTTTGACGCTTCTAAATCTCTCACTTGAAGAGATGCAAATGTTAATTGTCTCATTTCTTTTAATTATTTTGTTGTCACAAATATAGTATATACGACAACAAAATGCAAATAATTTTTCGTTTTTTAGTTTGTCAAATTGTTGCTATCGTGTCGAAGTTTGTCTGTTGGAGAATTTTTCAGAGCCGGTTTGTGCGGAACAACATTGCACATAACGTTTTGCAGCTACACGCAGGTGGAGATTATTAGCACTGAACTTCATTAGAAGCACTTATCTTGAACCTTGCACTAAACTGTCATAGAAGCACTGAACCCCCACTTGCGTGTAGGTGCTGTTAGCGGGTCGTTGTTCTTCTTTTTCAGTCATTTATATGTTTTTCGAGTCCGTTAATTATTGTTGTCCAATCTTCAAAGTGTAATTCGTGTCCTGTTCCTTCAAGAGTAATTAATTCCGTATTTTTTATTTTCTCAATTAATACACCTGCGTTTTTATAGTGCCAAATTTTATCATCTGTTCCGTGAATTATCAATGTCGGTTGATATACTTCATTTAGTCTATTCCAATATTCTTCTCCACCTTCCAAAGTAGCGTGATTGAACATACTTATGTAGTTTTTAGCCCTATTAAATTCAGCTCTCACTAATTTTTCGCTACGTTGTTTGTCAAAAGATTTCTTACCCGACATTAAAGCAAATCCTTTTACCATATAGTTTACAACGCTATCTTCATTTGTCCAATCAACAGATTCTGCATTTCCGTGGTGTTCTATAATTCTTGTATCCATTTCGGGAATAGTTGGGTCTGAGTCTCCCCAGGGTCCAGATGAAATAAGAGTTAATGTTTTAACTCTATTTGGAAATTTAATTGCGGCTATCTGTGAAATCAATCCGCCTAATGAAATTCCAACAAAATTTGCTTTGTCTATATCATAGCCGTCCAAAATAGCAATGGCATCATTTGTTAAGTCAACAATGTCGTATGGTGCTGAACCCGGCTCATAATTTGTAGATTGACCAACGTCTCTGTTGTCATAGCGAATAACAAAAAATCCTTTTTCTGATAGTTGTTCGCAAAATTCAGTGTCCCAATATAACATTGATACAGTTGCACCTGCTATCAATAGGATTGCAGGATTATTTTCATTTCCAAAACTTTCAGTTGAAAGTTCAATGTTGTTTGCTTTTATTATTTTCTCTTTCATTCCTGTTTTATTCTGTTTACAACGGGCCGGGTATTTATGAAGGGTGGAAGATGAATGTTCATCAGTTGACTGTAGCACTTCGGTAAGCCGAGCCATTTTTGTTGGCTAATTTACATTTTTCTGCCAAGAAAAATGGCGAAGGCGAAATAGAATTACAAAAGTTGAGTTTTAGATTTCAGCCCGCCTTTTATAAATACCTTGTTGGCAGAAGTAACATTACCGCAAATCTCACATATAGAAAATGCTCAACAAGTTTATTTTTGTTGAGCATTTAAAGCTAAGCTACCATATCTTCATATATACTGTTGGGAGAATTATTTAGTTTTCGTCAAAACTGTTAAAGCGATCTATAAACATAGAGGACAAAAATTGTTAAAATAATTGTCAAACTGAAAAGAAGTAATTCCATTTTTAAGTATTGTTTATTATTGATTGCTTTTAATAATCCAGTCACTCTTTTGTAATATACTATTATCAATATGGGTAGTATAATAATCATGGCTCATCATCATTTGGAACAGGTAAGTCTATATCATCATTATCTATTGGCTCTGCATCATCAGCACCCTCTCTTATTAAACACCATGAAAAATCAACAACAGCTATTGCAACTCCAACTGGACCTAAAAATCTTTTTGCTACATTTTTGAATGTGGTTCTTAACGCTGCGTAAGTCCAAGATGTTCCTGTTGATGTTCCCAATGCCCACAATGCGTCAACACCAAGAGATTCTACAACAAACACAGCCACCAACTTCTTCCCATGTTAGGTCGCCATTAACTATAACATCTAGGTCATCGTCATCGGGAGCTTCTTCATCGTTTACACTTCTTTTGTTTGTAGATTGAGTTTTGTTTTCATTACTATAAACTTCTAATCCTAGACCCCTAGAGTTAATTGTTGCAACGGTTTTGTGTAAGCGTCAGTAACGGGAAAGTGTGCGAGTACTTTCCGCTGACACACCTAATTTAGCAAAACGAGTTGAATTTCCAATTAGGAAATTCAGCCGTTATTGCGCTTACACGTTGTTGTAAAACATTTTTTAATTCCATTCTACATTCAGTTTTTCCAATTCCGCATTTAATTCAGCGAGTGAGTTCGGTTCAATTATCTGCGTATTGATAGTCAATTCTTTATTATCTGTTTTAATAATATAATCTCCTGCAAACTTTTTAATCTGTTTTATTTCATTCAGATTTAGCTTTTTTCCGAATGGTCCGTTTACTGTTAATATTCCGTTTTCAATGCTCACATATTTATATTTCTTTTGATAAAAATAAATTCCAAAATATGCCAATGAGATTAAAATCCAACCATAATCAATCCAATGAATTTCTTCGTCAAAAATTAGCTTTACTAAAAAATATGTTAGCCATATTATTCCGAAAATCAGATTGAAATTTAGTTGTCGTTTTTTGTATTGAATTTTCATTTCGCAAATGTTTTACAACGGTTTGGCTATGCGCAGCGTCCCGTAGGGCATTACGTATAGGTTTTGTTGGCAAACGTTTATTATTTAATCTGAGCAGCAAGTTGTGTTGTAAAATCTTTTAGTACTGATCGGACTGACCTATCACCTCTAAAATTGGCAGACATTACAATCTCTCCACTATTTAGATCGACTACTCTTGCAGAAAAACTTCGGTAAGCGTAATAAAAAGCATCATAGTAATAAGTATAGTCTAATTCTAAAGCATAAATTGAATTCAACTCTTTAATCCTATAAACTTCTGCTTCAAATTCATTATTCACAGGGTCGCTCCCCTCTATTTTGTCTTTGTATTTTACGGCTGTTTTTGCTGTTGAATATGAGATCACATTAAATCCTTTTTCAAAAAGCAAGTGGTTAAGTTCTCCCACTGTACCTGATTTGTCATCTTGAGCAGCAATAGTTAGAGTTGCGTTTCGGGAAAATGTTGTTCCTGGTTTTACGCTAAGTTTTACTGACCCACAAGAACTCATTATGGTCAGGAATAGTAAGGAATAAATTGTTTTTTTAATCATTAGTTTAATTTTTTAATGTTTGCCAACGACCGCGTATTGGCGATAGTGCGGGCTTGAATTGAGCAAAAGTTCAATTCATAACCGAACGAACCCCAAGCTGTCAGCCTTTTTGTAAATTTACTAAAAAACAAAAGCGACCAGCCATATGCGGATAGGGAAGTAGAATTTCAATTTAGCAATTAACCCCGCATTTCACCAAGCTGATGTTATCTGCTGCAATTATTCTTTGAAATCAACTATGAGTGGTGTATGATCACTTAGTTTTGTCCAAAATTCATATTCTCCAACTATAACATTCTTAAGTTTATTTTTAAGTTTTTCTGAAATGAAACAATAATCGATATGATATGGTCTTTCTTTTTTGCGATGCATAAATAAAGTAGCCCTTGTTTCTTTTCCTTGGTTTTCTTGGTAAAAAGCATGATAAGAACTGTAGATATTATACTCAAGCAGTTTGTTTACGAGATTTGTGTGATTATATATTCTTTTAGGTTTGTCCCAAATTGAATTACTATTAAAATCGCCGATTATTATTAAGTTTTCATTTTTAAAAAGTTCTGAATAATAATGAATCGCATTCCAAATTTGTTCTGTGTAACAATCATGATATTTGGGTTTTTGCGTCCACACAGCTAAAATGATATACTCACTTTCTTCATTTTTTACTGAAAGAGGTAAAATAAACCTAAATTCGGGATTGTGAATTTTTAGCAATTCAATTTCATAATTTGAGAATGTAAATATTCCAATTCCTTTGTTAATATTTGTTCCGTACCAAAATGATCGACAGGGCTTTTGTAAACAATTTTGAAAAAGATTTTTGTTAAGATTTTCGCATTCTTGAATAACTAATATGTCTGGCTTTTTAGAAATAATATATTCTGATTTATTTCTAAATGCCATGTTACAATTCCAAGTAATAATTCTCATTTAGAATATACGCAATTTTTTTCATACAGTTGCAGATAACAAGCATGGTGTTTGCGAAGTGTTTTTTTAAACGAAGTTTTAAAAAACACGGAAGCAATCGCACAAAACCCACACATTTTGCAAACCCTTGTGCTTGTTGCACAACTAAATTAATAAAAGTTTCTTATCTTCCCGTATGCAAGGACGGAAGAATTTACCCCCAAACTATTCTATCAAACTAGCTTAGAGAACTTGGTTCCAGAAAATGATACTTATCGACTTATCCAAAAAGAAATGGATTTCCATTATCTGTATGCTTCTACTTCAAAGTATTACGGTAAGGAAGGCCAAGAAAGCATAAATCCGGTTGTGTTTTTTAAGATACTGCTGGTTGGTTATCTCAACAATATCAATAGTGATAGAGCCTTATTGCGTTATTGTGCCGACAGCTTGAGTATTCGTTTGTTTCTGGGGTATGATTTAGATGAAGAGCTGCCTTGGCACAGCACCATCAGCCGTACACGACAGCTTTTTGGCGAAGAAGTATTTTTAAGTTTATTTCAAGACATCTTACGCAAATGCGTTCAAAAAGGAATGGTTCGCGGAAAGCGTCAATGTGTGGACAGTGCATTTATCAAAGCCAATGCAAGTATGGATAGTTTGGTGGAGAAAGAAGTGTTAGAAGATGCGAGCGCTTTTGTGGATGAATTAGAAGCAAACAGTGAGTTTAAAACCACCAGCACCCGAAAGAAATTAGTGGAACAACACCATGCTTGGAAAAAAGAAGCTTATAAAGGAATGCCAGGTAATAGCAATAGCGAAAAAACCGATGAAAACGGCAATTTAATCCGACCGAAATATCTCTCGAATCACACCCATTACAGTCCTACCGACCCGGATGCGAAAATATCAACCAAACCCGGCAAACCCCGACAGCTCAATTATGCAGGACAGTTGGCCGTTGACGATGCCCACCACGTCATTACCGGAGCTTGTGTGAGCACGGCAGGGAGTAAAGACAGCGCTATTTTCTCAGAAATAATGGATCAAACCCTTGACAACCTAAGTCAAAACGAAATAGAAATAGAGGAAGTGCTGGCCGATGCGGGTTACAGCAGCGGAGAAAGTTTACAGTATTGCCAAGATAAAAACATCAATGCCTATATCCCAAACTTCGGACAGTATAAACCCGAACGAGAAGGATTTGTGTTCAACAAAGAAGAAAACCGTTACGAATGTATCAAAGAAGGAGGCAACAAGGCTCTTTTGCCTTTTAAACGCATAATGACCGATAGTAAAGGTTACCAAAAGACAAGCTATAGAAGTAGCGAAAAAGATTGCGGAAAGTGCCCTCTCAGAGCAGAGTGTTGTGGAAAAATCACCAAGTTCAAAAAGATTGAAGACAGTCTTCATAAGCCTTTGTATGACCAAATGCACGAAAAGTTGAACAAAGACAAAAACTACACACGTTTTTTGACCAAACGCCGTAGCAGCACAGTAGAACCTGTCTTGGGTACACTCATCAACCATCACAATATGAAACGAATCAACTCCCGGGGTATGAAACAAGCCCACAAACACGTATTGATGGCTGCCCTGACTTACAATCTCAAAAAATACCTGCGTTTTGTGGTTAAAAAGCCAAGTGTTGTAGCCCAAGTTATATCCCTAAAACTAGGGGAAGTGTACTGTTTTCTAAAAACGCATCTTCACGAGCTCAAAAATTCATTTTTAAGCCACTCAAATTTTAGCATTTTGAACTACAACTAAAAAATAAACCTCCTTTAAATCGACTTAAAAGAGGTTGAGTTTTTTGGGTTTTAAAGATTCTTTGGAAAAATAGAGAGTTGTGCAACGGTTACCCTTGTTAGCGGTAGTTTATTATTTGAATATTTTATTTAATTTAGAAACAACTGGATAAAAATCTTTGTAGATGTTTAAATTACCTAATTTATCTTCTTCTTTAAATGCTTCAAGCACCTTTGTTTTAAATAAACTTCTAGCTTCTTTTCCTTGGATAGAATTTTCCATTGATTTTCTAACTAAATCTACTTCTTTAGTATAAACTTTTGTGAAAATTACATCAGGGATTAATCCTTCTATTGTTTTTTTGCCGGTTTCATTTTTGCCGATTATTATGTATTCTTTATTTTCTATCAATCCAAGTGTGTCAAATGAACTTTTAACATCAGTAATCTTATCCAAGTCAACAGTTACAACGAATCTTTTAAATCTTTCTTTTATAAATTTCAAGAGAATATTATTTTTAATATTTCCCGCGCCTCCATAAGCAAAAATTTCACCATCAAAAATCAATCTATTGTTACCGTGTTTTTTGTCTTTTAAAAGTTCAAAATATTCTTTATCTGAACTTCCTTCAACTAAAATAATATCACTTTTATCACTGAAGATGGTAGATTTTAATGGTCCGAAGTCATCACCTTTTATACCTAATGATAGGGCAAAAGGTTCAAACCATTTATCACCACCTGTATTAACTAATTTTGAACCTTTGTTTTTGTTAGTTAAATCTCTTTCAAGTAGGATATTTGCTTTGGGTTGTTTATGACTTAATAAATAAGGACTGTGTGTTGCAACAATTATTTGAATTTTGAATTCTACAGCAAGATCTTGAAGTATTCTGCCGAATTCAGCTTGGGCTGAAGGATGCAAAAAACTTTCAGGTTCTTCAATAATTACTATAGGGGTTAATTTTTTACTAATATTTGAAGATTCTTGAATTCGTTTAGCATTCATTAAATTCAATAGAATTAAAGTTCTGTTTTTTGTACCGGAACCCCAATCTTCTAAAGATACTTCAACACCTTTTTCTTTTAGAGAAATTTCAATAGATTCTCTATCAATATTTAAATTAGGTATACCAAGTGAAACATCATATTTTTCGGTAAGTCTTCCTAAAAGTGAACTAAATTCTGTTTGATGCTTTTTAAGTGATTTTTTTACTACAGTCTCTAATTGATTTTTTTTCGCTGTAATTGCTTCTAAATCCTCATTAGTTAAATATGACGATAACGAATCTCTTCTTCTTTGTGAAAAAAAGATAGGTTCATTTTCTGTTGAATTATGAAATATTACACATTCTGAACCTCTTAATCTGTTAAGAAATTCATCTCTTTTATACTCATCCTCTATTTTACTATCTCCAAAAAATACTTCAATAATTGTATTAGATTCATCTGGCTTATGTTCAGCTTTTATAGAGACAATTTCAGTTTCATTTTGCCTTGTCTCGTTTTCTTTAAATATTAATTCATTAATAAATTTGTAAATGCCAGCATCTAAATCTTTTTTAAGTTCTAGATTTATTTCAATTTCAATTGACTCTTTGATTTTATCTTTTGTTTTCCAATATGGGTAATCATTTGAATAATTAATAGGACCGTTTCTCATAGGATAGAATAATCTTAGGTCGTATGTAAGAAAAAATAAAATGGTTCTTATAATATTCGATTTTCCGCAATTATTTCTACCTGATAAGGCATTGTAAAATTCATTAAATTCTATTTCAATTTCTTCTAAACTTCTATAATTTTTAGCTTTTATATTTAAAATTCTCATATGAAAATAGGAATTAATTTGATACGTGCGTCTTTTATAAATTACCGCTAACGCCAGACTGTGAAAAAACTCACAATCTCTCAAACAAATATAGTAAGAAACTAGTGAGAAAAATGAGAAAGCTGTATTTTTATATATGCAACACATCCAAGGAATTTCCCGCCATCAGTTACAAATGAGTAGCTTAGAAGACAAGATTAGTGCTGATAATCCCGTGCGATTTATTGAGGCTTGGAACACACCTTACAAGAGAAAGGCTTGGCTTTTGTAAAACTGTACTTTTACGACTTCAAAACCTCATTTTTAAGCCACTCAAATTTTAGCATTTTGAACTACAACTAAAAAATAAACCTCCTTTAAATCGACTTAAAAGAGGTTGAGTTTTTTGGGTTTTAAAGATTATTTGGAAAAATAGAGAGTTGTGCAACGGTTACCGCTGTTATGGGCTGCCTTTCTTCTGTCGGATTAGTCCAATTCCCAATGTCAAAAGTCCAAAAGTCAGTATTGCAATACCAACATACAAAATGAAAATTAGTCCTGTCGGTTCGGTAATTTGTCTGCCGATAGCTGCCGCAAAGAAGCCTAAGCTAATTGTAATGGCTGAAATCGGGAATGAAAGTCGGGCAAACCATTTCCAACGATTGGACAAAGAAGCGTGGTCTGCGAAGAGTTGAGCAACTAACGCAAGAATGACCAAAACACCTGCGTGGGCGTGTCCTGCACGGAACATTGATTTTTGGAAGTCCGTTAATTGCAAATGTTCCTGTTGTCCGCTTAAAACGGTGAGCAAAAAATACCCACCGTAAATGATTGTTGGAACGGAAAGCAAAATGTAACCGCTTATTTTTCTTGCTTCGTTTGTCATAGCTGTTAGTGTTTAAAGGTTGTTGGTGCTTTGTCCAATTTACTTTTAATAAAAATCAAAGCGGTTTCTTCGTTCTTCATAAACGGAATTTCTTTGCCGTCTTTTTCTTTGATGAGTTCAACAGTTTCGGTCAGCACACCTTCTTCGTAGTTGTAGTTTTGCGTAATTCTAAACTTGTTATACGGCATAAACTTACTTGCATTTGGAACATACATTATCAAAACGGATTTACGAAATTCTGCGTCTGTTGTTCCCGTTCCGTTGCCAAGCGATGAATTGATAGTTGCTTGCACTTTTCCGTCAATCAGATTTTGGTAAGCAACTTCAAAATACATTGTCTGGTCTCTGTTACCCGCTTTGCCGTCATAGTCGGGGTGAATACGGTGCAATGATTTAACGGATTTCCAATGATTGTCATAACGTTTTTGAACAACGTCAAATTGGTAATCATAACTTTCTGCTCGCAACCATTGTCCGTTTTCGTATCGGTATGCTTTGCTGACACCGTTCCAAATAATTGTGTAGGTGTCGTCCAACTCAACGGAACGGTTAAGCGGAACTGTTACTTGTTTTGAAGTGCTGCAACTCGCCAAAATCATAAAAGCTATTGCAGTAGCGGAAAAAATCACCTTTTTCATTCTGAATTTTTTTTAGTGAAACATTAAATTTTACACTGCAAAAGTCTCAAAGGTGAATGAAGAAGAAATTGACAAATGTTACAATCGCTACTTGTTAGCAATTTTTTTCCGTAGTCGGCTCAAGCTTTCACGTTCAAGTCCCAAATAAGAAGCAATGTGATAAAGCGGTATCCTATCAAAAATGTGTGGTTGATTTTTAAGCAAGTCAAGGTATCGCTGTTCTCCGTCTAAAAACAAAAAACTTTCAACCCGTTGTGTGGTCAGCTTGTAAGATTGTTCGGCTATCATTCTGCCAAAGCGTTCCCAATTTTGCGATTGGTTGTAGGCATTTTGTAAAGCGGATAAATTGAATGTTACAATTTCAGCGTCTTCCAATGCCTGAATGAAGTAGCGGCTGGGTTTACTTTGTAAAAAGCTGTCATAGTCCGTTACAAATTCATTTTCAAATGCAAAATGCGTGTTGATTTCCTTTCCGTCTGCAAGGTAATAAGTTCTGAAACAGCCTTGATTGATAAAGCCGATTTCGTGACAAATTTTTCCTTCGGTCAAAAAGTAGTCTTTCGCTTTAAGTTGTTTTGTCTTTAAAAAGGGTTCAAAAAGCGAACAGTCCTTTTCTGTCAGAAAGGAAACTTGTGTCAGCCAATTTTTAAATATTTTAAAGTCGCTCATTGTCCTGTGTTCGTTGGTCTGTGGGGGTGTCGTCTAAGGTTGCCCATAACGTTCGCCGGTATGCGCAGTGCGGGATTCGAAGCGCTAACTTGTCGAGTTACGACAAGCTTTATTAAATGAATTGCCTATAAAACAGGCACAGCACCCCGCATTGCGTATGACCATTTGTTGGCGGTAGTGGCTCTTTTATTGATTTCAGTAAAGGTCAAAATCACGTCACATTATTTCTATCAAAAGCGATGCTAAAGTCTTTCCCACCCGGCTCCTGAAATATTTCTATATCGAAAAAAGTAGCAGTAGAATACAAGTGGTCAAAAATATCTGATTGTATTGATTCGTATTCGACCCAAGCGGTAGTTTTGGTAAAACAATAAATTTCCATCGGGATGCCTTTGTTTTCACTAGCAAGCTGTCTGACCATTAAGGTCATGTCCTGTCTGATTTTCGGATGTGATTTCAGATAGCTTTCAATGTATTTTCTAAACACGCCCAAATTGGTCAATTGCCTGCCGTTAATTAAGACTGAGGTGTCTATGTTGTGTTGAGTATTGAATTCTTCTATTTCTTTCTGACGGTTTTTTACGTAATTGGAAATAAGTTGAATTTTTTTGAGCTTTTCTCTCATTTCAGCATCGACAAGTTTTACCGAATGAGCATCTATAAAAATAGCTCTTTTGATTCTTCTTCCACCACTTTGTTGCATTCCCCGCCAGTTTTTAAAACTGTCTGTAATAAAATAATAAGTTGGAATGGTAGTAATGGTTTTATCCCAATTCTGCACTTTTACAGTGTTCAGGTTGATGTCAATAACATCTCCGTCCGCATTAAATTTGGGCATTTCCACCCAGTCGCCCACACGCACCATATCATTAGATGACATCTGCACACTCGCCACTAAGCCCAAAATAGTATCCTTAAATACCAATAGTAAGATGGCTGTCATTGCACCAAATGCACTAAGAAAATAAATAGGTGACTTACCTAATATTACCGAAAGCACTAAAATGATCGTAACTACATAAAGTAGAATTCTAATGAGCTGAAAGTAGCTGGTTAATGGCTTATCTTTAAATACAGGAAGCTGGGATAAGGTGTATTCGCCCACTTTTAATATAGAAAAAAACACCGCCATGCTAACGATTATTAGATAAGCGTCTGTTAATCTTATAACGAATGGAAGAATCTGTTCAAAGTCCGAAAAAATAGCAGGAGCCATTAATCGCACTATAACCGCAGGGGCGATGTGAGCTAGTTTGTTGAATGCTCTTGTATCAGCAAATAAATCGTCCCAAGTAAACGAGCTTTTTTTAAATACTTTATAGAGATAATATATGAAAACCCTTTTTGCAATTAAGAATGAAAGAGATGATAATATGATTAGGAGTATGATAAGAACAAGCAATCTGAAATAGACAACCCAATGCTCTGAAACTCCTAAATTTGATATTAATAATTCTGTGTGTTCTTCAAGAAAATTTATCCAATCCATAATATTGTTTGTTTGCAAATTTTGTCAAAATGTAAGGCTAAATTATAAGAAGTTATCAAGTATTCATCGGATGTCCGATGTGAACTCGGTTGCTCCTGCCATTACCGCCAACGGTTGCGCTTGGTGTAGTGGCGGAAATAGAAGCAAAAAGTTTCAATTTAGCGGCACAGTAAGCGAAAGCCAATTAATTGATTAAATTTTCAAAAAAAGTCAATATAATTGGCTTTTTTGCGGAATAGAAGGCTTAAAGTTTAGTTTTAGCCTAAAGCCGCCATTGCGCCAAGCCCTTGTTAGTGGCAGTTATTTAATCTCAATGTTGTATTTATTAATAATATTGTAATTTTCGTCTTTCATAACAATTGTATAAATTCCATTTCTAAGATAGAGTTCCCTTGGTATTTTATTATCAATAATTTCAATAATATCTGCTGGTATTCCATTATTTTCAAATTCATCATTCCTGTACGCTAAAATAAGTAATGGTCGATGTTTTTTAATTTTACGATGAGGTATGACATATACCTTTTTCCCATTTGATAACCATTCAGGACGATTATTAATATAATCAGTTGGAGGATGGATGATTACTATATCTGTTTGCGTACTTTCGCTTTTGCCATTAAAAACTTTTCCGTTTTCATCTATTAAAATAATGGGTTCCTTTGTATTATTTAGTTTAATAAATAAATGATTGTTTTCTCTATCCGATCTTTCTAAAAACATCGTTTGATCTATCGTTAGAGGGTCTATCTTCATATTTTCTTTTAATCTTCCTGCCATTGCCTTTCCCCAAGCAGGATAATCATTTTCGTAAGCGTGAGCATACCCACAATGAATAAGTACTTTTCCTAAAGGATTTCTTTCGATAAACTTTTGGATATTTTCAGCTTGTTCAATTTCTCGCTCTTTACCATTTTTTCCATCAGAAGCCTCATAGCTAAAAAGAATAAAACCAATCTTTAGGGCTTCTGAAATTAAATTTCCAAATTCAGGTTCTCTCGTGTAATATCCTGTCTCTATTACAGGATATTTTGTCTCATTTATTTTCGAATCAAATAATGCTTCAAGGCCTAAATAACGATAACCATTATCGTATAATTCTTTTAAAAGAGATTTAATAAAAGTGCGATGTTTTGGAATATGGTGTGCTTCGTTAATAATGATAATTTGTGCACTTTTTGATTGTTTTATTATGTAATCTTTTGCATTTACTTTTTTACTACTTGTAAAATACAAGCTGTCTTCTAGAGTGATTTTTGGTTTTCTCACGCCATTCTTATCCCATACTTGAAGGACTTCTCGATAGTATCCGCTGAAAGATAATTCAGTTGCACCTATTTGATATTTCCAAGCAACTGTATCTTTATCGATTTGGGATAAAATATCTTTAGAAAATCGGTAAGTCTCTAACGTTGATTGTCCAAATGCAATTGATATGTTCAGTAATAAAATAACGGTAAAAAGTTTATCCATTGAGTATTGTTTTATAATGGCACACAACGGGCCGCGTATTGGCGATAGTGGCGGATTAGAAAGCCAAAACTTTCAAATTTGCACTAAGCTAAGCAACAGCCTTTTATTATTTTCTAAATTTATGAAAAAAGGAAATATAAAAGGCTGTTGCGACAAAAAAAGGAGAAACTTTCAATTTCTCCCTTAAACCGCCATTTCGCCAATACGATGTTAGCCGTAGTATTATTTAATTGAATCTATCGTATTTTCCAATCTAATCCAAAAGTCTTTTATTAGAGTAGGTAATTGCTCATTCAACTTTACTTCATTATTGAAAAACCTGTTTCTATTTTTGAAAGTATCAAATAAGCCATTTGTATAATCAGGAATGTATATAAATTTTTCAACTAAAATATTGTCTTCAAATTTTTGATATACTTTCGGTATGTTTTCAAAGGAAGCATTATGTATAATTTCGTTTCTCAAACTAATAATTAATTTAATTTCATCGGTTTTCTCAAAAAGTGTATTTTCAAAATTTATTGATTTAATCTTTTTAAAATCGCCGTATAATATACCTTTTGATTTCATTTTAGGATATTCATTGAAATCAATTGGTAAGTTTTCAATTTCAAATAGAATTTTTGTGATAAAGTCTAGTTGACTTGTTAAGTTAATGAATAAGTGATTAATTTTTGAAAAAATATTTGTTACTATTTGCCCTGATGCGAACATTAACCCATTTGGTTGAATTGGTTTTGTACTCAACATAAAGGAATTTACATTGAATGTTTTATAAAAATCACAAAATAAAAATCTTGATTCTGAAACTAAATTCTGTAATGAACCCACAAGATTTTGGAAATCATAATAAAATAGAATTTTATGTGTCTCGATTGATTTTTGTGAATAAACCCACTTTTCAAATTCTTGTTTAGAGACTTTAATTTCGGCATCTACACCTCCGTAAGTATGTGCAAATGTTAATGGAAAATTATATAGAATTTGTAAACTTCCAAATAATTCTTCTGCGACTTTGTTTGTAAGTGAAATTAATTTAACGTCTAAATCACTTGTGTTGTCATAAGCTATAATTGAAAATTGATCGTTCCATTCAACGACAATTGATCTATCTGTTTTTTCGTCTGAAGGAAGTCCATCAAGATTATAAAATTTGTTCATACGCGACGGTTGGTAAATATTACGGCTAACTCTCAAATATACGCAATAATCTTCTTTACAAAAAAAACCAATAATTCTCTGTTTTGCCATAAATATTTGTTTGTAAGGGGTTTCACTTTATGGTTGTGCGATTTTATCCATTGCGCATTTTGTATAACTTTCTTAGATTTTCTTTATTAGGTAATACAAAATGCGCAGTATGAAAGCTATTGATTTTTCCGGTTTTGATTTTCGGGACGGCAGGCGCAAGGATGTCGCAGTTATTTGGATGGATTTCAAATACGACCGGGCAAAGATTGATTTGGTCAAATCGCTGAAAGGTAGGTGGAGCAGGTCTGAAAAGTGCTGGTATGTACCGGACAACACCCATTTCCGGACACTGTTTGGGATGAAAATCCCACCGGTTGGCAAAGGGGTGTTGTCCAAATTGTCACCCGTAAATGCTCGGGAGTTACAACGCATGAAAGAAGTATTGCAGATGAAAGCCTATAGTCCATCCACCATAAAGACATACATGATCGAATTTGCACAGCTACTGTATATTTTGAAAGATGTGCCCGTTGATTCGCTGGGCTACGACCGTCTCCGTGCTTACATTCTTTATTGCATCAATACATTGAAGATTTCGGAAAGCCAGCTGCAAAGCAGG
>NZ_BAABGR010000041.1:12316-14283 GCF_039541675.1 Sphingobacterium thermophilum | reverse complement strand
AAACCGGACTTCTTTGCCGAAATCCCACGGCCGAAGAAGCCATCCACTTTGCCAAAGGTGTTGAGCCAAAAGGAAGTAAAACGGATATTCGACGTGGTACGAAACCAGAAGCATTTGCTGATGCTGCAACTGTGCTACGGAATGGGGTTGCGCGTAAGTGAGATTGTCAATCTGAAATTGAGCGACATCGACAGTGGACGGATGCAGGTACTCATCGAAGCGGGTAAAGGAAAGAAAGATCGGTATGTACCACTACCGTCTGCAGTGCTGGATTTGCTGCGGGAATATTATAAAGCATACCATCCCAAAACCTACCTTTTTGAAGGTCGGTACGGTGGGCGGTATTCCGTCCGCAGTGTACAAGCGGTGTTCAAGAATGCAATGAAAGCCGCAAAGGTAAACAAGCCGATAGGGATACACGGTTTGCGGCATAGCTACGCCACACATTTACTGGAATACGGCACGGACATGTCATTCATACAGCAGCTACTTGGTCACAATGACATCAAGACCACTATGCTGTATGCAAAGGTCAGCAATGCGTAACGGTTTGCCGCTTTGCGAAGGCGGGGATTTTTAGCACTAAACTTCATTAGATGCCCAAAGCTTGAATTTAGTACTTCACTGTCATAGAAGCACGAAACCCCCGCTTTTGCAAAACGGCTGTTAGCGGTAGGTTTTTTAATATACTGTCTTAATAATTGCATCTACTCCGGTTATAAGTTCGTCAACTTCTTCTTGTTTAGGTTCTCGAGTTTTATTGTGGTCGCATAAATTCCTAATATCTCCTAAATGCTGTATTTTTCTCCAGGTCGGTGTGTCGTAAACTTGAGCTGTTTTTAAAATGTCATTAAAATCTGAAATTGAAGAGTGCTTTTTATTTGACTTCAAATTATGGTTTATTAAAACTTGTCCTAAATGTTTTTCAAGAACTACTCCAGCAATTGCCCCAGCACCACGCGTAAACTTATTTTTATTTAGTTCTTTTGCTGCGTCAAGCTCGCTGTCGAATAAGTCTGCTTGAACTAATTGTCTGATGTCAAAAAGTGTACTTTCAAACCTTCTTTCAATTGACTTCAAAATATTTAACTGTTGCTCAAATTGGTTTATGGCCGCTTCTGGTCCAACTTTTTTTTCTCCAAACCCACTTTTCACAGTTAAAGTTTGCAAATAGTCTTCCATTACATAATTTCCATATTCTATGATTTTTCGAGTTTTTGGCTTTTCATATAATCGAATAAAGTCGTTGAGTCTGTCAGGTAGTAATTGCTTTATTAAAACAAGTGATTCAGAATACCATATTTGATACTCTTTGTTAAATGGAAGAATCTTGTTGATAAAATCTTTTACCTTATTTTCTTCCTTAAAAGCTTCCTTTATTTGTTCTTTAATTCTATCAGGATAACATTCGTAATTTATGGATATAATCAATTTATCACCCTTGTCAATTAAGAGTTTTAAGTCGTTTTTATATTTTTCAATGTTTTTCATTTTTCTATTGTTCTGTCGGTTAAACTTACCGCTAACTCTCAAATATACGCAATAATCTTCTTTACAAAAAAAAACCAATAATTCTCTGTTTTGCCATAAATATTTGTTTGTAAGGGGCTTCACTTTATGGTTGTGCGATTTTATCCATTGCGCATTTTGTATAACTTTCTTAGATTTGCTTTATTAGGTAATACAAAATGCGCAGTATGAAAGCTATTGATTTTTCCGGTTTTGCTTTCCGGGAAGGTAGGCATAATGATTCGGCGGTCATTTGGGTGGATTTCAAATACGACCGGGCAAAGATTGATTTGGTCAAATCGCTGAAAGGTAGGTGGAGTAGGTCTGAAAAGTGCTGGTATGTGCCGGACAACACCTATTTCCGCACACTGTTTGGGATGGAAATCCCACCGGTTGGCAAAGGGGTATTGTCCAAATTGTCACCCGTGAATGCTCGGGAGTTGCAACGCATGAAAGAG
>NZ_BAABGR010000041.1:0-12306 GCF_039541675.1 Sphingobacterium thermophilum | reverse complement strand
CCACCATAAAGACATACATGATCGAATTTGCACAGCTACTGTATATTTTGAAAGATGTGCCCGTTGATTCGCTGGGCTACGACCGTCTCCGTGCTTACATCCTTTATTGCATCAATACATTGAAGATTTCGGAAAGCCAGCTGCAAAGCAGACTCAACGCCATCAAATTCTATTTTGAACAGGTGCTCCATAAACCGGACTTCTTTGCCGAAATCCCACGGCCGAAGAAGCCATCCACTTTGCCAAAGGTGTTGAGCCAAAAGGAAGTAAAACGGATATTCGACGTGGTACAAAACCGAAAACATTTGCTGATGCTGCAACTGTGCTACGGAATGGGGTTGCGAGTAAGTGAGGTTGTCAATCTGAAAGTGAGCGACATCGACAGTGGACGGATGCAGGTACTCATCGAAGCGGGCAAAGGAAAGAAAGATCGGTACGTACCACTACCGTCTGCAGTGCTGGATTTGCTGCGGGAATATTATAAAGCATACCATCCCAAAACTTACCTTTTTGAAGGTCGGTACGGTGGGCGGTATTCCGTCCGCAGTGTACAAGCGGTGTTCAAGAATGCAATGAAAGCCGCAAAGGTAAACAAGCCGATAGGGATACACGGTTTGCGGCATAGCTACGCCACACATTTACTGGAATACGGCACGGACATGTCATTCATACAGCAGCTACTTGGTCACAATGACATCAAGACCACGATGCTGTATGCAAAGGTCAGCAATGCGCAACTGAATTCTATCAAAAGTCCGTTGGATAGGATTTTGTAGCTACAGCTTCAAAGATGACCACAATGGGATTTATTACTTCAAAAGCAGAAAACCCTTCATACCGGCTACTCTGTGAGCACAGTTCAGAGCTGTGAGAAACGTGGGGGTCTTTTTGTTTAGACACTCTAACGTTTTGGCGCTTGGCGCAGTGGCGGATTTCGGAGCACTTCACTGTCAATATACCGCAAAAGTTGATGCGAGGTAGAATGTTCAATTAAACACGTTACCCGCCATTGAGCCAAACGCCTGTTACCTGCTGCCGTTCTTTTATTGTCCTGCGAAAATGTTGTCTGTATTGGCATATATGATTTTTACTTTTTTCTCTTTCTCAAGTTTACTGTTTTCTTGAACGTAACGAATTAGTCGCTTACTCTGTCTTCCCATAAATCTATTCCAATAAACAATTACAATGTAGTCATAACTGTCAACAGAAAGTTTTGAAGTCTGCGATAGCGGTTTTAAATATTTCATTTGTGTTTCAAGAGAAACAATACTATCAATTGGGGCTTGCTGTCTGGGTGGAAAAGTTGTCATTATTTCATTTCTGTCCCATTTTAAATTTGGAAAACCGCCCGCATAACAATTCACTTGAAATGATTTTAAAAACCCTAAATTGTCATAGTAAAGGGCTTGTAATGGTTGGTAATGATTTTTAATTTGTGATTTATATTTTGTCGTGTCAAGTGAAAACAGATATGAAAAATAGGCTGTGTCAAGTTCGTAACTGTCGGCAGTTGGAATGTTATATTTTTTGGAATAACTAGCAATTGTTTTTTCGTCAACCGTCTTTGTTTTTTTCATTCCATAAATTCCTGTGAAAATTGAAGTGCAACTTGTCAGTCCAAATATGAATGTCAAAGAGAGAAATGTAAATATTGATAAATGTCTTTTCATTGTCTGGTCTTTTACGCTTGCAGGTAACGTTTTTGTATAACCGCCAGTTACGGATTTAAAGTTAGTGATTTTCGGTTAAGAACTGACGTTAGCAATTCCGAGTGGATTCGGACGTAGTCGAATCCGCCGTAATTGCGGTTATACATTGTTGGCTACAGTATTTTTAATTTTCGGCCAATTCTTTTTCATCAGTTTCATCAGTTGAAAATCGTGCAATCAACATTGGTGTTAAAATACATACAATTCCGATTATTGATTTCAATCCGAAATCACCAATAAAATTCATTGCAATTAAATAAATTCCGCAAACCAGAAAAATTATATTAATCAGTTTTTTATTCCAAACAAAACCTCCAACCAGGTATGCAATTCCGATTAGAGTGAACATTCCAGCGTTCAGAATTTGATTCGTTTCATCACTATAATTCAAAAACCAATTCGATATTTTTCCGATTAAAACAATTCCGATTAGTATAAGGAAAATTTTATGTAATATTTTTTTCATTTCGATTGCGTTTTGTTTTGATATTGTAGCCAACTCTCAAATATACGCAATAATCTTCTTTACAAAAAAAAAACCAATAATTCTCTGTTTTGCCATAAATATTTGTTTGTAAGGGGGTTCACTTTATGGTTGTGCGATTTTGTCCATTGCGCATTTTGTATAACTTTCTTAGATTTGTTTTGGCAGATAATACAAAATACGCAGTATAGAAGTTGTTGATTTTTCCGGTTTTGCTTTCCGGGAAGGTAGGCATAATGATTCGGCGGTCATTTGGGTGGATTTCAAATACGACCGGGCAAAGATTGATTTGGTCAAATCGCTGAAAGGTAGGTGGAGCAGGTCTAAGAAGTGCTGGTATGTACCGGACAACGCCCATTTCCGGACACTGTTTGGGATGGAAATCCCACCGGTTGGCAAAGGGGTATTGTCCAAATTGTCACCATTGAATGCTCGGGAGTTACAACGCATGAAAGAGGTATTGCAGATGAAAGCCCTGGAGTTGCTACCCTTAGGGTGGAGACAGATTTATAAAATAAAGAATTAAATTTGTTGACATATGGCACGAGTATTTAAAGAATCTTTTAAAATTATGGCAGTTGAATTATCCTATATAAAAGGATTTGTATCTGCAGCGGCATTAGAATTAGGTATCGATGCAGGTCGCATTTTTAAATGGCGTATGGATTCCCGATTCAATGGCGGGAATTTGTTACCTAAAAACGATAAATTATCTCCTGAGGAGCAAGAATTCCGTGAATTGAAGAAGAGGCTTAAAGAGGCGGAGTTAGAAAATGAGATTTTAAAAAAGGCAGTGGCCATCTTTTCCAAGGGAGGCTAAAAGTATATAGGTTCATTAAGGAAAATATGAACCACTATACAGCTGATAAGATGTGCTCTGTACTAAAAGTTAGTAGCAGTAGCTTTTACAAGTGGTTAACGAAAAAAAGCAGTCACCGGGAAGAGAAGAGTAAAAAATTAATACAGCTGATCCAAGACGAATTTAAAAAAGTATTAAATCTGAACAACATTCATCAAAGCATGAGCAGAAAATGAAACTGTTGGGATAATAGTGTTGCAGAAAGCTTTCTTAAGACATTAAAAACAGAACTTGTATATCATCATAAATTTGAAAATAGAGAAATCGCAAAAATGAAAATATTTGAGTACATAGAGGGCTTCTACCATAATAAAAGAATCCATTCCGCTATAGGCGATTTAACCCCGAATCAGATGGAAAAACACTTAAAACAAAATCAAAAAATTGCAGCTTAAAACAGTCTCCACTTTTTAGTTACAATTCCAGTTATTGATCCTCGCTTTTTTAATATCCTGGTTATCTCAATTATCCGTAAACAAACACCTCACATTCCAAGCTGAAACTCAACCGAACAAATAATTGTCTCATCTGTTCTGGTAATATACAACAAAAGCTTTAACGTTATGATACAGACAAAATTTCATAATTGTATAGAAGTATGTGGAGAATATGCCGTGTTCTGTAGCCAGTGTGCCGCTGCCTGTTTAAATGAAAAAGATCTGGAACATCTTAAAAAATGTATCTAATTGAATCTGGAATGCACTATCATCTGTGATGCTGCTGTAAAAGTTATGAGCATCGATGGACAGTTAAGTATAGAGCTCTGTAAAACATGTGCAGATATCTGCGAACGATGTGCAGACGAATGCGAGAAGCATGCGAATATGGGCATGGAACATTGCCGTGAATGTGCTGAAGTTTGCCGAGTCTGCGCCAAAATATGTAAGGAGATATCGGCGGCTTAGCTTCCGTGAGGGGAATTGTGTCGACACTTAAATTCCAATAGTAGGAACAGCCGAATCATATAGCGTGGTTTGATTGTATATCAAAATTAATTTAATTAGGTTTGTCTAGTCGTTTCCGAACTTCTAAAACATAGTATTTGGGTTACGAACAGAACTTCTTTGATTATTTATTAAATGCTATTACCAAAAGGCCAAGTGTTTTAAATTTCCATATGAAAAAACCTGTAAGAATAAGAACAACGCTTAGCAAAGGTGTCGTCGCTCCCAGTCTGACCTTCATCGTGGGTATCTGTCTATTATCTGCTATTTATCCGAATCTTACCGAAAACCTGCTCAGCACGGTTAAGAATTTTATCTTTGTAAACCTTAATTACGTTTATGTCTGGTCGGTAACCATCTTTGTCCTGTTCTTAGTTTATTTGATGTTCAGTAAATATGGTAATATCCGGCTAGGAAGAAATGACACTAAACCCACTTATTCTTTCTTTTCGTGGATTTCTATGCTTTTTGCCGCCGGAATGGGTATAGGGCTGATTTACTTTAGTGTTGCAGAACCGATGCAGCATTACTCAAATGAGATATTTTCAGAAAATACGGCTGTCCAGCGAGCCAAGGACGCACAACTTCATACTTTCTTCCATTGGGGTATCCACGCGTGGGCTATTTACGGGATTGTCGGGTTGTCTTTAGCCTATTTTGCCTATCGTTATCGTTTACCCCTTTCTTTGCGGAGCTGTTTTTATCCTCTTTTGAAGGATAAGATCAAAGGAACATGGGGCAATACCATTGATGTGTTCGCACTTTGCAGTACTTTTTTTGGAATTACCACCACATTGGGTTTTGGGGTGGTGCAGATCAATTCCGGTCTGGAAACACTAAATATCTTGCCGGGAACTAGCTTTATTTACCAGGTATTAATTGTCGGTGTACTGGTTTCACTTTCTATTATATCTGCCGTGAGCGGAGTGGACAAGGGCGTAAGGATATTGAGCAATATCAATATTGTAAGTGTTGTCATATTCCTACTTTTTGTTTTGATCCTCGGACCTACGGTATATCTGATAGGAAGTTTCACGGAAGGGATCGGGACATATATCAATGAATTCTTTAGCTTGACATTCAATACACATGTGTACGAAGAGAACACGCAACAGTGGTTTTACGACTGGACAATACTGTATTGGGCGTGGTGGATTTCGTGGTCGCCTTATGTCGGGCTATTTATCGCTAAAATTTCGAAGGGCCGAACGATACGGGAGTTTGTAGCGGCAGTCTTGATTATCCCTACTCTGTTTAATTTTATCTGGATGACTGTTTTTGGAAACAGTGCGATATGGTTTGATGCCAACGTTGCCGACGGGGCGTTAAGTCAACTCGCTGGCATTCCCGATGCCCTGATGTTCCGTTTCTTGGAATACCTGCCATTAACTGAAATCACCAGTTTTTTGACTATTGCTATCATCATTATCTTCTTTGTAACGTCTGCCGATTCCGGTATATTCGTCATGAACAGTATAGCGACAAAAAACGCCCCGATATCTCCGAAATGGCAGACCATCGGCTGGGGTGTCCTGCTTGCCATATTAGCACTGATGCTATTGAACGCCGGCGGACTAACGGCTCTGCAAAGTATGACATTGATTACAGCATTGCCGTTTTCGCTTATCATGCTGCTATTCATTGTCAGCCTGATAAAGGCACTGTCCATTGATAGAAGCTATTACGAACGTGATTTTTCAGCAACGACGATACCCTGGTCAGGAGAATTTTGGAAGGAGCGTCTGAAACAGATTGTCTCCTTCAGTGATAAGAAGTCTGTCGTTGGTTTTATTGATACAACAGTTAGAGACGCCTTTTTGGAATTGCAGGAGGAGTTTTCCAGAAATGATGTCGAGGCTAAAGTTAATTTCTACGAAAATCCCCTTAGAATAGAGATAGAGATTAAATACGATGTTGTAAATAATTTTTTGTACGGGGTGAAAGAAGAATCAAGAATTGTATCCGATTACCTGCTGAATGAAGAGAACCTGCCGGATATAGAAGGAAACCAAACGTTTTTCCCTAAATCCTATTTTGGCGATGACCGCGAGGGATATGATGTACGGCTTTTTACCAAAAACGAATTGATTTCTGATGTACTGAAACATTACGAGAGGTTTATAGAGATTATTTCTGAAGAACGCAATGAATTGTTTATAATTAGCAATACCAACCGTAGGTTAAGATAACGACTGCAGGACAATAAACTTAAACGCATTTTTCTTTTTTCCTATATTTACTTTTTCTATAAATATACTCGTCAGAATATGAGCAAAATCCTCCGTTTCTTTGACCTTCATAATGGGGAAGACAAAAAGGAAACCGTCCTGGAAAGTGTTGTCAGCAACATTTATTTCCGTGGCGCAAATGCCTGGATATTGGCCTGCGCCATCGTTATCGCATCCATTGGCCTGAACGTCAACTCCACTGCAGTGATCATCGGCGCTATGCTGATTTCCCCATTAATGGGGCCGATCGTAGGTGCGGGATTTGCTTTGGGCACGTTTGACTTTGCCCTGCTTCAGAAGTCGATAAAAAACATCATGATAGCAACAGGTATAAGCCTTTTGGTTTCGTTCCTCTATTTTTCATTGGTCCGTTCTAGGAGGCACAGTCTGAGCTTTTAGCCCGTACTTCGCCGAATATCTATGATGTACTGATTCCTTTTTTTGGAGGTCTGGTCGGTGTTATAGCTACTACAAGCGTAAACAAAGGTAACCCGATACCAAGAGTAGCGATTGCGTACAGACTGCTACAGGAAAGAAAATATACCTACAAGGCACACGATTTTATCCAACAGGAACTCACCGAAAAGGGCTATACGGTGATTTATGAAAGATTATTACAGAATACCTCACCAAAGCGCCTAGAACTCGCATTTTTAGCAAAGAAATTCAGCGCGAGCGAAATAAATACGTTGGAGCGGTCTATGAAGACATTTGTTATAGAGAATACCGACCTGATCATACGGCAGGACAGTCTAGATATTAGATCCAGTATTCTGAACGAGATTAATCAGAGCAATACTTCTGTAAATGAAAAAGACCTGACCATACGTGCATTGAACAACAGGTTGGCCAAATATGATATGATGGCTGAAAGGCTACGTAGCAATATGACGATTCTTTTTCCTGAGGTCAACAATTATAGCATCGGCATCCAAAACCAATATGTAACGCGGGATAGCCTCGCCAAATATATTGCCTTCATTTATTCCACAACGCAAGCATTAACGGAAGAGCAGGATAACAAACTTCAACAATGGATGAAAAGTCAGTTTCCGCAGCGTACGGGGTCGCATTCGCTGCCAGTGGATATTTCCTTGGGTTCACCGGCCACGGTGATACGCATGTAAGTGGGTTTTGCACCAACAGCATAGTTTTTTGGTTTCTTCAGATAAAAGAGCAAGGAGTAAGTCTTGCAGCCAACCGAAATCAAGATGTTCAGTTTTTGTACAGGTTGTTAATCAGAATTTTAAACCTGTTTCAGTGAGTATGGTAGTTTAAAAAAATGACTCACCGAATGACTCACTTTTTTATTGGGAAAAATTGAAAGATTTGTAGATAACGATAAAACAAAAAACGCTGTAAACATTTGATTTACAGCGTTTTAGTATGTTTTGACTTCAAGATGTGTAGCCCGTAGGGGAATCGAACCCCTGTTTCAAGAATGAAAATCTTGCGTCCTAACCCCTAGACGAACGGGCCATCGGGATTTGATGATGCAAATATAAGTGCATTATTTGCACCATCAAAATATTTTTATGCCCTTTTTTCTAATGGGCTGATTTTGAAATCAATATTTTTATATGAGGTCAAAGCCTATATCCGTACGGAAGTATTTTCCTTCGAAGAAGATACGTCCGGCATCGGCTGTGGCCTGTTGTAAGGCTTTGAAGAGGTTGTCTTGTAAGGTTGTCACCGCGATGACACGTCCGCCGGCAGTAACCACCTGACCATCTACCTCTTTTGTTCCTGCATGAAAGACGATAGATTCTTTTACGTTTTCGATGTTGGAGATAACCTTGCCCGACTCATAGTCGCCAGGATAACCTCCTGATACCAGCATTACGGTAACCGCAGTTTTAGGACTTACTGTATAGGTGCGGTTTGCCAAATCACCTTTGGCTACACCTTCGAGCAAATCCACAAGGTCGGATTCTATACGAGGCATCACCGACTCGGTTTCAGGGTCACCCATACGTACGTTATATTCGATGACATACGGATCGCCGTTAACATTCATAAGGCCGATGAAGATAAATCCTTTATATGGGATGCCGTCCTTTTTAAGTCCTTCTATGGTAGGCTTGATAATACGTTCTTCTACTTTTGCCATGAAGGTTTCGTCCGCAAAAGGTACTGGTGAGATAGAACCCATACCTCCTGTGTTAAGTCCGGTATCGCCTTCTCCTACACGTTTGTAGTCTTTTGCTGAAGGAAGGATTTTGTAGGATTCACCGTCTGTCAAGACGAATACCGAAAGCTCTATGCCTTTAAGGTATTCTTCGACCACTACTACACTGCTGGCATCACCAAACTTGGCCTCTTCGATCATGGCTTTTAGTTCGGTTTTGGCTTGCTCCAATGTTTCGCAGATCAATACTCCTTTGCCGGCAGCCAAGCCATCGGCTTTCAGCACGATAGGCAGCTTTTGGGTCTCTAGATAGGCTAACCCTTCCTCTAAGTTGCTGCGATTGAATGATTTATATGCTGCAGTAGGGATGTTGTGTCTGAACATGAACTCTTTGGAGAAGTCTTTGGACCCTTCCAAGGTGGCACCAGCTTTCTGAGGACCAATTATTGCGATATGTTTGGTATCTTCTCTTTCAAGAAAGTAATCATGAATACCTTTTACTAAAGGTTCTTCGGGACCTACCAGTATAAGGTCAATATTGTGTTCCAGCGCAAAATTCGCAATACCTTCAAAGTCGGTAACCTTTAGGTTTACGTTCTTACCATACTTGGTAGTTCCGGCATTTCCGGGAGCGATATACAGGTTAGTTAATTTAGGGCTCTGTGCTATTTTATAAGCAAAGGCAGATTCACGACCGCCTGATCCGATAATTAAGATATTCATAACGCAAATATACAATCTCAGGTGGTATTCTTAAATTAAAAGGATTATTGTCACACTTTTAATAAAATGTGATATCTTTAGTCTAACCAATATAAACATTATGATAAGGACTCTTTTTGTCTGCCTTATTGCGTTATTATGCAGTCCTGTGAGGGCGCAGGATGTCCAAAGTTTCATAGAAAAGCTCGGTAAATATAATGCAGAACAACCTCAGGAAAAGATTTATATACATTTCAATAAGCCCTCTTATTCTGCGGGGGAGACAATATTTTTCAAATCCTATACGACGGTAGGGGTCAACAACTCCCTGTCAGCTCTTAGTGGGGTACTCTATGTAGAACTTGTAAGCCCGGCGGACAAGATTGTGGAAAGAAAGGTGGTAGCCACCCCTATGGGTATAGGTGTAGGAAGCTTTGATTTGGCAGATACCGTTACCGAGGGAAGATATCGTGTACGTGCTTACACCAACTGGATGAAGAATTTTGCTAAAGATTACTTCTTCGAGCAGCCTATAGACATATTCAATGGTCGCTCGGATGAGGTGTTTACACAGACGGACTATCAGGTGCGGGACAAAGATGTGATTTACAGAGTTAAGCTTACAGGTCCTGACAGCCAGCCTCTACCCAAAACGAGGGTCAGCTGTGTGATATGGTCCCAAGCAAAGGAGGTGGACAAGAAGACCGTCACCTCCGACGAACAGGGCATTATCGAAATTGCTGTACCTAAAAAGCATAAGAATAGCGTCATCACCCTCCGCTTTAAGAAACCTTCAGTATTTTATGTAAATAAAATTGTTAGAACTGTAAATCCCGACTTGCAATATGACACCCAACTGTTTCCGGAAGGAGGCCGCCTGTTGGCCGGCTTCCTGAATAATATTGCCGTCAAAAGCATAAATAATAAAGGATTAGGGGTTTCTTCGAAAGTTTTGCTCACCCGAGGAGCAGATACCTTAGGAATTATAGAGACCAACAAGCTGGGGATGGGGGCTGCGCAGATTTTTATCAACGATACCAGCGGCATTCAGGCTACAGCCATATATCCGGATGGCAGCAAGCAGGAGTTATCTATGCCTAAAATTTATGCTTCCGGCTATTCGGTCATTACGAATAATACGCATAAGGAAAAGCTTTTCGTGGAGATGCATATCAGTGAAGACCGTTTAGACCATCAAGATCTTTATTTTGTGGTGCATCATCTTGGCGAGGTGTTTTTTGTGTCAAAGACTAGCGCCAACCGTTCCGCAATAATTTTTGCGGTGGACAGGGTTAAGCTCCCGTTGGGTGTGGTCACCGTATCCATACTTAATAGCAGTTTTGTTCCTCTTATCGAGCGGCCTTTGTTTTCTTTTCAGGAGTTGGAGGAAAGCACGGTCACGTTGGATAAGGACGCTTATAAGCAGCGCGAAAAGGTACAGGTAAAATTTAAGATTGCTAACGGTGAAAGCAATAATTTGGGAGCCTTCTCCGCTGCGGTGTACGATCTTTCCAAGGTAAACACAGACAATTTAAGTCAGCACAATATTCTCTCCGCCCTTTTGCTCAATGCGGATATTAGAGGCTATATAGAAAATCCTAACTATTATTTTGAGGACAATAAAATAAAGACGGCAGATATAGACTATCTTATGCTTACGCAAGGGTGGAGAAATATAGCGTGGGAAAAGTTGGAGGTGCCGGGGGAGCTTCAGTATAAGCCGGAAAAGAGCCTTAGCATCTCGGGTTATACCAAAAGGTTAGGAAGAAGTAAACCCTATCCTAATGCCAGGGTACAGTTGATTTCTACGCGCAACTTCCTAGACTTTTTGGATACTACTTCCAATGAAGACGGATATTTCGAATTTGACAATCTCATCTTTCCGGACAGCATCAAGGTTTTGATTTCTGCCCAAGATGCCAAGACCGCAAAGAAAAACATAGATATTGTATACAACGAAGAGGTAGCGGCAGAAGTACAGGAAGCTTCCGGAGATTTGGTGGCTTGGGATGTGAATAGTAGCCATTCTGAAGAGCTGTTGGCCGCCAATGCTTTTATGGCGGAGCTGGAAAAGCTAGGGATAAAGGAGAAGGTCATCATGATCGAAGAAGTTGTTGTGCGTCGCAGCAGACCTAAGGTGTCCGAAAACTCCTCGAACCTCAACGGGGCTGGACGGGCGGATCAGGTGCTTACAGAAGAAGACCTTTCTACCTGTCCTACATTGGAGATGTGTCTCAACGGCAGGCTACTGGGTGTGTATTTTGAAAACGGTGAACCGTACAGCACTCGCTCAAGGGCGCCTATGCAGGTGTTTTTGGATGGTATGCCTGTAGATTCCGGCTTCTTCAATACCCTTAATGTAGCTGATATTGAGAGTGTAGAGGTATTAAGGAGTGCGATGTATACCAGTATTTACGGCTCTATGGGAGCTAATGGAGTAATTATTATCACGTCCAAGACCGGTAAATCCGCATTGAATGTTTCTTCAGAGCCGAAAGGGTTGATCACTATTTCTCCACGGGGTTTTGCCGAAGCCAAGCAATACTATTCGCCTAAGTACGATGTGGATGAGGGGGTTCGGTATAATTCCGATCAGCGTTCTTCCATCCATTGGGAACCTGCGTTGGTTTCCAACGAAAAGGGAGAAGCAGAATTTAGCTTTTTCACCTCCGATTCATCGGGAAAATATCTTTTGGTAATTGAGGGTATAGATCTTCATGGCAATATTTTCAGAAACGTGACCACCATTAACCGATAAAGGAAAAATTATCTTGCAATAGCTCAATCGATTAATGGCAGAACGATAAAATAATTGCTTTTTTTCTTGCTGGAATGCGATAAAACTCTCTATCTTTGCACCACTCCGCGAGGGAGAGAAGTTCTACGGAACGTTTGAAAAGAGGGTAGAAGAGGGTAAGGAAAAGATAGTTTATCTTTTTTTGTTGCCCGATAAAAAGAAGAGAAAAAACTTCAAAAAAGTTTTTGGAAAATCGGATAAAGTTTCTACCTTTGCAGTCCCGTCCGCAAGGAAGGGGGGAAGAGAAAAAGAAATAAAGGCCGTAAGGCAAGAGATAAAGCCGAAGCGAGATGCGGAGGCGGAGAGTTCTTTAAGATATTAATCATGTAGCGTAACGGGTACTTACGTTTTCGACTAGGAGACGATAAATACGGAAATACTTGCCGGGGTTAGACATTTAAATTATTATATACAATGGAGAGTTTGATCCTGGCTCAGGATGAACGCTAGCGGCA
>NZ_BAABGR010000040.1:0-828 GCF_039541675.1 Sphingobacterium thermophilum | reverse complement strand
AAGCTCGCATAAGAGAAAAGCAGATCAAACGATACAACAGAAAATACCTAGAATGGCTATGTCTACAACCCATCAACTGCGCTAATGATTTCTCCTAACAAGCCTGTCATCTCGCCTCTGGCGAGACGGGTTCGAGTCCCGTCCAGACCGCTGAAAAAAATTAAAGGTTATTCTTCCGAATAGCTTTTTTTTATCGTATCTCCCTTATAATAATCCCTTAACTCTTTGGTCTTATGGAAATCTATTATGTCTACATCATCAGATGTAATACTTCCGGAACACTGTATAAAGGTTATACCAAAAACATCCCAAATAGACTAAAACAACATAATAACGGGGAAAGCAGATTCACAAGAAAAATGGGACCTTGGTCACTTATATATGCAGAAAAATGTATCTCTAAAAAAGAAGCTCGCATAAGAGAAAAGCAGATCAAACGATACAACAGAAAATACCTAGAATGGCTATGTCTACAACCCATCAACTGCGCTAATGATTTCTCCTAACAGGCCTGTCATCTCGCCTCTGGCGAGACGGGTTCGAGTCCCGTCCAGACCGCTGAAAAAAATTAAAGGTTATTCTTCCGAATAGCTTTTTTTTATCGTATCTCCCTTATAATAATCCCTTAACTCTTTGGTCTTATGGAAATCTATTATGTCTACATCATCAGATGTAATACTTCCGGAACACTGTATAAAGGTTATACCAAAAACATCCCAAATAGACTGAAACAACATAATAACGGGGAAAGCAGATTCACAAGAAAAATGGGACCTTGGTCACTTATATATGCAGAAAAATGTATCTCTAAAAAAGAAGCTCGCATAA
>NZ_BAABGR010000039.1:0-592 GCF_039541675.1 Sphingobacterium thermophilum | reverse complement strand
GACAGCTAGGATGTTGGCTTGGAAGCAGCCATTCATTTAAAGAGTGCGTAACAGCTCACTAGTCGAGCGACCGGGCGTGGATAATAAACGGGCATCAAGATCACTACCGAAGCTATGGATTCTTGCATTAGCGAGAGTGGTAGGGGAGCATTCTATCGAGGGAGAAGCCGCATGGTGACGTGTGGTGGACTTTATAGAAAAGCAAATGTAGGCATAAGTAACGATAAGGCGGGTGAGAAACCCGCCCACCGAAAGACTAAGGTTTCCTGATCAACGCTAATCGGATCAGGGTTAGTCGGGGCCTAAGGCGCATCCGAACGGAGAAAGCCGATGGACAACTGGTTAATATTCCAGTACTTTTCTTTACTGCGATGTGGAGACGGAGTAGTGACACTGCCGCGGACTGACGGAATAGTTCGTTAAAGGGTGTAGGTATAGGAGCTGTAGGCAAATCCGCAGTTCTTGCTGAGGCCCAATAGTACAGCAAACCTTCGGGGGCGCTGATAGAGCAGGTAATCAGACTTCCAAGAAAAACCGCTAAGCTTCAGGTAAAGAAAACCCGTACCGTAAACCGACACAGGTAGTCGAGGAG
>NZ_BAABGR010000038.1:57705-58016 GCF_039541675.1 Sphingobacterium thermophilum | reverse complement strand
CCCAAATAATTCCCGACTTTGGTTTGAGCATAGACTTTTTGTAAATCCTCAAAGGAAATCTGCCAAACCACGGTTTCTGTCAATGCCTGTAATTCGTATTGGGATGGCGTTTGTGTCAAGAATGAGTCGTAGGCACAAGTAAACTCTTTGTCAAAACTGAAGTTGAAAGTCAGCTCGTTTTCATCATCAGGAATGTAGAACCGAATAATGCCGGTTTCGATGAATGAAAGGAAATTTTCTGTTTCACCTTGTCGTGTGATGATTTGATTTTTGGCAAACACTTTTCGGCTAAAATGGGAAGAGATGAATTT
>NZ_BAABGR010000038.1:0-57695 GCF_039541675.1 Sphingobacterium thermophilum | reverse complement strand
TTTATTATCCGTTCGTAGTATTCTCTTATATGCCCCATAAAAATATTCTCTTTTGATCTGTTTTTCAATACAAATTTAGCGTTATTTATAATAACCGTTTCTGTGCGGATTGGTTTGTTTTCGGGACAAAAATAATAAAAACATACTAGTTAGTATGTTTTTGTGCAAAAAAATTATTTAAGACTGTTTAGATAAATTTTAAGTTGCTTTAAATAAGAAATATAGACCTTTTTGCTGTTTTCTAATTTTCCTAAATTCCGAATACCCCAATAACCCGACATTACGAAGGTGGTTACCTGCTTTGCATTTACGTCCTTGCGGATGACGCCACTTTTCTTTCCTCTTTCGATGGTAGCGGTTATTGCTTTTGTCCATTCTTGAGTTAATTCATTCAAAGCCTTATTAAATTCCGAATTCCACGGGGTCATTTCCTGAGTGAAGTTTGAGGCCGGACAACCATATTCCACCTTCAAAAATTCATTTTTCATTAATAGACTATCCATGAGGTTGTAAATGGCATTCAACGGATCTTGTTCGCCTTGAAGTGGCTCGATGAAACTGCGTGCAAGTGTGGGTTTGAGGACTTCGTTGATGATGGCAAGTCCCATTTCGTCTTTGGTTTTGAAATGATAATAAAAAGCCCCTTTCGTTACTTGTGTGGTAGCGATGATGTCGTCAATGCTCGTCGTCTGGTAGCCCTTAACATAAATCAGTTCAAACGCTTTATGTAAAATCATCGACCGTGTTGCTTCTGCTTTTTTCATCTGTTATCGTCTCTTTTATGGGGTCAGACGGAATCATTTTGATTTCGCAAACATACCATTTAGTATCCTGCAAAGGAACGAAAAAAAAGCAAACTTTTAAAGCCACAGGTTTGACTGGCAGTGTACATGGGGAGGAGAAAGTTCTATATCTTCTTTTTTTTGATTTGTATTGTTTACACTTTCCGCTAACGTTTTCGGGCTTTGCGTTCGGGCGGGTTTCGGAGCACAAAACTTTCAACCTGCACTGAACTTGAATAGAAGCACAAAGCTCCAAGTTTGCACGCAAGCCCGCTTGACGCAAAACCCGTGTTAGGCACAGTTATATGTTATTTACATCAGTAAAAAAATGTTTGATGTCCTCTTGTTTTAAGATTTTATCGATATAGTTTGGCAATTCCTTATCGTCCAAAATTGGTGGATTAATTTGCATAGACCTCAACGAACCATCTTTCTGTGGTGCAATCAATATAATCCTGCCATTTTTTAAATTAAACAGTCTCATGTTGACAATTGCGTATTCGTCTCTATTAGCAGTAAGGAATGCGGTATAATCTATTTCGTCACTTTTTGTTTTAAAAAAACCTTGTCCTATGTAATCCGGATTATTTCTTGAAATAACTTGAACTCCTGCATGGGAGTAGTTTATGGTATCAATAAAATCTGTCAGAGTGATAATTGTAAAAAAAACTTCGTTCGGTTTGTCGCCCACAAACTTTTGAGTAAAACTATTTTTATTTACAAGAAAGTAGGAGTAGAGAATTTTTTTCCCATCGACGTCTATGCCCGAAAAATTACCTCCATTTCCAACTCCTTTAAAACTTTCCTTTCCAAGTAATTCATATTTGGGAACCGGAAATGCTCCATATCTGATAGGTTTTGCTACTCTTTCCTTATTGGCTTCTATGTCTCGCCGCAACAGTTCTGCGTCCCATGTTGAACTGTCTTGACGGTTTTTGAGATGCTTTTCTTCTACTTTTTTGTTCCATTTTGCTGTGTCATTTTGAGCAAAACAGTAAGTAGCAGAGAAAATGGAAAATGTCAACAAGAAGTATTTTATGTACTGTGTCATATCGGAAACTGTTTCGTAATAATTGTGCCTAACGGTTTGGGTATTGCCGAAGGCGGGGAAATCGAAGCCGAAAGTTTCGATTTTGCACCTAGGCGAGCCAAAACGAATTTTTATGAGTTAAATTTACAAAACAAAAACGAATAAAATTCGTTTTTGGCGGAGATAGAAGCATAAACTTTGAATTTAGCACTTCTCCCCGCATTTCGCTAATAGTGTGCTGTGAAGGATAGAGCTTGCTTTATCCGTGCTGTATAGAAGATGATGGTAGGTCCATCCGTCTCGACTTTCAAGCGTAGGTACAAAACCGCTTCCCGATGCTGGCTTAGTAATGAGTTGGTGTTAAACGGTAGGAAGAAAAGGCTACATAAGTAGTCAGGTGCGTATAAAGGAGATGAACCCTTCGACTTCGCTCAGGATAAACTACAGTGAACCCATGCTGAGGCTGTGAGAGAATGGCTAGATTTTGTCCAAAGCTTGTATTTATTGGCTACAAGTGAAAAGCTGTAACGGGAGCTTGATTATTGGTTACAGGGCAAACGCAGTAGAGTGGGCATGACCTTTATACAGGCTTCTATACGGAACTCAGGAAGTCCTTGTCAGTTGCTAAGAGAACGGCACAAGCAGACAGTATCTGTAAGGCTTATAGTATCGATGCTGATGAGGATGACGGATGTTGTTGTAGTAGTGTAGAAGTAGCTGTAATGGCTATGGAACGAAGGACGACAGATACATAGTTTCAAGTGATTGGACAACTTGAACAACTATTTTATTATAATAAAAGAACAAGGATGACCCTCTTATTTGAAACACCATCACGCAGTATTCCCATCACCAAACAAATGGTGAGGGATGCTTACCGCAAGGTAAAATCCAACAAAGGCAGTGCAGGAGTAGATGAAGAAACACTCATAGATTTTGATGCTGATTTGTCTAAGAATCTGTACAAACTTTGGAATAGATTATCAAGCGGAAGTTATTTTCCTCAACCCGTAAAAGCGGTTGAAATTCCCTTAGCACAGCAACTGAATGCTCAAAGTAGAGGATTAATCCGCTATTTTGGTGTGCATAGTCGTTGGCGTTTAAGAGGTTTGTTTCGACATTTGGATTATCGACTGGCTAAATGGGTAAAGGGAAAGTATAAGAGCATTACAAGCTATCAGAAAGCTTATAATTACTTGCGTAAAATACAAAACAGCTATCCGAACTTATTTTACCATTGGAGTATAATAGGCTTAGGATAGCTGTGGGTATATGATAATATATATTTATGTATATCAGAAAGATGGATGTATCAAGAGCCGTATGAGGGGAGACTTTCACGTACGGTTCTGTGAGAAGCTTGGGCTGCAATGCCCTTGCTTACTCGACCCCTTGTTAGCGGCTGGTATGTTCATTTTCCTCTTGCTAATTTATAGGTAAAGGCAGTCTTTTTATCGGTTAAGTCCCAGGTTGAGATTTCATTGAGTACTTTATCGGGGTATTTTTTTGCAATATCCCGAAGTGCATTACCAACTGATTTTCGCAAGTATTCGCTTTCGTCTGATTTATGTTCACTAATGAGTTGGATTGCAGTTGTCGGATTGTCTTTAAAATACGGTCGGCTTGTCCAAATGCGAAGGCCTTCAATAACTGCTCTTTTTACATTAGGATTTCTGTCTGTCAGCCATTTTTTAATAGTCGGCAAACTTTCTTCATAGCCGATTGTCTTGCAATAATGGTCAAATGCTTTTGCTAACATTTCTTGCACACGCCAATCTTTATCGTCTGCAACTTTTGTTTCAAGAAGTTTGAGAGCTTTGGAATTGTCGGTCGAAAGTTGTCCTAAAAGATAAGTTGCCAACATTCTGACTTGGTAGGCATCGTCCATCAGGAAAGAGGTCGCCAGCTCAAAATGATTTTGCGATTGCTCCGCCAAAATCTTGTCCCCCGTTTCTACTATGTGTTTGAAACCGTGTTTTTTTTTCTTTATGTCGTCGATGAGGGGTTTCATTGTAGGGAATCGATTTGGATAGTTGTTTAAGTAAAATGGTGAACTTAATTTGAAGTTATGTTAATCTTTAGAGAACTTTTTCTTTGTTAAATTTAATTCAGTTTGATATTCTTCTTTAGGTTCTTCAAACAAAAATAATTCAAGCTCGTTTTTTTTGTTGAAACCGCTAATTTTTTGTCGGTAAGAAGCTGCAATTTTGGGATTTTCAATTTCAAGTTTTCTGTTTTTGCTGATTTTTAAAAATTCTTCTTCTTGGTCTATTCCCAAGAAACGTCTATTGGCTAAATTAGCAGCTATGCCGGTTGTAGAACTACCGGTAAAAGGGTCTAAAATCCAAGCGTTTGGCTTGGTAGAAGCCAAAATAATTCGAGTTAAAACCGAAAGAGGTTTTTGAGTCGGGTGCTTACCACATGATTTTTCCCAAGGTGCGATTGCTGGAAGTTTCCAAACATCTTTCATTTGTTTGTTTCCATTGAGTTGTTTCATTAATTCATAATTGAAATAATGAGGCACTTTTTCATTTTTCCTTGCCCAAATGATTTGCTCTGTTGAGTGTGTAAAATAGCGACAAGAAAAGTTGGGAGGTGGATTTGTTTTCTCCCAAGTTACAACATTTAAGATTTTAAAACCAAGTTCAACGAGAATTTGGCCAATAGAAAAAATATTATGCATTGTACCACTAATCCAGATAGTGGCATCTTCCTTCATTTTATCACGAACTAATGAAAGCCATTTGCGATTAAATTCATTTATGTATTCGAAACCGTGAGATTTATCCCAACTTCCTTTATTTACACTAACGATTTGGCCGTTTTGAATAGACAGACCGTCGTTCGATAAAAAATAGGGAGGGTCTGCAAAAACCATATCAAACTTGTGGTCAAATTGAGACAATAACTCCATTGTATCTCCTAAAAGGAGATAAAAGTTTTTGTCATTTGATTTGAAGTAGGGTTTAAGCATGTATTAATCGAAATTTTGATTGAAATTCTTCCAACGAATTTACTATTACTTTATCATTAAAGCCTTCGTTAATATCTGTCCAACGAATAAGCGTGTCATCTCCTTTAAAATCAAAAGTAGGATCTATTTCAACAATTAATCCATTGTGTTCCCATTTTGGAACGTCATATAGAGCCAAAAAATAATCAATTAAAGTTTTGATTTTTGTTGGGGTGCACTCAGAGTTTTTAATTTCTACTTTCATAATGTTATACATTAGATTATCTTTGGAAAATACAAATTTTCCTCAAAACACACAATAAGTGTTTTTATGAGTAAGAAAATATTAAAAGAATTTGGCTTAAGAATAAAAGAATTAAGGCAAGAACGAGGTCTTACACAAGAACAATTTGCTACAAAATGTGGATTACATAAAAATTATATTGGAATGATAGAAAGGGGCGAAAGAAATCCCTCTTTGATTAATATTGAAATAATAGCTAAAGGACTTGAAATTTCTATTTCAAAGTTAATGAAATTTTAAGTAGTACGGAAGTCTCAAATAATTTTTTTCGTCAAATTTTACACAAGTATTTATCTTCTGTTATGTGTTGCTACTTGAACTATTTTGTAAATGTCCTTATGTTCTTCAAGTGCTTTTAAAAGATTTCTGAACATATATGCTGAAGAAAAGTTTGTTTTTTCTTGTATCATCAAGAGTTTAGCGATTAGGTATAAAAACTTAATACTGTATTCGCCTTTGTTTGCCAGACTTGGATATTTTTTAGCTTCAAGATTCGCCTCCTGCAAAAGTTGTTCTACATCCAATAATGCATTTCTTTCAGCATCGGACTTTAATGGTTTTATATGATTATCCCATTGGTAAATCAAAAAGTTTAGAAACTTTTTTGTTTCTTCACTATTGTGATTCATTTTAATAATAGCATCCACTGCCCAATGAATGTGCTTGGGTGTTCTTATTCTCGACCAGCCAGATTTACTCAAGCGGTCTCTTTGTCTATATCGAAGAAGCAAATCATATTCAGATAAAGTTCCTTGATAAACACCAAGAAGATATGTGTCATTTATTTCAATTGTAATCAAAGGATCTATTCCTTTGACTTTCATATGAGGTAATTTATTTACCATTCGCCTTCTACATTTTCAGATTTTATTCTTTCAATAAAGTCCTTTAAAGTAGTCAAATTATAAACACTTTGAATAATGTTATAAGCTTCCTCTAGTTTATTTTTTGCCGATAGCCAACCTCGTCCGTCTGTTATCCAAACAAACTCGAAGCCTTGATATTGATTTATTTTGGGAGCTAAAACCGAATAAGCTCTTGCCGTTTCGTTGAGTTTTGAACCACCACCATTGTAATAATTCGTTTCAATAAGATACGTTTTTTTAGAGGTCTTAATTACAAAGTCAAATTGCTTGACATCGGCTCCTAAGCTAAGGATTTCAGGGAAAGTAGTATTCCTAACTTCTTTTTTATAGAATACTCCGGCCTTGTCAAAAATTAGGGCAACAGCTTTAGACATATTGTCGCCACCTCTGTTTTTTCGAGCATTGGTGTCTAAGCCGACTTCAATACCGAAAACATAATCAACTAAATTGGTAACAACCTTATTTCTAAATAGCTCACCTAACCCTGTCTCTTCTATAAATTCTAAAACTAATTGAGGTGAGGTGAAGTAACTGTTAAGAGTTACGATTTCTCCTTTATTATTATATGTCTTAGCATTTTTATTTTTACGAACGGCAATTAAGATATCTAGTACTTCAAAGACCTTAGGATTCTCTTCGTATAACTCATATACAGCTTCTCTTAAATTTTCTTTGCCTATTAAATAATTAAGTTGATTGAGCTTCATAGCAATTCTGTTGACGTTTTTACGAATTTTCTCAAAATCCGTAAAGTAATCAAGCGTAGCGTTGGTTTCTGAAAGCTGTGAAAGAAAAAGACTAAACTGTTCTGACATATTCTTTTTTATTCTCTTGATTAGTGATAAGTAATTCTGTTAGTTTTCCCCTTTTTTCAGGATTAGCATTTATGTTTCGTTTAGCGTCAACCCTTTCAATTTTAAAATCAGCATATAGGTCATCAAAGAAATTGTCATTTTCATCTTTCCCTTTTACATCTGAATTGCTCAAAATCCAAGTATGGTTTAGTGCATCTAGTTTTCGACAAAAATCTCTTAATCTAATTTGCTCCTCATCGTCAAACTCATCTTTTGCATAAGCGTTAAAACTCGAAGTTTCACTCAAAGGTTTGTATGGAGGATCGAAGTAGAACAATGTATTGCTATCTGCATATTGTAATGTTTCTTCATAGTCTCCACAAAGTATTTCAACCTTTTGCAATGCCTTACTTACCGCCAAGATATTTTCCTCATCACAAATGGTTGGGCGTTTGTAGCTACCAATTGGCACGTTGAATTCGTTTTTTCGATTTACTCTATAAAGCCCATTGAAACAAGTTCGATTGAGAAAAATAAACAATGCGGCCTGTACGCTTTGCTCTTCTTTTCGCAAATTATATAAAGCTCTTTTGGAGTAGTAATATTCCTTTTTTGCTTCGATATTTCCTTCTAAACCGTGATATTCATTTTGTAGGATTTGAAGTATCGAAATTAACTCCTTTGGTCTTGAGGCTATAGTTTTGTAGGTGTTTATTAGGTCTTCGTTTATATCGTTAATGACAGCTTTTTGGAGATTGGGGAAGTTGTTAAGCATCCAAAACAAAACTGCTCCGCTTCCTACAAAGGGTTCGATGTAGGTGAATTTTTTATTATAAATATCTTTTGGCAATGCCTTTTCAATGGCATTCAGGAGTTGTGTTTTGCCACCTGCCCACTTTAAAAATGGTTTTGTTATTTTGTCTGTCATTTGTCCTTTATATTGTTTTTCTGATTGAACAAAAATACAATTTTCATGCTTGTTATTTTTCGTTCGAGAGGTTAATTATTGGTGAAGCTATTTTTTCTGTGCGATGATTTTTTTAGGATAGTTCCCTACCCCCTGTGTTTACTACCAATTTGTCGCAACAGTGTTCCTGTAGCAGTAGTTTCGCAATGTTGCCTGTCAAATGGTTTTATGTTTTCAATTATCATACTCTTCATTAGCTAAAGTTATGTTGTTCGTATGACAACTGTATGTCAGCAAGAGTATAATTTTAGTTGAATGAAAACTGTTTGGGAAGTGACGAAGTTGCAAAGTGAACGGGGCAGATTATGTTGTAGGTATTAAACTGAAAGTTACATTTTATCCACCTATCTGCATAGAGGTAGTATGGTTGAGACAGCTATTTTCAATCTTAATTCTCCTAAAAAACATTATTTCCTTTCTGCCGTTTCTCTTAATGGTGCTGGGTAACGTTCTCCTACGATTTGAATATTTTTCAAAGCTGAATTGATTTGGTTTAATTCATCCTTTGATAATAAAACATTTGTTGAACCAATATTTTCTTCTAGGCGATGTAGTTTTGATGTGCCGGGGATGGGAACTATGAATGGTTTTTGTGCCAATAACCAAGCTAATGCAATTTGTGCTGGTGTTGCATTTTTGTCTTTCGCAATGGAAACAACTAAGTCAACCAATACTTGATTGGCTTGCCTATTTTCTTTGTTGAAGCGTGGTGAAAAATTTCTGCCGTCTGTTTGGTCAAACTCGGTGTCGGCAGTTATCGTGCCTGTGAGAAAACCTTTGCCCAAGGGGCTGAATGGAACAAACCCAATACCTAATTCTTCCACAGTATTGAGGATTTCGTTTTCAGGTTTACGATAAAACATAGAATACTCACTCTGCAAAGCCGTAACAGGCAAAACAGCGTGAGCTTTGCGAATGATTTCGGGATTTACTTCACATAAGCCAAAATGTTTGACTTTTCCTTGTTGAACCAAATCTTTTACGGCGCCGGCTACGTCTTCTATAGGAACGTTTGGGTCGAGTCTGTGCTGATAAAACAAATCAATTGCGTCTATGCTTAATCTTTTCAAGGATGCTTCGGCAACGGCCTGAATGTTTTCGGGTCGGCTGTCTAATCCCAATTTAACGTTTCCGTCTTTGAATCCAAATTTTGTGGCAATCACGACTTCATTTTTGAACGGCTCAAGAGCTTCGCCGACCAATAATTCATTGTCGCCATAACCTTGGGCTGTGTCAAAAAAAGTAATACCGTGTTCAACTGCAGAACGTATTAATTGGATGCTCTGCTCTTTGGAAGGAGCATTGGGAAAACTTAATCCCATACATCCAAAACCCAATGCAGACACTTCCAAGCCGCTGTTACCTAATGTTCTTTTTTCCATTTTTATAAAATTTAAGATGATAGAACAAAGGTCTGGCTTATAAAAATGGAAGTACTTGCCATTTGGCAAAAAGAAGCATTAGCGGATGTTTTTTCTTATTCTACTTAAGGAAGATTGCGTTATTCCCAGATAAGAAGCGATGTATGACAATGGCACACGATTAACCAATGTAGGAAACTTCTCCATAAAGTCTAAGTAGCGTGTGGTTGCGTCTTGCGAAACTAATTCACTTCTTCTAGCAATTTTTTCGCTGTGATGTTTGGCGATTATTTTTTGAACAATGTTATCCCAGCCAATAATCGTTTCGGAGATGTCTTTCCAGTCTTGTTTTGAGAAAACAACCAATTTGCACTCGGTGACGGCAGTCAGGTATTCGGAAGGGGTGAAAACTTCATCGATTGTGTTTCCTGATAAGATCAGATGGTTTTCGTCAATAAAGTAGCGTGTAATTTCTTCACCTTTGTTATTGTAAAAGAAAACGCGTATAACCCCTTCCGTAAGAAATCCGATTTGTCTTACGGTTTTTCCTGCTTCCCAATAAAATTCGTCTTTGCAAAGTACTAATTCCCTTGCTTTGCTTGTGATAAGGTCAATTTGCTGTTTGTTCAAATTGCCAAATTGCAGGACGAAATCAATAAATTGTTCCATTCTATAAAGGTAGTCAATGTAGGTTGATGATTTTTTGTCATTTGGTAAAATAATAAGGGAGGGTGATTGTAAGTTGTTGGGAAAAATTCTCTTTCAGAAACGAAGGGATTGAATTTTAGAGATTCACCTTTCGATAGAGAAAATAGCACTCATTGTCTACATATTCCAATCCATTATTTTTTGTTTGAAGTTTTGATTTGTTCGATTTTGGTATGCTGCCATTGGTGTCGATATAATATTTGTTTTTCTTGCGTTTGATGGTGCCGATTAGCGCAAAGTTTTCTTTTTCTTGAATAGACTCATGGTCAGAAAATAAACTACTTGTGAGCAGAAGTCCACCCGGCTTGATGTAAGACTCACAATAATCGATGAGTTTTCCGGCAAACAAGGACAGTAGCAAATCGTAGGAAGCAGATTTCAAGCCTAAATCTGTGGTAAAATCTTTAGAGATAAATGTCCAATGGGGCGTTTCTTTGTACGTTTTGTTTTTATTAATCAAATCAGTAACCAGCTTATGGTTGGCAAAAAATTCGGATGCGGTCTGATTTTTATCAATGTACACCACATGACTAAAATAAAAGGAAGGGGTGATGTGTACCGAGCTGCCGGGATATATCACGGATTTTGGGTTAAACTCCTGTTTTATGAGTTCGAAAAGTGCGGCACGCTCAAACCCCATGGATTGATAAAGCTGCTCGTATTTGTTTTTTGCTAAATGATTCATCTTTATGGTACTGTTCTTTCCGAAAAACTTTTTTGGGCGTATTCCCTAAGTTTTGAGGAAAAGTAATTTTCGCTATTGAAATTACCTTTTTCACAAACCTTAATCAGAGGCTGGTGCTATTTCATTGTTTTTATTTTTTCGTTTGTTTTTGCCGCTTCTTTTCCCCATTGTGCAATGGATTTTAGTACGGGAATTAGTGTTTTGCCAAAATCAGTCAATTCATATTCTACTCTTAACGGTGGTTTGCTGGTGTGAACAATTCTATTGATCAATCCATCTTCTTCCAATTCTTTAAGTTGAAGACTTATGGTTCGCTCCGTAACCATTGGAAGTTCTTTTCTCAATTCGTTGTACCGTTTTTTTTCGATTAAATGCATTAGAATTACGGCTTTCCATTTACCGCCTATATACTTCATTGTCAGGCTTGTGCTGCAAGGATATTTTTTATTTTCTATACAATACATCTGCTACTATCATTTTTGACCGTTATTGCAAAGTTAAGATACTATAATTAATATTGCAACCATAAAAAGTATAGTATAATTAGATGTTGAAATTATGAGTTTTTTAGAAATTGCAAAATCGAGGTACACGACCAAAAAGTACAATCCAAACCTGAAAATTTCTGAGGAAAAAATTGAGCAACTAAAGGAAATCATACGATTGAGTCCTTCCTCAATAAATAGCCAACCTTGGAAGTTTGGATTTATAGCTGATGAAAAAGTAAAACGCGAATTGGCTAGTGTTTCTTATTTCAACGAACAAAGAATCATTCAAGCCAGTCATTTGGTTGTATTCAGTGTTATTGACGAAATTGAAAAGTTTGAAGAACAAATCCAGCAAAATTTACCCGAAGGTGCTGTAGATTATTACAACACATTTGTAAAACCAAACAGTGATGCAGAAATCAAATCGTGGTTGCAACATCAGGTTTATTTGTCGCTTGGTTTTTTCCTTTCGGCTTGCGCAAGTTTAGGAATCGACAGTACACCAATGGAAGGCATTAAATCTGAAGAATACGACAAAATTTTGCAACTAGACGGATACAAAAGTTTGTTTGCGGTTGCTATCGGTTATCGAGATTTAGACGATGCAAATCAGCCCTTAAAAAATCCGAAAGCGCGTCTTTCAGCTGAAAATGTTATTTATTCTATTTAATTCATTATGAAAAAAATAATTTTATCGTTACTCGTTTTTATGAGTTTTAATAGTTATGCACAACAAGTTTCATACGAAGTTTTTGCAACGGTAGATCAATCGGTAGGAAATATTGCTTTTACCTACCAAGGAGAATTGGTGTATAGTCATCATCCTTTTTTTAGTCCAACTTATCGAGTGGTGAAATACAATGCTCAAGACAACACCATAACACCTTTCCCCAATGAAGAATGGAACACGCCACGAGAATCTGACGATCATTATCTAAGTAATGTTTTGGGAATAAGAAACGACGAAAACGGCATTGTATGGATGCTTGATATGGGACAAAGAAACCCAGTAACCCCCAAAATTGTGGGCTGGAATACCATTACCAACAAACTGGAGCGAATTTATTATTTGCCGGAGACTTCTGTTGTTCCTACTTCACAACCTAATGATATGGTGGTGGATACAAAAAATGGTGTTTTTGTAATTGCCGATGAAGGTATCGGAAATGGGGGTGATGGACGTACTGCGAGTCTGATTATTGTCGATATGAAAACGGGTAAAACAAGAAGGCTGTTGGAAGTACATCGTACCACTTTGCCCGAGAATTTACCCACGGTTGTCAATGGTAAATCTTTAGCGGTGAATGGTCAGAACCTCTTGGTAGGTTGTGACGGGATTACTGCGGACAAAGAATTTGAATGGTTGTATTATGCTCCTTTGAACGGAAGTAAAATTTATCGCGTTAGAATGGCTGATTTGCTGGATGAAACATTGAACGAAGCGGAATTAGACGAAAGAATTGAAACTTATTCCGACAAACCCAATAATGGAGGGTTAAGTATAGATAGCGAGGGGAATTTGTATTTGACGGCAATGGAAACCAATAGCATAGCGGTTATTCTTGCCAAAGATAGAAGTGTGCAGAATCTTTTTTCGGATAATAATTTACTTTGGCCCGATGGCGTTAGCTACAATGCAGTAGATGGTTATATGTACGTTTCTGCTGCACAAGTCCATTTGGGTTCGGTTTTCAATGATGGGAAAAATTTAGCAAGAGCACCGTTTTATATCTTTCGTTTCAAACCCTTGGCGGATGGCGTTCCCTATAGGTAATATTCTTTGGAATTGATATGCTCTGGTTATTTTGAAGGTGTTTTCTATATGACTGTTGCGTTAGGTGATATGATTTTGCTAGGTTAAATTCAAAAATACGCAGTTAGAGAGTATAAAAAAAGGGCTAAGAGATTAGCCCTTTTTTCTGTTATATGCACGACAATTTTAGTCTTTCAAAGTTATTGCGAGATTGAGTTCGTCCAGCTGTGCCTGATCTATTGGTGCTGGAGCGTCAATCATGACATCGCGACCGGAGTTGTTTTTAGGGAAGGCTATAAAGTCGCGGATGGTTTCTTGTCCGGCAAGGATAGCTACAAGACGGTCCAAGCCGAAGGCCAATCCTCCGTGTGGTGGCGCTCCATATTGGAAGGCATTCATCAGGAATCCGAATTGTTGCTGTGCCTGTTCCGGAGTGAATCCTAAATGTTTGAACATAAGTTCTTGTGTGGCTTTGTCGTGGATACGTATAGAGCCACCTCCGATTTCATTTCCGTTGAGCACTAGGTCGTAAGCGTTAGCTCTTACCTTGCCGGGGTCGGTATCCAACAGGTGGATGTCTTCACGTTTTGGAGAGGTGAAAGGATGGTGCATAGCGTGATATCGTCCTGTCTCTTCGTCCCACTCCAATAGCGGGAAGTCCACGACCCAGAGAGGAGCAAACTCGTCAGGCTTACGTAATCCTAAACGGTTTCCTAATTCCATACGTAGTGCCGACAGCTGTGTGCGTGTCTTATTGGCGGGGCCGCAAAGGATAAGGATGAGGTCTCCTTCTTTCGCGCCGGTGATTTCAGCCCACTTGGCCAAATCTTCTTGGTCGTAGAATTTATCTACCGAAGATTTGTAGTGTCCTCCCGTTTCGCATTTTACGTACACCATACCAGAGGCTCCGACCTGCGGGCGTTTCACCCAATCGATAAGGGCGTCAATCTCTTTGCGGGTGAAGGATGCTGCTCCCGGCACGGCGATACCTACTACCAATTCTGCATTGTTGAAAACGGCAAAGTCCTTGTGTTGGGCCACAGCGTTCAGCTCACCGAACTTCATGCCGAAACGTATATCAGGCTTGTCGTTTCCATAGGTACGCATAGCCTCATCATAAGTCATGCGCGGAAACTTGTCAATATCGATATTGTGGAATTTTTTCAAGAGGTGGCGTGTCAGACCTTCGAACACGTTAAGGATATCTTCCTGTTCGATGAAGGACATCTCACAATCTATCTGCGTGAACTCCGGCTGACGGTCGGCACGAAGGTCCTCGTCACGGAAACATTTTACAATCTGGAAATAGCGGTCCATACCTGCCACCATCAGCAGCTGCTTGAACGTCTGAGGCGACTGTGGCAACGCATAAAACTGCCCTGGATTCATACGTGAAGGTACCACAAAGTCCCGAGCCCCTTCAGGAGTAGATTTAATCAGATAAGGGGTTTCAATTTCACAAAAATCCAAATTCGATAGGTAGTTGCGCACTTCCTGTGTTACTTTATGACGGAACAGTAAGCTGTTCTTGACAGGGTTGCGACGGATATCCAAATAGCGGTATTTCATGCGGATATCTTCACCGCCGTCGGTTTCATCTTCAATGGTGAATGGAGGCAGCTGAGCCTCATTTAAGATGGTGAGCTCTTTTACTAATACTTCAATATCTCCAGTAGGAATATTGTTGTTTTTAGATTCACGCTCTATTACGGTGCCCTTCACCTGAATGACATATTCACGTCCAAGAGATTTGGCCAGTTGCATCACTTGAGCATCCGTACGGGCTTCATCAAAAATCAACTGCGTAATGCCGTAGCGGTCACGCAAGTCCACCCAAATCATAAAGCCTTTGTCTCGAGATTTTTGTACCCATCCGGCAAGTGTGACTTCCTTATTAACGTCGGCGATGCGAAGCTCGCCGCAATTGTGACTTCTATACATATTATATAAATAGAAAATATATCGTACAAAATTATCGGTTTTCGGGGAGAATAACGAATGCAATATGGATTATAATGACATTCCATAATAAACGCATGGCTAAGGTTATAAGACCGACGGTATTTCTTCTACCACTTTCTCCCACCTAAAAGTAAAAAATGCTTTCTGTGGCAAATAGAGACCCTTCTTTAGGCTTTATCAATTGCTTGATTCTGAAAGATTTTGTTACAAAATAGATTTATCGATTAAGAATAAAAATTGAGGTTTATTTCATTTTGAAGCAGTTTTTTACTTGGATTTTTGTGGCTAAATGACTATGTGGAAAACTTTTTTGTGGGGGAATGTGGGACTTTGTGGGAGAAAGTGTATACTTTTACATTAAATTTGATTAGCAGTATAGACTAACAATGAATTTTCTAATCGGAGAATACGAATGCAAGCTGGACGCCAAAGGAAGAATGGTGGTTCCTGCAGCGCTCAAGCGTCAGTTGCCTGACGTGGAGCGTGAAGGGCTTGTTGTGAATCGTGGCTTCGATGGAAACTTGGTATTGTACACCCGTTCGGAATGGAATAAGATTTTGGCTCAGCTGTCGCGTTTAAATCAATTCCAAGCGCGCAACCGTGATTTTATCCGCAAGTTTACGAGTGGGGCTACGGAGCTGATGCTGGATTCTGCAGGACGTGTGTTATTACCTAGAACATTGCTGGATTATGCGCAGATCGGATCGGAACTGGTGTTGGTATGTAATCTGAGCAAGGTAGAAGTGTGGTCTAAAGCTAAGTATGAAGAAAAACTAAACGCTATCTCTGAGGAAGATTTTTCGGAGTTGGCAGAAGCTGTTATGGGTGATTTCGATATGGAAGGAGGTTTGAATGTCTGATGAGCAAGTGTATCATGTGCCTGTGATGCTTCATGAATGCATTGAAGCATTAGATATTAAACCGGATGGCATCTATGTGGATGTAACATTTGGTGGGGGAGGTCACTCGCGTGAAATCTTGAAAAAACTAGGGTCTAAAGGAAGGTTAATAGCCTTTGATCAGGATCCTGATGCTATAAAAAATGCTATTGATGACGAGCGTTTTGTGCTTGTACATCAGAATTTTCGCTTTTTGAAAAACTGCCTTCGTCTGCAGGGGGTGAAAGAGGTAGATGGCATTCTGGCGGATCTGGGTGTTTCGTCGCATCAGTTTGATGATGCTTCTCGAGGCTTTTCTATCCGTTTTGATGCGGACTTAGATATGCGCATGGATCAGGTGTCCGACTTGGATGCGCGTAAGGTGGTGAATACCTATTCGGAGGATGAGCTTCATCGCATCTTTGGGATGTATGGTGAGGTGCAGAACGCCAAGTCTTTGGCAAAAACCATCGTTACGGCGCGTTTGTCTAAGCCTATAAACACCATTGCAGAGCTGAAGGAGGCTATAAAGAAATTGGTTCCTAAAGGAAAGGAACATAAATATCATGCGCAGGTGTTTCAGGCGCTGCGCATCGAGGTGAATAAAGAGTTGGATGCCTTGCAGGAGTTTTTGACACAGTCACCTTTGGTGCTTAAAGAAGGAGGGCGTCTGGTGGTGATGTCTTACCATTCGTTGGAAGACAGGTTGGTGAAAAACTTCATGTTGAAGGGGAAATTCAGAGGAGAGGTGGAAAAGGATTTTTATGGAAACGAGATAAAGCCTTTCCGTGTGTTGACAAGAAAAGCTATCACCGCTTCGGAAGAAGAGGTTAAGAATAATAACCGTGCGCGTAGTGCTAAGCTGCGTGTGGCGGAAAAAATCAATAATTAATCGTGAAAGGAGGGGAGGTCGTGCCGAAGAGGAATACATTACGTAACCAGGAATTAAGCGAAGGGATTCAGGAGCAAATCTCTGAATCAGTAGAGGAGAAGGTGGAGGAGACGCAGAATTTTATCCGTAGCATTCTGTCGCCTTCGAAGCTGTCAACCTATCTGGTGGCAAAGAATTTACCGTTTGCTGCCTTCTTGGCGTTTCTGGGGTTGTTGTATATCTCTAACAGGCATTTGGCCGAACGTACGGTAAGACAGATAGACAAATTGGGACGCGAAGTGAAGGAGTTGAGTTGGGATTACAAGTCGTTATCTGCCGAGCTTATGAAGCTGACGACCCAAACTGAAATTGCTAAAAGAGCCGACACCTTAGGGTTGAAAGAGCGTACAGAACCACCAATTAAACTTGAAATTATAAAAGATTCTGAATAAGAACTGATATAATTTGAATGAATATTAGAAAGTCCATATTGAAGCGTGTGTACCTGGCCTTCGGGCTCATGGTATTTGGGGCCTTGGCAGTTTTTGCGAAGCTCTTGCACCTGCAATATGTGGATGGAGAAAAGTGGAGGAATATTGCGGACAGTCTTACTATTCAGGAGAGGGTGGTGGAAGCTGCCAGAGGCAACATCTATTCTATTGACGGTAGTCTTTTGGCTACTTCGGTGCCTGAATATGAAATTCGCTTTGATGCGATGTCTATTCCTTCGGAGTACAGCGACGTGTTCAACAGTAAGGTGGATTCGCTGGCCTCTAAGTTGGCTTCCTTTTTCAAGGATAAGTCTGCGCGACAGTATTTGGTGATGCTGAAGGAGGCACGTAACAAGAAGCAGCGCTACATGCTTATCAAGCGTGGGGTGTCACATCAGGATTTGAAGGTGTTGAAAACCTTTCCGCTGTTTAAGTCTTTCCGTGAAGGTAAGAAAAGGTTTGCTAGCAGCATGGTGGCTGTTAGACAAAACAAGCGTATTCTTCCCTTCAAAAATCTGGCAGCGCGAACCATAGGCTATAAAAATGATGAATACAGAGTAGGGTTGGAAGGTGCTTATGGAGATTATATCGAAGGTAAGAGTGGTGCTCAGCTCATGCAGCGTATTGCCGGTGGGGTGTGGGTACCATTGAACAGAGAAGCTGAAGTTGCTCCTGTGGATGGTTCGGATATCATCTCTACCATCGATGTGAATATGCAGGATATGGCGCAGCGCGCTTTAGAGAAGCAGATGCGTATCAGCAATGCGGACGAGGGATGTGTGGTGTTGATGGAAGTGCAGACCGGGGAAATTCGTGCCATTGCCAACTTCACAAAAGACAAAGACGGTGAATACCGTGAGAAATATAATTATGCTATAGCGCAACGTGCAGATCCGGGATCTACCTTTAAACTGGCTTCTTACCTAGCAGCCTTAGACGACGGATATATCGACACAGCTACGAAAGTGGACATAGGAAACGGAACATACAAAGTGCCTTCCCACACGATCCGTGACTCTCATGCTCCGAAGAAGTCTATCGTCACAGTGAAGGAGGCTTTTGAGGAGTCGTCGAATGTGGCGGTGACAAAGTTGATCAACCAGTTTTATGGTGACAATCCGGCGAAGTTCACGTCGAAGTTGCACAGCTGGGGTTTACATGAGCCTTTGGGATTGCAGATTCCGGGAGAGGGTATTCCAGTGGTGAAAACACCAAAAAGCAAGTCGTGGAGCAAACTCTCTTTAGTGCAGATGGCATATGGCTACGAGTTGTTGTTGACACCTCTGCAGACGTTGACGCTATACAACGGAGTTGCGAACGACGGCAAGCTGATAGCTCCTTTGTTTGTAAAGGAGATTCGTCATTTAGGAAATACGGTTGAGCGCTTTGAGGCGCGTGTGATAAATAAACAGATGGCTTCAAAGGAAGCTATTGCTAAGATGAAAGGTATGTTGGAGGCCGTGATGCGTGAGGGTACAGGAAAAAGGTTGACAAGCCCGCTGTATACTGCTGCAGGGAAGACGGGAACGGCACAGATGGCGGACAACCACCGCGGTTATGGCGCTAGAAGATATCAATCTTCATTTGCCGGTTACTTTCCTGCCGATAATCCGAAGTATTCTATGATTGTGGTAATCCGCAATCCGCGAAACGGTTACTATGGTGCTTCGGTGGCGGGACCTGTGTTCAAAGAGCTAGCAGATATGGTGTATGCCAACGACCTTAAACTGCACGGCACCTTTGCCTCTAAACAGGTGAATACAGCAGGAATGCGCGTTCCGCTGACATTGAATGGCTCCAAAGAGGCCTCAGCAAAAGTATATCAGGCGTTGGGTCTCACAGCCTTGAATTGGAACAGTATCAGCCAGGGAGATTCGGCAAAGACGCAGCATGGTGTGCCTTTCATAGAGGCGCAGATTAAAGAAGGGGTAGTGCCTAACGTGAAGGGTATGGGATTAGCCGACGCTATTTTCACTATGGAAAATGCGGGGTTCAAGACAAAGGTGTTGGGAAAGGGTAAAGTGATAGCGCAGTCTTTGGCTCCAGGACAGCGTATGAAAATAGGAACTAATGTAGTACTTGAATTGAATTGATTATGAAATTAAAAGAGTTATTGCATGCTATACCTGTGCTTCAGGTTATAGGTCCACTTGAGGTAGAAGTGGATACTATTGCTTTTGACTCGCGACAAGTGCAGCAAGGAACTCTTTTCGTTGCTGTCCGTGGTGTGCATACCGACGGTCACCTATTTGTAGGCAAGGCCGTGGAAGGTAAAGCTGTAGCTGTGGTGGTGGAGGAGCTTCCTGAGCATACGGATGATGCGGTAACTTATGTGCAGGTGAGTGACAGTGCTTACGCCCTTGGAGTGTTGGCAGCCAACTTTTATGGCAACCCTTCCCAAGAGCTGAAGCTGGTGGGGGTGACAGGTACCAATGGTAAAACTACAGTAGCAACCTTGTTGTACAATCTTTTCAGACAACTGGGCTATCACGTAGGATTACTTTCTACCGTGGAAAATAGAATCGGAGAGAAGGTGGTTCCTGCAACACATACTACTCCGGATCCTGTGGCGCTGAACAAATTGATGCGCCAGATGGTGGATGACGGCTGTGACTACTGCTTCATGGAAGTTAGTTCACATGCTATCGTGCAGCAACGTATCGTGGGACTAAAATTTGCCGGTGGAATTTTCACCAACATTACCCATGACCATCTGGACTTTCATAAAACTTTTGAAAACTATATCAAAGCTAAGAAAAAGTTCTTTGATGACTTAGATAGATATGCTTTCGCATTGACCAATGTGGATGACAGAAATGGCAATGTGATGCTTCAGAATACCGTGGCGCACCGCAAAACCTATGGCCTCCACAATATGGCTGACTTCAAAGCCAAAGTATTGGAGTCGCATTTTGACGGTATGCTGCTGCAGATTGATTCCCACGACCTGTGGGTGAAGCTGGTAGGTGGTTTCAACGCATACAATTTGCTGGCTGTGTATTCTGCCGCTATCCTTTTGGAGCAGGAAACGTCGAAGGTACTTGTTGCCTTGAGCGAAATTTCGGGAGCCGAAGGAAGATTTGAAACTGTACGTTCGAAGAATGGTGTTGTAGGTATTGTGGACTATGCCCATACGCCAGATGCCGTGGAAAATGTGCTGGAAACGATAAAGAACCTACGACATGAAGGACAACAGATCATCACCGTGCTAGGATGTGGAGGTGACAGAGATAAGACCAAAAGACCGGAGATGGCTAATGTGGCATTAAAATATAGCGATAAGCTTATCATCACTTCGGATAATCCACGTACGGAAGATCCGTTGCAGATTATTAAGGATATGGAAGCTGGCGTTCCGGTGGAAAAGAAAAAAAATACATTTAGCATAGCAGACCGAAGAGAAGCCATACGTGCTGCCTGTCATCTAGCCAGTCCGGGCGATATCGTGTTGGTGGCTGGAAAAGGACATGAAAAATATCAGGAAATAAATGGGGTGCGTCATCATTTTGATGACAGAGAGGAGTTGGAGAAAACGTTTAACGAACAATAAAGTAAGACAATGTTATATTATCTATTTGATTGGCTACATGAAAATTGGAATGTTCCCGGAAGCGGCTTGTTCCAATATATCTCTTTCCGTACGGCGATGGCAGTTATCGTGTCGCTTATCATTACTACGGTATATGGTAGTCGATTGATCCGATTGCTGCACAAAAAGCAGGTGGGAGAGACCATTAGGGACCTAGGTTTGGAGGGAGAAAAACAAAAGCAGGGAACTCCAACGATGGGAGGGTTGATCATCATCGCCGGGATTCTTATTCCTACTTTATTGTTCGCCAAGTTAGATAATATCTACGTCATCATCATGATAGTGACTACCCTGTGGATGGGTGCTATCGGCTTTTTGGACGACTATATAAAGGTGTTCAGAAAAAATAAAGAAGGGCTTGCGGGACGTTTTAAGGTGATAGGACAGGTAGGATTGGGTGTTATCATCGCCATTACGATGTATTTTCATCCGGATATCGTGGTGCGTGAGCAGGTAATAAACCCTACTTCTGAGAAGCCTGTAGAAGTTGTCATCAACCCGCAAACCGGGGAAACCCAATATGCTGAAAATGTAAAATCTACAAAAACGAATATTCCTTTTTATAAGGATAACGAGTTCGATTATTCCAAAGTGTTGACGGTGGTGGGCTTAGATAGTCCTTGGGCTACTTTTCTTTTGTTTTTGGTAGTGGTTGTTTTCATCGTTACTGCTGTGTCTAACGGAGCAAACATTACTGATGGGATTGACGGGTTGGCGACAGGAACATCAGCCATCATTGGGATTACACTGGCTATTTTGGCGTATGTGTCGGGTAACATCATTTTTTCCGATTACCTCAATATCATGTACATCCCGAATTCGGGAGAGCTGGTGATTTTTGCAGGAGCTTTTGTAGGGGCATGTACCGGATTCTTATGGTACAATGCTTATCCGGCTCAGGTATTTATGGGGGATACAGGGTCGTTGGCTATAGGCGGTATTATCGCAGCTTTCGCCATCCTTATCCGTAAAGAACTGTTGATTCCGGTATTGTGTGGTGTCTTTTTAGTAGAAAATCTTTCGGTAATTCTACAGGTTTCCTACTTCAAGTACACGAAAAAGAAATATGGTGAGGGGAGACGTATATTCTTGATGTCACCTTTGCATCACCACTATCAGAAGAAAGGATATCATGAAGCGAAAATCGTAACCCGATTTGTTATTGTGGGCGTGATTTTGGCCATTCTGACAATAGTAACATTAAAAGTTAGATAGTATGGGAAATATAGCCAATACATATTATCCACAATCGGGGCGCTTGGTAGTCTTGGGAGCGGGTGAAAGCGGTGTAGGTACCGCCATCCTAGGAAAGGATAAAGGTTTTGATGTTTTTGTATCGGACCTAGGGACAATAGCGGACAACTATAAAAAGTCATTGGACGAAGAAGGTATCGCCTACGAGTCCGGTCAGCATACAGAAGATCTTATCCTGAATGCCGACATCATAGTAAAAAGTCCAGGCATTCCGGAAAAAGCACCGCTGATCAAGAAGCTTCGTTCTTTGAATATTCCTGTAATCTCGGAAATCGAGTTTGCCGCTCAATATACGGATGCAAAACTTATCTGTATTACCGGCTCTAATGGCAAAACCACTACCACCATGTTGACCTATTACATGTTAAAAAATGGAGGTTTGAATGTAGGCCTTGCCGGCAATGTGGGTAAAAGTTTTGCCCTTCAGGTGGCACGAGAAAACTATGATGTCTATGTGCTTGAAATTTCCAGCTTCATGCTGGACGATATGTACCACTTCCGTGCCGATGTGGCGGTAATCTTAAATATCACTCCGGACCACTTGGATCGCTACGACTATAAGATGGAAAATTATGTGAATTCTAAATTCCGTATGATCCAAAACCAACGTTCGGAAGATTATTTTATCTATTGCTTAGATGACGAGGAGACGATGAAAGCTCTTCCTCGCTTTGAGGTCAAAGCGCAGCAGCTGCCGATGACACAAGACAGCAAGGTAGAGTATGGAGCTTATCTGGATGAGAATAAAAACATAAAAATTAATATACCTAATAGAGACGAGTTTGAGATGAATATCGAAGAGTTATCATTACAAGGAAGACACAATGTTTACAACAACATGGCGTCTGGCTTGATTGCCAAAGTTCAGGAACTGCGTAATCAAAGCATGAAAGAAAGTATGGGCTCCTATGTAAATGTAGAGCACCGATTGGAGCATGTGGCAATCATTGGTGGCGTTAATTACGTCAACGATTCTAAGGCTACCAACGTGAATTCAGTATGGTATGCTTTGGAAAGCTTCTCGACAAAGATCGTGTTGCTATTAGGTGGTGTGGACAAAGGTAATGATTATGAAATGCTTCGTGATCTTGTAAGACAAAAGGTAAAGGCTATTGTCTGTCTAGGTAAGGATACCGCCCGCATTCATGAAGCATTCGAAGAAGATGTAGAGATCATCGTGAACAGCTCGTCGATGGAAGATGCTGTGAACATAGCGTCTCACCTTGCAGAGAAAGGAGATACCGTGCTGTTATCACCTGCCTGTGCAAGCTTTGACTGGTTTAAGAATTACGAAGAAAGAGGTAATAAATTCAAAGAAGCTGTAATGGCTCTGTAGTTTACTTGGTGATGGTAGAACAAATTTTTTCAAAACTAAAAGGAGATAAGTGGATTTGGATCATCGTGGTAATCTTGTCGGGATGGTCTCTGCTTGCCGTATACAGTTCAGTAGGAACACTTGCCTATAAAGAAGGTAAGGGTACGGAATTGTATTTATTCAAGCATTTCTCCATTATCGCTGTAGGTTTGGTTTTGATGTATTTGTCTCACAAGTTAGACTATCGTTGGTATGCGGGGATTTCGAAACTGCTGATGATGATCACAATCCCATTGTTGATATATACTTTGGTTTTCGGTAATAATGTTAACGATGCGTCGCGATGGGTGACGATTCCTGTAATCAACCAGACATTCCAGACTTCGGACTTGGCGAAGCTGTCGCTGATTACGTTCTTGGCACGTATGCTTTCGCACAAAGCTTACGAGATCAAGGATTTGAAAAAATCCTTTATCCCTATCATGGGTACGGTATGTGCGGTGTTCGTACTTATTGCCTGGGCGAACCTATCTACGGCGCTGATGCTCTTCGGAACCAGCGTGCTGCTTTTGATTATCGGACGTGTGAGCATCAAGCAGATCGGCATTGTGTGTTTGGGTGGAGGGGTGCTCCTGATGATGGTTATTCTATTAGGTCCACGTCGTGCTACTTATATGAGTCGTGTTGAAGGTTTCTTCAAGACTGAAAAAGTAGAATCGGCAAGCGTACCATTTCAGGAGGACAAAAACTTCCAAGCCAACAATGCGAAAATCGCCATTGCTACGGGTGGTCTTTTCGGAAAAGGACCGGGAAACAGCGTGCAACGCAACGTGTTGCCGCACCCATATTCGGATTTCATCTTCGCCATTATTGTCGAGGAATACGGCACTATCGGTGGAGCAATCTTGATTCTGTTGTACCTAGCGTTGATGTATAGGGTAATCCGTATAGTGACGATGAGTCCACGGGCCTTTGGTGCCTTTTTGGCGGCAGGGTTAGGGTTTAGCCTTACCATCCAAGCATTAGCAAATATGGCTGTAGCGGTAGGGTTGGGACCCGTGACAGGGGTGCCACTGCCTTTGGTAAGTATGGGAGGTACATCCATCTTGTTTACCAGTGTGGCTTTAGGTATCATCCTTTCCGTAAGTCGCAGTATTGAAGAACTTAAAAATAAAGAAGAGCTGGAAGAGAGTGCTATCACGGGACAGAAACAGCCTAAGCAAAAGAAAATAGTGGTAGGAACCATTAGTTAAATAATACAGGTATGGCGCATAAAGTAATCATAAGTGGTGGAGGTACGGGAGGGCATATATTCCCGGCAATTGCGATAGCAAATGCTTTGCGTCGTATCGAACCGGATATCGAAATTCTTTTTGTGGGAGCGCAGGGGAAGATGGAAATGGAGAAAGTTCCTGCTGCAGGTTATACTATCGTAGGATTAGATATCCAAGGGTTCAACCGCTCTTCTTTATGGAAAAATATACTCTTGCCTTATAAGATGATCAAAAGTCTGCTGAAGGCAAGACGTGTTATAAAAGATTTTAAAGCAGACGTGGCAGTAGGGGTGGGAGGCTATGCTTCCGGACCTTTGTTGATGATGGCCAACATGATGGGACTGCCGACACTGATTCAGGAGCAAAACTCTTTTGCCGGAAAGACTAACATGAGCTTGGGGCGCAAGGCAAGAAAAATCTGTGTAGCCTACGAAGGGATGGAAAAGTTTTTTCCTGCAGAAAAGGTATTGCTGACAGGTAACCCTATACGTCGTACCTCCGTGGATATCGACGGGAAGAAGGGAGAGGCTTTAGTTTCTTTCGGCTTGGAAGCAGGAAAGAAAACCTTGCTGGTGACAGGAGGAAGTCTTGGAGCAGGCACACTTAATGATTGTGTGAAAGCTGCCATAAATCGCTTCAAGGAGGAGGATGTTCAAATAATATGGCAATGTGGTAGCTATTACCACGAAAGGTTGAATAGCGAGCTTGCCGATTTGCCGTACAATGTGAAGATGATGCCTTTCTTGCAGCGTATGGATTATGCCTATGCGGCGGCAGATGTGATCATTGCAAGAGCAGGGGCTGGTACTATTTCCGAACTATGTGTGGTAGGGAAACCCGTGATTTTGGTGCCTTCGCCAAATGTTGCGGAAGATCATCAGACCAAAAATGCTATGGCTCTCGTGCAAAAGGATGCTGCCATCATGGTGAGAGATGTGGAAGCAAGAGAAAAGCTGGTAGAAGAAGCTCTTGCCTTGCTCAACGATGAACAGAAGATGCGTGTGCTAAGTGAGAATATTAAGAAGCTGGCTCTGCCAGATGCAGATGAAGTAATCGCACACGAAGTATTAAAATTAATAAAATAAAGGATGGTTAATATTGATCAAATAAAGCTGGTTTATCTTATCGGTATCGGAGGTATCGGTATGAGTGGTTTAGCCCGTTACTTCCATCATTTGGGATGTAAGGTGTGGGGTTACGACCGTACGGAAACCGATTTGACAAAGACATTGGTAAGTGAAGGAATTGACGTTATCTATGAAGATGAGGTGCAAAAGATTCCGGCAGTATTTGGTCAACCATCGGACGAAAGTTTGGTAATTTTCACGCCTGCTGTTCCAAAAGATCTTAAGATTAAAAACTATTTCTTGGACAAAGGATTTGAGATATACAAACGTTCGCAGATTTTAGGATTTATCAGTGCTAATCGATTCACGATAGGTGTTGCCGGAACTCACGGTAAGACGACGACCTCTACGATGATAGCGCATATCCTTAAAGATTCGGGATACGACTGTTCAGCCTTCTTGGGGGGCATCAGTTCTAACTATAATACTAACGTATTGTATGGAGATAACAATGTAGTAGTGGTGGAAGCTGACGAATATGACCGTTCCTTCCTTACTCTACATCCCAATATTGCGGTAGTCACTTCTGCCGATGCAGACCATTTGGATATCTATGGCGACAAGTCGCATCTCATAGAATCTTTTGAGTTGTATCTGGCACGTGTGGTAGCAGGGGGACACCGCATCGTGAAGAAAGGTCTGCCATTTTCCGGAGACATTTCGTATGCACGCGAAGAGAAAGCAGACGCCCACGCGGAAAATATTGAGGTTATTGATGGAGAATTCCATTTCGACTATGTGAAGGGAGACCTAAGAATAGCGAATATCAAGTTGGGAATTGCCGGTCTTCACAACATAGAAAACGCAGTGGCAGCCATCACGGTAGCGCTACTGTTGGAGATAGATATTGACAAGATTGTGGCGGCCTTGGCAAGCTTCCGCGGAGCAAAACGCCGCTTCGAATATATTGTACGTAATGAAAAGTGTATTTATATCGACGACTATGCACATCATCCGGAGGAGCTTCGTGCATTCTTGTCTTCACTGCGGAAGTTATATCCTAACAAAAAGCTTAGTGTAGTATTCCAGCCACACCTATTCAGTCGCACACGCGACTTTGTGGATGGCTTTGCCGAAGTGTTGGCTATGGCAGATGAGCTGTTGCTAATGGAAATTTATCCGGCACGTGAGCTGCCAATAGAAGGGGTGACCTCTTCATGGCTGTTGGATAAAGTTCAGTTGGAAGATAAACGTCTTGTATCACCGGAGGCAGTATTGGAATATGTGAAAAACGAACAGCCAGAATTGTTGGTAACTGTAGGGGCAGGAGATATAGACAGATTGGTGAAACCTTTGAAAGAAATATTAGAGAAGTAAATATGTTGAAGCGAATCAGATGGAGCCTATTGTTTTACACTATCCTTGGCCTTGGCGCTGCGGTAGGGTTAGTAGTGCTTATGGGTCTGATCGAACGTAAAGATGCCGCACAGGTGTGTACTTCTCTGAAGGTGAATGTAGAAGGTAAAGAAACCTTTATCGACCAGGAGGATATTTCCAAAATGATTAACAATCAGTTCGGAAATGTGGTAGGAAAGTCTTTAAGAGAAATTAAACTGGAAGATATTGAGCAGGCTATAGAGAAATTACCTTACGTATCGCAGGCCGAGATCCACATGGATATGGATGGCACAGTGAGGGTAAATGTCAAGCAGCGCGAAGTGGTATTGCGCGTGATAAATAGCCAAGGACGTGAGTTCTATGTGGATACGGAAGGACATAAGGTGCCGGTGACTTTGAAATATGTGCCTCGGGTGTTGGTAGCCAATGGTAATATCAAAGAAAGCTACAACAAACCGCTGGAAGAGGTGGAAACTATATTGGTTAAAGATCTGGTACGCATCGTGGAACATGTGAGAGGCAACGAGCTATGGGAAAATCAGATCGTGCAGATGTATGTCAACCAAGATAAAGATATTGAGCTGATACCACGAGTAGGCAAAGAAGTGTTGCTCATTGGCAATGCCGATTCGTTAGACAGCAAGTTGAGAAGATTGGAACTATATTACAAAAATATATTGCCTAAAGTAGGAACTGAGGCATACAGCAGAATAAACGTTAAATATGGAGGCCAGATCATCTGTGAGCGCCGTGAAGGATGGTTTATGGATAGTTTGCAGATGAAAATCAGTATGAAAAATTAAAAAATACAGCATATGAAACCAAGAATTACAGACAATGAGAAAGAAAATCCGATTATCGTTGGTTTGGATATCGGTACGACAAAAATTTGTGTTACTGTAGGACGCCGCAGTGGGACAAATAAAATTGAATTATTAGGAGTGGGTAAAGCAGAATCTGCCGGAGTAAATCGTGGGGTTGTCGCTAATATTCAAAAAACTGTGAACAGTATCCGCGAGGCTGTATCATTGGCAGAAGCGCAATCGAACGTGGATATCAAGGTTGTCAATGTCGGTATCGCAGGTCAACATATCAAAAGTATTCAGCACCGCGGAATTTTGACAAAGAATGATGACGACGAAATCAGCCGTATGGATGTGGAACGCTTGATTTCGGATATGTACAAATTAGTATTGCCTCCGGGAGAAGAAATCATTCATGTGTTGCCGCAAGAGTTTACAATCGACAACGAGCCAGGCATCAAGGAGCCTATTGGTATGGCTGGTCGTCGTATGGAAGCCAACTTCCATATCATCTCAGGTCGTGTTACCGATATCAAGAATATCAAAAAATGTGTTGATAATTCTGATTTGGAGGTTTCTTCATTGGTGCTGGAGCCATTAGCCTCATCCGAAGCTGTATTGGATGAAGAAGAAAAAATGGCCGGTGTAGTTCTTGTTGATATAGGTGGTGGTACTACTGATGTGGCTATATTCCATGAAGGTATCATCCGTCATACTGCTGTAATTCCTTTGGGTGGAAATATTGTTACCGAAGATATCCGTCAAGGTTGTGCTGTACTTAGAAATCAGGCGGAACAACTGAAAGTAAGATATGGTTCTGCGCTGGCCGACGAAAATAAAGAAAATGAAGTGATTTGCGTTCCGGGAATCCGTGGACGTGAACCTAAAGAAATATCGGTGAAAAATCTTGCTTACATTATCCAAGCAAGAATGGAAGAAATCATAGAGCACGTATACTACGAAATCAAATCTTCAGGCTATGAAGACAAACTTATCGCAGGTATCGTAATTACCGGAGGTGGTGCGCAGCTTAAACATCTCGTTCAGCTCGTAGAATACATCACAGGTATCGATTGCCGAATTGGTTATCCAAACGAATACCTTGCTAAAACGGATATGGTAAGCAAACAAACATTGGAAGAAATGAAAAGTCCGATGTATGCTACTTCCATCGGCCTGTTGATAAAAGGTATTCAGGCTGCCGAAGAGGAAGAAGAGTTGGCCATGGAAGAGCGTGAGCTGAAAAAACCGCGCAAAGAGCAGGTCAAAGAGATCGCCGAAAAGCAAAGTAAAAAAGAAAGTTGGTTTACAAAAATTATCTCAGAGTTTATCAAGGATAATCAGGAAATCGACGACGAAACCTTTATCGGAAGACGTTAATTTTTCCACACGAAGGTAAGTTTTCCACAATTTCACAAATGTGGAAAACTCTTGTTGAGAAATTGGTATTATTACATTAGAATTGTTGAGTTTGGATAGATAGGTAAAGCTTGGCAGTTCTTTTAAAATAGGATATTATTATGTCGATACAATTTGAAATGTTAAAGGAGCAATCATCTATAATCAAGGTTATAGGTGTTGGTGGTGGCGGCGGCAATGCCGTTAATCACATGTACAAGCAAGGGATTAGTGGAGTTGATTTTATCGTGTGCAACACGGATGCGCAAGCATTGGAACTGAGTCCTATTCCAAACAAGGTTCAGCTGGGAGCAAGTCTGACGGAAGGTATGGGTGCAGGTGCTGATCCGGAAGTAGGAGAGAATTCAGCAATCGAAAGTATCGATGATATCAAAAGAATGTTGGGTACCAATACCAAGATGCTTTTCATCACGGCAGGTATGGGTGGTGGTACAGGTACGGGAGCAAGTCCTGTATTGGCCAAAGCTGCCAAAGAGATGGGTATCCTGACAGTGGCTATTGTTACCACTCCATTCACATTCGAAGGAAAAAAACGTCGTCAGCAAGCTGAGGAAGGGCTATCTGAGCTGAAGAAATATGTAGACTCCTACTTAGTGATTTCTAATGACAGATTGCGTGAAATCTTCGGAAACTTGACGATGACTGCTGCCTTTGCCAAGGCTGATGATATATTGACTACAGCTGCCAAAGGTATCGCCGAGATTATCACTATCCCAGGATACGTAAACGTAGACTTCAAAGACGTACGTACTGTAATGAGTGATAGTGGTGTAGCTATCATGGGTAACCACGTTGCTTCAGGTGAAGATAGGGCAATCAAAGCGGTGACAGGAGCGCTTGCTTCTCCATTGTTGAAAGACAATGAAATCGAAGGTGCTCGCTATATCTTGTTGAACATTACTTCTGGTAAGAAAGAAGTTACTATGGATGAGGTGTCTATCATCACCGACTACATCCAAGAGAAAGCTGGATTGACAGCAGACTTAATCTGGGGTAACTGTATCGACGAAAACTTAGATGAAGAATTGTCTGTAACTATCATTGCTACCGGCTTCCAAACTGCTGAAGAGCGCCAAAAGGAAAGAGAAAAAGAAAAAATCGCTTTACCTTTAACACCGGAACCTACAGAACATACTTTTATTAAGCCTGTGTCGCAAAACCAATTCGTGGCTAGCAAGCCTTCGGCTTCTACAGCTCAGAATCTGGTAACTCCGGTAAATCCGACAAACCAGAGCTCCTCAGCTCCTCGAATGACAACTCAAGCTGATTTGTTCAATTCGATGAAACCGTCGTACAGCAACGTTGCTGTGCAGCAGGAATCTTCCAACGTCATCCGTCATACCTTGGATCTGCAAGGAGATTTCAATGCTGAAGAAGAAAAGCAAGAAGATAACGGCGGCTTTCAATTGAAAACCACACCTTCAGTATTTGAGTTCAAATTACCTACGGTTTTTGATGCTTACGAAGAGAAAAAAAATGAACCTGTGGAAGATGTAGAGCAGCCGGTGGAGCATAAGTTTGAAGCGCCTGCCACAACAACAGCGAATGCGAACAAGGTGGAAGAAGAGGTAAACTTCGAAGACCAACTGTTGAAAACTAAAGAGCGTATCTTACGTCTTAAAGAGTTGAGCATGAAGTTGAAATCTACCAATGGCTTGCAAGAGTTGGAAAACGAACCTGCTTATAAAAGAAAGCAGAGAGCTTTGGAAGATGTTCCACACTCTTCGGACTCTCAGGTTTCTCGTTTCACCTTATCGTTTGATGATGGCGTGACAGAAATCCGTTCAAACAACTCCTTCTTACACGATAATGTAGACTAATAAACTTAGACGATACATAAAAAGGCCAACATACGTTGGCCTTTTTATGTTATAGGGTTTTGTTTATCTTATCCTTGAGAATGCAGCTTAAAGAGCTCTATAAGATCCGGGATATTGTCTACCCCCAGTTTTTCAAATATGCGGCTCTTATATGTACTTACTGTAGAAGAGCTAAGGTTTAACATAGAGGATACATCCTGTATGCTGTGACCTTCGATAAGGTGTTTGGCAACGTCCATCTCACGGTTTGAAAGTTTGTTCAGAGGGTTAGATTTGCTAATAGTCGCCTTACTTGTTGTAAGCTTGGTAATATAAAGATCTTTTATAGCTGCGGACATATATTTGCCACGCTCTTGGATACTTTGGATGGCGTTGCTTAGCTCTTCCATAGCTGTATTCTTATTGAGGTATCCCGCAGCGCCAGCTTCAATATATCGTAAAGCGTAAATGTTTTCGTCATAGGATGAAAAAACCAAGATTTTGAGGTCCGGCTGTATGTTTAATATTTCCTTTATGACATTTATATTGTTGCCTCCGGGCATATTAATGTCTAGGAGTAAAAGGTCGAACCTCCGAAAGTTCAAATGTGAATAAACTTCTTTTATTGTAGATGCGTGCGTAATTTTGGCGTCCTTGAAAGTAGAGTGTATTGCTACTTCAGTGCCGAATCGGACGATACTATGATCGTCAGCAATAATAATGTTTTTCATAATTTAATTTACTCTACCTGGCAACTGTCGTATTAATTTACAAAAAAATATAATTTGATGCATATAATTTGGCGATAACACTTATCTTTATAAAAGATAGAAATTGCGTAAATTTATAACTTTTTATTATTGGTTTCTAAATAAAAGAAATTATTATGGGTTTTGTAAAAGAATTTAAGGAGTTTGCCATGCGTGGTAACGTTATCGACTTGGCAGTCGGTGTGGTTATCGGTGGCGCTTTCGGAAAAATCGTAACTTCCTTGGTTGACGATTTGATCATGCCGATAGTAGGTGTTATCACGGGAGGGGTGGATTTTTCGGAAAAATCGGTAGTGCTAAAAGAGGCCTTGTTAAATGCAGATGGCTCAGTACTTGAGCCTGCAGTAACTTTAAACTACGGAAACTTTATCAATGTGATAATCCAATTCTTAATTATCGCCTTCTGTATTTTTGTGGTTATCAAAGGTATTAACTCATTGAAGAAGAAAGAAGAAGCTCCGGCGGAAGAAGCGCCAGCACCATCAAAGGAGGAAGTGTTGCTTACTGAAATCAGAGATATCTTAAAAAGCAAATAGCCTTTATTAAGGTTTTAATAGGAAAAGTTTACATATTTTTTGTAAACTTTTTTCTGCACTAAACTTGTTTATATAGAAATAATACACTACTTTTGCATTCCTCTTGTGAGGTAATAATGGTAATTAGAAAATAAATAAAGATAATAAAGCGTCATGAAAAGAACATTTCAGCCTTCGCTAAGAAAAAGAAGAAATAAGCACGGTTTTAGAGAGCGTATGAGCACAGCTAATGGTAGAAGAGTATTGGCAGCTCGTAGAGCAAAAGGTAGAAAACGTCTAACAGTTTCTGACGAATACCGTCACAAAGGCTAATTAATTCTTTTCTTTAGCGCCGGTGACTTAACATAGTGGCTTCTGAACGCCAAGATAGTCATCTATAATGAGAAAAACATTTACGAAAGGAGAACGACTGTGTAGTAGGAGAAAAATTGATGCTCTCTTCCATGGTGGTTCTTCTTTTATAATATATCCCTTTCGTGTAGTATTTCTTTTCCGTCCTTTAGAGCAGGACCAGCCGTTTCCGGCTCAGGTCATCGTCTCCGTTTCCAAAAGAAGATTCAAGAGAGCCTTCCAGCGTAACAGAATAAAACGTCTGGTGCGTGAGGTGTATCGCCTCCAAAAAGGAGAATTGTTATATTCTAAATTGAATCAACAAAGAATTGGATTGGATTTTGCTATTCAGTACGTGGGAAAAGAAGAATTACCTTTCGATACGATGTATTCGAAGATGAAAAGGGTACTGTCTCAGTTGGCTCATGAAGTTCGTTCGTAAATGTTGGAAAGGCGTGGCCTTAGTGTTGCAGCATCTCTTTATCCTTTTGATAAAGCTGTATCAGCTGTTTATTTCACCGTTATTGGGAGCCAACTGTCGATTTACGCCGACATGTTCTCAATATGGCAAAGAAGCTATATTGAAGTATGGTCCTTTCAGAGGAGGGTGGCTTACTCTCAAGCGTATATCTCGCTGTCATCCTTGGGGAGGACATGGTCATGATCCGGTACCGTAAAAGAAGTTAAGATGAGTGTACGTATATTACAGATAGATACAGCTACCGACACCTGCTCGGTGTCCATAAGTGTGGATGGTGTACTGTTGGATTGCTTGGAAGCCCAGGAGCCTAACCTGCATGCTTCCAAACTGACTGTGTTTATTGATGAGCTTCTTAAACGTAATGCTCTTGCCTTTACGGATTTGCAAGCGGTAGCCGTAAGCAAAGGTCCCGGCTCCTATACGGGATTGCGCATAGGCGTTTCCACTGCCAAAGGGTTGTGCTACGCTTTGGATTTGCCTTTGATAGCCGTAAATACCTTAGAAAGTATGTATAAGGGATATATTGAGAAACATGGATTCAATGAAAACTGGATTTATGTCCCTATGCTGGATGCGCGCCGTATGGAAGTGTATCTGAATATGTACCAAAACCATCAGCTGATAAGAACTACCGAAGCTGTGATAGTGGATGCACATACTTTTGATAGCTATACCTCTCATAAAGTGGTGCTGTTTGGCTCTGGTGCTGCTAAGCTGATGGAGCTATTTGCCCATAACCCTCAAATTATTGTCGATGAGTCATATTCCCATTCTTCTGCTTATATGACAGCATCGGTATATGAAAAATTTACCCGTAAGGAATTCGAGGATTTGATCTATTTCGAGCCTTATTATTTGAAAGAGTTTATTGCCACAACACCAAAGGCTAGGTAATTAAAGCCATTTTTTCCGCTTAAACCAAAGATATATTAATAAGCTTAAGATCATCATGCTTGCCATGACGAGTGGATAGCCATATTTCCAATGCAATTCGGGCATGATGTCGAAGTTCATGCCATATACGCCTACAATAAAAGTCATTGGCATGAAGAATACGGAAATAATGGTCAGTGTCCGCATAATTTCGTTCGTATGGTTGGACTCTATATTGAAATAGATGGACAGCAGCTGTGCCGTATTTTCACCGATATTACGGTATAGGGTATTGGTACGGGAGAAGAGGTCTCTTAAATCTTGTGTATAGATGTTTTTATATTCCGGCAGGTGAAAATAATCCACTATGTCTTTATAGAGGATAAGTACCGAACGGATGACGTCTATCTGCCTTTTGATATAATAAAGTTTTTTGAGAAAGGGTTTGCGTCGCTGATGCAGAAAGACGATCTCTTCGTATTCGTCTAGCTTGGCGTCCAAATCTCCCAATACCAATGTTTCGAAAGTTTTTAAGGCTTCGGAGACTAGGGTATTGATGAGGTGTTTGCTGGAAGATAATGTCTTGCTGTTCACATCCATCTTCTTTATGTTTTCGAGAAAAGGAATCTCGTTGCGATGGGCTGTGATGACGAAATTCGCTCCATAAAAGATGGATACCCTATCCGTGATATCTATCAATGAATCGGAAGTGTCGCTGAGTTTGGCTTTGGTGGTCCTGATAATAAGGAAGTGGTAGTTGTCGAATTCTTCGATTTTGGGTAGATGTCCTATTTCCAGACAGTCGCGGATAGACTCTGCATTAAGATTATATTTTTCTTTTAGTGCACTGAAATCTTCGATGCGCGGGTCCGAGATATCTATCCATTCGAAAGGATGCTTGTCTGGAGATAGTACTTGTGTTATCATAAAATTTTATGGTCTTGGATATATAAATATAAGTATTCAAAGTGGGAGCTTTTGTAGTAAGCACATAAAAAATGAGCTTGACAGCATCTGTCAAGCTCATTTCAAAGGTCAAAATCCAGTCTTTAAGATTATTTTTTGTCTGCCGCTTTTTTGGCTTTGTATTCTTTGTTTAATCCTTCTACTACTTCTTTGGTGATATCAAGCTTTTCGTCTGCATAGATAACGGCAGGGTTAGTCTTAGAATAAGTCAAAACGTATTGATATCCTTTTTCTTTAGCGTGCTTAGTAAGATAGTCTGTAATAGCATTGTACACTGCTGTCATTTCTGTCTGTTCATCTTGAGCTAAAGAAGCTGACGCATTTTGGTTAAGCTGTGCCAACTCCTGCTGTTTGCGTGCAAGACGTTCTTCGGTAGCTTGACGTTCCGAAGCACTCATGGTTGGAGCCTTTTGTTCTGCCTCTGCAAGCTCTCTTTGGAAAGCTTGGCCTTTAGCTTGAAGGTTTTCTTGCGCTTTTTTGGCTTTGCTTTCTAGTCTAGCTCTTGCGTCTTTGAAATATTCATATTTTTCCGATAAGGTATCAGCGTTAACATACACTATTTTTTCGGCTGTAGGCGCTGCCGGAGCTGTAGTGCTGTCCGACTTTGATGCCGTCGATGATGGCGTGTTTTGATTACATGAAGAAGCGCCTGCCGCTAACGCAATGCCTAATGTTACTTTCGATAAGTTGGATAAAAATCTATTCATTCTACTCTTTATTTTCAGTTTATGTAACAAACCTACTATAAAAAAATTAAAAATCAATTATTTGTTCGGTATTTCCTTCACAAATTACCAAAAAACCTTAATGAATAGCGTGTGTATCGGTTGTTTAAGTCCTTAATTTTTATTAACTTTGATTGTTAAAATTATATGATTTTTTAATTCATGAGCGAAGAAAAAAAGAACCCTACGTCAACGTATTCTGCTGATAATATTCAGGTTTTAGAAGGTTTAGAAGCGGTACGTAAGCGCCCATCCATGTATATCGGTGATACAGGACCTAAAGGTTTGCATCACCTAGTTTATGAAGTAGTAGATAACTCTATCGATGAGGCTGTAGCAGGGTATTGTAATGATATAGTAGTTACCATTCACGAAGACAACTCTATCTCGGTAAAAGATAATGGTCGTGGTATCCCTACCGGTATCAATAAGAAAGAAAACAAGTCGGCTTTGGAGCTGGTAATGACCGTATTGCACGCCGGTGGTAAGTTCGATAAAAATACCTATAAGGTTTCCGGTGGTCTTCACGGTGTTGGGGTTTCCTGTGTGAACGCCCTTTCCACCCACTTGAAAGCAGAAGTTCATCGTGAAGGCAAAATTTTCATGCAGGAGTATGAACGAGGAAAGCCTTTGTATGAGGTGCGTGAGGTGGGAGAGTCCGACAAATCAGGGACAATAGTAACGTTTAAGCCGGATCCAGAAATTTTTACCCAAACCGCGGTTTACAACTACGATACGTTGGCCAACCGTCTTCGTGAGCTTTCTTTCTTGAATAAGGGCGTGAAGCTTACCTTGATTGATAAGCGCGAGAAAAATGATGACGGCACTGACAGGATGGATGAATTCTATTCGGAAGGTGGCTTGAAAGAGTTTGTCCGTTTCTTGGATGGAACACGTGCATCGTTGATTCCTGAACCCATCTATTTAGAAGGTGTGAAGCAAGGTATCCCTGTAGAGTTGGCTTTCCAATACAACGATACATATGCTGAAAACGTACACTCGTACGTGAACAATATCAATACTATAGAAGGTGGTACGCATGTGGCAGGATTCAGAAGAGGGCTTACACGTGTGCTGAAAAAGTATGCCGACGATTCAGGCCTGCTTAAAAACTCGAAAGTTGAGATTACAGGTGACGACTTCCGTGAGGGGCTCACCGCCGTAATTTCCGTTAAGGTTGCAGAGCCGCAATTCGAAGGACAGACCAAAACGAAGTTGGGTAACACGGAAGTGATGGGGGCTGTGGATGTAGCGGTAGGTGAGATTTTGGGTACTTATCTAGAAGAGAATCCACGAGAAGCCAAAGCTATCGTTCAGAAAGTTATCATCGCAGCGCAGGCGCGTGCAGCAGCACGCAAGGCCAGAGAGATGGTGCAGCGCAAGACCGTGATGAACGGTTCGGGACTTCCTGGCAAGCTGGCTGACTGTGCGAGCAACGACCCTGCCTTGTGTGAGATCTTCTTCGTCGAGGGAGACTCTGCGGGTGGTACGGCAAAACAAGGACGTGACCGTAACTTCCAAGCTATTATGCCTCTACGTGGTAAGATTCTGAACGTGGAGAAGGCCATGGAGCATAAAATCTATGAGAACGAAGAGATCAAAAATATGTTTACAGCATTAGGTGTATCCATCGGTACCGAGGAGGACCCTAAGGCATTAAATCTTTCTAAACTTCGTTACCACAAAATAATCATTATGACGGATGCCGACGTGGACGGTAGCCACATTGCCACGCTGATGTTGACCTTCTACTTCCGTTATATGCGGGAACTCATAGAAAAAGGATATGTATATATCGCTACCCCACCACTTTATCTGATCAAAAAGGGTAAGGATCATGAATATGCATGGAATGAAGAGCAGCGTATTGCAGCTATCCAACGCCTTAAAGGAACAGGTAAAGAGGATTCGGTGCACGTACAGCGCTACAAAGGTCTTGGTGAGATGAACGCAGAGCAGCTATGGGAAACCACTATGGACCCTGCAAGGCGCACCTTAAGACAGGTTACTATTGAAAATGCCGCTGAATGTGACCGCGTGTTCTCTATGTTGATGGGGGATGAGGTAGGCCCTCGTCGCGAGTTTATCGAGAAAAATGCTAAGTATGCAAAAATAGATGTATAAGAGGTAGACTATAAAAATAGGAAGGCCGATAGATAAATCTCTGTCGGCCTTTTTGTTTTTATGTATTTTTCTTAAATTTATTAAGTAACACTAACAGCCATGATGTACAGGGTAATAAGTCTATTACTGCTGTATTCACCGTCATTTGGGCAATCCTTCAATGCTGCAGCTTATCAAGGAATGGGCAATACGGGGATTGCTATAGGTTCTGTCTACAGCAGTACCAACAATGCGGCAGGTTTAGGGGTATTGTCCTCTGCCACAGCGGCTATAGCGTATCAGCCACACCATATGAGTAAGGACCTGCGCTATCAGGCATTATATCTAGGAATGCCCTTCCATCAACTGGGCGCAGCAGGACTTAGCGTGCATTCTTACGGTATTGTACATACATCACGTTTCCTACAGGCAACTTTATCTTATGTACGCAGTTTTGGAGGCGTAATACACACTTCCATCTCTGCCAACTATCACAATTTTTCCGTGCAAGGGTATCAGTCGGACCATGCATATTCAGCAGACCTAGGATTGCTACTCAATATTTGGGAGAGGCTCAATCTAGGTTTTGTTTTCCGAAACATAACCTTCACAAGTTTTAACGATGAAACCGAGCAGCATATTCCTGTTGAGATTGGTTTTGGAAGCCTGTATAGGATGTCTGATGAGCTTTCTCTGGCTTTAGATACATACTATCAACACTATGAAGGGGTAGATGTTCGTGCCGGGATTTGTTATGGATTAGGGGAGAGGATATTTTTTCGGGGTGGTGTTAGTCTGCATCCACGGACATATTTTGCAGGGATAGGTGTCCGGCTTAAAGAATTTCAGATAGACTTTTCTTCCTCCTTTCACTATCGGTTGGGTACCTCACCACAACTGGCATTGGCATATGAGTTTTAAAGATATCATATGGTGTGTTGCTTTATTAGCCTTTTCTCCCGTTTGCAAGGCTCAGGAAAATGAAGAGAACCTGGAAGAGCAGCTGCTGGAACAGCTTGGCGAGGAGCTAGGAGAAGAGGTAGACATCAGCGAAATCATGGAGAAGCTTAACTTCATGAGACGTAACCCTATAGATCTCAACAGGGCTACAGAGGCAGAGCTTAGCGCTTTGGTCTTCCTGAAACCGGATCAGGTGACAAATATTATTGCTCATCGGGAGCTGTCGGGCGACTTCCTCAGCCTTCTGGAGCTACAGGCTATTCCCGGTATGGACCTTCAGACTATACAGCGGCTTACACCTTTCGTGCATATAGGCGGTAAATCGTCGCTAGCGGGAGTGACATGGAAAAGCCTTAAGGAAGAAAACGAACAAACGATCATGTTACGGCTTTCGCGAGTTTTACAGAAGGCTAGAGGTTACGGTATTACGGAAGAGAGCAGATCACGCTATCTTGGAGATCGCAATAGCTATGCTTTACGCTATCGCTGGAACTATCAAGGGAAAATACGTATAGGCTTTAATGCAGAAAAGGATGCTGGGGAGCCTTTCTTTGCCTTGCAACAGAAGGGAGGTTTTGACTTTTATTCCGCTTATGTGGAAGTGAACGGTCTTCATTCACGAATTTCAAAGATTATTTTGGGGGATTATATATTGCAGATAGGTCAGGGGCTTATCTTATGGAATGGTCTTAATTTCGGAAAGGGCACCTTAGCTTCTACCGTGTCGCGTCAAGGTGCGGGATTGTTGGCTTATTCCTCTATGAATGAAAATAACTTTCAACGTGGAATAGCGGCTACTGTTCGCCACAGAAAGTGGACTATGACTCCTTTCGTAGCCTTCAACCGTCTTAGTGGCAATGTCACACATTCAGACTTCGGTAAGCTTATCAATACTATAAGCACTTCGGGATTGCATAGAACGCCTACCGAACAATCTTATAGACATCAGATAGCGCAATTTGTTGCGGGCACCGATATTTCCTTTTCCTATAGAAAACTAAAGATAGGCTTCACTTCTCTTTACACGCGCTTTGACGGCAAGGTAATGAAAGGCGATGAGTTGCGGAATAAATTCAATTTTGAGGGGCAAGATCTGTTGCAGATAGGATTCCATTATAAGTATAGTTATCGCAACCTTTATTTCTTTGGAGAAACGGCACATAGCTTGGGTAGCGGTCTAGCTATGGTGAACGGCGTATTAGGGAGTCTGCATCCCCGCCTTTCGGTATTTGTCCATCAGCGTCATTTTCAAAAGGACTATCATAGCTTTTTTGCACAGACCCTCTCTGAGGGCTCCAACATAGCCAATGAAAAAGGTGTTTATGCAGGATTCAAATATGAAGTTGCACGGCGATGGGAATGGATAAACTATGTGGATATGTTTGCTTTCCCTTGGTTGCGCTATCGGGTGGATGGACCTAGTGAAGGTGTAGATATACTTTCTCAATTTACGTATCATTGGTATAAGCGTGGAAGTTTCCAATTGCGGTATAGATACAGAGTTCGCCAAGAAAATCTTTTAATGTCCGAGAGGCATGAAAATGTGTTGGCTGATGTTGTTAGGAATCAGCTGCGTGGAGATTTTCAATATAAGCTTAACAAAATTTGGTCTATTCGTACGCGCGGCGAAGTATCTCTATACGAGAAAAAAGGAGATTCAAAGAGTAGGGGGTATCTGCTTTTTCAGGATGTTTCTTGGAATATGCAAAAGATTCAACTGAACACAAGACTTTCGTATTTCAATACGGAAGACTATGAATCTCGGATATATACGTATGAACGAGACGTGTTGTATGCCTCCTCCTATCCGATATTTTACGATAGAGGGTGGAGAACCTATGTAAATGTCCGTTATAGATTGTCAAGGAATATAGATGTCTGGATGAAGTATAGCCTGACCCAATATACGGATCGGGAAACTATAGGTTCAGGATTAGATCAGATCGATGGAAGAAGAAAGTCGGAGATTCGTTTTCAGGTGAGATGGCAATGGTAAAGCTAGACATATTGGATCTATCTACAGCTAAAGTGCCGATGGTGAAGGCTTTGGCAGCTTATGTGGCTGGCATACTTCTCGGTAAAATGTTGGATGGAGCAATCCCTCCTTTATGGGCACTTATAGGGGTAGGCATAGGATGTAGTGTTTATGTGATTTGGAGCAGTTTAAATCGATTTTCGAAGAATAAAGCTTTTGCTATATGTTTCCCCTTTCTGGTATTTTGTTATGGTTATTATGCATTAGTATCTCACTGTCCTCGATATGTAGACAATCATATTTCGAAATATCTTCATCTGACGCAATATGTAGGAATCATTGAGGACGAACCGATTATCAAGGAAAAGACGATTCGTTTTCCAGTGCGTGTGGTAGCGGGGATAGATGCTTTGCAGTCCTACTCTCTTTCCGGTAAAATAATGGTATCCTTGTTACGCGACTCAGGGACTACAGCACTGTATGGCTATGGTGATGAGATAGCCCTTATCAACAAATTAAAAGAAGTTCCTCCTCCTTTCAACCCCAAAGAGTTTGACTATAAAGCTTATCTAAAAAACAAAGGTATGGAATTGCAGGCCCTGCTGCTTCCGAGAGAAATAAAAGTAATTGACCACCAGAAAGGAAATGTGTTTGTAGCTTATTCTTTGTCTCTACGAAAAGCGTTAATAGCAAAGTTCAGGAAGTACTTGAAGGATGACGAAGCCTTTCAGGTGGCAGTAGCTCTTATTTTTGGATACCGTTCACTGATTGATCCACAAACCATATCAGCATTTACGGATACAGGAACTATACACGTGCTGAGTGTGTCGGGCTTGCACGTCAGTTTGGTGTTTGTGTGTTTGAATTTTGTGTTGCAGTGGTTAGACAGATGGAGGTGGGGTAAGACGGTGAAATCCTGTATCATCTTGTCATTCATCTGGGCTTATGTGATGCTGACAGGGATGAGTCCTCCGATCATAAGGGCTGGGATAATGATTTCCTTTTTCGTGATGTCTCAGCTTCTAAATAGGAAGCAGGTTTCCGTAAATACTTTAGCCGCTTCTGCTTTAATTATCTTAATATTTTCACCCAACTATTTGTTTGATGTAGGGTTTCAGCTATCGTATGCGGCAATGCTGGGCATTTTGTTGGGGTATCCGCTATTTAGGGCATACTATCTTAGCGGAAATAAGTGTATAAATTATCTGCTAGATTATCTTTATGTGTGTATTGCTGCACAGCTGTTTACTTTACCGCTCTCTCTTTACTATTTCGGGCAGTTCCCGAATTATTTCCTGCTGGCCAACTTGTTCATCGCCCTGCCAAGCACAATTATCATGTATATTGGCGTCTTTCTTTCTATTCTGCCTTTTGACAGCCTCAATGTGGTGTTGGGTAGAATACTGGAATTTTCCTTGATTTTTATGATGGAAGGATTGAAAAGAATAGCGTCGCTTCCTTCTTCTCTCATCCAAGGGGTAGAATGGAGTGGGATTCAGGTGCTGCTATTTATTGTAGCTATGGCGGCACTGGTAGTCGGTCTGGACAGAAGATCTGGAAGGGCTTTGCTTTTGTGTATAATGTCAATTTTTGGGGTATGCGTGATAAGTGCGTTTGCTTCTATTAGAAAGACAAAAGATAGCTTTATTATTATTTACAATGTAAGATCGGACGTCGCTGCGGCTCTTGTTCGTCCGTCACAGGTTGTGCTGTATTCCACCTTGGATTCGCTGAATCACCCTACTCTACGATATAGCGTTCTGCCTAGCTTAAAGCCTTATATTTCGTCATCGCAAATAGAATTTCATAAAATCGAGAACGTCTTAAGGCATAGCTTTCTTCTCGAGTGGGGTACCTATCGTCTACTTCTACTTGAAGATAGGGTCGATGAAGCAAATCTTCCACCTGATGTGAATCTTATCCTGTGGAGAAAGAATAATGGAAATGATGTCCTTCAGCTGTTAAGTAGGTATCCGAAAGCTCAGCTTGTGGTGGACGGAAGCAACAGCGACAGACATATCCGAGCGTTGCAGGATAGAATTCCTAATTCGGAGCTATTATATGTTCTAAAAAATAATTTTGCTTATGTTTGGGATGGATTACAGTTATGAGTGCAACGATACATTCCATACTGAAGCAATATTGGGGTTATGATGCATTCAGACCCTTGCAGGAAGATATTATCCAATCGGTCTTGCAGGGGAGAGATACGCTAGCCTTATTACCTACGGGAGGAGGAAAGTCCATCTGCTTTCAGGTTCCGGCTATGATGCAGGAGGGAATCTGTATCGTGGTATCGCCGTTGATAGCTTTGATGAAAGACCAGGTTGAGAATCTCCGTAAGCGCGGCATTGAGGCTATAGCCATCTATTCGGGCATGGGGTATCGCGAGATAGACATCGCTTTGGACAACTGTATCTTCGGAAAGATAAAATTTCTCTATATAGCTCCCGAACGCTTTTATTCGGAGTTGGTGCGCGAACGTATCAAATATATGAAAGTCAATCTCTTTGCTATTGATGAGGCGCACTGTATTTCACAATGGGGTTATGACTTTAGACCTTCCTATCTGCAGCTAGCCGCATTGCGGGAAGCACATCCCGAGGTGCCAATCTTGGCCTTGACAGCTAGTGCGACGCGGAGAGTTGTAGAAGATATTCAGGAACGCTTGAATTTTAAGGCTAAGAATGTCTTTTCCAAGAGTTTTGCAAGGCCCAACTTGGGATATATGGCATTGGAGGAAGAAAACAAAATGAACCGCATGCTGCGCATCGTAAAGAAAGTGGGAGGGTCAGGCGTTATCTATGTACGCAACAGACGCGAGACGCAGGAGATCGCCCGTTTTTTGCTGAACCATGGGGTTCCTGCAGATTATTACCATGCAGGCTTGGGGATAAAGGAGCGTGAAGGTAAGCAGCAGGCGTGGACAAATAACCAAGTTCGCGTGATTGTAGCTACCAACGCCTTCGGCATGGGTATCGACAAGCCCGACGTACGTTTCGTAATCCATCTCGATATTCCGGATTCTTTAGAGGCCTATTACCAGGAGGCGGGGCGCGCCGGAAGGGATGGAAAGAAGGCTTTCCCGGTGCTGCTGTACAATCAAGAGGACAGGGAAAGGCTATGGAAAACCTATCAGGATAGCTTCCCTTCGGTCACGTTCATTCAGCAGACTTACCACCATCTTGCAAACCATTATCAGATAGCCTATGGAGCCGGAAAGGGAATGTCGGTAGACTTCGATCTTGTGGAGTTTGCAAGGAAGTATCAGCTAGAGGTGATGCAGACAATGAGTGCGTTGAAATTTTTGGAGCGTGATGGATGGATAAGCGTGTCGGAAGCGGTCTTCATCCCTTCACGATTTAAATTTGAGGTGGACTTCCATGAGCTCTATAAGTTTCAGGTGCAGGCAGCAAAATATGATCCACTGATCAAGGCTATCTTAAGGACATATGGTGGTGTGTTTGACTTTTACGTTCCTATTAACGAGTATGAGTTTGCCAAGAAATTGGGTGTTTCTTATGAAACCATCGTGCAGTTGTTGGAAGGCCTAGAAAAACAACAGATCGGTTCATATCTCAGAAGTACGGACAAGCCGCAACTTCAGTTTTTGCAACCGCGGGTAGATTACAAAAACCTCTATATTGATACCGAATTTATCCGTGAACGCAAGCAAGTTAAGGGAGAACAAATCCAGGCTATTTATCGCTTTCTGGATACCAAGGCATGCCGCAGCAAGGCTATATTATATTATTTTGGAGAAGAAAATAGTACTTATTGTGGTGAATGTGATTTGTGTTTGAGAAGAAAACACCTAGCGACAATAGAGGCTAAGATAGAGCAGGAAATCCGCGTCCTGTTGATGGAAAAGTCTTTAGAGTTGCATGAACTTATAGATAATCTTACCGTCGGCTCCGACGAGCAAAAGCTGAAAGTACTACGTACCTTAACAGATGAGGGAAAGGTAGCTATCCAGGACGGAAAGCAATACCATTGGATGGCAAACTAATCGCAAGTCCTTAAAAAAGAATATATTAAAGTTTTTTGTTTTCCAAAAAAATGCTAGCTTTAATATAACCAAAATAAACTTATTTTATGGAAAACTATATGATTTACTTACCTGTAGCGCTAGCTACGTTGGGGTTACTTTTCATGCTTTTGAAGGTCAGCTGGGTGAACAAACAAGATGCTGGCGAAAGCAAGATGCAATTTATCTCCAAAAGTATTAAGGAAGGGGCTATGGCCTTTTTGAAGGCGGAGTACCGTATTCTACTGGTGTTTGTAATCATTGCAGCCTTAGCCTTATTTTTTGTGTCGACCATGGTGGATACCACACATTGGATTATTGTCGTAGCATTTGTCTTTGGAGCCTTCTTTTCGGCGTTGGCGGGAAATATAGGAATGCGTATTGCTACGAGTGCCAATGTACGTACCACGCAGGCAGCCCGCACGAGCTTGCCTAAGGCATTGAGCGTTTCTTTCTCGGGAGGAACGGTCATGGGGCTTGGGGTTGCAGGATTAGCCGTATTGGGCTTGAGCATTTTCTTTCTGATTTTCGTTAAAATGTTTATAACAGGGACCAGCTCATTTTATAATGAAATGACCATCGTGCTGGAAGCATTGGCGGGCTTCTCCTTGGGAGCAGAGTCTATAGCTCTGTTTGCACGTGTCGGAGGAGGAATTTATACGAAGGCTGCCGATGTGGGTGCCGACCTAGTTGGTAAAGTGGAAGCCGGAATTCCGGAGGACGACCCACGTAACCCCGCTACTATAGCCGACAACGTGGGAGACAACGTAGGGGATGTGGCAGGAATGGGAGCCGACTTATTCGGTTCTTATGTGGCTACCGTGTTGGCCTCTATGGTATTAGGTAATTATATAATCAAAGATATGGCTGAGGCCAGTGGCGGAACTTTTACGGACGCTTTTCAAGGTATGGGCCCTATATTGTTACCGGTAGTCATAGCAGGAGTAGGAATCATCTCTTCTATTATAGGAACTTTCTTGGTGAAAGTTTCAGGTAATGACGCTAAAGAAAAAGAGGTCCAAGGCGCATTGAACTTAGGAAACTGGACCGCTATCGTATTGACAGTAATTTCATGTTTTTTTCTTATCCGCTATATGCTTCCTGAAGTTATTCAGATGAAGTTCTTTGGAGAAGGATATAAGGATGTGGATAGGATGAATGTGTTTTATTCTACTATTGTAGGTCTAGCAGTAGGTGGTTTGATTTCTTCATTCACCGAATATTATACAGGATTGGGTAAGAAGCCTGTTTTGAATATTGTACGTAACTCATCTACGGGCGCTGCGACTAATATTATTGCGGGTTTAGCCAACGGGATGATATCCACCTTTTCTTCTGTTCTTCTGTTTGCTTTGGCGATTTGGGGTTCTTATTCGCTTGCCGGATTTTATGGGGTGGCCATTGCAGCCTCAGCGATGATGGCAACTACAGCTATGCAGCTTGCCATCGACGCCTTCGGCCCAATTGCTGATAATGCAGGTGGTATTGCCGAGATGAGTGAGCTGCCTAAGGAAGTACGTCAGCGTACCGATGTGCTGGATTCTGTGGGTAATACGACGGCGGCGGTGGGTAAAGGCTTTGCTATTGCGTCGGCAGCATTGACAGCTTTAGCATTGTTTGCTGCCTATGTGACTTTCACCGGCATCGATGGAATTAATATCTTCAAAGCGGATGTCTTGGCTGCATTATTTATTGGAGGAATGATACCTGTCGTGTTTTCGGCATTGGCCATGCAGTCAGTGGGTAAGGCAGCCATGGATATGGTGAATGAGGTGAGAAGACAGTTTAGAGAAATTCCCGGCATCTTGGAAGGTACTGGAAAACCTGAATATGGGAAATGTGTGGATATATCTACGAAGGCCGCCTTACGTGAAATGATGCTGCCGGGCGCTATTACCATCATCATGCCTATCATCGTAGGTTTCGTAATGGGAGCAGAAGCGTTAGGAGCCTATATGGCAGGGGTTGCCGTTTCAGGTGTGTTATGGGCGATATTCCAGAACAATGCAGGAGGATCGTGGGATAATGCAAAAAAGTCTTTTGAAGCAGGTGTGGAAATTAACGGAGAAATGGTCTATAAAGGATCGGATGCACATAAGGCGGCAGTAACAGGTGATACCGTAGGAGATCCATTTAAAGATACTTCAGGACCTTCCATGAACATATTGATTAAACTTACCTGTCTTGTGGGCTTAGTCATAGCTCCAATTTTGGGAGGACATACCGTAAATACAGTCAAAAAAGATAAGGTCGTAGAAGTGAAGGAAAAGGTTGCTTTCGTACATGATAAAAAATAATTTGTAAATCCCCTTAGCAATCGTGGCTAAGGGGATTTTTTATCCACATATCTTCTTGGTAATCTCAAGAAATAATGGTATTCCCGGATTTCGGTTCTCCATATTCCAGGCGAGATAAAGAGTTGTTCTTTGCGGAATATGTTTGAGCTCGATGAAGTCTACATCAGCATTATATCCTTTCTTCAAAGAGGAGGGGACAATAGCCATGCCCATACCTTGAGATACCAAATTGAAAATCGTCAAGGCATTTACCGTACGCAGAGTCACGTTAGGTATAAAATGATGATCCCTAAATATACTCATCACCAAGTCGTAATAAGTTGTACTATAAGCCCTCGAAAAGAGAATGAAAGACTCTTCTTTAAGGTGGGCAAAGTCTGCTTTCTTTGTCTGACTTAAAGGATGCCCTTTAGGTACTACCAAAGCAAAATGTTCAGTAAGTATAGGAAGAGACTCGATCTTAGGAGGGAAATTTTCCATCCGTACAAAGCCGAAGTCCAGCTCATCTTTTAATAACAGCTCCATCTGTATTTCGTTGGATAGTTCATTTAGGGTGATGTCTACCATTGGTTGTTGACTCTTTAGTCGTGTTAAGAGTTCAGGAAGTATAGTCTGTACAGCCGAACCTATAAAGCCAAGCTTTAGTGTAGCAATTTTACCTTCTCCAATCTTTTCAATCTGAGTGTGGATGTTGTGGTAGTGAGTGAAAAGTAGTTCTACCTCTTTCTTCAGATATTCTCCGGCAGGTGTCAGCTTTACAAAACGTTTCCCCCTTTCAAAAAGAGCTGTCTTGTAAATTTCTTCCATCTGTTTGATTTGTCGTGTCAAACCCGGTTGGGAAATAAAGAGCCTTTCGGCAGCTCGGCGATAGTGCAGCTCTTCTGCCAAAACTTTGAAATAATAAAGATGCCTTAGTTCTATTTGATAATTCATAGTTATCAATTAATGATGTAATTGATATTAATAGTTATCAAATATAAGGGGTAAATTTGATAATGAAAGACAAAGATTTATGAAAACATTTAGGTACGGAGAAGATTTTTTGAAATGTTCGATAGCTATAGCTATCGCCAAAGGAAATATAAAGGGGGTATTGACAGAAGAAGCCAAACGCCAGATTCAGCAGAGTGCTGACTATGTACAGAAAATAGTAGATAAGGGGAAAGTCGTTTATGGAATAAATACAGGCTTTGGACCTTTGTGTACAACGATTATAGATGCGGAAGATACCCGTACGTTGCAGGAAAATATTCTTAAAAGTCATGCCGTAGGGGTAGGAGAACCTATCGACAAGGAGCTTAGTAAGCTGATGTTGATTTTGAAGGTTCATGCCTTGGCAAAGGGTTATTCGGGGGTGCAGCTATCGACAGTAGAGCGTATCATCTGGCATATAGAGCACGATGTAATTCCGGTTGTGCCCAAACAAGGGTCGGTAGGTGCTTCCGGAGACTTGGCTCCCTTGTCACATCTTTTTTTGCCGCTTATCGGATTAGGCAAGGTATATTATGCAGGTGAGATCAAAGATGCGGCAGAGGTTTTGTCTCATTTGGGAATGAACGCTGTACCGTTAGGAGCCAAAGAAGGATTGGCACTTATCAATGGAACTCAATTCATGGCGGCACATGCGGTCAAGGGTGTGGTAGAGATGAGTCGCATGCTGGATACGGCGGATCTTGTGTCAGCCTTAATGATCGAAGGGCTTAATGGTTCAATCAAACCTTTTTTTAAAGAGCTTCATCAGCTACGTAACTATAAGGGAAACAGTTATGTAGCTTCTACGATATACAATTTGTTGGAGGGTTCAGCGATCATGGAGTCCCATCGCAATTGTTTGCGAGTACAGGATCCCTATTCATTGCGCTGTATTCCGCAGGTGCATGGCGCTTCACGAAATGCGTGGCTCCATCTTAAAGAAACCATAGAAACGGAGATCAACGCTGTTACGGACAATCCTATCATCATCAATGACGAACTGACTATCAGTGGCGGTTCTTTTCACGGACAGCCTATTGCCTTGCCAATGGATTATGCAACCTTGGCAGCCTCCGAAGTCGGCAATATCTCGGATAGAAGAGTATACCTTTCCTTGGAGGGGGAGACAGATCGTGTGCCTAAGCTGCTGGTGAGAGTTACGGGATTGAATTCGGGGTTTATGATATTGCAATACACGACGGCAGCATTAGCTAGTGAGAATAAGAGCTTATGTTTTCCTGCAAGTGCGGACAGTATTCCTACTTCCTTGGGACAGGAGGATCATGTAAGCATGGGTTCTATTTCCGGACGTAAGCTTTTGCAGGTATTGGACAATGTGGATAAGATTTTGAGTATAGAGTTATTATGTGCTACTCAAGCTAAGGATTTTCACTATCCATTGCAGTCTACTCCAATTATAGAGAGCATTCATCAGCATATCCGAAAATTCATACCTCATATTGAAGAAGATCAGCCTATGCAGGAGATTCTGCAAAAGGCCTTGGATCTCGTGAAAAGTGGAGAGCTATTGCAGATAGCGCAAACCGTAGCTTCTGAAAAAGCGTTAAAATATAAGACCACCCATTTGGATGATTTTGAAAATTACTGATATGGATAAATTATTGGTTGGGCCATTCCGTCAGTTGATTACTATGCGGAATTTACCATTGAAGGGAGCGATAAAGGACAGTCAGCTGGAGATCATTCCCCACGCGGGAGTCTGCATAGAAAGAGGCCGTATTGTTGCGGTCGATATCTATGATAGACTGAAAGACAAATATACTGATGCTAAAAGCGTGACATATAAACAAGATGTGGTATGTGTTCCTGGTTATGTAGACTGTCATACCCATATAGCTTTTGGTGGCAGTAGGGCTAATGATTTTGCCTTGCGGAATGCTGGAAGCTCCTATTTGGAGATTGCCCAGGCCGGCGGTGGTATTTGGAGTACGGTGCAGCATACCAGAGCCTGTTCGCAAGAAGAACTTTGCTTCCTTACGCAGCAGAGGGCAGACAGTCTTTTAGCACAAGGTGTTACCACCGTGGAAGTGAAGAGTGGCTATGGTCTTGACGTGGAGCAGGAGCTAAAAACTTTAAGGGCCATACAAGCTGCGAATCAAAGAACAGCAGTAGAACTCATTGCCACCTGCCTAGCGGCACATACAAAGCCTAAAGACTTTGTGGGTAGCAATAAGGATTATTTGGCATATATTCAGGAAGAGCTTTTTCCAAGACTTTTAGAAGAAAAGTTAACACGTCGTATAGATGTTTTTGTTGAGCAGAGTGCTTTTTCTGTGGAGGAGGCAAGAGCATATCTGTTGAAAGCGAAAGCTTTAGGTTTTGATGTGGTGGTTCATGCTGACCAATTTACGGTTGGAGGTTCGTCGTTAGCAGTAGAGTTGAAAGCCCTTTCAGCAGACCATTTGGAGGCTTCTACTGCGTCTGAGATTGAGCGTTTAGCACACTCCAATGTGGTTGCGGTGGCTCTGCCTGCCGCCTCTTTGGGGTTAGGCTGTTCTTTTACCCCTGCCCGTAAGCTGCTGGATGCAGGGGCAGCCTTAGCTATCGCTACAGATTGGAATCCCGGATCTGCTCCTATGGGGCAGCTTATGACATCTGCCAGCATTTTGGCAGCCATGGAAAAGTTGACAAATGCGGAAGTCCTAGCTGCTATCACTTTCCGTGCGGCAGACGCGTTGGGCTTGCGTGATCGAGGACGTTTGGTAGCGGGACAATTAGCCGACTTTGTGCTGTACGCTACGGATAATTATCAAAATATCACTTACCACCAAGGCTCGTTACAGCCCATGGCTGTCTGGAAGTCGGGGGTTGAAGTGTATGGTTGTTAAATTAACATTTTAGTAGAGATGAATACTTTTCAAGAACAGATATTACAAGGTATTCCGGAGGTGTTACCTCCCAAGAAGGAGTTGGATGCTACGGTGAGTCATGCACCCAAACGCAAAGCTATTCTTACACCACAAGAGGAACGTTTAGCAGTGCAGAATGCCTTACGCTATTTCAAGGAGGAATGGCATGAGGAGCTGGGAAGAGAGTTTTTGCAGGAACTGAGAACGTTTGGACGTATCTATATGCATAGGTTCAGACCGGACTATGAGATGTATGCCCGTCCTATAGACGCTTATCCTGCCCGCTGTAGACAGGCTGCAGCCATCATGTTGATGATTCAGAATAATCTTGATCCTGCCGTAGCACAGCATCCTCATGAGCTTATAACCTACGGTGGCAATGGGGCTGTCTTTCAAAATTGGGCACAATACCTATTGACCATGAAATATCTTGCGGAGATGACAGAAGAGCAAACACTGCATATGTACTCCGGTCATCCGATGGGACTTTTCCCCTCGTCAAAGGAAGCACCCCGTGTGGTGGTAACCAACGGCATGATGATTCCTAACTATTCTAAGTCCGATGATTGGGAGCGTTTCAATGCTTTAGGTGTTACCCAATACGGTCAGATGACAGCAGGGTCTTACATGTATATTGGTCCTCAGGGAATTGTTCATGGCACTACTATCACCGTCATGAATGCTTTCCGTAAGGTGCTTCCTCCTGGAGAAGAGGTGCGAGGTAAGGTATTTGTCACTTCCGGACTAGGAGGAATGAGTGGAGCTCAACCCAAGGCAGGGAATATCGCCGGCTGTATTACGGTCTGTGCCGAGGTCAATACTGCCGCTGCTCTAAAACGGTATAATCAAGGCTGGGTTGATGAGGTTCATTACGATATGGGTGCGTTGGTGGCTCGGGTAAGGGAAGCTATGGCAGCTAAAGAGGTGGTTTCTTTAGCCTATGTGGGAAATGTCGTTGAAGTGTGGGAAAAGTTTTACGAAGAAGATATTTATGTCTCAGTAGGATCTGACCAGACTTCCTTGCATAATCCTTGGTCCGGTGGATATTATCCTGTAGGATTTAGTTTTGAAGAATCCAATAAGATGATGGCTGAAGATCCTGAACGCTTCAAAAAGGTGGTACAGCAAGCTTTGGTTCGTCATGTAGACGCCATCAATAAGCATGCTTCACGGGGAACTTATTTCTTTGATTATGGAAACGCTTTCTTGCTGGAGGCTAGCCGTGCAGGAGCGGATATTATGGCAGAAGATGGGGTGAATTTCAGATATCCTTCCTATGTGCAGGATATATTGGGACCTATGTGCTTTGATTATGGCTTTGGACCCTTCCGCTGGGTATGTACTTCCGGAGATCCGGAGGATTTGCGTAAGACGGATTATCTTGCTTTGGAAGTCATGACTCAACTGAAAGAATCTGCCTCTCACAATATTGTTCAGCAATTGGAAGATAACATCAAATGGATTCGGGAAGCTGATCAAAATAGATTGGTTGTAGGTTCGCAAGCACGCATCCTGTATGCTGACGCGCTGGGACGTATACGTATCGCAGAGGCTTTCAATAAGGCTATTCGTGACGGTAGACTGAAGGGACCAGTCGTGTTGGGAAGAGACCACCACGATGTGAGCGGTACAGACTCGCCTTATCGTGAAACAAGCAACATCTATGATGGAAGTCGTTTTACAGCAGATATGGCAATACATAATGTAATTGGAGATAGCTTCCGTGGTGCTACATGGGTGTCTATACATAATGGAGGAGGCGTCGGCTGGGGAGAAGTGATAAATGGAGGGTTTGGCTTGGTGTTGGACGGTTCACAAGAAGCAGACAACCGATTAAAACAAATGTTGTTTTTCGATGTTAATAATGGTATAGCACGAAGAGCTTGGGCTAGAAATAAGGAGGCTTTGGAGGCTATAGAGAAAGAACTGCAACGCACTCCCCAGCTCAAAGTCACAACACCGAATTTGGTAGATCAATCGTTGTTGGATAAAATATTTTCGTAATGGAGGCTTTTCATAAATTATATCAGAAGGCAAATCCCGACCTGTGGCAGGGAAGAATAGACGGAGAGGATAGGGCATTGCATCGCTGGCATCAGGTGGTGGAGTGTGTAGATTTGAATTCTGTAAAACAGATGGACAATGCCATAGCCATACTAGGATTTTGTAGTGATGAAGGTGTTCGTAGAAACAAAGGAAGAGAAGGCGCTAAAGCAGCTCCTCCTTATCTGCGAAAAATTCTGGCCAATTTGCCTGTTCATTTTGGAACACACAGAAGATTGATAGATGTGGGGGATATCCATATCCAAGGATATGATTTGGAATCGGCTCAGAAAGCTTTAGCTATGGCCGTAAGCAAGATTCGTAGCTTGAATGGATTTCCTTTGATTATAGGAGGAGGGCATGAGGTGACTTATGGCCATTTCAGAGGCCTTTCTTCTGATAATAAGCGGATAGGTGTTATCAATATAGATGCTCACCTGGATATGCGTCCATTGGAGGAGGGGAAAGGGAATTCCGGTACTAGCTTTTACCAATTGGAGAGAGAGCTTTCTTCGAATGGACAGCAATTGCATTATATGGCTATAGGAATACAAGATATAGCCAATACCCAAGGCTTACTGCAATATGCGATTTCTAAAGATGTGCTTATTGTCAAAGCTGATGAGATTCAGGCTAAGCGGCTAGATGCTGTCAAAGCCAAAATAGAAAGTTTTGCAGCGGAAATCGATGAACTGTATTTAACCTTAGATATGGATGTTTTTGCGGCGACCTATGCTCCGGGCGTTAGTGCTGTTGCCTTTCAAGGACTGATTCCGGACCATACATTTTATGAGCTTCTGACTTATATTTTTAAGCAACCCAAATTGGTAAGTATGGATATAGCGGAATTAAATCCTCGATTTGATATAGACGAGCATACAGGACGCTTGGCCGCTAGTTTTATTTTCAAGCTTCTACAAGAAATTTAGTACTTTAGATAAAATAGTATTGTTATGTCTAATATTGATTTTATACGTGAGGAAACGGCCGCAAATATTGGGAATTTTTTAGTAGGAAGATTATTACCTTTTCGTCAGAAACGCTCTATAGGACCTTTTGTTTTCATAGATCATATGGGCCCAGCCTGCTTGGCGGAGCATGAAAATCTTGACGTTGCTCCGCACCCACATATAGGTCTTTCGACATTAACCTATCTTTTCGAAGGAGCAATATTTCACCGCGATAGTATTGGGTCAGCGATGGAAATTACACCTGGAGCGGTAAATTGGATGACAGCGGGAAGAGGAGTTGTTCACTCGGAACGTACACCGGAGTATTTACGTCAAAAGGATAAGTTTCTTCATGGTTTGCAGATCTGGGTTGCTCTTCCTAAAGAGCTGGAATTCATGGAGCCGGAGTTTTATCACATCGAAGCCAAAGATATTCCCTCTTGGGAAGAGGATGGAATTCATTATAAGCTCATCGCTGGAGAAGCTTTCGGCAGAAGATCTCCTGTTCCTGTATACAGCCCGTTGTACATGCTGGAAATAAAAAGTCATGAGGAAAGCTTTATTGATATTCGGGAAGAATTGTTCGGTGAAAGTGGCTTATATATTTTGGAGGGAGAAATAGAAAGTAATGGCTATACGTATGGCCCTAAGCAGATTCTGATCACGGAAGAAGCTCATCTATGTTCTTTTACTATGAAGCCCAACACTACGGTGTATATTTTCGGGGGAGAGCCTTTTCCTGAAGAGCGTTTTATTTATTGGAACTTTGTCGCTACAGACAAAAGTATTATCGAAGCGGCAAAAGAGCGTTGGAAAAATCACGAGTTTCCGAACGTTCCCGGAGATGATGGATATGTACCTTTGCCAAACTATTAAAGAGCAATAAAAAAAGAGTGCCGTAAAGCACTCTTTTTTTATAAAGATTTTCTAATTAATTCAAAAGCTTTATCGATTTCTTCGACGGTGACAGTGAGATGCGGTCTGAAACGTACGCTTTTTTCTCCACATCCTAGAATCAACAGCTTGTGTTCAAGCGTTTTATTGATGAAGGCATCTCTACGTTCTTCGGTGTTAAAATCAAAAGCACATAAAAGTCCTTTGCCTCGTGGATTGGAAAGGAAGTCGTTTTCCGATACCAGTTTTTCAATCTGTTGGAGGAGATATTTGCCTGTTTCAGCAGCTTTTGCCACCAGCTTTTCTTTTTCAATTATCTCTAAAATCAGTTTGAAGCGGATCATATCGACAAGATTGCCCCCGAAAGTGGAGTTGATGCGGCTTGACTCTTTGAAGACGTGGTTTTCTACGCGGTCGATCTTTTCTTTGTTGGCCAAGATACCGCAAACTTGTGTTTTTTTTCCGAAGGCGATGACGTCAGGAATGATGTCGTAATGCTCATAGCACCACATTTTGCCGGTCATGCCTACACCTGTCTGTACCTCATCCAATATCAATAGAATATCGTATTGGTCACAGATGCGACGTAGCTCCTTAAAGAATTCTTTTCTAAAGTGATTATCCCCACCTTCTGCTTGTATGGATTCGACAATCAAGCAGGCGATGTCATGTGGATTTTTGTCTATCGCCTCCATGATTTGAGCGATGGCTTGCTTTTCTACTGCTATTGTCTCTTCAATACTTTCATCGGTTAGAGGGAATGTAAGTTTAGGGTTGACGATCCGTGGCCAGTTAAATTTTGGGAAATACATGTATTTGCGAGGATCTTTTGTGTTGGTCAACGATAATGTGTATCCCGAGCGGCCGTGGAATGCTTGTTGGAAATGGATGACTTGCGATGCTTCGTGGTTGATGCCCTTACTTAAATTTAGGCGCGTCTTCCAGTCGAAAGCCACCTTAAGAGCATTCTCTACTGCTAGAGCCCCCCCATCAATGAAGAAAGCATAGCTTAATTCTTTAGGGATGGCTACACGTTCGAATGTCTCCACAAATTCTGCAAAGCTATCCGCATAGATATCTGAAAGTGCAAGTTTGTTTATCGCTACTTTTTCTAGTTGTTTACTGTTTTCCTTAATATATGGATGGTTATAACCTACCGGAGAGGCTGCAAACATGCTAAACATGTCCAAATATTCATTTCCCTCCGTATCTACCACTATAGATTTATATGACTTTTCCAAATCCATAGTAAAAGGAAAGCCATCGGCTAGAATATGTTTTGATAATATCTGATGTGTTTTATTCATAATTTAGTTGATGTCTATTAATGGTTCTAGTTCTATCTTTCCGTTATTATAAGTTGAATTGAATACCTTGTGCTAAAGGCAGGTTGGTCGTATAATTAATGGTGTTGGTTTGTCGGCGCATATAGACTTTCCATGCATCGGATCCGGACTCGCGTCCACCTCCCGTTTCTTTTTCGCCACCGAAGGCGCCTCCAATTTCAGCTCCGGATGTTCCTATATTAACATTGGCAATGCCGCAGTCTGAACCATTATGGCTCAAAAATAGCTCGGCCTCCCTCAGATTCGTTGTCATTATGGCTGATGAAAGTCCTTGTTTTACATCGTTTTGTAGTGCAATGGCGTTGTTGACGTCACCAGAATATTTTATTAGATACAGAATAGGGGCGAAAGTTTCCTGTTGTACGATATCGTAATGGTTTTCTACTTCGGCAATTACCGGCGTCACATAACATCCGCTTTCATAGCCCTCACCTTCCAGTACTTTTCCTTCCAAAAGGATGTTACCTCCTTGTTCTTTTATTTTCTTCAAGGCGTCCAAATACATTTGTACGGCAGCTTTGTCAATAAGAGGCCCCATGTGGTTTTTACTATCCAACGGGTCGCCAATTTTGATTTGTTTATAGGCTTCCACTAAGGATTCTTTTACTTTATCGTAGATGCTTTCGTGGATGATAAGCCTTCGAGTACTTGTACAACGTTGTCCTGCTGTTCCTACAGCGCCGAAAACAGCTCCTATTACGGTCATCTTCAAATCGGCGGATGGTGTAACGATGATAGCATTGTTGCCTCCCAATTCCAATAGGGATCTTCCCAATCTTGCAGCAACTGTCGCTGCAACCTGTTTGCCCATCCTAGTGGAGCCCGTTGCAGAGACAAGAGGAATACGTTCGTCTTCGGCAATCCATTTGCCGACCTCTGCGTCGCCGATAACAAGAGAAGAGATACCTTCAGGAAGATTGTTTTCCTTCAATATTTCTGCAATTATATTTTGACAAGCTATGGCACATAATGGTGTTTTTTCGGATGGCTTCCAGACTATCACATCGCCACATACTAGAGCTAAAGCAGCATTCCACGACCATACTGCTACAGGGAAGTTGAAGGCCGTGATGATACCTACAATTCCCAGCGGATGGTATTGTTCGTACATGCGATGCCCCGGGCGTTCAGAATGCATAGTAAGACCATATAGCTGTCTAGAAAGTCCTACAGCAAAATCACAGATGTCTATCATCTCTTGGACCTCACCCAAACCTTCTTGGTAAGATTTTCCCATTTCGTAGGAAACCAGTTTTCCAAGAGTTTCTTTCTCCGCCCTAAGTTTGTTGCCTAGCTGACGTACGATTTCTCCTCTCTTTGGTGCAGGAATGTCGCGCCAAATAGCTTTCGCTCTTTCGGCTTCTTGGATTACTTTTTCATATTCTTCCCGCGTAGTTGAAAGTACACTTCCTATCAACTTGTCGTCGGTAGGAGAGTAAGAGTCTATTTTCGATCCGCTACCAAACCAATTGGATCCTGTAGAAGAACCTAAGTTGCTTTCTGATAGTTTTAATGATGATAGTTCTTTAAGGTTCATAATTTGTAGTAGATTATTCAATTTTTATGTAAATATACCGAATAAAATTTATTTTTCAAGTGTTTTGTGAAAACATTTGACTAAAATAAGGATTTTAACAGGTTTATAGCAGTAGTTTGATATTAAAAGAAAAATATCTTACGCATTATCAGCGTATTATGTTTTAAGGGTTAAAAAATAGGTTAAAAATGTTTGGAAGTAATGGTTTAAACTCTCTATCTTTGCACCA
>NZ_BAABGR010000037.1:0-4530 GCF_039541675.1 Sphingobacterium thermophilum | reverse complement strand
TCTGCTCCGGTCTGAATCGTTTCCCTTTCATAATATACTGTTAAAGTTATCAATCATTTTTCTATTCTCTAACAGTCTTTTTTTCAGGGGAGCTTACACCCCCCAATAATTGCAGCGCGGTCCATCCCCAGTTTTGTGTGGAAAAAACTTTGCTATAAGGCTCCGACCGGAATTTATACGGCGCAGTCATCGTCAGCAGATGTTTTATTTCCAGTTGAGAGAGTGTCTTATTTCTGCAGCTGATTTTCAGGTCAGGAAAGTAGCTTATAATCTTTTCATGGATGCTTTTGATGTATTGCTTTTCCAAGGCAATGCCAACGAGTATGGAAAATACACTTTTGGTGACAGATGCCACGTGAATTTTTGCATCCTTTTCGGAATCTCGAGCAAAATACTCGTATGCGATTTTTCCATCCTTCGCAATGGCTAATCCTGAAATATTCAGATATTCTTTTTTTAGGAGCTCAAGAGTTTGATCTGATAGCTTTGACATAATAGATTCACGAATTTTTTGTCAAAGTAAGTTGTTATAAAACGATTTTGAGGAATGGTTTTGAAAAAACTTGAAATGATGGGAAGGGGTAAAATTTTATTTTCTTTAAGAATGAAACAAATCTTAAATAATTAACAAACCTATAATTGCCTCAATAAGGTGTATAAAATATAAAGTAAGTAATCTAAAAAGTAAATTTCGTTTATTTTAGATGTGTATGTGCAGTTTTTTGAATTAAAAATTTATATGTACTTTAAGCCCTCCACTTTAAGAGTGATTATCCGTTATGAAACTACAATTCAAAGAGCAGGCCTTTCAACTTGACGCTATACAGGAAGTTATGAAACACTCTGAAAGTTAAACCTTTAAAACAAATAAATTTACATTAGAACACACGCAAGAGATTCTTAAAAAAGCTCGAGACAAAGCCAATGGCATTGCAACATTAGAGTTGGATGTAGAAGAAGAAATTGGTTACAGAAATAGTGCGTCTCAAATCACAGACAAGCAAATTTTTGACAAATAAATTTCGATGGGATATTTACTTTGACTATCCAATCAAAATGATAAAACTTCAGTGAACGGATTTTCATAAAAACCTCTTGTCCCTATCTCAAAAATATTATCATTTGTGTTTTATGTCTATTTTTTCTAAAAATTCCTTTAGTTCTAAAAGTTCATCATTCATATTCTTTTATAAATGTTCTTTCCCAGTTGGCAGATCAAATTTTGCTCTTCTTTGTTTTTAACTAAAGGATAATTAAAAGTAAAAAACTCAATAATAAGATTTATTGGAAGCTTTTTAGGAAAAATTTTCGCATAACGGTTTCACATACAACATAGTGGCGCATCGAACCGAAATTTTTCAAAGAACCGAAAATTTTTAATTACCTGAGTACTGTCTTAGATAGTTGAAACCAGTCATTGTGCGTATGCATTGTTAGCGGTTCGTTGCTTATTTCTCATTTTTATAAATTAATTGAACGACTCCTGATCTAAATTTTTTGACACTTAATAATTCAAAGTTCAATCGTTGTTTCAGATTTTCAAATAATGGTTTCCCATTTCCCAGCACGACTGGATGAACTGATAATCTATAAATATCAATTAGCTTCCTATCTACAAATGTTTCGATTAGTTTTGCTCCGCCATACAACCAAATATCTTTTCCATCCTTAGCTTTTATCTGTTCTACACTTTGCGTAATATCTGAGTTTATATAAGTGACATTATTATCGTTTCGGATTTGTCTTGTGAATACGATTTTATTTTTAGAATGAATGGCTTTCCAAATAGCTTTTACACTATCATTAGCATCATTTTCGGGTTGATAATTTCCCCAAGCATCGTAACTCACTCGTCCGTAAAATATGGTGTCTACACTTTCGATAAACTTATCGAACTCCATATCATCATCTAAAATACACCAATCAATTTCACCATTTGGACCTTCAATGTATCCATCTAAAGATACAGCTAAATCAAGTATTACTTTTCTCATAATGGTTAAGTATGTTGTTTTTGCAATGACCGCTAACAAGCCGGGGCTTTGTGAAGGAGCGGAAATTGAAGCAAAAAGTTTCAATCTAGCGACACGGTAAGCAAAAGCCAATTTATTGAATAAATTTAAGAAAAAAGTCAATATAACCACACAGTGCTCACCAATTCCGCAGAATATAAACACTCTATTCGATATTGGCTTTTTGCGGAATAGAAAGAGGAAACTTTATTTTTAGCCTTTACTCTGCCATTTTGCAAAACCCTTGTTATAGCCGTAGCAATTTTATTTATCGTTATTTTGTTCGTTTGGTTTATCTTATACTTGCCCTAATTGATGTAATTTATTTACTAACATTTTCTTGTCTATAAGTTTTGTTTAATTGTCAGCAATGATTGCAGGACTTACGTTTCTTGACATTGAAATTTCGACTACTTCTATGTCTTTGCCTTTGCAGACCAAAATTTCAACACTCGGATTCTCGTGCTGCTTCCTCGCATCTTTATCTAATGCTCCCAAATAGAAATTAAGTTTGCGTAAAAATTCGGGTTCAAACTCCCGTATTTTCAGTTCAAACAACACTAAACAGTTTAATTCACGATGATTAAAAAGTAAGTCGTTGCGGAAATCTCTGTTACCTGCCTGTATGCGGTATTGTTCGCCCATATAGGTAAAATCTTTTCCGATTTCCAAAATGAATTTTTGTGAATTTATCGTAATGGCTTTTCCCAAATCTTTCTCGCTGTGTCCGTCTGGTAACTCCAAAAACTCAAATACATAAGGGTCTTTAAAAAGATTTTCGGGTAATTGTGTCCTTGCTGTGGACACAATTTTGTTTGAAAGCATAGAACATTCAAATGTTTCTGTATTTAATTGTCGTTCCAATTCTCTTACGGAAAGGCGTTGTGAGATGACCATTGAATTTGTGTCTAATTGATTTCCATAGGTTTTAAAAGCGTATTGAGAGATGATATAAATTCCTTATCCGAATACACCTCAAAAAACTGTTTCATTCTGTACAAACCTCTGCGGTTGAAACCTGAAAGGTTTGGAGCTTTTGATAAGATAAATTCATATAATTTTTTTACCATATTTTCGCCTCATTTTCCTATGTTCACTCTATACGAAACCACTTTACCGACATTGAAATACAATAAAACTAATTCACTATTGGCTTTGCTGTAAACACGGTTGCGTGCTTCGGTGAGGAGCGAAAGAATATGTTCAAAATCTTGCTTGTATGTGTTATATAAACTCATTTTTTATTTATATCTGCAACCACAGAGATAATAAAAAAGCCTCTGCATATATCAGATTATAATTTTGCTTACAGATATTAAGGATTAGAGTTTGTGGGAATAAAAAAGCCCCGATTTTTTTTCGGGGCTAAATTTTAATTGTTTTGATAACTACTAATCCCTTTTCAAAACTTCTCTTACTTCTATATTTCCACCTACTTGGTCAAAAATTGGATTGGTTTTGGCGATTTCTACCGCTTCATCAATAGTATTGGCTTTTATTACAACGTAACCGCTAACAAATTCTTTGATTTCGGTGTGAAATCCGTCTGTTACTTCGTTGTTAGACTTTATGGTTTTTGCACTTCCTGCAAATGGCAAAAGTGTGTTGCCTTTGTCCACCAATTTGTCTTGTGAAGCAATACCTGTCAACCAATTCATACGTTCCTGCATTTGCTCAGGTGTTGGTCTGAAATCGGAAATGTCTTTTAATCTGAAAATTAATGCAAATTCTTTCATTGTGTATAAAATTTAATTGTCTCTTATAGGACAATTCCAAATAGCTGAACGTGACAGAAAGTAGAGAAGTTTTTAGATTTTCATCAATTTCTCCGGGTCAACGACAGAAAAGATACTCGTGATTTTTCCATTTGGGCTTAATTCAAATATTTGACAATTTATCAACGTTGTACCTCTGTAAAATAGTAATGCAGATTGATGATTGATTTCTTCGATTTTTATTTCAAGGTCTTTTTGATGATTTTCATAAACGTAGGTCATCAATTTAATTGTATTCTCAATTCCTGAAGTCAGTTCAGCAATAGCCTGTAATTTATTTCCTGCGTCTGCCAAAACTTGTACTTCATCAGATAGCATTTGTTCCAAAGTTTTTACATCGCCTTTGCGGATTGCATTCACATATTTTTCTAAATATTTTCGGTCTTTTGCAGACGAAGTTGTGATCTCGGGTTTCCGTAATTTCAGTTTTTTTTTGGCTCTTGTGAGTAGTTGTCGGGAATTTTCTACGGAAATTTCTAATATTTTGGCAATTTCATCGTGTTCGTAATCAAACGCTTCTTTCAACAAGAAAACAGCTCTTTCTTTGGTATTCAAAGTGTCGAGCAAAACTAACATTGAATAGTTAAGTATTTCGTCTAACTCAATTTTACTTTCGCCTTGATTGGTAACGATTGGTTCGGGCTGTAAGCTCCCCTGAAAAAAAGACTGTTAGAGAATAGAAAAATGATTGATAACTTTAACAGTATATTATGAAAGGGAAACGATTCAGACCGGAGCAGATC
>NZ_BAABGR010000036.1:3240-24776 GCF_039541675.1 Sphingobacterium thermophilum | reverse complement strand
TTGAAAGCGACAAACAGGCGTGTTAGGGTGTTTAGGTTTAGGTTAATTTGATGAGAATTTTGTAAAATTATGCAGTCTTAATTTGGGGAAGTCGACAGGGCAATGTTATTTTTTGTTGCCTTTCTCTGTCTTTTTTCTTTTTTAGGTTTATAGATTGGTTGATAATCGATTTTATCAAATACGCATTTTGATTGGAAATTGTACTAACCTCTTTTACGTTGAATTTTATCAAAACGTCCTGAATTACATCTTGGCTATCGTCAATATTTCCCAAAATGTTGTAAGCGTAAGGAAATAGTTTTTTGATCAATATGTTTAAATCGTCCATTTTTCATTTTAGAATTAGACAATTTCAAAGGTAATAATGTGACAGTTTTTGCGGTGTGTTTGTCCTAGCTGAAATGCTAACGCTTCAAGGATTTGAGTTAGTGCCGAATATTAAAACCTAACGCTAATTAAAATAAAAAACAATGAGTGAAAAATAATTCAAAAGAAGCCGTTAACTCAGCATTACGCAAAACCAATGTTAGCGGAAGTGCTTTGTTAGGACTCTAAACTTAATTCCATTTGTAGCAGAAAACGGTTTTTTATTGAAGTTTCTAATTTATCATAAACTTTAAATCCAAAAGATTTATAAAAAAGTTCTGCGTTTGGGTCTGAATCGAGTATAATTTTTTTAATATTCTTTTCTTTCGCTTTTTCGATGCAATCATTCATTAAGGTTTTTCCATAACCTTTGCCAATAAATTCTGGTAATAAAAATAAATTATCCAGTTTTATTACTTCATTTTCCAACTTTAATATTGAATAGTATCCAATTGTTTTATCATTAACAATTAACTTGAAGGTTTCATTATTTTCGATATATTCTTCCGTAATAGTTAAGTCGTTTTTCCATTTTTCGAGCTGTTCCTTTTCATATCCCCAAAAAGCCTTTCCTTGATATGTTATTTCACTTAAAATTTTATGATCTTCTTTTTCGGATTTTTCTATTTTCATTTTTGACGAATGTTTTGTAAGCATTTCTGCTAACGGAAAAGGGCTTTGAGAAGGAGCGGAAAAGAAAGCACATAAGTCCAATTCAGCACTACAGTTAGCACAACTATTTTTCCTTCGCTAATTTACTCATTTAAAGGAAATAAAAAAATGGTTTTTGCGGATGAAAAGCACAAAAGTAGAGTTTTGCATTTAACACGCTCTTTTGTAAAAACCATGTTATCTGTAGCCCTTATTTTCCATTTACTAAGTTTTCCTCAATAAATTTTTTGCAATAATCTTTAATCATTTCACGAACTACTTTGAACTGATTTTTTATTTCTTCTTCAGTACCTTTCGCTTTTGCTGGGTCAGGAAAATTGTAATGAAACTTTTTTGCTTTCGATGGGAAAAATGGACATCGCTCTTTGGCATTCTCGCAAACGGTAATTACAAAATCAAAATCAATATTTCTGTACTCATCAATATGGTTTGAAGTGTGATATGAAATATCAATTCCGTCTTCTTTCATTACTTCAATTGCTTTCGGATTTACTCTATGAGTTTCAATTCCTGCACTAAGAATAAAGTAGGCATGAGGTCATTAATTTCTAAAGTTTCAAATTTTTTAATTTGATAAATTCAATTATAGTACAATACCCCTTTGTTATCATAAAAATCAGGAAGTTATTCTATACGTTTGATGTGTTTAAGGTATAGTTTTAGCCAACTGCCATTTTAAATCGGAAAGTTGCGATAATTATTTATAAATGACAAAGACTGACATATTTCATTGAAATACATTCAACTAATTAATTTTAAGCTTAGTTTGATTAACTTTGAGAAAAATTACAAATGCAAATTATTCTTATCGAAGACGACAAACGAATCAGCGATTTTGTAGTAAAGGGTTTAGAAGAAAATGGACACTTTGTAATCCTTTGCAGAAGCGCAGAAGAATTTTTGAATGATTTTATTCAATCCTCCTTCGATTTGATCATTTGTGATATAATGCTTCCTAATATGGATGGCATCCAACTGGTCCAAACTCTTCGGTACAAAAATATATTTACACCTATTTTGATGTTAACGGCACTAAGTTCGGTGCAAGACAAAGTTTCTGCATTGGACTTTGGTGCTGATGATTATATGACCAAACCTTTTCATTTTGATGAATTGTTATCTCGTATTAATGCATTGACACGTCGTCATCACTATGCTCAAAACGAAGAAAAATTAGACATTTTTGAGACAGGTGATTTGTTTGTGGACTTACAACAATACCAAGTAAAAGTAGCAGGAGCTGAGGTAGTCCTATCACCAAAAGAGTTTAAATTATTGAATTATCTCATAGAAAATGTAAATAAAGCCGTTTCTAGAGTACAGATTTTAAATGCGGTTTGGGGAATTACTTTTGATAACCATACGAATGTGGTGGATGTTTATATTTCGTATTTGAGAAATAAGATTGAGAAAAATAAAAAATACATCTTCACAATAAAAAGTGTGGGATATATGCTAAAAGTAGAGTAGTATGAAGTTGAGAAATCGTTTATGTATCTATGCAGTTTTGATTTTTGGTATCATAATCTTGACGATCTCCTTAGTGATTTATTTTTCTTTTTATACTGCAATGGAGAAAAAGGAGATGAAAGGATTAGAAAACAAAACTTTATTGTCGGCTATTTACTATCTAGAGCAAGATGAACTAACTACTTCAGAACACGAAAACATTAAAAGTCAATTACTCAAAACGATTTCGCGTAAGAATATTGCCATTTATAACATTAACCATCAAAAAGTTAATGGTGAAATGCAGCAAGATACAAGCATCTCTGATGAATTTTTGAAGCTTGTTCGTCAAGAAAAAGAAGCTGCCTTTCAAACCGATGATTATTTCTATCACGGGATTTTTTATACCGATAACCAAGGAGATTTTGTGGTGATTGCCCGTGAACCCAAAGCAGAATTCAACGACCAAATGCATTCCTTATTGCAAATCCTAAGTTTTGTATCTGTACTTGGTTTAGCCATTATTTTTGTCGTGTCTCAATATTTAGGTTATATCGCCTACCAACCCATCACGCATTTTATCACACAAATTAAAAACCGAAACGAAATTAATTTTAACGAGCCTATTGTGCTCCAATATTCCTATACTGAGATTAAAGAATTAACGACCACTTACAACACATTCATCAATCAATTGGCGCAAACTTTTCACGTGCAAAAGAATTTTATCGATTATGTTTCCCACGAATTGCGTACACCCATTACCGCATTAATGGGTACGTTGGAAGTGACCAAACAAAAAGGGCGTACGATAGAAGAGTATGAAAGCGTATTACAACAGCTGAAACAATACACCACCGATTTGCAAGAAACCATCGATCAAATGATGCTACTTTCTGGTGCGAAAACCAATTTCGAATTATCGCCCGTTCGCATCGACGAAGTCATCTGGGAAATAGTGGAAAACCAAATCATCTATCACCAAGCCGATATTAAAGTGGATTTGGATGTAGTCAACGACCAAATGCTCACTGTGAATGGGAATAATCAATTGTTGAATTTAGCCATCGGGAATTTAATTTCGAATGCGATCAAGTATTCCGATAACCAACAAGTTCAAATTCAATTCACAACTTCTGAAAATCGACTAATTCTTCAGATTAAAGATACCGGAATTGGAATTGATCCCAACGATTTACCGAACATTCGTCAAAATTTCTTCCGAGGAAAAAATACAACGAACTATCAAGGAAAAGGTATCGGTTTATCCATTGCCGATATTATTTTTAAAATCCATCACATCGAATTGGACATTTTACCCAATCAACCCAAAGGAAGTATTATGCGCTTAACTTTTTAGGCTAATTCTAATCATTTTCTAATCTACATTAAAATTCCCTTTAATCTTAGATATATAGATTTGGCCTTTGTTAAAATCTATATATGAAGCATCTTTTATTTTCTGTGGCTATCGTTTGTGCAGCATCTGAAATACAAGCACAAACTTTCACCTTAGCCGATCTCGAGAATCAATTTATCCAAAACAATACGCAATTGTTGGCGTCAAAATACAATATTGATAAAGCCCAAGCTGAAATTATTCAGGAAAAGTTATTGCCTAACCCAACCCTGTCCATTTCGGAAGTAAACCTTTGGAAAACCTACAATGTAGAAACACAACCGTATTTGTTTGGGAAATATGGTCAAAATCAACAAATAGCAGTCGAATTAGAACAATTAATTGAAACCGCAGGTAAGCGTAAAAAACGGGTTGCCTTAAAACAATTGGAACAACAATCTGCCACTTTAGATTATGAAGAAACTTTGCGCGAATTACGCAAAGACCTGCGTTTGGCTTTTTATCAATTAAATCGTATTCAGCAAGAAGAGCAACAGCTGAAGGAAATAGTAGACTTGTACTCGCAAATGAGCGAACAATACCATCGTCAAGCGCAATTGAGAAATATCGCAACTGCTGATTTCTATCGTGTACAAACCGAATTAATTGCCTTACAAAAAGAGCAAATCGAATTGGAAAATGAACGTTTCGAAGCGTTGAATACACTCCGAATCTTAACGCATAATCCTGTTTTAGAAATCGAGCACATTTCGTTTCCAAATAATCAGCTGCATCTTTCTAAAAAACTACCGCTTAATCTTATAGAAATCGCTCAACAACAAAATATTGGATTAAAACGACAAGAAAACGAACAGGCAAAAGCAAAACAACTCTTGGATATAGAAAAAGCTCAAAAAACGCCAGATATAAGAGTTCAAATGAATTACGATCGAGGTGGAAATATTATGAATGATTTTGTGGGGGTTGGTGTGAGCTTCGATTTGCCCATTTTCAATCGCAACAAAGGAAATATCAAAGCCGCTGAAATAGGAATTCAACAACAACAATTGAACAAACAATCTTTAGAAAATAATCTAACCCAATCCATTCACCAACTGCAAAATCAATTGGTACGAATGGAAAAAATGATTGAAAATTGGCCCAACGCTCAATTGGAGAATCAAAAACAAATGTTGGAGAATTACAAAAAGCATCTGCAAAATAAGCAAGTGACTTTGTTAGAATTTATAGATTTTACCCAAGCCTATCGCGAAGCCAATCAAGCGTATTTGCAATTGCAACAAACCTATCAAAACACTTTCGAAGAATTACAATATATCGTAGGACAAGATTTTTAATCGTATGAACAAATCCATATACATTTTAGCGGCATTTATTTTTATTCTCAACAGCTGTCAGCAAAAAGAAGAAGAAAAGCCAGTTGAAACAGACAAGAAAGAATCGTTCTGTTTAAACGAACAATTAAAGAAATCAACGACCATTTCCACGATTTCAGAACAACCGATTCACGAACAACTGACACTTTCGGGAAAAGTGGAATACAACGAAAATGATTTAGTGGCTTATAAAAGTTTATTACAAGGGATTGTGACGAAAGTCAATTTCGAATTGGGAGATTATGTGCGTCAAGGTCAAGTGTTAGCGGTAGTCAAATCGACAGAAGTGCAATCGATGACGCAAGAACGTCGCTATTACCAAAACCAAATCGACCTTTTGCGAAAGCAAATCCAATCCAAAAAAGAATTATTAAACGATGGTATGGCTGCTCAACCCGAAGTTTCGGCTTTAGAACACGAATTACGTGCCGCTCAAATCGAGTTGGATAAAGTGAATACAACCTTGAGTATGTACCGTGCTATTGGTGATGGACAATTCCAAATTCTTTCGCCTAAAAATGGCTACATCGTACAGAAAAACATCAGCTCGGGTCAGTCAATTTCCAATGACGCAGACGAAGCTTTGTTTTCGATTTCCAACCTAAAACAAGTTTGGGTTATGGTCAACATTTATGCAAGTAACCTGAAATATGTTAAACAAGGCGATCACGTAAAAGTGAAAACCGTTGCTTTCCCTGACCGCATTTATACCGGAAAAATTGATAAAATCTACAATGTATTCGATGATAACGAACACGTCATCAAAGCACGCGTGGTTTTAGAAAATCAAGATTTAAACCTAATGCCTGGTTTAAGTGCCGACATCATCATCGACAAGGAAAATGTGATTGGGACTGCTTTTGCTATTCCAAATTCAGCCAAAGTGTTTGAAAATAATAAAGAATATGTGGTGGTATACAAAGATGATTGCAATTTGGAAGTGCGCAAAATTACGCCCATCGCTTCCAATGCTGAATTCACTTATGTCGCAGAAAAATTTGCAAAGAACGAAAAGATCATCACTTCTAACGCTTTGCTTTTAGTGGAAGAATTAAACAAATAATCCAATGCAGAAATTAGTACAATCCGTCGTAACCTTCTCGTTACGCAATACGACATTTGTTTTGTTTGCCACTTTAGCGCTGCTTTTTGGTGGAATTTATGCCTTAAAACATACACCGATTGAAGCCTTTCCGGATGTAACCAATACCAGAGCGCGTATCATTACGCAATGGCCGGGACGAAGTGCCGAAGAAATGGAAAAATTGGTGACCTTGCCGATTTCGAAAGTAATGAACAGCATTCCGCATAAATCCAACATTCGTTCGATTTCCTTGTTCGGATTATCGGTGGTAACCGTACAATTTGAAGATGGAGTCGATGATTTTTATGCGCAACAATATGTATCCAATAAATTAAGTGGAGTCGATTTACCGCAAGGTGCTGATGTTTCTATTGAACCGCCTTCGGGTGCTACAGGTGAAATTTTCCGTTATGTAATTAAATCCGATTTGCCGATTAAAGAAGTGACAGCCATTCAAGATTGGGTGATCGAGCGTGAATTGCTTTCGGTACCTGGAGTGGCCGACGTGGTGAGTTTTGGTGGAGAAGAAAAAACGTACGAAATCAAAATCAATCCGACGGAATTGAAAAACTACGATTTATCGCCTTTGGATGTGTACGAAGCGGTTTCAAAATCGAATATTAATGTCGGTGGAGATGTGATTCAACAAGGCGATCAAGCCTATGTGGTACGTGGGGTTGGTTTGTTAGATAAAATCCAAGACATCGAAAATATTACGGTGAAATTAAACGGTTCTACACCCATTTTAATTAAAAACGTAGCGGAAGTGGTCGTGTCAAGTAAACCGCGTTTGGGACAAGTGGGCTACAACGAGCAAGACGATTTAGTGGAAGGTATTGTGATTATGCTTAGAGGCGAAAATCCTTCGGAAGTCATTAGTAATTTGAAACAAAAAATCGAGGAACTGAACGAACGTACTTTACCCGACAATGTGAAAATCGAAACGGTAGTGGATCGTACCAAATTGGTGGATAATACAGTACATACGGTTTCTAAAAATATTATTGAAGGTATTTTATTGGTGTCATTAATTGTTTTTGTTTTTTTATATAATTGGAAATCAACATTTATTGTAGCATCCGTAATTCCATTAGCATTTTTGTTTGCCATTATTATGTTGAAAATACAAGGATTACCAGCGAATTTAATTTCAATGGGGTCATTGGATTTTGGATTGTTATTAGAAGGAACTTTGGTAATTGTAGAAACAGTTTTTGTTGCTTTAGCTACAATGCAACATAAAGTAGGAGCAGAACGTTTTGCGAAAATGAGCAAGTTGGGTGCAATTAAAAAAAGTGCTGGTAGTGTAGCTTCGTATATTTTCTTTGCTCTTATTATTTTAATAGTTGCTTTATTACCGATATTTTCATTCCAAAAAGTAGAAGGTAAAATGTTCTCTCCTTTAGCATTTACATTAGGATACGCATTATTAGGATCTTTAATATTAAGTCTAACTTATGTTCCTGCAATGTGTAAGTTGCTTTTTAAGAAAAATATGGAGGAGAAAGAGAACTTTATTACTCGATTTTTTCAGAAAACTATTTTCGGATTATATGAAAGTGCATTTCGTTATAAAAAAGCAACAATAGGAATCTTTTTAGGTATTTTAGCTCTTTGTCTGTTTAAGTTCTCGCATTATGGATCAGAATTTCTTCCGAAATTGAATGAAGGAGCAATTTACATTCGTGCAACTTTACCAAATAGTGTTAATTTACAAGAATCAACTCGATTAACAAAAGAGATGAAAGAGTTGATGCAGAAAGATTGTGATGAAATTGATTTTATTTTAACACAAACAGGTCGTCCAAATGATGGAACAGATCCAACAGGATTTTTCAATATTGAATTTAATATTCAATTAAAAGATAAAAAAGATTGGAAGCGCAAGGTTTCAAAAGAAGAGATTATTCAAGAGATGCGAGATAAACTGAATCATTATCCAGGAATTGTATTTGGATTTTCGCAACCTATTCAAGATAACGTGGAAGAATATGTGGCCGGTGTAAAAAGTTCCTTGGTGATTAAAATTTTCGGGGATGATTTGTACGATTTAGAACGCTACGCCAACAAAGTAGCAAAATCCATTGAAAAAGTAGAAGGTATTACCGACATCAATGTGTTTAAAAGCATTGGTTTGCCCGAATTAAAAATTCAATTACACGATACCAAAATGGCGCGCTACGGCATCAATACTGCCGATGTGCAAGCCGTGATAGAAATGACTATTGGAGGACAAGCTGCTACTAAGTTTTATGAAAATGATCGACAGTTTGATGTTATTCTTCGTTTTCAGGAAGCTTATAGAGATACTCCTGAGAAAATTGGAAATATCTTGATTCCGACAAGTAACGGGAACAATGTTCCTTTACAGGAAATAGCTACGATTGGCTACAAAACAGGTCCTGCGTTTATTTACCGTGAAGGAAATAGTCGTTATATCGGTGTAGGATTCAGTATAGAAGGTCGTGATTTAGGAAGTACAATCGATGAAGCGAAGAAAGTAGTGGCCAAAGAAGTTAAATTACCGAAAGAAAATTACATGGAATGGGCTGGTGAATTCGAAAGTAAAGAGCGCGCAGCAAAACAATTAGCAATGGTTGTTCCGATTTCGTTAGTTTTGATTTTATTATTACTGTATACTAATTTCGGAAATGTAAAAGACACAGCGATAGCTGCATTAACACTGCCTTTTGCTTTTATTGGAGGATTTATTTCGCTTTGGATAACAGGAACTATTTTTGGTATATCTGCGGGAATAGGTTTTATTATTCTTTTTGGAGTAGCAACAATTGATGGAATTGTTCTAATTGGTGTTATTCGAGATAATTTAAAACATAAAATGCAATTAAAAGAAGCAATAGTTAATGGTGTTAAAAGTAGAATACGCCCTGTTGTAATGATTGCGCTTATGGGATCGATGGGATTATTACCAGCAGCACTTTCTACCGGAATGGGTTCTGAAATTCAAAAACCTTTAGCGATTATGATTGTAGGCGGATTGATGATTTGTTTGGTCTTATCATTTACCGTTTTGCCAACGGTGTTTTATATGGCGTATAGAAAGGATAAGTGATTAATAAAGATATAAAATTGTGAGGCATTATAATTTATAATGCCTCATAATTACCAAATCAAAAAATATGTAGTATTTACAGCGTTTTCAGCAGTCCCAAAGGAAATTGCAGAGAATACTCAATTTGATATCTACAATGACAATGGGTTAACAAACGATACGTATTGTAGAATATTAATGAGTAAAATCTTCAAATTACCGTACCGTTTATTACCCGATTTTTATATTAGCCCCTAAATAAGCTGGAGTTAAATTAATAAATTAATTACATAACTTTGGACTTATGAAATACAAGCAATGGAGCTTATCAGATAAGCTATCAATTTTACAAGAAGCAGAAGAAAATGGGGCAATAGAGACTTGTCGTAAACACAGTTTAAGTACAGGTACTTTTACGCATGGAAGAAGAAATTCGATTCCCAAGGAGAATCAGGATTAATGCCTGCTGTTTCTGACAAATCAAAAGAACTTAAAAAAGCAGAAGAAGAGAATAAGATTCTTCGTAAACTACTAAGTGATAAAGAAATAGAATTAGAAGTTCAACGCGAACTACTAAAAAAAGTTTGGGACATCCGATCCAAAAAAGATCTGGTAGACTACTTTTATACTAAATATCACATAAGTAAAGCTAAACTAATTCATTGGGTTGGCTTAAGTGATAGTACGTACTATTTCAAGGGGTCTGGCAAACCAAAAGGTAATAAAGCTACTTTATTAACCTATCATAAAACCCAAGGCTGGGTTAATGAGCATACTGTTGTAGAGTCAATTAAAAAACTTTTAGAGGATGATTTTATGGATTGTGGTTATCGCATAATGAGCGAGTATCTTAAACGCGATGGGTATACTATTAATCACAAAAAAGTATACCGTATCATGAAAGCTGCTAAGCTTTTACAAACTCGTATAGCTAGAGATCACTCAGACAAGAAGTATGTTAAGCATCGTAAAGTAAAGACTACAAGACCCTTAGAGTGTATTGAAATGGATATTAAGAAGGTATAGATACCACAAAAAGGGAAAAATGCTTATTTACTTTCTGTAATTGATGTACATACTCGAAGAATAGTAAAAGACTACTTCAGCTTTAATATTAAACAAAAGCAGGTAATAGAACTACTATCAGAACTTTTTGATGAGTTAGATTACCCTAAAAATGCAGTGATTAGATCGGATAATGGTAGTCAATTTATCGCCAAAAATGTAAGAGAATATCTTTCTTTAATCGGTGTATTACAAGAGTTTACACACATAGCAACACCGGAAGAAAATGCTGACATAGAAGCTTATCATGGGACTCTAAGCCAAAGAAGCCGATCTCACAGCCGTAATCGCAATGGATCAGGCGGTGATTGCCTACGCCAGACAGATAGGCATGGAAGTGCATATATCTACACAAGTCAATATTACCAATATAGAAACTGTAAAATTTTACGCCATGTTTGCAGATACGATGATGTTGAGTAGAGAATTGAGCTTGAATCAAGTGAAAAAGATTTGCTCACAAATAGAAAAAGAGCAAGTAAAAGGTCCTTCAGGTCGATTGGTAGAGATAGAAATTTTTGGTCACGGAGCCTTGTGTATGGCTGTTTCGGGCAAATGTTATATGAGTTTGCATTCGCACAATTCTTCGGCAAATCGAGGTGCTTGTAAGCAAAATTGTCGAAAAATATACTGTGATAGATCAAGATTCTGGTTTTGAAATGGAAATTGACAATGAATACATCATGTCACCTAAAGATTTGTGTACGCTAGATTTTCTAGACCAAGTCATAGATGCGGGTATTAAGGTACTAAAAATAGAGGGGAGAGGTAAAGCACCCGAATATGTGGCTACTGTTACCAAATGCTACCGCGAAGCTATTGATGCTGTAGCTGCAGGAACCTATAGTCCTGAAAAAGTAGCCCAGTGGATGGAACGTCTCAAAACGGTGTATAATCGCGGTTTTTGGTCGGGTTATTACTTAGGTCAAAAACTAGGAGAATGGTCGCCCACGCCTGGCTCTATAGCTACTCAGAAAAAAGTGTATATAGGCAAAAACACCAAATATTACACAAAAATTGACGTTGCTGAATTCTTGATAGAAAGCTACGACCTAAAAGTTAGAGATACCGTACTGATTCAAGGACCTACTACAGGTTCGCAAGAATTGGTTGTGGAAACATTGGTTGTAGAAAATAAAGAAGGTGCTACACAAGCGGAAAAATCGGATGTGGTAACTTTCAAAACACCTTTCAAAGTGCGTCCTTCGGATAAATTGTACAAAGTAGTTAAAGAACAATGATAGTCATTACTTTACAAAGAGATAAATGCATAGGTTGCAATTATTGCGAAGAATTTGCACCAGAATTTTTTCGCATGTCTAAAAAAGACGGCAAGTCAGTTTTACTCAAATCACAGGAAAAAAGAGGTTTTTTTACATATAAAACGCCGATAGAAGATGCTTTTGATGTGTGTGATAAAGTGGCTAAAGCTTGTCCAGTGAAAATTATTTCTGTGAAAAATGTGTAAGAAATAGTAAGTATAAATGAAAACCGATAGATATTTTGGCTATCGGTTTTTTTTTGTTTCATTTTCAAGTAGTTCTGTGTGATTCATTTGAGGTAACATTTGAGGTAATTTTATTTTTTTTATGCAGTTTTCTTTTTTAATTAAAATCAATCTTAGACATATACTCACTACTTTTTTTGAAATCATAAAAATAAAAAGGTCATAAAGAATATTAAATTGTATGATACCACATGACGAAAGGTGCACTTTGTTAATGTGATGTAGCAAAATAAGAAAATTGGAAAAGAAATAAATGTTTTATTTAGAATTATTAAAAATAATATTAATAAAATATTGTTTAAAAAATGAAAAGGGTATATATTTGCATTAATTTTAATTAATCTAAATAAAAACTATAATGACTGCGAATTATAGAGGTATCAGTACCCAAAAGTCGTTTCAACTCTGGCGATGGGCTCTATTAGGGCTACTATGCATAGCTAAGTTTACACCCGTATATTCACAAAGTGTTCAATTTCAAGTTTCTTCTCAGAAAAATTTATTAGAAAATGTAGCGTTGATAGTTAATGATAGCATTATAGCACAAACCAATGTAGAGGGTATAGCCCATGCGGATCCGAATTTGATAGCTGGACAGACCATTCTATTTTCTGCTATCGGTTATCCCAATCAGTATGTAGAAATACCACTAACCGATATTGCTAGTCACTATGATATTGTTTTCCCAGAACAAGAAAATGTGTTAGATGAAATTGTGATTACAGCAGGTAGAAAACCCGAACATATCTCTACAGTACCATCTTCAGTTACGATTTTAAATCAGCAAGATATACAAGCTCAAAGCAATATTACATCCAATCTTTCTGCCATCTTAGGTAATGCAGTTCCTGGATTAGGAACTACAACCAACAAAGCTACCAATGCCGGGCAGACATTGCGAGGACGAGCTGTATTGGTGTTGGTAGATGGTATTCCACAATCTACACCATTAATGAATGGCTCGCGAGATTTGCGTACTATAGATCCTTTAGTAATTGAACGTATCGAAGTCATTAAAGGTGCGACCTCTATTTATGGAAATGGATCAGGTGGAGGTATCATTAATTATATTACCAAAAAGAATAAAAATGCTCAGTTTTTTGGAGGACAATCTGTCGTAGGTACCTCTTTCAATCCGTTACATGGTAAAGATACTTGGGGATACCGAGTAGGACATTATTTTTCTGGAAGAAAGAATCAATGGGACTATACCTTTGGTGGTAGTATAGATTATACAGGACTGCAACGCGATGCAGACGGAAAACCGTTGGGTCAAACCGATGGTTTGTCTAATGTATATCAGTACAATGCATTTCTAAAAATGAGATATCAGATAAATACGCATGCTGCTTTGCAATGGATGTACAATTACTACGGTAGTACACAACATGCCAAGTATATCAGTGAGAATGGTGTGTACGGACAAACACCAACCATAGGAGTTCCCGGTGAAGAACCTGGAAAACCAGCTGGTACGCCATACAATCACAATGCGATGTTGACATATACACACGATCAATTGTTTGTCAATACCCAATTGGATGTAACTGCTTATTTCAATTCGTTTTCTTCAATGAATAGATATGTAGCATCGGGTACTGCTTGGTATGGTCCGGGACAAACCATGATCAATTCGGATAAAAAAGGTATTCGCATCAATTTCAATACGCCTTTTGCGGTAAATAGCAATTTTGCTGAAGTAACCTATGGATTGGATATACTCAATGATATTACTTATCAAGAACTTACAGATGGACGTGTGTATATTCCCAAAATGAATATGGTCAATGTAGCTCCTTATGCTCAATTGCGAATGGATTTCTTTAATCATCTTATTTTCAAAGGTGGCGTGAGATACGAAAATGCTAATGTAAAAGTAAAAGATTTCAATACCATAGCTACTGGTCCAGACGGAGAAGGTAGTATTTTTGTGTCTGGTGGTGATATCCCTTATAGTGCGTTGATGTTTAATGCCGGTTTGCGTTATACCAAATACGCATATTTCAATCCGTTTGTGAGTTTTTCTCAAGGTTTTGCTATCAACGAATTGGGAAGAATTTTGCGTAGAGCTACTGAAAATACTTTAGAAAATTTAGCCACAGATCCTATTATTACCAACAATTACGAAATAGGTTTCTCAAGTAGATACTCCATATTCAATCTCTCGGCATCATATTATATCAGCACTTCAGATTTAGGAGTAAACTTAGTAGATGTGGGCGGCTATCTTATGCCACAACGCGAACCAGAAAAAGTAAAAGGTTTTGAAGTAGCCTTAGATGCTCGTGTGCTCCCAACGCTTTCTATAGGTGGTAGTTATGCATATGTAGAAGGAAAAGCTACTCTAGACGACGGTTCGGAAGTGTATCTCAACGGTTCTCGTATCTCACCACCCAAATTGACAGGATATCTTACATATAGACCTACTGAATTATGGAATCTACAACTTTTCTGGATAAACACAGGTGCCCGAGATCGTTTTGCTCCTAAAGACAATGGCAAATACAACAATAGCGAAGGTCCAATTTCAGCCATTCATTTGTTTAATTTCTCAGGAAGTTATCAAATTCATGAACAATGGCGTGTAAGTTTAGGTGTGGAAAACATATTCAATCGCAAATATTTTCCTACGGTAAGTCAATATCGAGCGCTGGATGCAGAATATGTTCTTGGAAACGGTATGACTGCAAATATAAATGTCTATTTCAAATTCTAAAATGATAAAGAAAACCATTTTATGGATACATAAATGGCTGGGTTTGCTGTCAGGGTTGGTGATTGTTATCATCAGCCTTACTGGCAGCATTTATGTATTTCATGACGATCTCAAACTGATGTTTTATCCTGAAAAATATTATCTGAATACGCCTATTCCTAATGATTCTTCTCAACCTTTGCCGGTCTCTACTTTAACTGAGATTGCACAAAAAGCTTTATTAGAAGATGAAGAAATCACGCGAATCGATTTGTATCCAGCGAAAAATAGAACTTGGGTTTTTAGAGCTGTGCAGACCGACGAAGACGCTTGGACTTATGCTTCTTATTTTGTGTACAACAAACGAGTATTTGTAAATCCGTATAATGGTGAGATTCAAAAAATAGAAAATTCCAAAACAGAATTTTTTCAATTGATTTTGCAAATGCATCTGAATCTTTTGCTCGGTAAAAAAATAGGTAAGTCCGTGGTGGCTATTTCTACCATTTTATTTGTGATTCTTACTCTAAGTGGACTCGTATTATGGTGGCCCAAAAAATGGACACGAAAGAAAATCAGAAAACATTTCCGTCTGGATTGGAGTGCGAAGTGGAAGCGACTCAATTATGATTTTCACAACGTGCTGGGATTTTATAGTTTGTTAATCGCTTTATTGCTTGGATTTACAGGACTGGTATTTGCGTATCCGTCACTGAAATCTACTTATATATATACATTCAATCAACTCGAGGGCTCAAATGTAGCTATGCATCAGACGTTTGATTTCGTACCTCAACCCACATCCCATACTTTAGACAATGCATTGAAATATGTATTGCAAAAACATTCCGAAGCAGACATGATGTCTATTCGCTTGAAAAAAAATGCCGAGGTACAAGATATACAAGTACGATTGAAAAAAGACCGTACGGGACGATACCTTTGGTATTATTTCAATCAGAAAGATGGACAAATCACAGAAGTAAAGAGTTCGGCTCATGCAAAATTAGGGGATCGTATGGCGGGAATGAATTACGACTTACACGTAGGAAATTTTGGTGGAATTTTTACCAAAATCATGTATTTTGTCGCCTCCCTGATATGTGCCTCATTACCCATTACGGGTTTTATAATTTGGACTAACAAACAAAAAAAACTAACTAAAAAAAGAAAAAAAATCGAATAAAAAGTTTTCTGTGTGAGCTGATATTAATTTGGAAATCCTTGTGGTACACTTGGCTTTTTATTATAATAAAATTTATTTGAATAAAAAAACTGCTTCCTCATTTCGTTTTATAAAAAAATATTTTTAGTAATTTTTAGGTACAAAAAACATTTGAATAGATACAGTCTATGGATAATCATTCGATAGAGCAATGCAAAAAAGCCAAATTAGCCATTCAAGACACCTTAGATGTTGTTGGTGGAAAATGGAAATTTGTGCTTATTTCTATAATGCAAGACGGTCCGAAAGGGTTTAATGAACTGATTCGGGAGGCGGGTATTTCCCCAAAAATTTTATCCAAAGAATTGCAAGAAATGGAATTGAATGGACTTGTATTTCGTGAAGAACAAAAAACCAAACCCATTACTGTACATTATTCGCTAACACCTTATAGTCGAACGTTAGACAAAGTCCTGAATGCACTCGAAGAATGGGGCACTACGCATCGCAAGAAAGTCATATCGGGCAAATAATACCAAAACTTGTATGGATTCTATACTCACTTTCCTCCAGGTTACTACTTTCCTTTAGGTAATGCTTGACGAAAAAAATATCTCATTGTAAGAACTTTGTATCAATAAAATGAAAGCAAGTATGAATATAGTACGATTGATATCAAGTTTTAGAGAAAAAGATAGTTATAGCATCCGTTTGGGTGATGCTTTGATAGATAAATTGAAAAAAGAGAATCCGGTACAGCTCGTGGAAAAAAATTTTACGCTCGATCCACCGCCATATCTTCAACAACAGCATATACAAGCTTTTGCTACACCTATAGACCAATTGTCTGACGAACAAAAACTCGCAAGAGCTTATTCCGATCAAGCAATAGAGGAGTTGTTAGCAGCTGATGTACTCATTGTAGAAGTGCCGATGTACAATTTTACTATTCCTGCCACACTCAAATCATGGATTGATCAAATTGCTCGTAGTGGAATTACCTTTCGCTATACCGAAAAAGGAGCTATTGGTCTGCTACAAAATAAAAAAGTATATCTCATTATCGCTTCTGGTGGTGTCTATTCCGATAAAGAAATGCAAGCGTTTGATTTTACTGAGAGTTACTTAAAATATGTATTCCAATTTATGGGTATTACCGATATAGTCACTTACAGAGTAGAAGGTACCGCTATACCCGAATTGAAAAATCAAGCATGGCAAAAAGCATTGAAACAATTGGAAGAAAAGCCCGAATTTACTTTTACTATGTAATTTTTATAATCTTTTTATTTAAGATAAAGTACCTCAATGTCATTGAGGTATTTTGTTTTCCATACAGATTGTTACAACTTACAAGATAACTTCTTGGAGAAATCCAAAACGATTTTTATCTCAAACTTAAATAAAAAGGTAATTTTACTACGCAATCGAAAGCCAATCTATTTTTTTGATTTTCGATAAAGGTAATAACATTCATTATCTATATATTCCCATCTATTATGCTTGGGTTGTAATTTGGATTTATTCGCTTTTGTAACTTTACTTTCAGTATATAGATAATATTGATTTTTTTTTCCGTTTTATATAGCCGATAAGTTCGTAATTCTCTCGGCATTCTTTCATACATAGATTGTCAGAAAACACACTATAAGTAAGTATAAGACCTCCTGGTTTTACGTATGGTTCGCAATAATCTATCAGTTTTCCGGCAAACATTGAAAGCAGTAGATCGAAAGAAGTGGTTTTCAATCCCAAATCTGCGGTGAAATCTTTATCAAAAAATTTCTAATAGGAAGTTTCTTTAAATCTTTGGTTTTTATCTATCAAATCGGTAACTGGCGTATAATCGGCAAAAAAATCACAAGCTATAGGTTTTTTTTATCTATGTAAACGACATGGCTAAAATAAAAAGATGGCGTAATATGTACGGAACTTCCCGGATATATGACCAAACGTGAATGAAACTTCTCGTTAAGAAGTTCGAAAAGTTCAGAACGTTCAAATCACATGGATGTGGAAAGTTGATCGTATTTATTTTTTGCAAAATGTTTCATCTATAGCTGTCGTGTAGTAATATAATAGATCCCAAAAAGTGGTAGTTTGACTTTTTTAGTTTTTGAAATTTTTACAAAAAATGAATTTAGAAAGTAATTCGTATTTCAAATATAGAAATCAACTCTGTACTACAGGTAGATTGCACCGCAAAAAGCGTGATAATGATGTTAGTTATCAGTTTAAAAAATACCGAACATTCTCCTGTTTAACGTGTGCAGCCCAGCATTTGTGTACAGGTCGGCACGATGGACGAAGGGAGATAGAGCGAAGTGAATATGCTGAATATGTCGAACGCAACAAAGAGAATTACGAAGCCAATGCATCCTTATATCGCCAGCGACAAGAGATCAATGAACATATCTTTGGCACGATCAAGCGACAGTGGAATATGTATTATACCAATCTACGAGGCTTAGAAAAAGTGAATGGAGAACACAGTTTAATCATGTTGGTTTACAACATCAAACGAAGCATCAACATCCTTGGTGTACCCGATTTAATTGCCAAACTTCAAGCTTGGAACACGCCTTTCAAGAGAAAGGCTTGGCTTTTTATAAAAACGACCTATTTAAAGCGGTTTTTAGCCACAATCATTTTTAGAACTAACCAAAACACATCAAAATTTAGATTGGCTTAAAACAAGGATATCGCTTTGTGAAAATTGATAATCTAGGGAAAAGCGGTTTTTTTCACAGCCTGACGTTTGGCGGCTTGGCGAAGGTGGCGATTTTCACCACTAATGTTGATGCGGAGAACAAATGTTTCATTAACCACAAAACTGTCTGCGGAGAACGGAACCGCCACTTTTGCAAAACCCGTGTGCTTGTTGCACAACTCAAAAATAAATAAAAAAAATGGCTTGGGGCATGCTAAGCGATAGTGTTTTTGCGTTATAGTTGTATGCAAAGACGCAAACATTTTACCCCCGAACTTTTTTACCAAGTTAGTTTACAGAACTTGGTGCCTGAGGTTGGTAAAGTGGCGGAGTAGCACAGTCGTACCCGTTTTAGGTACACTTATCAACTACCATAATATTCCCAAGGGTATCCATTTTTCACGAAAAATAGACCTTTATCGACTGAGTTTTAGCCTGAATTAGCCACTCAATTTTCTACTTAAAATTTCATTGCCATAAAAAAACAGCTCCGTAATGAAGCTGTATTGAGGTCAATATTTTTAGTTTTTGAGATTTTTAGGGAGTTGTGCAACGGTTACCTTTGTTAGCAGTAGGTGTTTTTAGTCAAGTCTAATCTTTGAGTTTGTCGTTGTTTCTTGTTCTTGCAAATAATCATCCGCTAAAAGATGTTTTAGTTCGGGATGCCGGGCAAAGGTTTTGACCACAAACGGACATAGCGGATAAATTTTTGTTTTACTTTCTTCCGCAAATTCCACCAATCTATTGAAAAGCGGAATACCCAATTTTTGGTTTTTAAATTCTTCGTAAACCCTTGTACCATTGGCAAGCAGGTTGCCGTTGTCCAACCATTTGTATTGAATCCACCCTGCTTCCATTCCGTTGTCTAAGATAACAAAGAATCTCCCTTCTTTGCCATCGTCATATTGTTTGAAATTCATTTTATTTTTGTTTTTAATTGATAATAGATTTCCTCGTTTCTGAAAAGGAAGTGATTTTTTGTTCACTTGGCAAATCGTTCAAATGTGGAAATTTTCCCTGACGAAAATCTCGATACATCTCTGCGATGTCTTCCATGGTATCTGCTACAAAAGGTCCGTGATGAACCACAGGAACATTATGAGGCTGTCCGGCATACAACACAAAATGGGTGTCGTTTTCCAATGCTTCAAATTGTAATTCGCTCTCACCATTTTCTGTGATTTTTTCAAGCCAACCTGCCTGTTCAGCTTTGATGATTTTGTCTCCTGCTTTAACACTGCCTTCTAATACATATACCAAACCATTGTAGTGCGATGGAATTTCTTGTGTTACCACAGCTTTTTCTTCTAACCTAAAGTCCACCAAAGTAAATGGCGTATGGTTTTTTAATGGCGAAGTCAATCCGTTACTGCTTCCGCTATACACACGAATTTCGTATGTATCGGTTTTAATTTTTGGTACTTCTTCCAACAATATTTTTTGTAAGAAAGGCTGTGTATATCGCTTTTCGGGCGGTAATACCAACCACACTTGCAGCATACGAAGTTTTTGTTCGGAAGTGATTTCTTCAGTGTGGATAATGCCTTTTCCTGCGGTCATCAGTTCAAAACTTCCCGTTTTCCAATCTCTTTCATTGCCTTCCAAAACCAAGCTTAAGGTTTCAAACCCAGCGTGTGGATGTGCTCCTCCTACGGGTTCTCCACCAGGAAGGTTCAGGCTGTCGTCCATAAATAAAATAAAAGGGTCGCTGTCTTTGTAAGATACACCATCCAATACCGCCATTGCACGATGTCCTGTTCCCAAGAAACCATTATGCCAATGGTTTTGGGTTATTTTTGAAATGTTTCTGCGGATCATAATTGTTGTATTTTTTTGGTTGAAAAAATTCTTTGCTTCAGTTCGGGGAAACGAATAAACGCCGTAATCCAAAGTAGCATTTGAAAAATAACCGCCATTGCTATCGGTTGTTGATGTTGCAAATGTGTGACAATAGCTCCACCCAAATAGGCTACTAACAGCATTGTACCCAAAATTCCTGTTCTCGGAACAATGAAGAGTATCAGAGAGATTATTTCGATAATCCCGATGAACTGATACGTGGTGGCATCAATTCCGAACGAAGAAGCCTGCGCCAAAGCCGTTTCGTTTTGCGTGAGCTTCAGAAATGCACTCATTGTAAACACAAGTCCTAAAATGATGGTCAATGTCCATCCTGTGATTTTGATTGCTTTTTGTGACATAATTTTAATTTTTAAATTCTGATGCAAAATTCAGAATAAATACTATACCTTTGTTATTTGTTACAAAAAGGATAGTACTTACAAAAAGAATAGTATATGGCAAAACACACGGTAGAAAGTTGCTCAAAAGCCAAAATGGCTATCAGAGATACGTTAGATGTAGTAGGTGGAAAATGGAAGCTGGTATTGATTTCGGTTTTACGAAGCGGTAAAAAAGGGTTTAATGAATTGTCAAGGGAAGCAGGGATTTCTCCACGCATTTTGTCCAAAGAATTACAGGAACTGGAAATGAACGGATTGGTCATCCGAAAAGTCTGCGATACCAAACCTATAACGGTACAATATGAATTGACCGAATATAGTCACAGTTTAAATGATGTTTTGGTTGCTATGGAGAAATGGGGTTATCAGCATAGAAAAAGAATTGTTCAAGGGATTAAATAATTGTCAAACTGGCTTATGGTTGTCTTTCTGCAGTGGTTTGGTAGCATTGCACATAACGTTTTGGGTATTGCCGAAGGCGGGGAAATCGAAGCGATTCACTGTCAACCAAGCAGAAACTTTGGTAGAAGCATAAACTTTGAATTTAGCACATTAACCCCGCTTTTGGGAATACCTTATTAGCGGAAGGTGTTTTTAATTCCATTTTAATCCCAAATCCCATTCATTTCGGTCAGTATGATGGGGTTTCCATCGGTAATAACGATTGTATGTTCGTGTTGCGCCATAAAACCGCCTTTGTTTCCTACCATGGTCCAACCGTCATTTAACTCTGTTGCATAGGTTGAAGTTGTAGAAATAAACGTTTCAATGGCAACTACAGAATTTTTTCTA
>NZ_BAABGR010000036.1:0-3115 GCF_039541675.1 Sphingobacterium thermophilum | reverse complement strand
AACTCCTTCCGATGCCGTGTCCACCCAAATTTTTAACAACCTTGAAGCCTCTTTTTTTTGCTTCGGTTTCCATGATGTGTCCGATTTCTGAAATTTTTACGCCACCCTTAATATTACGGATGGCTTTTTGCAGGATTTCTTTGGATGCATCCACCAATTTTTGATGTTGGTTGACGTCTTCTCCAAGTACGAATGAGCCTCCGTTGTCCGACCAAAAGCCGTCGAGTTCGGCGGAAACGTCAATGTTCACCAAATCGCCCTCTTTCAGTATTCTTTTCTCGGACGGAATGCCGTGGCAAAACTCATTGTCCACACTGATACAAGTCCAACCTGGAAAACCATAAGTCAGATACGGTGCGGATTTTGCTCCGAAGCCTGAAAGTATTTTTGCCCCGAAGTCGTCTAATTCTTTGGTTGTCATTCCCGGTTTTGCATAGTTGCGCATTTCCTTCAATGTGTAAGCAACCGCTTCGCTCACTTTTTGCATTCCGGTTAATTCTGATTCTTTCGTTATGGACATTTTTATTTGAATTAATATGATTTCTAAAAATTCGCAGCTTTGGGAAGCAGCGGAGATAGAAACACAAAGCCTCAGTTTGTCACTACCTTAGCATAAGCCGTTTGCTAATTTATAAAAAAAGAAGTAAATGAAGTTATAATAGTACTACACTTTCAACTATTATCCCAATGCCAATCTACCTTTTTCATTCACTTCCTTGACGATTTTATCCATTAAAATTTTTCTTCTGTCAAACGGTGATTCACCATCGCTCCGGTTATATTTCCACTTGAAAACCGCATTGGCCACCGAACGCAATGGATTGATATTGTCACCACAAGCATAGACGCCGTGAACAGTTGTCTGTTGAAACATATCTACTTTTATCAGTCCCGTTTCTGTAATTTCGCATCCTAAATCCAGTGGAATTTTGCAATGTTGTTCAAATGGAATTGCGGCATAGGCTGCATCAAAGTTTTCTTGCGTTCCGTCTTCAAAAATCAACGCAGTAATATTCCCGTTTTGATGTTTGATTTCTTCTATTTCTTTCTCGATAATATTGATTTGATGGTTTTTTAGTTTGACAGATTGTTCTTCCGTGAAATCCGCTTTACCTCTTGTTACAATCGTGATTTTATCGGTCAGATTATTGACTAATGAAGCAACGTGAAAAGCCCGATCGCCATTGGCAATGACGGCTGTTTTAGCTCCTTTAAATTCATAACCGTGACAGTAGGGGCAATGAATAACGGTTTTGCCCCAGCATTCTTCAAAACCCTTTATATCGGGGAAAATATCTTTTACACCGGTTGCAAAAATTAGTTTTTTGGCCGAAAATCTTTCACCGGACTCTACGGCAATTTCAAAACCGTTTTCGGTTTTCTTTCCTTCAGCAGCATAGCCTTCAAGGAATTTCACGGTATCGTATTTCAATACTTGTTCTTTGGCTTTTGTCGCAATTTCTCCCGGGACGGAACCGTCCTGCGTGATAAAGTTATGCGAGTGTGGGGTATAACGATTACAGGGTTTCCCGCTGTCTATAATAAGTACATTTTTTAACGAACGCCCCAAGGCCATTGCCGCTGAAAGTCCGGCATAGCTGCCGCCTATGATGATTACATCGAATTGTTTTTTGTCTGTCATACTATTATCTTTTGAAAAGGTTATCAATGGAAAAGGCATTGCCAATGCCGTTAAAGCAAAGCCACACTGTTTTATAAGCTCTCGTCTTGTCATTCTTTTTGGGCAAAGGTAATAATAAAATAATTAATGCGACAGTGTTGCATTTAGTTAATGCAAATTTTTTGCATTAATTTTGTGCAATATGCTTAAAATGAAAAGAAGAAATACTCCCTCCAAAGATGCAGTTCTTGAGCTATTGACCCGAACAGGGAAGGCGATGAGTCGTGATGCAATTGAAAAGAACATTGATGTAGCAATTGACAGGGCTACGATTTACAGAATACTGAACCGCTTTTGCGAAGACGGCCAAGTGCATAAAATCGTGGCGGAAGATGGTAAACAATATTTTGCAGTTTGCATTAAATGTGATGATAAGGCTTTTCCCCAAAATCATTTTCATTTTCGGTGTAAGAAGTGCAATACCATAGAATGCCTGCCACAGGCAGTTCATTTTTCCGTACCTGAAGGATATCATGTCGAAAGCATAAATTGTGTACTTACAGGAATTTGTAAAGATTGTGCGAAGGTAACTTGAAACATTTGTCTGCTTCATTCCTTGTCGATTTTACGAAGTATTTTATAGTCAATATAAAACGTACCAAAAGGAATAAAACAAGCAACAAGAATCTTCCAGGTAATCTCTTTAAATTTCCACTGTTGTTCTACTCCTACACGCAACGCATTAAACACAAACAGCAGGAAAAGTGCGCCGTGAATGGGGCCAAGTGACTTTGACAAGCCAGGAATATCCCAAACGTACTTCAAGGGTACAGCAATAAAAACCAAGACAATTAATGATATGCCCTCTAATATGGCAAGGATTCGTAAACGTCCGATAGATGTGTTGAAAAGTTTCTTCATCATTAAAATATTCTGAAATAAGGTCTGCCTGATAAGGGTGAAAACGGCCAGGGAATGGCTACGAAAATGAGGATTAATCCAATGGTAAACCAAACGAACATTGTTTTAAATTTCTTCTTGTCCGTTTGCTGTCGCTTTGCCTTTGCCGAGCCGATTGTTACCACCACAATAGCAGTTAGCATTAAAACAATATGAATTAAACCGTAAAAAGTCAGTTCTAAGTTTTGAAAACTACTTTCCTTTTCTTTCCAAAAATATTTGACCAGTGGGCTCTTCGTATATAGGATGATGCCAATCATTAGTTGAATATGCGCAACCGTAGCCGTCCAGTGTCGAAAAGCGTTGTCCGTTTTTGAAAAAGACCTGTCATTGACCAAGCCGACAAAGGCCCTGTAAATAGAATACAGTATAAAGACTAGTACAAGCCAACGAATCAAAGAGTGAAAGACTAATAAAGTGGAATACATTTATGCCGTAATTGTTTTTTGTTTTTTGAATACGTTCCAAATGGTAGGTGCACCAAAGAAGAACCAGATTGCCAGAACCGCATCGCACACGGCACAACCGGCGGAC
>NZ_BAABGR010000035.1:153597-415696 GCF_039541675.1 Sphingobacterium thermophilum | reverse complement strand
TAGTGGTTACTAGACGTAACTTAAAATTGAAATTATACTTCTGTTTTTTACTCATAAAAATGCCCCAAATAAGTGTCTAACTTTTTGGGGCATGTCTAATCGAGAAGCCTTTTTATTTAGAATAATGTCAGTTGCGGTCTGCTTACCGTAAAAGTTTTTCTATGATGTGGAGTCATGCCAAATTCAAGCACGGCATTTCGATGTTTCACTGTGGGATAACCTTTGTTAGAGGCCCAATCGTACACAGGAAATTCTTTACTCAGCTCAAGCATATATTCATCTCTATATGTCTTTGCCAGAATGGAGGCAGCTGCTATGGAGAGGTATTTCCCATCACCTTTGATTATACATTGGTGAGGAAGATTTTTGTATGGGATGAAGCGGTTTCCGTCTATAATCAAAAATTCAGGGGCCACCTTCAGCTGGTCTAGGGCTAAATGCATGGCCTTGTAAGAGGCATTGTGAATGTTGATGGCGTCAATCTCTTGTGGGCTGACAGAAGTGACAGCGTAGGCTAAGGCATCCCTTTCGATGATCGGGCGTAGTTCCATACGCTTCTTCTCGGACAGCTTCTTGGAATCGTTAAGCTGCGGGTGGAAATAGTCTTTGGGGAAAATCACGGCTGCAGCAAAAACAGGTCCCGCAAGGCATCCTCTGCCGGCTTCATCGCATCCCGCTTCCAACAAATCCTCTTGAAAATAAGATAATAACATGTGGTCGTGTTCTGTAACTTCTCTGTGATAAGTAAAAAAAATACCCTTATTCTGCTAAGTAATTGCTTTTTTTGTGTTTCGTTTAAACAATTACTGACATTGCAAGTCTAATATACTGTGTAAAAATAAGTATAAACTTAAACTTATGATAAAACATATCCTCCTTAGTTTAATGTTATGCTTGCCTTTTTCATTGTTTGCACAGAAAAGTAAGAAAAAGGTGAACTATACATTTTCACGGCTTGAGCAGGTGGCAGTGGACGGCAATGTGGAAGAATGGGAAAACCATCTGAACGCCTTGGAAGACCTTTGGTCTTTCGGTGTTGCTGAACGAAATAATGTTTTGTTTGTTGCTATAGTGATAAAAGATATACAACTTCAACGAGAGGCACTTTCGGGAGGAATATTTGTTAACATAAGCTATAACGACAAAAGGAAGGATGGCGCCCGTTTATATTTTCCCTATTGGGATAGAGAGCGCAAAAAGGCGTTGTCAGCCAGTGAAGAACTGAGGCAGACCGAAAATTTCGAGCAGGCCTTGTTAGAGAAAGTCAACGGCTATTACTTGCAAGGATTTGGAAGGGTAAGAGATGGCCTTTTGGCATTAGACAATGACTATGGCATTCGTGCGACGACGCTGGTCGACAGCAATAAAAATTTGGTTTATGAGGCGCGAATACCGTTGGAACTTGTGGGGCTGAAGTCTGATGTCGTCGCGGTACAGGTTGGCGTAAGAACCCAATACGCGATGATGAAGAAGGCTATGGAAAGCTCAAACCGGCCTACAAACAGAGGATATGGGTACGGCTATCCCGTGATGGGAGGACCGTCCTTGAAAAATCCATATAAGGCAGAAACTGAAATTTGGATTGTAGATAAAGTAGAAAAGAGTAACTAAGAATATTATGAGAGTTTATAGCGCATTATTAGCTGTATTTTTTATGGTTGTAGGGTTTAATACCCATGCTCAGAGCCCCAAAGTGGTTCAGGGATTATTAAGAGACTCCTTGTCTAGGGTTGTTTCCGGTGCTACTGTCGAATTTATCGATGGCAAAGATACCTTGAAAACCGGAGCATCAGTCGGAGGAGTTTTTACTTTTAACAATGTTAAATCCGACAAGTTCAAACTTAGAGTAGTGAGCTTGGGCTTTGAACCTTTCGAGCAGGAATATACCTTCCCGACAGGGGAGTCTAGATTCATGGTTCCTACGATAGTACTTAACCCTATTTCTAACCTTATTGAGGAAGTAGTGGTTAATGGTGTCATTACCGTGCAGGTAAAAGGCGATACGGTAGAATATGCTATGAAGGACCTTAAGTTGAGAGATGGTTCTGTAGCTGAGGATGCCTTGAAAAAGCTACAAGGAGTAGAAGTAGACAAAGACGGTAATGTGACAGCCCAAGGAGAGCAGGTAACACGTGTACGTATCAACGGTAAAGATTTCTTCGGTGGTGATGTGAAAACAGCCACACAAAACCTGCCAGCCAATATTATTGAAAAAATTCAAATCGTGGATGATTTCGGTGATATGGCTAATATTACTGGAAATAGAAGCGGAGAGTCAACAAAAGTCTTGAATATCCAAATAGATCCGGAATACAATAAAGGATATATGACTACCATACGTGTAGGCGGCGGTACGGAAGAACGTTACCAAGCTACCGGCATGTGGATGGGCTTGAATAACAATTCACAGGTAGCAGTATTGGGTAACCTGAACAATATGAATGCTCCGTTATTTGACTTCAATGCTATGGGAGGTGGTGCCCGTGGTCGTCAAGGTGGAGGAGGTCGTTCTGGTGGAGGTATGTTTGGTGGTTCTGAAGGTATTACTACTACCGGTTCTATCGGAGTAAATATCCGTCACGACTTTTCCGATAAGCTGAAAGTGTACGGCTCTTACTCTTACGGAAGAGACGACAACAATACGATTTCGGAATCTTTTGCCAACTACTTGGCTCAAAATATGACGGAAGAGTCTAACAAGAATAATGGAAGTATTCGAGCCAATCACCGTTTTGAAGGTAACTTGGAGTGGAATATCACCCCTCGTGACTATATCAAATTTTCACCACAATTAGGTTTTGATAATAACTCTGCTGACAACTTCAGCAATACACTCCAATATATCGATCAAACTTTCAGTAACTTGCAGCAGCAGCGTACAATCTCGGACGTTACCGCTCCGCGTTATAATTTTTCCGGCTTGTATAACCGTAAGCTAAATGACAAAGGAAGAAACTTATTCTTCAACTTCAACTACGACAATGCGGTGAGCGAAACGGAATTCAACCAAGAGTTGGAGCGTTGGCTGACAGACCCTAACAATCAAAATCTTACTGAAGCCGATATTATTGAAAAAACAAGACGTGAAGTAGAAAACAGAAGCTGGAATGCAGGTGCTTCTGTGTCGTATACCGAACCGCTATCGGAAAAAGGTAAGTTGGAAATCACATATGACTTCAATAACAATGATTACGATAATAGCAATTCACAGAAACTATTGGAGTCCAAAGGTAGCACTGCAGGAAATATCCTGAACTATGACTACGACTATGACTATGCCTTTACAACACACCGTGTAGGCGCAAGCTATAGATACGAAGGCGAAAAATTCAAATACTCGTTGGGTGCTTCGGTGCAGCCTTCAGTATTGAAGGGAGATGCTTCGAACGGATCAGTGACAGAAATTATCGACCGCAAAAACTTTAACTTCATCCCTATAGCTAGATTTGAATATAAGTTCTCAAGACAGTCGAATATTACTTTACAATATTCTGGAAGATCGTCAGAACCTTCGGTATCGCAAATTCTGCCTTTTGAGGTGGCTACTAGCGAAACATACAAAACCTTAGGAAATCCAGATCTAGATCCAGAGTTCAGACATTCAATGAGCTTAAGATACCGCTCGGGAGACTTCCAAAAAGGTACTAACTTCTTCGCGATGTTAAGAGCTGAGGTTACAAACGATAAAATCGTTTCATATAATAAAATAACGACCCAACCGGGGTTAGGATCTGTCCAAGAGGTAGGATATGCCAATGAGGATGAAGGTGTTTACTCTATCAACTCTTTCTATCATTTCAGCAGATCATTTAAGGAGAAAACGTACAACATTATGTATGGTGGTGGCGTTTCCTTCAACAAGGGAATCTCTTACCAAAGCTCTGATTTTACCAATTTTGAATTCAAGAAGAATATTAACAACAATACCAGCATCAACCAGATGTTGTTCTTCCGATACAATCCTTCGGAAAACTTAGAAATCAATCCGGGGGTGCGTTTCAACTATACGATCACAAAATCGTCGTTGATAGATTTGTCCAACCGCAATACTTCTAAGATTACGCCTAACTTGATCGGTTCGGTGAATATTACACCAACTACTATCTTTGGATTAGATGTATCAAAGGAGTTCAACCACGGTTATACATCGAATGTTAATCCATTCATAATCAATACTTATATTGAACAAAAGCTGTTGAAAGATCGTCGTGGAACACTTAGATTGCAAGGGTTTGACTTGTTGAATGAACAAACAAACATCAACCGAACAGTGTCGGAAATCCTAACAGATAGCCGTACCAACCGGTTGGCAAGATACTTCATGTTGACATTTACCTTCAAACTGCAGAAGTTCTCCGGTATCAATCCATTCCAAGACCAGAGAGGTCCTGGAGGTATGCGTCACCCACGAATGTAATCCAACAAATTATAAATGAAACGGTTGTATTTCGATACAGCCGTTTTTTGTTTTTTATTACGTAGCTTTGCTCTCAATTTCAACAAAAAAATTAAATGAAAGAATACAATCTTATCCGGTTGGATAATGGTATTAGAATATTACTGCATTACCAGAACTCTCCCATCACCCATACTTGTTTAGTGGTCAATGCTGGTTCGAGGGATGAACAGGAGGGAAAATATGGTGTTGCACATTTTATCGAACACTTATTATTTAAACGTACGGAACGCCGTTCCACGAATCAGATTTTACGTCGTCTGGAACAGGTGGGAGGGGACCTTAATGCCTATACGACAAAAGAATATACCTGTATCCATGCCTCTTTCCTAAATCCTTACCTAGAGAGGGCTATGGACCTTTTTGAAGATGTACTTTTCCATTCCACCTTTCCACAGAATGAGATGGAAAAGGAAAAGGGTGTGATTTTGGACGAAATGGCTTCCTATCTGGATAGTCCGGAAGAGTCCATCATGGATGACTTTGAGGATCTGCTTTTCAAGGGAACGGGCTTGGGTCATAATATTCTTGGGACGGAGAAAGACCTATTGGGACTCCAAAGGAGCGATATAGAGGATTTTATGAAAGGCAATTACGATACCGAGGAGATTGTGATTGCTATAGCTGGAAACTATACCTTGGCTCAGGTGGAACGTATGGCTAATAGAATTTTCGGCCGTATAGCTCCTAATAAACGAGGAAACAAAGAGCGTCTGACGCTGGAGAACGAAGGTCAACATGTGGTGGTGAAAAAACCTATCAACCAAGCTCATTATATCTTGGGGATAAAAACTTTCGGGATTTATGATGAGCGGAAGACGGCTATGTTGCTGCTGAATAATATGCTTGGTGGTTTCGGGATGAGTTCCATTCTGAATTTGGGTATACGAGAAAAATATGGCATAGCTTATACCATAGAATCCAACTTTACCATGTACTCGGATATAGGTCATTTCAACATATATCTCGGAACGGATGAAGAAAAGCTTAAAAAGGCTGTTTCCTTAGTGTATAAGGAGCTAAGTAAGCTGAGGGATAAGCCTATCTCGGAGTATCACCTTAAGCTTGCAAAACAGAAGTTCAAAGGACAGATAGCTTTGGCCGAAGAGGGAAGAATGAGCATGATCATTGCGGAAGCTAAAAACATTATTGATTATGGAGAGGTGGTATCATTGCAACAGGTTTTCGATAAGATTGATGCCGTGTCTTCAGAGCATATCCTGGAGCTTGCCAACCTCTTTTTTGACGAAACGAAGCTGACCTCACTAAGCTTCATTCCGGAGGAATAGCATTTCATCAATATTGTTATATTTGCCCAAGATATCTTGAATACAAGATAGACACAATAACCTTTTAATAGTAGAAAATAAGTCTTTATGAAAACAGCTTACATTTTCCCGGGACAGGGAGCGCAATTCGTTGGAATGGGGCAGGACCTGTACAACCTTAATGAAGAAACAAAAGCTTTGTTCGAAAAAGCAAACGATATTTTGGGTTTTCGAATTACCGATATCATGTTTAATGGTACGGAGGAAGACCTTAAACAAACGAAAGTTACGCAGCCCGCAATTTTCTTGCATTCGGTGGTTTTAGCAAAGGCATTAGGGGATAAATTCCAGCCCTCGATGGTGGCGGGACATTCCTTGGGTGAGTTTTCTGCCTTGGTAGCTGCCGGAGCTTTGTCTTTCGAAGATGGCTTGAAGCTTGTTGCTCAGCGTGCGAATGCTATGCAGAAGGCTTGTGAATTGCAGCCTTCCACTATGGCAGCAATACTAGGTTTGGATGATGAAACCGTAGAAAAGGTTTGTGCACAGATAGAGGATGTAGTGGTAGCGGCCAACTACAACTGTCCGGGACAATTGGTGATTTCGGGAACTATCGAAGGTGTGGATAAAGCATGTGCTTTGTTGTCAGAGGCAGGAGCTAAAAGAGCGCTGAAACTTAACGTAGGAGGTGCGTTCCATTCGCCATTGATGGAGCCTGCGAAATTAGAACTTCAAGCAGCTATCGAGGCTACAGATATTAAGGCTCCTATCTGCCCAATCTATCAAAATGTAGACGCTAAACCGTATACTGATCCGGCGACTATAAAGGAAAACTTAATCGCTCAGCTGACAGGTGCAGTGCGCTGGACACAGACCGTACAAAATATGCTTGAGGATGGAGCCGAAGCTTTCGTGGAAGTAGGACCGGGAAATGTACTTCAAGGGTTGGTGAAGAAGGTAAACCGTCAGGCCCAGACCTCCTCAGCCTCTATAGCAGAATAAAGACTTTTGCTGAATATCATGGCAAAAAAAAAAGCGGAACCTTGGTCCCGCTTTTTTAGTTTATTTAATATTAAATGCTTCTTTGATTTTGTCTACGTAATCAAGCTTTTCCCAAGTGAACAGCTCTACTTCCATGGTTTTGATTTCACCATTGGAGTTTTCGAATGTCTTGGTCACTTTTCGGTTAGTTCTACCCATATGACCATAGGCTGCGGTTTCAGAGTAGATAGGTTTTCGTAACCCTAATCGTGTTTCTATGCCATAAGGAGTCATGTCAAAGAGTTCTCCTATTTTCTTTGCAATTTCTCCGTCGGTGAAGTTTACTTTGCTTGTGCCATAAGTGTTGACATAAATACCCATAGGGTCTTTCACACCGATAGCATAGGAAATCTGTACAAGGATCTCATCTGCTACGCCTGCTGCTACGAGGTTTTTCGCGATATGACGTGTTGCGTAGGCTGCGGAACGGTCCACCTTGGAAGGATCTTTTCCTGAAAATGCACCTCCACCATGAGCTCCCTTACCGCCGTAGGTGTCTACGATGATTTTTCTTCCTGTAAGACCGGTGTCACCATGTGGTCCCCCAATCACGAATTTTCCGGTCGGGTTTATGTAGTATTTGATGTCGTCAGTAAATAGCGCTTGCAGTTCAGGTTTGAGCTGTGCTTTAACGCGAGGAATCAATATGTTTTTGATATCCTCTGCAATTTTAGCCTGCATAGCGGCTTCGGTATCGAATTCGTCGTGCTGTGTAGATATTACGATCGTGTCTATACGTTGAGGTTTGTGGTTGTCACTGTACTCTAATGTTACCTGTGCTTTAGAGTCCGGACGTAGGTATTTGATCTGGTCATTTTCACGACGTAAGGCAGCAAGCTCGTATAATAGACGATGAGAGAGGTCTAATGCCAAAGGCATATAATTTTCGGTTTCGTTGTTGGCATAACCGAACATGATACCTTGGTCTCCGGCGCCTTGCTCTTGTTTTGTTTTTCTGTCCACTCCTTGGTTGATGTCGGCCGATTGTTCGTGGATGGCAGACAAGATTCCGCATGAGTTGGCATCGAACATGTATTCCGACTTCGTGTATCCTATTCTTTCGATAACAGAGCGGGCAATTTTCTGCACGTCAAGGTAAACTTTTGATTTAACCTCGCCGGCCAATACCACTTGTCCCGTGGTTACTAATGTTTCAATTGCTACGCGAGCATCTTCGTCCCAAGCTAAAAAATTGTCAATTAAAGCATCAGAAATTTGATCGGCAATTTTGTCAGGATGGCCTTCCGATACAGATTCGGACGTAAATAAGTATGCCATATTTATTTATTAAATTTTAACGTTAAAAAAATAGGAGGCGCTATCAAATAGATAGAAGTGGAAAAACGTAGTTGTCAAAATGGTTTTTAGCACTTTTTTTCCGTGGTTGCAATCTCCCCTTTTACTTCAGATTTGTAAAATGCAAATCAGTCCACAATTTTTTTAATACGGTCGCAAAGTTACAACACTTTTACTATTATAACAATAATAGCACGGGAATAAATTTATTTTGAAAGTATTAGCCATCGGGCAGTATTATTATCTTTATATTAGTGGTTGAATTTATAGTATGGAAGGACAGAAAAAGATACTTTTCGTAATAAACCCGATTTCAGGAGGAAAGAAGAAGACGGCGTTTAACAAAAAAGTGTTGGAAGTGTTGGATTTGAGTAAATTCCATCCTACATTTCAACAGACCACACATCCCAATCATGCGTATGAACTGGGGAAAAAAGCGGTAGAGGCAGGCTATGATGCTGTGGTGGCTGTGGGCGGCGACGGCACGATAAACGAGCTGGGGTCTGCTTTGGTGGGATCCGGTATCCCATTGGGAATCATTCCAGAAGGCTCCGGCAATGGATTGGCCTTGTATCTGGGTATACCGATGAATGAGGCTTCAGCTATCAACAGACTAAATCGTTTTGAGACAGTAGAGGTGGACTGCGGTTATATCAACGACAAGCCTTTTTTCAATATTGCAGGTCTGGGGTTTGATGCTACGGTCAGTGACCGCTTTGCCAATGATACTATTCGCGGACCTATAGGGTATTTAAGGTCTGTAGTGAATGTTATCAGTAAGTATAAGCCTAGTAAGTATATCCTTACCATTGATGGAAAAACTTATGAGCGAGAAGCTTTTATGATTTCCGTGGCCAATTCACCGCAATATGGAAATAATGCGTATATTGCACCTAATGCATCCGTAAGTGACGGAATTTTGGATGTGTGTATCGTACATAAGTTTCCTCTTTATATTCTGCCCATGATGGTGTTCCGTCTGTTCAACCGATCTGCCGATCAGTCTGAGTATGTGGAGATTATTCCCGGTAAAGAAATTCATATTCAGCGAGTTGAGGAAGGGCCTATCCACGTGGATGGAGAGCCTATCAGCCTGTCTGGGGATCTTAAAATCACGGTTAAGCCGAAATCATTGAAGATAATTTGTTAGTCATGGCCAAACAAAAGAAGCAGCGTTTTGAGGGTATAGTTTATTCTACAGATAGTAACTTCCAGTTCGATACGGATGAAGAGATTGTAGAAACATTACCTCCACATCAGCAGAAACTTAAAGTGATGTTGGATAAGAAAGCCCGCAAGGGTAAAATTGTTACAATAGTGCAGGGGTTTGTAGGCTCAGAAGATGATTTGGAGAGCCTAGCTAAAACATTAAAGCAGCGTTGTGGTGTGGGAGGAAGTGCCAAAGATGGGGAAATTTTGATACAAGGAGACTTTAAAATGAAGATTTTCGACATATTGAAAGCACTTGATTACCAAGTCAAAATTGTTGGTGGATAGTGGGAAAAAGCTTTTGTTAAACGCTTTATTTAAAGAGTTTTAAAGAAAATAAGTCAAAAAATATGTTAAAACTATTGTTAGTAAAAGTGAGTGTCCGGTTACTTATTTTTGAAAGTTAGCAGGATATTAATTTGCATTTAATAGAAAAAATAGTTTTTATTGCATTATAATTCTGATGAAGTGGCTTGATTTATCAAGTGTTAAGAATAAGGCCGCCGCGATGCACGTTCTTAAAAGAATAGAGACAGGAATGTTTGGAAAAAAATCGAAAAAATTTGATTTTTATAGCAAAATAGTATATTTGTTTTGATTTAATCAGAACAACATCATTAGTATTGCATTATTTTAATAAAATTTAACATAATAATTAAACAACAGTAAAAATCTAAAACTTAGTAAAAATGGCAAACGCACCAAAAACTACTAGCCCAGCAAAACAAGAGAAGAGTGGCAATTCAGGTAATTTATTTGCGAGCTTAGCAATCCTTATTTGTTTAGGTATCGGTTTATTGGTTTACACCTTCGTAATGGGTAACCCAGAAAACTTTATTGACAACAATCCAGACAATCAGCCAAAACCAGGTAACTATCTAGGTATGGTTTACCACGCAGGTGTGATCGTACCAGTGCTTATCGGTTTGTTCTTGATGGTATGGGTATTCTCAATCGAGCGCTTCATCGTTATCGGCAAGGCTTCTGGTACTGGTAATGTAGGTAACTTTGTAAGAAAAGTACAATCATTCTTGAAATCAGGAAGCATCGATGCTGCTATCGCTGAGTGTGACAAACAAAAAGGTTCTGTAGCTAACGTAATCAAAGCGGGTTTATTGAAATATAAAGACGTTGAAGCTAACCCAGGTTTAGACGCAGAAAAATCTGCTTTGGCAATCCAAAAAGAAATCGAAGAAACTACAGCATTGGAAATGCCAATGTTAGAGAAAAACTTGAACGTTATCGCTACATTAGTTTCTATCGGTACATTGACAGGTCTATTAGGTACAGTAACAGGTATGATTAGAGCGTTCGCGGCGTTAGCGACAGGTGGTGCACCAGATTCAGCGAAATTGGCGAACGGTATCTCTGAGGCCTTGATCAACACTGCAACAGGTATTGCGACTTCGACTTTCGCGATTATCATGTACAATATCTTGACTGCTAAAATTGATAAATTAACATATTCTATCGACGAAGCTGGTTTCTCAATCGTTCAAACTTACTCCGCAAACCACAAATAGTATAATGTGCTATTAAAAAAATCAACTTTCTTTATGGAAAGTGGAATGAAATAGCATCATTAGAGTAAACGAATAGAGTTGTTAATTGTATAAATAAAAAGAAATGGGTAAAGCGAAAGTAAAAAGAGCCAGCACAACGATCGATATGACGGCGATGTGTGACGTATCTTTCTTGTTGCTTACGTTCTTCGTTCTTACCGCAACTGCAAGACAACCAGAAACACTGGTAGTAGATACAGCTCCTTCTTATTCAGAAGCAAAATTGCCTGACGGCAACCTAGCTGTAATCACTGTAGGTGATGAAGGTAAAGTGTTCTTCAAAATGAGTGACCCTAACGTACGTGTTCAGACCTTACAACAAATGTCTGCACTGTATGGGGTAGAATTCACTCCGGAAGAATATGCTAAGTTCAAAAACTTAGAAGATTTCGGTGTATCGATTAAAGCATTAAAAGCTTTGTTGGCCGCCGATCAAGCAGAAAGAACGGCAGAAAAGCAGAAAGGTATTCCTGTAGATTCTACAATGAATGCTTCAAATGAGTTGTTCGCTTGGGTTAAGCAAGCTCGTTTGGCATCAGCAAAAATTTTGAAGGATAAAGCCATCGAAGAAGGCAAGGATCCGGATGATATCGAGCTGATGACAGTGGCTATCAAAGCGGATGCTGATGAGAAGTTTCCGAGTTTGAATCTAATTATAGAGACATTACGTAATCAGAAACAGAACAAGTTCAGTTTTGTAACGGGACTTAAGGCTTCTGATAAATAAAGGATATTTAAAATGGCAGAATTAAATCAAGACTCCGGTAAACAAGAGAAGGGTGGAAAACCTAGGGCCAAGAAAAGCGGTGGTAGGGTAGACCTTACAGCCATGGTGGACCTAGCGTTCTTATTGATTACCTTCTTCATGTTGACAACCTCCTTAAACAAGCCTCAGGCTATGGATGTTGCGATGCCAGATAAAAATGTCGAGACAGATAAAAATACCGACGTTAACGTAGATGAGCATCGTAGTGTCACCCTAGTCTTGGGATCGAATGATAAACTTGTTTGGTATCAGGGGGATGTGAAGAATCCTCTTCAGGGTCCTACGGTAGTAGATTATTCTAAGGAAGGTCTTCGTGCTGTTCTGATGCGTATGAAAGAACAAGTTCCAAGACAAGCTGGCGGTAAAGACATGATTGTCGTTATTCGACCAAGTGAAAAATCTGTTACCCGCAATATCATCGACGCCCTAGACGAAATGAAAATTGTTGACGTTAAGCGTTATATGATATCCAACAGGATCATGAGCGAAGAAGTTGAGCTGTTAAAGAAGGAAAACTTATATAACGATTAATAAATTGTTGTATTAAGCGTTCCAATAAAATGAATTAAATATGTTTGGAAAATTAAATATATTCAGAAATGACTGGCTTGAGGTTGTTTTCGAAAACAGGAACAAAAGCTACGGAGCTTATGAGCTACGTAAGCTAGGTCCTAAGGCAACCAACATTGGTCTTGCCGTTGTGACCGCCGTTGTTGCTGTGTTCAGCGCAACTCAAGTTTTCGATCTGAATCCTTTCAAAGGGGAAGAGGCTCCGAAAGAGGAGTTGGCTTTCACCGAAGAGGTTACTTTGGAGGATTTGGCAGAAAAACTTCCTGAAGAAGAAGAAAAGCCAGTAGTAAAAGAAGAGGCTCCAAAAATCGCCGAATCGAGACCAGCTCTTGATGTAGTAGCTCTACCTGAAATCAAACCTGTGCCTAAAGAAAAGGCCGTTACTGAAGAAGTAGCTACAGTAGAGGAAGCAACAGATAAGAAAAAACTTATCGGTCCTGTGGCTATGAAAGGTATGAAAGGTGGTAGCATCACTACTGAAGGTAAATGGGGTACAAAAGATGTGGCGGGAGCTGCAACAGGTAGTACCAAAGGTGTGGAAGGTGGTACCGGAGATTCGGAAGAAATCTTCCAATCGGTAGAGATCCAACCTGAGCCACCAGGCGGTATGGCTGCTTTCCGTAAGTGGATTGCCGAAAACTATGTATATCCACAAGCTGCGACAGAAGCAGGCATCAAAGGTACAGTACATGTGACTTTCGTTGTGGAAAAAGATGGTTCATTGACAGATATCAAAGTTGTTCGTGACCTATCGTATGGAACAGGACAGGCTGCCGTTAATATGCTTAAAAAAGCTAAGAAATGGAGCCCAGGTATCCAAAACGGTCGTCCAGTACGTGTACAATACTCACTTCCAATTCGATTGGATTTAACCAACTAGTTGATGAGTTATAATTCAGAAATGAATAAAACAAATAATTTTAGACAGAAATCGCCACTAAAGCGATTTCTGTCTATTTTAGGGCTATTTATGTTCCTCTTTTATTTCGTGTTGGGACTGCTGATTATCTTCTGGAAGGATTTCCCGCTAGAAATAAACAAAACCTATAAAAATCTGTTCGCTGCATTATTGATCGTCTATTCTTTTTTGCGCTTCGCTCGGTTGTGGCAAAACAACTTTATACGTTAAATATTGTTAAGTATTAATCTTTTACTTCTATAATCAATCATAATGGTAATGAATTTGTTCTATAGATCGGTAGCTATATTGTCTTTCGTATCGTTGTTGTTTGCCTGTTCTGGTGAGAATAATAAGGATAAGAAAGAGGATATCCTTTCAGGTGAAGTTGCCGTATTAGTAGATGAGACGATTTTACCTATTATCGAAGAGCAAAAGGAGGTCTTTGAAAGTTCCTATCAGCAGGCGAAGATTAATCTGTTGGCAAAGCCTGAAGTTAATGCCGTAAACAGCTTACTGAAGGGCGAAGCTAATATTATTCTTCTGACGCGGGAGCTGACCGAAGAAGAAAATCAGTCTTTCGTAAAGAGGCAGATTCAACCACGTATTTATGGCGTAGCGTATGATGCTGTGGTTTTCGTCGCTCATGTTTCTGCGGATAGTCTTATCAAAGTATCGGAAGTGATGGAGATTATGTCCGGCGAAAAAAAGACTGAAAGAAAGCTTGCTATTGATAATCCGAATTCTAGTCTTGTGCGATATTTGAGGGATAAAGGCAATTTAAGTAAATTAGGGAGTACAAATATCGTAGTCAAAGGAACAGTGGATTCGCTCTTAGACGCAGTGGGAGATAATAGTAATATTATTGCGATGTTGAGCTACAATCAGTATTTAAGTTTTACTAGATTGTATGCAAAAAAAGAGAAAATTCGTATATTGAGCGTGCTCAACGATACGTTGGCCACACCTAAATACGTAAAACCATCCCAGACGAGTTTGTCGACGGGTGAATATCCTTTGAAACGCGAGTTGAAAATCTTAAATTATCAGCCCAATATGGGCTTGGGGATGGGATTTTCTGCTTTCTTAACTGGAGACAGAGGACAGCGTATAGTGTTGAAATCGGGATTACTTCCCTACACAATGCCGGGAAGAGAAATTATAATTAGAGATATAAATAGTTTAAATTAGAAATAACTAAGAACATAAATAGAATGATGACAAAGAGCAAATTGTTTTTGAGTTTATTAGCTGCAGGAGCTATTGTAGGTACTGCTAGTGCTCAAAGTTTGAAAGACGCACAATCAGCAATTGATGCTGAGCAATTCGACAAGGCGAAAAGCATCTTGCAGAATTTGGTAACAAAGAAACCTAAAGATGGTAAAAACTATTTCTATTTAGGTCAAGTATATTTGTTGAACGATAAGTTGGATTCCGCTGCTTGGGCTTTCAATAATGGTTTGACAAATGCACCTAAAGAAGTTTTGAACAACGTAGGTTTGGGTATTGTGGATTTAAAGAAAAACAGTGCTTCTACTGCAGAACAAAAGTTCGCACAAGCTACTGCTTCCTTAGGTAAGAAAGATTATTTACCTTTATATTATATAGGTAAAGCTTATACAGAAGCTCCAAAGCCAGATTACGCTAAAGCGGTAGATTATTTGACCCAAGCGGCGTCAAAAAACACTAAAGATGGTAATATCTTGGTAGCATTGGGTGATGCCTATCTTGGTCTAGGAGAAAACAGCCAAGCTTACAAAAGCTATAGAGATGCATTGAACTTGGACCCGAACTTGGTAAAAGCTAAAGTTCAACAAGCATTGATTACACGTAAAGCATTTGCTTTTGACGTAGCTTTAGAGTCATACAATGCTATCGCTCAGGAATATCCTAACTATGGCCCTGTCTACCGTGAGATTGCTGAGACAGAGTTGGCTATAGCGAAGAGAATGCCTGACAACACAGACGAAGAAAAAGCTAAGTATGAAGCACAAGTAGCTAAAGCTGTTGATGCTTACAAAAAATACTTGCAAGTAACAGGAGATAACTCTGCGGACGCAAAAATCCGTTATGCAGACTTCTTGGTTTACGGTCAGCAATACGAAGAATTGAAGAATGTAGCATTGGAATTGGAAAATGTTCCAGGAATCGATGCTAAGGTGTACCGTTACTTAGGTTTGATTGCTATCAACCAAGATAAGGACGCTGCTAAAGCGGTAGGCTATTTTGACAAATTATTTGCTAATGCGGATGAAAACCGTCTTATTGCTATCGACTACTTGTTTGCTGGTTTTGCAAACATTGAAGCCGGCAGCAAAGAAAAAGGTCTTCAATACTTAGGTAAAGCATTAGAATTGGATAAAGAGTTGATCAACGAGGTAGATGGTTACGGAAGAAATGCTTTCAATGCTCAAAAATTTGAGGCTGCGGCAGCAATCTTTAACGTGCCTGCACAACAAAAAGGAGAGCCTTGGTACTATGAGGCTAACTACCTAGTAGGTGATGCTACTTTCCGTGCAGCTAATGCTAAAAAAGAAAAAGGTGAGGATGCTACTGCTGATTTCCAAGCGGCCATCAAAGCATTGGATGTAATCGTTCAATCTACTGATTCCGCTGCTGCTGAATACATTGTTCCGGCATTGTATATCAGAGGATATAGCAACTATAACTTAGATGTTATCGATCCTGAGAAACCTGAGTTGCACCAAGGTCTGTACTTGAACGATTTTAATCAATTAGCTAAAGTTCTTACAGACAAGCAAGCGGCAGGTAACCAATTGACAGAAGACGAAGTATTGAAATTAACTGACGTTTACAATGTAATCGGTTACTATCATATCTTGAAAGAAGATTATAAGAAGGCAGCTGAGTTATTCAAAAAAGCTATCGATTTATCACCTAACGACGAAGTAGCTACACAATACTTAGATGCTTTGAAAGATATCCTATAAGAATCTTTCCATAAACGAGAAAGGGACTGAATTTTCAGTCCCTTTTTTATAGCTAGATTAAAATTATTGGATTTTGCAGATTAAGCTTTCTGATGAGTCTGAACTAGCATTTGTCCTAACTCTGCCAGATCTCTAATGATGATATGAGGCTTTGTTTGTGCCTCTATGGCTGTTTCTATTTTTGTTTCCCCCGAAAGTGTTAGTACTCCTATTGCGCCGGCATTGTGGGCCATCTGCACATCGGTATATATTCTGTCACCTACCATCAACACCTCTTCAGGTCTTAGTGAATAATTATTTAGAATACCATCAAGCATACCGGGGTTGGGTTTACCAATAATTACATCTGGTTTGCGTCCTGTGGCATGTTCGATACAAGTATATATAGCACCGCAGTCCACAAGGACGACCTTTTTGTCAGTAGGGCAAACACGATCCGGATTGGTGGCTATATAAGGGATATTTTGGGTAGCCCACCAAGCTGCTCTGCAGAGCCTGCCGTATTGCAACGACATATCGAAAGCTACAACAAGGGCGTCAGGAACATCGTTTTCATCGTCGGCAGTAGAGATAAACCCTGCCTCCTCAAATTCTTTAATCATACTTGGAGTGCCTAAGAGGAACAGCTTTTTTGCTTCCGGAAGGTTTGTTTTAATGTAAGCTATTGTTGCCTGTGCAGAAGTGTATATGGCCTCTATAGGTACGTTTATGCCCATCTTATGGAGATGAGCCAGATAGTCCTCCTTATTTTTGGAAGGATTGTTTGTCAGAAACGAAAAACCTATTCCATTTTCTTTTAGAAGGTCCAGAAATGGAACGGTAAAAGGGAATAAGGTGCTTCCATTGTAGATTGTTCCGTCCATGTCCAAAGCGACATGTTTTATCTTCTGTAAGCAATTATATAGATCTTCTTCTTTGCTAAATTGTGCGTGTATATTGTATTCAAACATTTTTCTATGACGTAATAATATTAAGATTCGTAACCATGGGCTTTAGCCTTCCAGCCGAAAAGGAAAGTAACGGCACCAATAATACTTGTGAAAAATAATATCTCGAAAGTAAGGTCCCATCCAAAGTGCTGTGCAAGATAACCTAAGCCCCATCCTGAAACGATAGTACTAGCATATCCAAATAAACCTGTGAAACCTCCTGCTGTTGCTGCCGCTTTGTTGGTAGCCAAGTTTGCTGCCGCAATGCCTATCAGTGCCTGAGGGCCATAGATGAAAAATCCGGCCGCCATAAGCACAAGGGATGCCAACCACACCGGAGGATGCTCCAGCTTCCAGAAGATGAATACGAATATGGATACACCTATCATACAAAGGAAACATACGCGGATAGCTTTTCCTTTGAAGAATTTGTCCGTAGCCCATCCAGCCAGTAGCATTCCTATGATTCCGGCAATTTCGAATCCGGCGACCATCCATCCGGCCTTGGCAAGTGTCACGCCTTTCCACTCACTAAGGATCGTAGGTCCCCAGTCTAATACACCGTAGCGCACAACATAAACGAAGAAGTTTGCGATACTTATTACCCAGATGTAAGGGTTAAGGAATACATTTTTACGAAGGAACGCTTTGAATTCGGCTGATTTTTTTTCGTCTTTCTTTTCTTCTTGACTTTTGTCTTCGTGCAGTTCTGGAAGTCCTACGGAAGATGGTGTGTCACGTAACATTATCCAAAGGTAAATAGCTCCAAGGATAGCGATAAGGGACGGGATGAAGAAAGCCCATCGCCATGTCATATGGCTTACCACATAGCCACATACGATTACTACCAGTCCGGCACCGATAGAGTGTGACGTATTCCAAACAGACATTTTGGTAGCCAGCTCTTGCGGCGGTACCCAGTGTGTCATCAGGCGTGCACAAGGAGGGAAACCCATTCCCTGAAACCAACCGTTCAACACCCAAGTAATGCCTAAGACCATTACGGCAGAACTGAATCCGAAGACAACGTTACACAGGGCAGACAAAAGAAGTCCCAGTACCATAAAATGGCGAGCATTGACTCTGTCGCCGATGATTCCGTTGACAAATTTGGATACACCGTAAATAAGTCCATGTAAGGTTAAAAATATACCCAAATCAGCTTTCCCGATACCTAAATCTTCCTGCATGCCCGGGATAGCCATACTAAGATTTTTACGCACGAAATAGTACAGTGCGTATCCTATCATCGTGGCAATAATAGTTCTTCTCTGCCAATATTTAAACTTATCGGATAGGTTGTTTGTAGATGTATGATTAGCCATAATAGGATGAATTTAAGAAAGATTATGAAATTAATTGCGGTTTTAAATCCCAAATCTGGTTTTTCCCGAAAATTTTGTTAAGGAAATAATCTACGGTATTCGTGCGGACGATAAGATCCAGTACCGTAAATCTTCTGCGGATAAACTGAGCTCTTACGAAGGTGTTTTTCAGGTATTCTCTGCTTACACCTATATGTTCAGGCTCGTAAGGTGCTCCAACTAATTTCAACCTTTCTTGTAATTCCTTGAAGGAGATGAGTTGTTGTTCTAATCTTGATTTTATTTTTGGCCAATTGTTTTTCAAGATTGAAAGCTGTTCTCTCAACTGGTCTTTATCCACGTATTTGGCGGCTGTTTCTTGGACGCCGATTGTTGGGAAGTCGGTATCTTTAAAGAATTCTGTTGCTTGTGCTTCAAGCTGTTTCATTGAAGGCCATGCTTCCACGCATTTATCTATGTCCAATTGATCGAAAGGATGTGCCAAGACGTGTTCATAAAGGGCGGTGATGGCTAAGGTGCCTATAGCCACTTGGAACCCATGGGATACATTCTCTCCATTGTTGGTGTGGTGTTCCATGTTCCACAGATGGCTAAACTGATGTTCTGCCCCTGAAGCGGGACGGCTGGACTTAGACCACTGCATAGCAAAACCTCCCAACATTAAGCCTTCAATCAGTTTTCTTGTAGCTTCTTCGTCGCGGTTTTTTAATTGTTGAGGTGCTGACAGTGCATCGTGCAGGCCATCTTGAACTATACTCCAAGCCTGCGGATCTATTTTTTCTACGTTGAGTTCGTCGGCCAAAATCCAGTCGGCTCCGGCGGTAACTTTGGCAAAAAGGTCTGAATAACCTGAAGCGGTCATTTCTACAGGAGCGTCTTTAAGTATATCGATATCTGCTACACAAACTTTTGGAGCAGGACAGTTGAAGGTTTGTTTAGCTCCTTCAAAGGTAATGGACGCACCGAAAGCAGTATATCCATCCATGGAAGCAGCAGTAGCTATACACATATACTGTCTGTTGTTTTCGTGTGAGGCCAGCTTTGTAAGGTCATTGATAGTTCCGGAGCCTACGGCCAAGGCTATTGCTTCCGTATTTTTCAGATGATTGGAAAGCTGCTCTACGAAGCTGTATTCGGCATAAAGGTTAGGATCATCAAAGATGAAAGGCTCACCTTGTTCTATTCCCGCTTTTTGTAGATGATTGAACACTTCTTGTCCAGCAACGCGATAAGTCGTTGTGTCCGCTACGATAATGGCTTTTTTATCTTTAAAATATTTTTGGAATAATTCCGGAACTTGAGTTAATACATTTTTTCCTATTATCAAATCTTCCGTCTCTCTTGCGGCCTTAAGCGCCTCTTCAACTCTTTTTGACATATTGTTTCGAATTTTTGTTTTTACTATTTATGATGTAATCCTAATAAATAAGAAGCGTGTTTTTGCAGCTTCTACCGTTCTCTCGTAAGGAAAGATTTATTATATTGGTCATTGAGGGAGAGCAGCTGACTTCTACGTTGTTGACTGTTAAAATGTTAGGTTATCGCCATAGACGTACTTTCTACAATTTTTATAAAAATCATCATCACTGGAGGCTGTTTATGAGAATAAACTCTGGCAGCTTTCGTGGTTGATTCTTAAATTGGTTATACTTATTGTTGATAATCCTTTCGAATTAGGACTTATATAACAAAAATAGAAAACAAAACGAAAAATAGAAAACAAAACGAAATTTTATTAAAATTCCTTAATTTCGTATGTAAAGGTTTTTAAACTTAAATTATGTGCTATGATATTAAGTATAGCTGAAAGACATAAATATATATTGGAGGCATTGCGCAGAGATGGTTTTGTGAAAGTTGTGGATATAGCGAAACAGTTGGATGTGACCACTGTGACAATCCGTAAGGACTTCAAGGTGCTGGAGGAGAAAGGCCTACTATATCGTACGCATGGCAGTGCCAGCTCGGTGAACCCACATGCAAAGGACAAAAATGTGCGTGAGAAGGAGAAAATCCGCACGAAGGAGAAAGAGGCTATAGGCCTATGTGCCGCTCAGTTGATTGAAGAAGATGATTCTATCATCATCAATTCCGGATCTACGATATGTGCATTTGCAGAAAAAATTGTTCCTAAAGGAAACTTAAAGGTGGTGACCTCTTCCATAAAGGCTGCTTCCAAATTAGCTGAATCCGAAGGTGTTACTGTTATACAGCTGGGGGGCGTGCTACGAAGAAGCTCTATGTCTGTAATTGGCAATTATACGTTGGGACTGTTGGATAATATTACTTGCTCCAAGTTGTTTTTGGGGGTGGACGGGGTTGATGTGGACTATGGTGTGACGACCTCTAATATTGAAGAAGCAGAATTAAATAAAGCCATGATGGACGTTTCGTTGCGTACCATAGTGTTGTGTGACTCTTCCAAATTTGGCAGAAAAGGATTCGGGAAAATCTGCGGCATAGACAAGATTGATGTGATAGTTACGGATGAGGGCATTTCGGAATCTATGCATAAAACATTAGAGGAATACGGCGTGCAGGTTATTATTGCGAAATAGTTTTTATTTAAGGTGTTTGTTTGAAGGGAAAAGTTTGACTTTTCCCTTTTTATTTTCTTTTTCTTTTTTGAAGGAATGTAAACGAAATCAAATCGCTTTCTAAATTTCTATTTTTATTTTGTTATTTTTCGTTTTCTTATTTACATTTGTTTTATATCTGGAATAATAGAAGGATAGCCAATTAAAAGTATTAAAACCAAAAAATCCCGGTTAGCAATATAAGAGCTTGAATTTCATGCTTTTAAAATTTGTTTTCTGGTGTTTTTCAAAAAAGAAATCAAAACTAAAATGAAAAGAAAAATTAACCTGTTGAGTGCTTTTCTGTTGCTTACCATTTTTTCTTTTGCACAAGAATTGAAGAAGGTGACGGGAATTGTAGTGGGAGAGGACAACAATCCTATTCCTCATGTGACAATTTCTGTATCTACGGGTAAGCAAACACAGACTTCGGAATCGGGGAAGTTCGAAGTCGAGTTGAAGCGTGGCGACATCGTAAATGCACAGTCGCTGGGTTATCATCCTGAAAGCATGGTGTATCGTGATGAGGCTACCATACGATTTGTCTTGCGTGCGCAAGAGAAGAATCTAGATGAAGTGGTAGTGATTGGTTATGGTACGAGTAAGCGTAGAGACTTGGTGGGAGCGGTAGACCAAATCAGTGGTGATAAGTTGCAGAACAGAGGGAATATGAACATATCGCGAGCGTTGCAAGGTCAAATGCCGGGATTGAATATCAGCATGCGTGATGGTAAACCTTCTCGTGGTGCTACGCTCAATGTTCGCGGTACAGGAAGTATTGGTGCTGGCGGCTCTGCCCTTATCCTTATCGATGGTGTGGAGGGGGATATGACTACGGTAAATCCAGAGGATGTAGAAAGTGTGTCGGTATTAAAGGATGCTTCTTCGGCAGCAATCTATGGAGCCAGAGGTACTTTCGGTGTAATATTGATTACAACAAAACGTGCCTCCAAGGGAAAACCTAAGTTGAACTACAGCGGAGGATATTCGGTGAATGACCGTATTGTCAAAATGGAAAATAACATCGTGACCAACGGTCTTCAATGGACGGATGCCTGGTACAGGGCTTACATGGAAGGAAATGACAATGGTACCCCTCCTGCCGGTATCAACAATGTGTTTAAATATACAACCGATTGGTACAATGAGCTGGTGAAGCGCAATTCGGACGATTCGTACGAAAAAATGCGTGTTAACAGTATCGGCGAATATGAATATTTTGGTAATACCAACTGGTTCGATATTATCTACAAAGACTATAATATGAATACCGAACATAATGTTTCGGTGTCGGGCGGCAATGATAATGCTTCGTACTATGTGTCCGGAAGAATGTTTGCACAAGACGGAATTTATAATGCCGGAAATGAGGAATACAAACAATATAACTTCCGCGGTAAGGGCGAGATCAAATTGCTTCCAAACCTGACCTTAAACAACAATACCGACTTCATTCGTCGTAATATTCACCAGCCTATGGTGATGTACGACAGACAGCTGTTGCCACGTATGTTGGAGCATCAAGGATATCCTATGACATTAGAGAAAAACTTGGACGGCACATGGACTGAGGCTGCGGTATATATGGGATGGGCCGGCTTTGTGGAAGGAACATCGTATCAGAAAAACAACAAATTCGATATCCGCAATACGACAGCCTTGACATATGAGGCTATTCCGGGGCAGTTGATTCTTAAAGGTGACTTTACTTACTATTATAACCATTCGGACCGTACACGTGTAGAAAACATGTACGACTTCTATATAGGTCCCGGAATCAAGAAGTCAAGACAGACATATTCTTCTTTGGAGTTGTGGAATTATGTGAATAAGTATATTGCTAGCAATGCTACGGTGAACTATATCCCTAAGTTCAACAATGAAGATCATCGTTTGAACCTATTGGCAGGTATCAACATCGAAGAGAAAATCACGAGAAACTTCCTCAGCTACCGTAGAGGTCTGTTGTATGCAGATAAGCCAAGTTTCGCTCTTATGGATGGTGACTATTATACCTTAAATCAAACAGGGGAAGAGTGGGCATATGTAGGAGCGCTTTTCAGAGCAAACTATAACTATAAAGGTAAATACTTGGCGGAATTCAGCGGCCGTTACGACGGTTCGTCGAAATTCCCATCCAATCAGCAATGGGGATTCTTCCCTTCGGCATCTTTAGCATGGCGTGCTTCCGAAGAAAGTTTCTTAAAAGACAATGCGTCATGGCTAACAGATTTGAAATTTAGAGCTTCCATCGGAAGTTTGGGTAACGGTAATGTGAATCCGTTCCTATTCTTGCCGACTATGAATATCTCTCGCTCCTCATTTATCATAGGAGAGGGCTTGTTACCTTACACATACATGCCTGCCAACATCCCTGAGTCTCTGACTTGGGAAAGAGCCACAACATATGATATAGGCGTAGACCTTTCGGTTCTTCGCAACAGACTATCCTTGGTATTTGACTACTATCACCGTTATACTACGGATATGTTTACGGTAGGTCCTGAAGTTCCTGCGGTTTTCGGTGCTACCGTTCCTAAAGGAAACAATGCGGACCTGAAGACAAAAGGATGGGAAGTTTCGGTAGAATGGAAGGATCAATTCATGATTGCAGGTAAGCCATTCAATTACGGTATCAAAGGTATGTTATGGGACAGCAGAAGCTGGGTAACAAAATACAATAACCCTAATAAGCTGTTGTCAACATACTACGAAGGTATGGAAATCGGTGAAATCTGGGGGTATTCGATAGAAGGTTTATTTAAAGATCAGGCAGATATCGACAATCACCTCAATGATTTGGGAATGCCTATCGACCAATCTCGTATCTTGGTGTCTAGCAGTAATATTATCAAACCTGGGGATTTAAAATTCAGAGATCTGGATAATTCAGGAAGAATCGATAACGGCAACAATACGGTGGACAACCCTGGAGACCGCAAAATTATTGGTAATAGCTCTATTCGCATGCAGTATGGCTTTAACCTTAATGCTTCATGGAATGGTTTCGGCCTAAGTGCCTTCTTCCAAGGAGTGGGTAAGCGCAACTGGTACCCAGCAAAAGAATCTGCTTATTTCTGGGGGCAATACAATAGACCGTATAGTTATTATCTGAAAGATCATGTAGGGGACAATGTGTGGTCCGAAGAAAATCAGAACGAAAATGCGTACTGGCCACGATACAGAGGCTATCTAGCTTTGAACTCTAACCGAGCAATGACATTGACCAATGATAGATATCTTCAGAATGTAGCTTATCTGAGATTGAAAAATATTCAGATTGATTACAGATTGAAACAGTCTTTTGCGCAACGCTTCGGACTTCAAAACTGTAAGATCTTCGTGTCGGGAGAGAACGTATTTACATGGTCTCCACTGTATAAAGTTACCAAGAACTTCGATCCCGAAGTTATTGAACCAGGAGATACGGACTTCCGCTCTACTTCCGGTACAGATGGAGATGGCTACGGTTATCCAATGTTGAGAAGTTTCTCTGTAGGTCTTAATCTAACATTCTAAGCGATTATCATTATGAAAAAGAGATTATATATATATGGTGCTTTAGCCGTGCTCCTTTCAACCACTTCATGCGAAAAGTTCTTGACAAGAGAGCCGGAAAATGAAATTGGCTCGATCAATTTCCTTACCAAAGAAAGTGACTTGGCTCTCTACGCTAATGGCTTTATCCAGCGACATATGCCGGACGAAGAGACCTTAGCCTGGGGAGATCAATATAGCGACATTACGGCGACACGAGCGTCGACAGCGTTCTTGATTGGTGACACATGGAATGCGGACCAGCAAGGTGGTTGGTCCGGAGGGTCCAGTGGTACATGGTCTAAGCTGCGTAACGTGAACTATTTCCTTCAGAACTTGCCTAAAGCAAAAGGTAATGTTTCGGACGAAGTGTACAGACATTATGAAGGCGTAGGTCGTTTCTGGCGTGCGTACTTCTACTTCGATATGGTTAAGACCTTTGGAGATGTGCCATGGTACGACCAAGCTTTGGAGGTGGACGACTACACTCAGCTTTATAAAGGAAGAGACAGCCGCGAATTTGTGATGGAAAAGGTGTTGGAAGACCTAAACTATGCGGCAGAAAATTGCTCGGCAGATGCCAAGTATGTGAAGACTTCCACTATGATCCACAAGTGGGTGGCTTTGGCCTTTAAAGCACGTGTGTGTCTGTTTGAAGGTACTTACCGAAAATACCATACGGAGTTGGGCTTACAAAGTTCGGCGGCTACATTCTTGCGCGAAGCTGTGAAAGCAGCTGAAGAGCTTATGACTTCTGGACCCTATTCGCTAGTTAATAATGCTTCTAATGTAGCTACTCAATATCGTTCGTTATTCAACTCCGAAAACCTTAACGAGCAAGAGGTAATACTGGGTGTCCGTTTCATGAAGGATGTACGTATGCACTCCATCACTTGGAAATTGTTCTCCGCTTCTTATGGTAACAATTGGTCGCTATCCCAAGATTTTGTGAACCACTACTTGAAGTTGGATGGCTCTAGATTTACGGATGATCCTAACTATGCTACAAAGACATATCAGGACAACTTTGTGAATAGAGATTACCGTCTGAAACAGACCGTGGTGGCTCCGGATTACGAAAGAAAAATTAGCGGTAATCTGAAAAAAGATGCGCCAAACTTTGCGTTGACATCTACAGGTTATCAATTGATAAAATGGGCCATCGATGATGATATCCACGTGGGTATTGCCAACTCCTACAATTCGGTTCCTATGTTCAGATATGCTGAGGTGTTGTTGAATTACGCTGAGGCCAAAGCCGAATTGGGAGAGATGGGCGTGACAGAATGGAATAGAAGTATTCGTCTATTGCGTGAACGTGCCGGCGTGAACGGTGCAGCCCCTTCAACATATGATCCATATCTCGCTAGTTATTATATGAACCAAACTACGGATATGTGGATTTTGGAAGTGCGCCGTGAGCGAACAGTAGAGTTGGTACATGAGAACCTACGCTATGATGACTTGATGCGCTGGAAGTTAGGACCGCTTTTAGCAAAACCATGGAAAGGAATTTATTTTGAACAAAAGAATACGCCTTACGACTTGAACGGCGACGGAGTGATGGATGTGGCTGTGGTAGACGTAGAACCACCAGCAAGCTCTAAAGTGCCGGGAGTTGTGTATGTAGTGTTAGGAACAGGATTCCGTTTGACAGATGGCAACAGCGGAAACTTGGAGTTCGGGATGCACCAAAATAGATATTGGCACGACAAGAAATACTTAAGACCGGTGCCAAGCACAGCAATCCAAGTAAATCCAAACTTATTGCCACAAAATCAAGGATGGGATTAAGATAAATTCTTAGTGGTATTTCGTTAAAAGTAAAGAATTATGAAAGCATTGAATATAGTTGGAACATTCATCATTTTGTTGCTCTGTGTAGCATCGTGTTCCAAAGAATCTGTGGAGCATTTTCTCCGCAGGGATACAGATAAATTGAGCTTTGGCTATAAGTCTTCCAAGCAGACCTTTACCTTGCGTTCCAGTCAGGCATGGACCATTGACCTTAACGGCAATGATTGGATAAGCGTTGATACGTTGCAAGGAGGAGCTACGGGAGAAAGGGTGCTTAATGTGGGGGTTACTGTGTCGCGCAATCTGGGTGCACAACGGGAAGGTATCATCACCTTAAAATCGGGAGACAAAACCGCTGAAATTACTGTGACTCAACAGGAGGGAACAGTAATTTTCGGGACACCATATTTTACACAACCGCTGTTACCTGGTACACCTTTAGAGGAAGCATATATCGTGATTCCTTATAGCAAAGGCGGATTAGAGGGATTGGTAACGGTGCAATCCCAAATAAGTGGACCTGGTGCAGCGGGTATTCAGGTGCCAAATACGCAAGTAGACATGTCTAACGATGCAGGAGAAGTTCGTATCCCTGTGACGGGAACTCCTACGCAGGTCGGGGTGGTGAACATTGGCATTACCTTGCTGGGACAGACTGTATCCGTTAATTCCGAAGTAAAACCTCAGGGAAATACAGATCCTGTAGGTACGGTATATTTATCTCAAGATTTCAACCTGCTGGTGTTAGGAGGTGATCACTTCAACAAAGCTGCAGGATTGCAGCTTCAAGGAGATTGGGCAACTCTTGATGGAAAGCGCGTTCTTCCTGAAAATCCGGTGTTCGCTATTTCCGGCACAGGAAATACCGATGGATCTAATGATTATTTTGCTACTATGCATCCTTCTTACGTGGCCATGCGTGGTCTTGCCGGCTGGACGGGCTCTAGAGTGTACGAGCGCCCAGGATTGGTGAAAATCAACACGGCATCTAGTACGGATGGATATCTAGCAACACCTAAGCTTTCCGCTATCCAAGGATGGGCTGATATCAAAGTGAAGTTTAAGGCTGCCAGATGGAGTGAAAACGCTACCAACGATAAAGATGCTACCGTGGCTGTTTTTGTCCGCAATGCAGGCACTTCAGCACAGCATGGTGTACATTTCGAGCTTACACCAAATCTTACCGAATTTGAAGTTATCGTAGAAGGAGCGACAAGTGAAACAGTGATAGAATTCAGAGGAAGAAATGCAGCAAACAGCCGTTTCTTCTTGGATGATATTCATATCTCAAAAGTGATTAAATAAAACCACAATATTGTATCATAGGCTATATTATAATCTGTATGGTTAGCCTAATAGTTTAGGTGGCTCATCGCTGGGAAGTGATGAGCTCCTAAATTAGAAAGAGAAGAATCAAATGGGAAAAAAATTTTTGTTTAGTAGTTATTCAAAAGTAGTTTGAAAAAAAGAAAGGAAACCTTAGGGTTTCCTTTTATTTTTTAATAAAAACTCTATATTTGTTTACAAACTGATATAAACTAAATTATGGAACATTTACAGGGGGAAAACTTACCGGTAGACTATATTCCAATTTTGATTCAGATGCTTGTCGCTGCCGGTTTCGGTGTGACCACCATTGTTGCTACACACCTCTTAGGACCTAAAGTCCGTACCGAAAATAAACTTACGGCTTTTGAATCGGGAATCAAGGTAATCGGTAACGCCAGACAGCCTTTTTCTATCAAATATTTCCTTGTGGCAATCTTATTTGTCATCTTCGATGTGGAGGTAATCTTCATGTATCCGTGGGCTGTTAACTTCAGGGAAATGGGTTTGGAAGGTCTTATAGAGATGTTTATCTTTATGGGGCTGCTGTTGTTAGGCTTTGTGTATGTGATTAAGAAAAAAGCACTTAACTGGGATTAGAATCATTCTAAATAATATTCCTTTATTCAATTTAAGGAATAAAAACACTAAATTGAACCATTATAAACCGAGGAAAGATAAACTTTTATTATGAGCAAGGTCACCTTAGCGGAGGCACCTCCCGGCGTGGCGGGTGCAGGTTTTTTTGCCACTACTTTAGATAAAGCGATAGGATTAGCACGTGCCAATTCATTATGGCCATTGCCTTTTGCGACGTCATGTTGCGGTATTGAGTTTATGGCTACCATGGGGGCAACATATGATTTGGCAAGATTTGGTGCAGAACGTCCAAGTTTCTCTCCTCGTCAGGCAGATATGTTGTTGGTTATGGGTACCATAGCCAAAAAGATGGCTCCTGTCCTTAAGCAGGTGTACACCCAGATGGCGGAGCCTCGATGGGTAATAGCAGTAGGGGCTTGTGCATCCAGTGGAGGAATTTTTGATACTTATTCTGTATTACAAGGGATAGACGAAATCATTCCGGTAGATGTATATGTCCCGGGATGTCCACCGCGTCCCGAAGCCATATTGGATGGCGTACTCAAATTGCAGGAAATCGTGAAAAACGAATCCTTGAACAGACGTAATACGCCGGAGTACAAAGCCTTATTGGAGAAATACGGAATAGAGACTAACAATGGATAAACTAACTAATCAATATATCATAGAAAGACTGAAGGGGAAATTTGGGGAGGATGTAGAAATATTGGGTGAGCCACACGGCCTACTAACCATTTCTACATCCAAAACCCGAATTATAGAGCTTTTGGATTATCTCAAAAACGACGAAAACCTTCGCTTCAACTATCTGACGGATATTACAGGGGTACACTATCCTGAGCAGGAAAAATCTTTTGCAGTGGTATATCATCTGCATAATCTTTTTCAGAATTTCCGAATCCGTATCAAAGTGTTTTTGGAAAAAGAAAATCCGTCCATTCCTACGGCGACTACCTTATGGAAGGGCGCCAACTGGATGGAGCGCGAAACGTATGATTTCTTTGGAATAGTGTTCGATGGGCATCCCGATCTACGTAGGATTTTGAATATGGAAGATTTGGATGTTTTCCCTATGCGCAAAGAATATCCATTGGAAGATCCGAACAGAGTCGATAAGAAAGATTTTTATTTTGGCCGATAACTTCTATTTACATGAGCAAACCGATAACCAAAATAACACCTAACAAACCACTTCTTGATGATAATGACCCTCAAGAAGAATTGATAACCCTCAATATAGGACCTACCCACCCTGCTACGCATGGCGTATTTCAGAATGTGGTGCAAATAGATGGGGAACGTATTGTAAGCGGTGTCTCCACTATCGGTTATATCCATCGGGCGTTCGAGAAGATCGCTGAGCGTCGTCCGTTCTATCAGATTACGCCGTTGACAGACCGTTTGAATTACTGCTCGGCTCCTATAAACAACATGGGCTGGCATATGACGGTAGAGAAGCTGTTGGATATTGAAATTCCTAAGCGGGTGCAGTATATGCGTGTCATTGTCATGGAGCTCGCGCGTATAGCCGACCACATCATCTGTAACGGTATTTTGGGGGTAGACACGGGGGCTTTCTCCGGCTTCCTGTATGTGATGCAGGAGAGAGAATTTATCTATGAGATTTTCGAAGAAATCTGTGGGGCACGCTTGACGACAAATATTGGTCGTATAGGTGGTTTTGAAAGGGATTTCAACGAGGTTGCTTTCCGAAAGATAGAACATTTTTTGGAGCGATTCCCTCCGGTGTTAAAAGAGTTTGAGGAGCTTTTTGTCCGTAATAGAATATTTATCGAGCGTACGTCCGGTGTTGCGGCGGTAACGGCTGAGCAGGCTTTAGATTATAGCTGGTCAGGGCCTATACTGCGTGCTACGGGCGTAGACTACGACGTGCGTGCTGTAGCGCCATACAGCTCCTATGAAGAGTTTGACTTCGAGATTCCTGTAGGAACGCAGGGCGACGTATATGACCGTTTCATGGTGCGCAACGCAGAAATGTGGCAGTCGTTGAGCATTATCCGTCAAGCCTTGGAGAAGATTAAGAAAGAACCTAAGGGCGTGTTTCATGCTGATGTTCCAGAGTTTTACCTTCCTCCGAAGGAGCAGGTGTATAACAATATGGAGGCCCTGATCTATCATTTCAAGATTGTAATGGGTGAATGGGAAACCCCAAAATCCGAAGTGTATCATTCTGTGGAAGGTGCCAACGGAGAATTGGGATTCTATCTGATTCATGATGGTGGGCGTACACCTTACCGATTACATTTCAGAAGGCCTTCCTTTATCAACTATCAGATGTTTGCTCCTATGAGTGCAGGCATGCTGATATCGGATGCGATAATTAATATGAGTAGTTTAAATATTATAGCAGGAGAATTAGATGCTTAGTGTACAAGAAAACCTTCCCGTAGAATTTTCTGAAGAGCTCTTAGCCAAGTTTGCCGAGGTGGTGAGCCGCTATCCTGCAGGTAGACAGAAGTCTGCTTTGATACCTATTCTTCATTTGGTGCAGGCCGAATACGGCTGGTTAAGTACCGATGCCATGGATAAGGTGGCTGCGTATCTACAGATTAGACCTATTGAGGTATATGAAGTGGCTACTTTCTATACGATGTTTTTCCTTAAGCCGCAGGGGCGCTATGTCTTGGAAGTATGCCGCACCGGACCTTGCTGTTTGGTGGGGGCCGAGAAAATTATGAAGCATATTGAAAAACGGTTAGGAGTGAAAGAAGGAGAGGTGACGGAAGATGGATTGTTCTCTTGGCGTGGCGTAGAATGTCTCGCTGCTTGTGGCTACGGGCCGGTATTACAGATAGGTCCGGAGTATACCTATTATGAAAAATTAACTGAAGAAAGTGTAGATCAGCTGATCGAAACACTTCGTAATAAAGCTAAGGAGGCATAATCATTATGGGACGAAAATTATTGTTAGAGCATATAAACGTACCTGGTATCAACACTTTTGAGGTCTATCGCCAGAAGGGTGGATACCGTGCCGTCGAGAAAGCTTTAAAGACGATGTCTCCTGATGACGTGGTAGAGGAAGTGAAAAAATCGGGGTTACGCGGGCGTGGAGGTGCCGGTTTCCCTACGGGGATGAAATGGAGTTTCTTAGCAAAGCCTGAAGGGGTGCCTCGCTATCTGGTATGTAATGGTGATGAATCCGAACCAGGCACTTTCAAGGATAGATTTTTGATGACACATATCCCCCATGCGCTGATCGAAGGGATGATAGTTTCCAGCTATGCGTTGGGTGCAAATACGTCTTATATCTATGTGAGGGGAGAGATGATGCCTCAGATACGTATTCTGGAGAAAGCTATAGGGGAAGCTAAGGCCGCCGGTTTTTTAGGTAAAAATATTTTGGGTACAGGATATGACCTTGAAATATATGTGCAGCCGGGAGGCGGGGCATACATCTGTGGCGAAGAGACGGCTTTATTGGAATCGTTGGAAGGTAAGCGAGGAAATCCTCGTATCAAACCTCCATTTCCTGCCGTTGCAGGGCTATATGGATGTCCTACCGTGGTGAACAATGTTGAATCTATCGCAGCGACTGTTCCTATCGTGAACGAAGGAGGGGAAGAATATGCTAAGATAGGGATTGATCGAAGCACAGGAACAAAGCTTATTTCTGCATCAGGAAATATCAACAAGCCGGGAGTTTACGAGATAGAGCTAGGCATATCGGTGGAAGAGTTTATTTATTCAGACGAATACTGTGGTGGTATAGCCAATGGCAAACGCCTCAAAGCGTTGGTGGCGGGAGGATCTTCGGTACCTATTTTGCCGGCCAATCTGGTAACGAAAACCGCAGCAGGAAACCAACGTCTTATGACTTACGAGTCTTTGTCGGAAGGAGGTTTTCAGACTGGAACCATGTTGGGTTCGGGGGGATTCATCGTCTTTGACGAAGACCAATGTATAGTACGTAATACTTGGAATTTTGCGCGTTTCTACCATCACGAAAGCTGTGGGCAATGCTCTCCGTGCCGTGAGGGAACAGGATGGATGGAGAAGATCCTTCATAAGATAGAACATGGTAATGGCACGATGGAAGATATTGACCTCTTGTGGGATGTACAGCGTAAGATAGAAGGTAATACCATATGTCCGTTGGGTGATGCGGCAGCATGGCCTGTTGCAGCGGCAATAAGACATTTCAGAGACGAGTTTGAATGGCATGTGTTGCACCCGGAAGAGTCGCAACAACGAAATTATGGATTGGCACATTATGCAGATCCATTGGAGCCAGTAGTTCAATAGACATATAGAAGCAGTAACAATGGCAGATGAAGTAGTAAAATTCAAGGTCACTATAGATGGAATTCCGGTAGAGGTAGAGCCGGGTACTACGATTTTGAATGCGGCACGCAAAATAGGAGGAGATATTGTTCCTCCGGCGATGTGTTATTATTCGAAATTGGAGGGCTCAGGAGGAAAATGCCGTACCTGTTTGGTGAAAGTTACCAAAGGTTCGGATAAAGATCCTCGACCTATGCCGAAGTTGGTAGCCTCCTGCCGTACCACGGTGATGGATGGCATGGAAGTGCAAAATATAACTTCTCCGGAAGTTGTGGAAGCGCGCAAGGGGGTAGTGGAAATCCTGTTGATAAACCATCCTTTGGACTGTCCTATCTGTGACCAGGCGGGAGAATGTAAGCTTCAGGATTTAGGGTACGAGCATGGAGCTCAAAATACAAGGTATGAGTTTGAGCGCCGTACGTTTGACCCTATAAGTTTGGGGGATAAGATTCAGCTGCACATGAATAGATGCATCTTATGTTATCGATGTGTGTATGTGGCCAATCAGCTGACTGGAGAGCGTGAACACGGCGTACTATACCGTGGTGACCATTCTGAAATTTCGACCTATATAGAAAAAGCTTTGGACAAAGACTTCATCGGCAATGTCATCGATGTGTGTCCTGTAGGTGCGTTGACCGACAAAACGTTCCGCTTCAAGAACAGGGTGTGGTTTACCAAGCCTGTGAATGCACATCGCGACTGTCCTACATGTAGCGGAAAGGTAACCTTGTGGTATAAGGGCGAAGAGGTGTTGCGTGTTACTGCCCGTAAGGATGAGTACGGAGAGGTAGAAGATTTCATCTGTGACACTTGCCGTTTTGAGAAGAAAAATACTTCGGATTGGGTGTTGGAGGCACCGACACAAGTAGATAAAGAGTCTGTAATCGGTGCAAATCATTATTTACAGTTCAATCCACCTTCAGTTATCAAAGAAAATAAGAAGTTACAAGCTGCGAATGCCGAGCAATTGCAAAGGACAGAACCTTTAAAATAATATTCGATGGAAGTTGCTTTTATTTTGGAGAAACTCATATTAGTCGTAATTGTCTTCGTTATAACCTTGGTTATAGCGATGTACTCGACCTTAGCCGAGCGTAAGGTAGCTGGTTTTATGCAGGACCGATATGGTCCTAACCGTGCCGGTATCGGAGGAATCCTGCAACCCCTCTGTGACGGGGGAAAGTTTTTCTTCAAGGAGGAAATCATTCCTGCGGGAGCACATAAGGTGTTGTTCGTATTAGGACCGGTTCTGGCGATTGTTACAGCCTGTATCAGTTCTGCCATTATACCTTGGGGACAAAGTCTGAACATCAATGGTCGGGAGATCTCTTTGCAGGTTGCCGATGTGAATATTGGTGTGCTGTATATTTTTGGTGTAATAGCATTAGGGGTGTATGGCATCATGCTAGGGGGATGGGCTTCCAACAATAAATTTTCGTTACTGGGAGCCATACGTGCTGCCTCTCAAAGTATCTCATATGAGATAGCTATGGGGTTGGCCTTGATTTCCTTACTGATGGTGACAGGAACGTTGCAACTTGGTGACATAGTAAGGCAGCAGTCCGGTTTTGTAAACTGGAACATATGGGTACAGCCGTTAGGCTTCCTGATTTTTATGACATGTGCTTTTGCGGAATGTAATAGGGTGCCTTTTGACTTGCCGGAGTGTGAGACGGAGCTTGTCGGAGGGTATCATACCGAATATTCTTCGATGAAGTTGGGCTTGTATATGTTCTCCGAATATATCAACATGTTTGTGTCATCGGCATTGATGGCTTCCTTATATTTCGGAGGATACAACTTCCCATTTATGGATCAGCTAGACTTGTCACAGAACTGGATAACGATTATCGGGGTTATTGTTTTCTTCCTGAAGATTTTCGGCTTTATATTTTTCTTCATGTGGGTACGTTGGACCTTACCGCGTTTCCGTTATGATCAGCTGATGCATTTGGGATGGAAAATATTAATTCCACTAGCGATTACCAATATCGTGTTGACCGGAGTGATAACATTAATCAAGGACAGTTACTTACAATAGGTGGGGATATGCAATCATTAACCAATAGAAAAAAAGTCATCGAGCAGAAGCCAATGAATATATGGGAACGTATGTATTTGCCGGCTATTGCTAAGGGACTTTCTATTACGCTAAGACATTTTTTCAAGAAGAATAACACTATACAATATCCTGAAGAGGTAAGGCCGTATTCGAAGAATTTCAGGGGACGACATTCTTTGAAGCGTGACGAGCAGGGCAGAGAGCGATGCACGGCCTGCGGTTTGTGTGCTTTGTCCTGTCCGGCAGAGGCCATTACTATGGTTGCTGCCGAGCGTAAGAAGGGTGAAGAGCATCTTTACAGAGAAGAGAAATATGCTGCGGTATATGAAATCAATATGTTGCGCTGTATTTTCTGCGGTCTTTGTGAGGAGGCCTGTCCTAAGGAAGCCATCTATCTGGATGGACCGCATGTGACAGCGGAATATGTGCGAAAAGATTTCATCTATGGCAAGGATAAATTGTTAGAACCAAGATTTGATATCACAAAACTTAACGAAAAGGAATAATGGGTGTATTTTATTTTGTAGCCTTTCTGTCCATATTCTTTGCGTTGATGACCATCTTCACAAAGAATCCGGTGCATAGTGTACTTTATCTTGTCATTACCTTTTTTACGTTTACCGTGCATTATATCCTGCTGAATGCGCAGTTTTTGGCGGTGGTAAATTTTATAGTGTATATGGGGGCCATCATGGTGTTGTTCTTGTTCGTCCTCATGCTACTGAACCTGAACAAAGATACGGAGCCGATGAAATCTGTGCTGGTGAAGGTCATGGGAGCAATAGCAGGGATGTGTCTTTTGGCCACTTTCTTAGGAGCTTTCCGCGCATTGGACAGCCAGTCGGAGCTGGTGACCGGACATACAGAGGTGGGATTGGTGAAAAACCTCGGTAAGGTTTTGTTCAATGAGTTTTTGTTGCCGTTTGAGCTGTCCTCGATTTTGCTGTTGACAGCGATGGTAGGAGCGATATTATTAGCCAAAAAAGAAACTAAAGAAGCATAATGGATACTATTGTTCAACATATACAGGGAGTACCTTTAAATCATTATTTGATTTTCTGTAGTGTCATCTTTGCTATCGGCGTGATAGGAGTGTTGATACGTCGTAATGTGATTATCATTATGATGTCTATTGAGCTTATGCTCAACGCCGTGAATCTGTTACTGGCAGCGTTCTCTGCTTATTGGGGGGATGCGAATGGGCAGGTGTTTGTGTTTTTTATCATGGCTTTGGCAGCCGCAGAAGTGGCGGTGGGTTTGTCCATAGTGATTATGGTGTACAGAAATACCAAATCGGTAGATATAGAATCCTTGAATAAATTGCGTTGGTAAAATCAGTTTAAGCCTAAATTATATGATGGAATTGATCTGGCTCATCCCTTTAATACCTTTATTTGGATTTATTATTAATGGTCTTGGGCAACAAACTTTTTCGAAATCAGTTATAGGATGGATAGGATGCGGAACGGTGTTATCATCGTTCGTGCTTAGTTTGATACTATTCTTTCAGGTTCAGCAACAAAGAGCTTTGGGTGAGGAGGCCTCCACGGTCTATCATCTTTTTGATTGGATTACGGTGGGAAGTTTGAACTTAGGTTTTTCCTTTTTGGTGGATCCACTGAGTGCCCTAATGTTGTTGATAATTACGGGAATAGGCTTTTTGATTCATCTGTACTCGTGCGGATATATGGCTTCGGACGAGTCTTTTGGCCGTTTTTTTAGCTATTTGAATTTGTTTATCTTCTTCATGTTGTTGTTGGTGATGGGGTCGAATTATCTTATCATGTTCATAGGTTGGGAAGGAGTGGGTTTATGTTCTTATTTGCTTATCGGCTTCTGGTATAAGAATACATCTTATGCAAATGCGGCGAAGAAAGCCTTTGTAATGAACCGTATTGGCGATTTGGGCTTTCTGATAGCAATGTTTGTCTTGATAGCCGTTTTTGGTACTTTAGAATATAAGGAAGTGTTTGCAAAGGCATCGCAATTTCCAATGGGTGATGCTACTTTGCTACTGATAACATTACTGTTATTTGTTGCAGCTACAGGAAAGTCGGCACAGATTCCTTTGTTTACGTGGCTGCCGGATGCTATGGCCGGACCTACGCCGGTGTCGGCTTTGATTCACGCGGCGACGATGGTGACCGCGGGAATCTATATGATTATCCGTTCGAATATTTTATTTACGCTTTCTCCTTTGACATTACAGATTATTGCAGCCATAGGAGTGGCAACGGCATTGATTGCTGCTTTCATTGCTATGACGCAGAATGACATTAAGAAGGTCTTGGCTTATTCTACCGTTTCACAGCTAGGCTATATGTTTTTAGGCTTAGGGGTAGGAGCCTTTACGGCAGCCTTTTTCCATGTGCTCACCCATGCCTTCTTCAAAGCTTTGCTCTTTTTGGGGGCCGGCTCGGTCATTCATGCTATGCATCACGAGCAGGATATGCGTAAGATGGGGGGATTGAAAAAATATTTGCCTATCACTTTCATGACGATGCTTATTGGTACGGTTGCCATAGCAGGAATTCCGCCGCTGTCGGGTTTTTTCTCCAAAGATGAGATTCTAGCTTTTGCTTTTGCCCAAAGCCCTTTATTCTGGGGTTTAGGCTTTGTAGGAGCACTGTTTACGGCATTCTATATGTTCCGCATGCTGTATATCACTTTTTATGGTGATTTCAGAGGCACCACAGAGCAGGAGCAACATCTGCATGAATCTCCAATGGTGATGACTCTTCCTTTAATTGTATTGGCGGTGTTGTCGCTCATCGGTGGAATCATCAATTTGCCTTCAGTCCTAGGAGGAGGGCAGTGGTTGGCCAATTTCTTGAGCCCTATTTATGAGTATTCTGTGTCTCGTGCATCGGAAGTGCATTTAGAGCATTCTACCGAGTATATACTGATGGCGGCGTCGGCGATAGCAGCAATAATTATGGCTATCCTAGCATATCAAAAATATGTGAAGAAGCAGGATCTGCCTCAGGAAGATGGAGCTCAACAAGGGAGTCTACATAAGCTGTCGTACCACAAACTTTATATTGATGAGATCTATGATGCGCTTGTTGTGAAGCCGTTGAACGGGTTGTCCAAAGTGTTATATAAGGCAATAGACAAGGGGCTCATAGATGCGATAGTTAATGGTGTTGGTGACATCATCCATGCTTCCGGCCGGGGTATCCGCCAGCTGCAGAGTGGTTATGTCGGCTTTTATATCATTATGATGGTGTTGGGTGTTGCAGCGATAGTACTGTATGGCATTTTGAATATGTAAGAGATTTGAAATAGAAGATAATCAATGAATAACCTTTTTTTATTGCTATTACTGCCTGTTGTAGGCGCCATAGTGTTGGCGTTTACCAAGTCGTCTTCTGTGGCGAGATGGATTGCGCTTGTCTTTTCTTTAATTCAAATCGTCTTGACCGTTCCTCTTGTCTGTTCTTTTGTGCCGGATGCCGGCATTCAGTTTGAGCAGTCGTTGGAATGGATTAAGGAGTTGAATATACGTTTTCATATAGGTGTGGATGGCATCAGCCTGCCTTTGATTCTACTGACTAACGGTCTTATGCCGCTTATTGTGCTGTCCACTTTCCGAAATGATTACAAACATAGTTTTTATGCTTTGGCGAGCTTCATGCAGTCGGGCCTATTGATGGTGTTTGCTGCTTTAGATGCCTTTACTTTTTATGTGGGCTGGGAAATTGCATTGATTCCTATTTACTTTATTTGTGCATTGTGGGGAGAGGGAGACCGTATACGGGTGAATCTCAAATTTTTTGTTTATACGTTTTTCGGCAGCTTGTTGATGCTGATAGCTATTATCTATCTTTCGCAGCAGACGCCTAGCAAAGATTTTGAGTGGACTTCGTTTATGGCCCTTGAACTGAGTGAATACGCACAACGAGTGCTGTTTTGGGCGTTTTTTATCGCTTTCGCTATTAAGATTCCTATTTTCCCATTCCATACATGGCAGCCTGATACATATACATATGCCCCTACGCCGGGAACCATGTTGTTGGCAGGCATTATGCTTAAGATGGGGACTTACGCGTTGATCCGTTGGTTGATTCCTGTTATTCCTTTCGGCACACAGGTGTATGCTCCTATAGCGTTGGTATTATGTATTATAGGCATTGTATATGCTTCTATTATTGCTTTCAAGCAATATGAATCCAAGACATTGGTAGCCTATTCGTCCATTGCACACGTAGGGTTGATAAGTGCCGGCATTTTTGCGTGGAATCAGGAAGGTCTTCAAGGAGCTTTATTGCAGATGATAAACCATGGTATCACTGTAGTGGGGTTGTTTTATGTATTAGACATAATAAAGTCTCGCACGGGAACGAACAACCTAAATGATTTGGGAGGTTTGGCTGCCGCCATGCCGAAGACGGCAACCTTGTTTGCTATTATCCTGTTAGCTGCGGTGGGGTTACCATTGACCAATGGATTTGTGGGAGAGTTTCTACTGTTGAAGTCCTTATACTCACTTCATCTATGGTATGTTGTTTTTGCAGGGCTAACATTGATTTTTGGAGCCGTGTACATGTTGCGTCTATTTCAGAAAACCATGTTAGGCCCCGTGAATCCGAGCTATGCTGCTGTAAAAGATGTCAGTGGGGTAGAACTATTGGTTTTAGTCATCATATCGATATTAATCTTAGTTATAGGTATTAAGCCGAATATATTGCTTCATTTGTCTGAGGCATCGGTAACACAATTGTTGAATTCAGTAAAACTATAAGTTGAAATTGCGAGATATATGGGAGCGATAATAACACTTTCTTTATTAGGGATATTGCTACTTTATTTGGGGCTGTCCAATGCTAAATCTTTGCTCTTGCCAGTTTCTTTGGTGGGGCTGGCTGTAGCTTTGGGCTTCGAAATCTATGCTTGGAATGGTGAGGCGGCACCTCTATATCACGGCATGGTGTTGTTCGATAATTTCGCTCTTGCCTTTTCGGCATTGTGTATTGTTGTTACAGCCCTAGTACTGCTCCTATCTAAGGAATATTTTAGGGCTATAAGCTCCAATGTGGCGGAATATTATGCGCTGATATTGTTTTCGTTGACAGGAGCTTTGATGGTTTGTTCCTATCATAATATGGCTATGCTCTTCATTGGTATTGAGGTGATGAGCGTGGCGCTATATATCCTTGCCGGAATACGGAAGACTGACTTCAGTTCGAATGAAGCAGCATTGAAATATTTTTTGATGGGGGCATTTTCTACAGGCTTTTTACTTTTCGGCATAACCTTACTTTATGGAGCTACAGGCTCTTTCGATATCGAAGGAATAAAGAATTATGTCGTTGACAACCCATCATCTGTGTCGCCATTGTTTTATGCAGGGGTGTTGCTCCTTTTGGTAGGATTGCTGTTTAAGGTGGGGGCGGCACCTTTTCACTTCTGGACGCCGGATGTATATGATGGCTCTCCGATTTTGATTACCGCTTATATGAGTACTGTGGTGAAGGTCGCGTCTTTCGCCGGATTCATCCGTCTGTTTGCCAATGTGTTTGCTCCGCTTCAAGACTTTTGGGTCCCAGTATTGTTGACTGTGATTGTGATTACGTTGTTTGTAGGCAATATTACAGCGTTGATGCAGAGCAGCTTTAAACGTATGCTGGCCTATTCGAGTATTTCCCATGCGGGCTACATGCTATTTGCTATCATTGCCCTAGGGACAAATGCTTCTTCAAGTATTCTGACCTATGGACTTGCCTATTCATTATCCACTATTGCGGCTTTTGCAGGCTTGATTCTTGTGAAGAAGATGCAAGGCTCTGATCAGTTTATGGCTTTTGATGGCCTAGGGAAGACCAATCCTCTGTTGGCGCTGGTGATAACCATTGCTATGCTGTCATTGGCGGGGATACCATTTACGGCGGGCTTTGTGGGCAAGTTTATGCTGTTCAAAAATGTGATGCAGGATTATCATATCATTCTGTTGGTGTTGGCGGTAATCAATGCTGCTATAGGGATATATTATTACCTACGCGTGGTTGTACACATGTATTTTCATGCTCCTGCCGATGGACAGAAAGACCTTGCCGTGTCTATGAATTTTAATATTGTACTTATCATTGCCGCACTGCTTACCGTTTTGGTCGGTGTTTATCCGGATTGCATCATAGCATTACTTTAATTAGATAACATAAAATTTTCCTATCAAGCTCTTCTATATAGGAGAGCTTTTTTTATGGGTTATGTTTTGAACTTGAGGCACAAATTGTATATTTATAAATAACCGATTTTCATTATGGGAAGAGCTGTGTTTTATCATATACGTGTGATTTTGGTACTGTGCTGTTGTTGTTTCGTAAATATGGTGTTGGCACAGGTGCGTGTGAGTGGTATAGTTATGGACGCAGATTCTCATAAGCCCTTGGCAGGGGCAAGTATCCGAACCCCAGAAGGCAAGCTGTTGGCTTCTTCGGACAGTTTAGGTGCCTTCTCCTTTTTTTTGTCTGGCAGTACTAGCCAAGTCATTGTCTCAGCGATGGGATACACTCAGGAATACGTATCGGTAAAAGATAAATCCAAAATAGAGATATTGCTTCGTCATGAAGGCCTTACCATAGAGGAGGTCAAGGTCAATACTAAGCAGAAATACAAAAACAGAAATCCAGCAACAGAGATTATTGATCTTATCATAAGGCATAAAAAGTACAATAAATTAGAGAAGAAGGACAGCTTATATTTTGAGCAATATGAAAAAATAAAGATGGGCTTGGTCGACCCTCAGCGCGTGTTCGACAAGGCACCGTCAAATATGTCATATTTTTTCAACAATGTAGATACTACATTTATGTCTGAGAAGGATGTTCTAAACATCTTCATGAAGGAAACGATCGCCGATGTCTATGTAAAGCAGCATCCGGCACGTCAGAAAAAGATTGTCAAGGCAGAAAAGAAAACGGAGTTCGATCCACGGTATATCAATAATGCGAATATCCATGCTTTCATGGATTATATGTTCCAGCCTATAGATATTTATGACGAGAGTATTTTTCTTATCAATAAGCAATTTTTGAGTCCCATAGCGGATAATGCTAAGCTTTTTTACAAGTATTATATCGTAGATACCTTAAGGACGACAAATGATTTAAGGATACGACTACGCTTTGAGCCGCGCAACAGCAAAGACTTGCTCTTTAGAGGAGATCTTATTGTTTCTATGGATGGCAGATATGCCGTAAGTGACGCCCGTCTCTTCATGGATGAAAAAACGAATGTAAGTTGGATTTCGGATTTAAATTTGCGTTTATCTTATTTCAAGAATGAAGAGGGGATCATGTTGCAGGACACGGCAGAAGTCTCTTTGACTTTCGGAAGAGGAACCAAAGAAGTGATGTTTGGTCATCGCGTCAGCGTGAATAGCGGCTATGATCTTCACTATCCTGTCTCGGAGGAGATGGTGGCAGGAGCACCAATAGAAACCAAGCTGAATCCTCTTTTTTCGTTGGAATTCCATCGCCCGATTATGCTGAATAGCTCTGAGGCCGCCACTTACGTCAATGTGGAGCGTCTAAATAATGAGCCATCATTCAGACGACTGATGAGTGTAGGGTATTTGTTGTCACAAGGCTATTATTCTTTAGGTAAAGTAGAGCTAGGCCCTTTGGAATACTTGTATCATCAGAATCCTATTGAAGGACATAGAATCCGAGTAGGGGGACGTACGACAGCAGCTTTTTCGGATAGAGTGTATATGGAAGGATATCTGGCATATGGTGTGGAAGATAAGGATATGAAATACAACTTCCGCACAGCCATCTCGCTAAACAGAAAGCCTGTTACGACCTTCCCTGCCCATTATCTGGAGTTTTATGTACAACATGATATTTTTGAGCCAGGAAAGAGTTTGGGCTTCCTGAAGGGGGACGGCTTCTTCAGAAGTTTTAGATCCAATAAGCCGACGAAGTATCTGGCTACCGATGCTTTTAAGTTATCTCATCTGATAGAGTTTGGCAACCATGTAAGTCTAGCTACGGCTCTTACCATGCATCATCGTAGTCCTATAGGCGACATGCGCTTCGACCTAGCTGGCGCCCCTTCCAAATCTTTGGAGCATATAAACACGGCCGATTTACAGCTGCTTTTGCGCTGGGCACCTAATGAGCGCTTTTATTACAGAAATTTACAGCGTTCGACGATAGTGCAGAGGGAGCCTGTCTTCACCATTCAATACAACAGAGGGTTCAAAGAGTTTATGGGGGGAGATTACGATTATGACGCTTTGCGTGTGGCGGCGGCCAAGAGATTTTTCCTTAATCAGCTTGGCTTTGCCGATATGACTATCCATGCGGGAAAGATTTGGGGAACATTACCCTATCCGCTGCTTGAAATTCCAGGATTGACAGAGATGAAAGACCGTACCTCCGTTTCGTACGAACGTACGGAATCCATGGAATTTGTTGCCGATAGATTTCTCAAGTTGTCGTATGACCATCGTTTGCAGGGCTTTATACTCAACCGCATTCCTTTGGTGCGTCAGCTGAAATGGCGGGAAACTTTTGGTGCCCGCATGTTCTGGGGAGACCTTTCCGATAAAAATAACCCATATATCAATGGCAATGTGATACGGTTTGAACAAAATGAGGAAGGAACGCCGGTGACGCGCATTATGACCAGCCAGCCGTATTGGGAAGGGTATGTAGGTTTAGAAAATATATTCAAAATATTGTCCGTTCGATATTACGTACGCCTGACGTATGATGATGTCAACGATTCTTTCAAAGACCGATTAAGATTTAATTTACGCTTTAGTTTCTAACCATTATGAACACGTTTAACAATATTACTATAGACAAAGATGGTAAAACCGCTGTGGTAACTATCAACAGGCCATCCAAGATGAATGCTTTGAATGCCGCAACCCTTTCGGAAATAGCCCAGGCCTTCCACGTGTTGGAGGCCGATAATGAGGTGCGTGGCATCATCCTTACCGGGGCGGGAGAGAAAGCCTTTGTTGCAGGAGCAGATATTCAGGAATTTGTCCATCTCAATAAGGAGGAGGCTACACAGCTGTCGCGTAGAGGACATGAGGAGGTGATGAATGTGATTTATAACTTCAGAAAGCCTGTGATTGCCGCAATAAATGGGTTTGCGCTGGGAGGAGGTTTGGAGCTTGCTTTGGCCTGTCATCTTCGCATTGCTGTGGAGAGTGCTAAAGTAGGACTGCCGGAGGTTTCTTTGGGCATCATCCCTGGCTATGGGGGTACACAACGCCTTACGGCTTTAGTGGGACGAGGCAAGGCCTTGGAAATGATTATGACAGGGGATATGATAACGGCGACAGAAGCCTACCAATGGGGGGTATTAAATCATGTTGTCACAGAGGCAGAAGATCTTCTTCCTAAGGCTAAAAGTATTTTAGAACGCACTTACTTACGTTCGGCAACAGCCATAGGGGCAGCCATAGAAGCGGTAAATGCCGGTATTCAAGACAGTGCTGTGGGGAGTGAAGCTGAGATTAGGCTTTTCGGTGAATGTTTCGGTTCTGAAGACATGAAAGAAGGGGTGGCAGCCTTTTTGGAGAAGAGACAGCCTAATTTCTGATATTATTCCACGACGAAGCCCAGCATATAGTCCTTAAATTGTTCGTAATAGACCTGATAGCGGGTGGTATGTCCCTTTTTCTGCAGGTCGAGGTATAGCACACCTTGCGGTTTGTAGTGGAAAGGCTGAATGGTCATATCATGCAAAAAAGAGACGCCACGGTTGCCCTGAAGTTTATAGACTGCTTCTTTGGCGCACCAGCACGCATAGAGCTGTGGTACTTCATGTTCAGGATGAATAAACTGAAGCTCTTCCTTTTTAAGGAATTTTTCTTTGATTCTGACCACCTTGTTCATGACACGCTCCAGGTCAATGCCGCATTCTCCTTTGGTGCTCAGCATGACGCCGGCATATTCGAAAGAATGGGTCAATGAAATTTTGTAAGGGTAGTCAGGCAGATATGGCTTTCCGTTTGCATCGGAAGGACAGTGTATGTATTTGTCGGTCTGCAGTAGGTAGCGCAGCAATACACGTGTGGCTAACCAATGCAGTGTTCGTTTACCTTTGCTCAGTTGACGCAAAGTGTTGCGTTCGTTATCGTCCAATTGCAGCTTGCCGATAAGCTCTTCGGCGGATTCTTCGATTTGCCAAATCGCGAATTTGGTTTGGTTGTCCAGTTCTCTGAGGTAAACGAGTGCCATATCCAAAAGTAGCAATTCTCTACGCATAAAAAAATATTCTTCTCCCTGTTTTCATTTGTTTAACAGGCTCGAATACTGTATTTTTGAATCCTATTTGGTTTTATTCCAATACAATACTAAATCCTTATGATTTTATCCGATAAAAGAATTTTAGAAGAAATAGAAAAAGGCAACATCGTCATCGAGCCTTTCGACAGAAAGTGCTTGGGAACAAACTCTTACGATGTGCATCTTGGTAAATATCTTGCTACCTATAAGGATGAGGTGCTCGATGCCAAAAAACACAATCAGATTGAGCATTTCGAGATCCCTTCGGAAGGATTTGTATTGCAGCCCGGAAAGTTATATTTAGGAGTGACCTTGGAATATACCGAAACGCATGGACATGTGCCTTTTTTGGAAGGGAAGTCTAGTACGGGCCGTCTGGGGATAGATATTCACGCCACAGCAGGGAAGGGCGATGTAGGTTTCTGCAACACCTGGACCTTGGAAATATCTGTGGCACAGCCTGTCCGCGTGTATGCTGGCATGCCTATAGGTCAGTTGATCTATTTTGTGGTTGACGGAGAGATTGAAACTTTCTACAACAGCAAGGACAATGCAAAGTATAACAATAAGACTATCCGTCCGGTGGAAAGTATGATGTGGAAGAATAAGTTTTAACAGGACTTTCATAAAAGCAAAAAGCTCAATCGATATACGGTTGAGCTTTTTGCTTATTATCCTCCGAATTCCATGAGGTATGCTTTGATGAAGTCGTCGAGTTCGCCATCCAAAACGGCTTGTGTGTTGGAAGTTTCCACGTTAGTACGTAGATCTTTTACGAGCTTGTACGGATGTAATACGTAGTTTCGTATTTGAGAACCCCATTCAATTTTTTTCTTGGAACCTTCTATAGCAGCAGCTGCTTCCTGACGTTTACGCATTTCGATTTCGTAGAGTTGCGATTTCAAGAGGCGTAAAGCATTTTCTTTGTTTTGCAGTTGCGAGCGGGATTCTTGGTTTTTGATGATGATACCGGTAGGCTTGTGGTGTAGACGTACGGCCGTCTCCACTTTGTTTACGTTTTGCCCTCCGGCACCGCCTGAACGGAACGTATCCCATTCGATATCGGAATCTTTCACTTCTATTTCTATGTTGTCGTCCACCAATGGGTATACATACACAGAGGCGAAAGAGGTGTGACGCTTGCCGTTAGAGTCGAATGGAGATATACGTACCAGACGGTGTACACCGTTTTCACCTTTTAGGTATCCGTAGGCGAAGTCGCCGGAAAACTGAAGAGTAACGGTTTTTATTCCGGCTACATCTCCTTCCTGATAGTCTTGTTCTGTGACCTTATAGCCGTGTTTTTCGCCCCACATGATATACATACGCATAAGCATGGATGCCCAGTCGCAGGACTCAGTACCTCCGGCTCCCGCCGTGATTTGCAGGATAGCATCCAACTGATCTTCTTCGGCGCTCAGCATGTTTTTAAATTCCAGCTCTTCGACTTCTCTAAGAGCCGTTTGGTATTGGTCCTCAACATCCTGTTCGCTGGCGTCGCCACTCTGGAAAAATTCATACATCACCACGACATCCTCAACAGCATTTGCAACACGGTCGTAGTGTTCTGTCCACAGCTTTAGATTTTTGATGCCTTGAAGAATTTTTTCGGCTTCCTTAGGATTATCCCAGAAGTCGGGTCTTAGGGTTATTTCGGTTTCTTTTTCTATTTCAGCTTTTTTGACATCGATGTCAAAGATGCCTCCTCAGGGACATTACACGATCCCTCAAGTCTTGAATCTGTTCTTTCGTCATACACCAAAATTAGCAAGTATGGTGGTAAATAAAAAATTAAGCATATTTATCTATATTTGATTTTATTTCTAAAAAGACAAAATATGTTACCAAATATAGATTTTACTTCTACCGAAGCGTATAGAAAGCTGGTAGAACGCTATGAGATATTAAAAGACAAAAATATAAAAGACCTTTTTCAGGAAGACCCTTACCGTTTCGAGAAATATTCCGTTCTGCTGGATGATTTGCTATTCGATTACTCGAAGAACAGGTTGGACGAAGAGACTTTTTCCTTACTTATACAGCTGGCGCAGGAATGCCGTTTGGAAGAGGCTATCGACGCCATGTTTTCTGGAAAGAAAATCAATGTGACAGAAGGGAGACCTGTGTTGCATACCGCTTTACGCAACCAGGCTTCACACCCTATCTATGTGGATGGGGAAGATGTGATGCCGAAGGTACGCAAAGTGTTGGCTCATATGAAAGATTTTGTAAGCCGCATTTTATCCGGAGAATGGAAAGGTTACAAAGGGGATACCATCACCGATGTAGTGAATATCGGTATTGGTGGTTCTGACCTAGGACCGGTAATGGTTACTGAGGCGTTGAAACCTTACAAGACCCATCTTAACGTGCATTTCGTTTCCAATGTGGATGGCACTCATATAGCCGAAACATTGAAGAAGGTAAACCCTGCTACGACCTTGTTTCTTATAGCTTCGAAGACTTTTACCACCCAAGAAACTATGGCCAATGCCCATACGGCAAAGGCTTGGTTCTTACAAAGTGGCGCAACCGAACAGGATGTGGCCAAACACTTCGTGGCTTTAAGTACCAACGAGAAGGGAGTGGCCGCTTTCGGTATCGACACTAAGAATATGTTCGAATTCTGGGATTGGGTAGGAGGGCGTTACTCCTTATGGTCGGCCATAGGTCTTTCCATAGCGTTGGGGATAGGTTTTGACAATTTTGAGGAGCTTCTGAAAGGAGCCTACGAAGCGGATGTACACTTCAGGCATACGACATTCGAAAAAAATATTCCTGTGATAATGGCAGTATTAGGCGTTTGGTACAACAATTTCTTTGGAGCTGAAAGTCATGCTATATTGCCTTACGACCAATATCTTCACCGTTTTGCGGCTTATTTCCAACAAGGAGATATGGAGAGCAACGGCAAATATGTGGACAGGAATGGCAACCGTGTTAACTACCAAACAGGACCTATTATCTGGGGAGAGCCAGGGACAAATGGCCAACATGCCTTCTATCAGCTGATACATCAGGGAACAAAACTTATTCCTTGTGATTTCATAGCGCCGGCGGTATCCCACAACGCCATAGGAAACCACCATCAGCTACTGCTATCCAACTTTTTCGCACAGACAGAGGCTCTGATGAATGGAAAGACAGAGGAAGAAGTGGTCAATGAGTTGAAGCAGGCCGGTAAGTCGGAGGAAGAAATAGAAAAGATTAAAGCATATAAAATTTTTGAAGGTAACAGACCGACAAACTCCTTCCTGCTCAAGAAAATCACACCAAAGACATTAGGAATGCTTATCGCTTTATATGAACACAAAATCTTCGTGCAAGGTGTTATCTGGAATATTTACAGCTTCGACCAATGGGGAGTGGAGTTGGGTAAGCAGCTTGCCAATAAGATATTACCGGAATTAGACAACGAAGAGGTGGTGCTAAGTCATGATAGCTCTACTAATGGTCTTATCAACCAGTACAAAGCTTGGCGATAATCGATGAAGATAAAATATATATCAAAAAAGGCTTATTCTTTTGAATAAGCCTTTTTTGATGAAAGTATTATTAGTTTAAGCCTCTTTTCTTCATCAAGTGGATAGGATCGGGGTCTTTACCGCGGAAAGCTCGGTATAATTCTGCCGGATTTACTGTTCCTCCTTTTTCCAAGATATTTTTGCGGAAAGAAGCTGCTGTAACCTCATCGAAAAGTCCTTTTTCTTTGAATGCGGCATAGGCATCTGAATCCAATACTTCTGCCCAGATATAAGCATAATATCCTGCAGAGTAACCTCCTGAGAAGATATGTTGGAAATAGGTGCTTCTATAACGAGGGATAATGGCGTCTATCAAACCAATTTTGTCCATGGCAGCCTTTTCAAAGGTGTTGACATCTCCTGTAATCGGAGTTTTGATAGCATGATAAGCCATATCCAATAGTGATGCAGCAAGATATTCTGTTGTGGCAAAACCTTGGTCGAAGGTTCCTGCTTTTTCCATTTTAGCAATCAAAGAATCTGGAATAGCTTCTCCTGTTTTATAGTGTTTGGCATAGGTTTTCAGCACTTCAGGATCTGCTGCCCAATTTTCCATGATTTGTGAAGGAAGCTCAACGAAATCGCGCGATACTGATGTTCCGGCCAATGATCTGTATTTTACATTAGACATCAAGCCGTGAAGGGCGTGGCCAAATTCGTGGAATAGGGTTGTAGCCTCATCGAAGGTCAACAGTGCCGGCTGGTCACCAACAGGTTTGGTGAAGTTGCACACAATAGAAATTACAGGAGCTACGCGTTTGCCTTCCTTCATATATTGACTTCTGTAAGATGTCATCCATGCACCGCCACGTTTTGATTCACGTGGGAAAAAGTCGGCATACAATAATCCTAGATGAGAACCGTCTTTATCTTTAACTTCATATACCTCAACCTCTTCATGGTAGGTAGGGACATTGTTCAAGGCTACAAAAGTAATCCCGTAAAGTTTTGTCGCTGTTTCGAAGGCACCTTCTCTTACTGAAGCAAGGCTGAAGTATGGCTTTATCTCTTCTTCGTTCAAGGCATAGCGTTTAACACGGATTTTTTCTGCATAGTATCTCCAGTCGTAAGGTGCTACCTTGAACGTATCTTTCGCTGCTTCGATTTCTTTTTGGATGTCGGCAGCTTCGGCTTTAGCCTTATTTATTGCGGGAGTCCACAGCTTGTTCAACAGGTTATATACATTGTTAGGGTTGCCGGCCATAGCTTCTTCCAAGACGTAGGCAGCATGGGATTCATAGCCCAGCAGTTTGGCTTTCTCGAGACGTAGATTGGCGATTTTCAATAGCACGTCTTTGTTGTCGTTGTCATTGCCGTTGTTACCTCTTTTTTGGTAAGCATTCCAGATCTGCTTACGCAGCTCTCTGTTATCTGCATATTGTAAGAAAGGCATCACTGAAGGGTTCGATAAGGTGAATACCCATTTTCCTTCTTTTCCTTTAGCTTTTGCTGTTTCAGCTGCAGCCGCTTTTACGGCTTCAGGAAGTCCTGCCAAATCTTCTTCTTTATCGATAACCAGTTCGTATGCATTTGTCTCTGCCAATAAGTTTTGGCCGAACTTAGTGGTCAGAACAGAAATTTCCGCATTGATTTTTTTAAGTTTTTCCTTGTCGGCATCCGAAAGGTTAGCACCGGAGCGAACAAAGCCTTTGTATGTCTCTTCCAATAACTTTTTGTCCTCGGAATCCAAAGCGAATTTGTTCTGATTGTCGTAAACAAATTTAACGCGCTGGAAAAGCTTGGCATTGAGGTTAATTTCATCCGAATGTGCTGATAGCTTGGGAGCCATCTCCTGCGCTATAGCCTGAAGGCTGTCATTCGTGTTAGCCGAATTGAGGTTATAGAAAATCGTAGAAACATTATTTAGGAGAGAACCTGCATTTTCTAATGCTACGATAGTATTTTCGAAAGTAGGTTCTTCCTTATTGTTGGTGATAGAGTCGATTTCAAGATTATGTCTTTTGAGGGCTTCTTCAAAAGCCGGTTTAAAGTGCTCGTCTTTGATTTTGTCGAAAGGAGGAACATTAAAAGGAGTCTCGTATTCGAGTAGTAAAGGGTTGTCTGTTTGAATTTTGTTTTCTGTGTTGCAACCTACAAACATAGCTGCCATGACCATAAATGGAATGAAACTTTTCTTATTCATTTCAATTTTTTTGTTTACCAATGATTTCATGCAAAAGTACATATTAATTCGTGGAATTATCCAGAACAAATACGTCATTTCGTCAAGATATAAATATTACATTTAACTGTCAAATTTTGGCTCATTAAGGGGGTTTACCGACTTAAAACCTTCACTCACCGAAAATTAACATTTTTTCTACAAACTGATGATTACTTTTGCGCCGATGATTTTGCTTTCGCATAAAAATATAAAATGAACTCTATTCAACATTTCTTTTGGTGGTGTGCGGGGGTACACAAAGAAACATTATCCCGGTATCCTGAAGAACATAGCAAGTATGTTAGTATTGGCGCAACTATTTTCTTCACAGGATTGTTTGCCTCTCTTGCAGGTGGATATGCGTTATATTTTGTGTTTAGTGGAAATGATAATGCCATATTCTATTCTCTTGTGTTTGGGTTGATGTGGGGCCTAGCAATCTTTAATCTAGACAGATACATCGTATTGAGTATAGACAAAAACCAAAACGCTTTCAGGCAGTTTTTGCAAGCATTGCCTCGTATTCTTCTGGCCGTACTTATAGGCTTGGTTATATCGAGGCCTTTGGAACTCAAAATCTTCGATAAGGAAATCCAAGACTATCTACGTGTAGAATATCTTAAAAAACAGCAGGCTGCCATCGATACGTTAAACCGCACTTTCGAAAATAAATACGCTGTAGAATATGGTCAGCTGCGGGCGCTAAAGGTCCAAGCCGACTCGTTGGAGAATGATCTTAAAAAGGCACGCCAAGCGTTGAATCATGAAATCTTCGGCACTAAAACCGATGAGACTTCCGGCGTGATGGGATATGGCCCTTATGCGAAGATGAAAGAAGCTAACCTCAAGAAACAGGAAGTGTATCTCGATACATTAAGAAGTAGAATACAACAGAAAGAAAGTTTGCTTTCGGAGCGAAAGGTGAGGGAAGGGATTATGGCCCAAAAGATTCTTACAGACAGAAGTCTTGACAGTGCCATTAATGTGGCGGGATTTGCTGACCGTAATGCTGCTCTCAGCAATCTGCATAAGAAAGCTGACGGCTCGGAAGATCCTTCGACCAAGTATGCTGTTATTTTCATCACCCTCCTTTTTGTTTTTTTTGAGTGCCTACCTGTCTTCGTTAAGCTGATGAGCAAGAAAGATGTTTACGACATCGCCGTAAACAATCAAAAGGCTGTCCATGCCTTTGAATCTACCTCCGATGTGGATGTGGAGAAAAATGCCCTAAATAAACTTATCTCACAAAGAACGGATGTGGCTATACAGCGGCGCTTGGATAAGCTGTCCCAGATGTACGAGGATCAAAAGAACACGAATTAATACTTAGAACATATTTTTTGGCCATTTTTTAGTATTTTGCATAAGTTTTATTAACCTATGAAGATACTAAAATATGGCTTTTGTATTGCGTTGAGTTGTTGCACGTTTGTACATTCAACGTTGATAGCACAGGAGAAGAGAGTCCGAGCACGTGACTTGGGAATTTCTATTGGAATTTTACCTACTGGAAAGTGGAATGCCATTACTGACGTGGAGGGCGTAAAAGTAGGCCACGTATCCGTAATCCAAGGGGATAGTGTGCGTACCGGCGTTACCGCCATCATTCCACATGACGGCAACATTTTTCAGGATAAGGTGCCTGCCGCTGTATATGTAGGCAACGGCTTCGGAAAACTGATGGGAATCTCCCAAATCCGTGAGTTGGGAAATATAGAAACTCCTATTCTTCTTACAAACACGCTCAATGCTCCTAAGGTAGCGGATGCGCTGATAGACTATATGATACACCTTCCGGGCAACGAGAAAGTACGTTCCGTAAACCCGGTGGTGGGGGAGACGAATGATGGTGGCCTTAATGATATTCGTGGAAGACATGTGCACAAAGAGCATGTGTTTCAGAGTCTTAAGGAAGCCAAGACAGGTCCTGTCGCCGAAGGAAATGTAGGGGCTGGTGTAGGTACCGAGACGTTAGGCTTTAAAGGAGGTATAGGGACAGCTTCGCGTAAGCTGCCTCCTTCAAAGGGAGGTTATACCGTCGGAGTTTTGGTGCAATCCAACTTCGGGGGAGTGCTGCAAATCAATGGAGCTCCTGTAGGAAGGGAGCTGCACAACTTCTACATGATGGAGAAGAAAGAGCCCCATAAAGTGGATGGTTCTTGTATGATTATTATCGCTACCGACGCTCCTCTTTCGCCACGAAATCTGGAACGACTTGCTAAACGATCATATATTGCCTTCGGCAATGTAGGAGCCTTTTCTTCAAATGGCTCCGGCGACTATTCTATTGCTTTCTCTACACATCCTGCCTGTCGTGTTCCATACAATGGAAAGACCATAGAGATGGAAGTCAAGGATGTGCATAATGACGAGATGTCTGCGCTGTTTATGGCAGTATGGGAAGCTACAGAAGAAGCTTTGCTGAACTCGCTGTTCATGGCTGAAGATATGACAGGAATAAATAAACGGACTGTTAGATCTTTGCCGATTAAAGAAACCTTGCAAATCCTTAAAAAATATAATGTGTTAAACCATGACAAACTACCTAAGGCCACAACTAAGTAGGATTCTTGTTGTATTAGTTCTGTTATCCACATTCATTGGCTCTATGCGGAGAGCTTCGGCTCAGTCTATCAGACAGTCGTTGGAAGACATAGCAAAGGAAATCGGCATTCCAGGAATGCAGGTGGCTTTCGCCAGAGGAGAACACGTCAATCTGTATAACTATGGTGTTAAAAAGTACGATACTACAGCCTATGTGTACAACGAGACCCGTTTTCAGGCGGCTTCGTTGACCAAGGTGGTGGCTGCCTACACCTTTTTCCGCCTGATGGACAAAGGACTTATCGAGTTGGATAAGCCTCTTTGGGATTACTATCAATATGACCGCTTAAAGAATACTCCTAATGGCGATAAGATTACAGCAAGGATGGTATTGACCCATCGTTCAGGCTTACTAAACTGGCAGGGAAATGTGCCTTCCGATGCGTGGCGCGCTACACCTCTGACCTTGCAGTTTGAGCCGGGGACTGACTATATGTACTCGGGAGAAGGTTTTTATTTCCTTCAGGAAACATTAGAACATATTACCAACAAATCTTTCCAAACCTTAGTGGAAGAGGAGGTCTTGAGACCAATGGGAATGAAAAACAGCAATATCGTATGGAATGACAGCCTAGAAAATATTGCTGCCTATGGACATTACGAACTGACGAAACCTCGCAAGCTCGGAAAATATAGAAAGTCAAATGCTGCTTACACCTTATACACCACTGCGGAAGATTATATGCGTTTCATTCAGAAAGCCCTTCTTGAAGGTTTTGGATTGAAAAAATCTACGCATAAACTGATGATGCAGAAGGCTGCGGAGGCTAAAAAAGGAGAAAATGGAGATCCTACGGACAAATATGTGCCTTGCGCTTTGGGATTACGTATGCAATTTAATGAAAAAGGAACGGCATATTGGCATACGGGCTCGAATCCCGGTTTCCGTTGTTTTTTCATCACCTATCCGCAACGGGGAGAAACGTTGGTAGCTTTCATGAATACGGACCAAGGTTTCCCGGCTATGAAAAAGTTGCTTCAGCTGTTTTTCGGTAAAGACCAAACTTTCTGGGCATATGACTGGAGAGAAGGAGAATTAGATTAAAAGATAATATGATAGGTATAGTAGGAGGAGTGGGGCCGTTTGCAGGCCTTGATGTTTTCAAGAAGATAATAGAGGAAACAATAGCAAGCAAAGACCAGGACCATCTGCCCGTCTTATTGTCGTCGCAGCCGCATAGAATTGCCGACAGGACAGCCTATCTGTTGGGTGAAGAGAAGGAGAACCCTGCCTTCGCATTGAAAGATATCATCTTGGAGCTCGACAGAGCAGGAGCTACCGTCGCTGCAGTGCCTTGTAATACAGCACATGCACCTGCAATTTTTGATGTTGTAAGGGAAGAGCTCGCAAAGGAAAAACATACTATCCGGCTTTTGCACCTCGTGGAAGAAACGGCAAAATTTATTCATGTCAATTTCCAAGGTAAGAAAGTAGGGGTGTTGAGTACCACGGGAACGAGAAATACAGGGCTTTATAAAAATATATTGGCGCAGTTTGGGATTGATAATATTGCTCCTGAGGATACGTTGCAGGACAAAGTGCATCGAGCAATATATGATGAAACCTACGGCATAAAAGCCTGCTCCTCGCCCGTATCCATAAAGGCACGCGAAGATCTGTTAGAGGTGATAGCATCTCTGAAAGAACAAGGGGCGCAGGTTATCGTGTTGGCTTGTACGGAACTTCCTTTGGCACTCACAGAGAAGGTCTATCTGGATTTGCCCATGGTAGATCCTAACCGTGTGTTAGCACGTGCTCTTATATCCCAAGTGGCACCTCAAAAGCTGAAGCCTCTTACCTAAACATACAAGTATGCAAGCGATGAACAATACTGAAATTCAAGAAATCTATGAAAGTCAACTTGCATATAAGTCTGTTCTAAAGCAATGCACTGTCCAGCAGCGGACTTCATGGTTAAGACTGTTGAAGTCTGCTATTTTGTGTAAAGAAGAGCGAATAAAAGAAGCTCTTTATAAGGATTTTAGGAAAAATCCTTTCGAAACGGAAAGTACGGAACTTCTTCCGGTACTTTTGGAAATCAATCATTTTCTAAAAAAGTTGCCGCGCTGGATGAAACCTAAGAAAGCGGCTCTATCTTTGCTTTTTGCTTCCACGGCAGCATATACTGTTTTCGAGCCCAAAGGCAATACCCTTATCATTACTCCTTGGAATTACCCTTTTCAGCTGCCCATGGTGCATCTTATAGCGAGCATTTGCGCCGGAAATACGGTAATCCTTAAGTTGTCAGAATTCACCCCTAACATCAATTCTATTATTGAGGAAATTATTGGTGAAGTCTTCGAGAGGAGGCATGTTGCGGTAGTAGAAGGAGGGGTTGAAGAGACGTCGTACCTGCTGAACCTTAAGTTTGACCATATCCATTTTACAGGATCGTCAAAGGTAGGCAAGATTGTCATGGCCGCTGCTGCAAAGCATCTTGCAGACATAACATTGGAGTTGGGAGGCAAAAGTCCTGTTTTTGTGGACAGGAATGTGGAGCTGCGCGATACTGTAAGAAATTTAATATGGGCAAAATTTGTGAATATGGGGCAGACATGTATAGCTCCCGACTATCTTTTGGTGGACGAACAGCTGAAAGATGCCCTTGAAAAGACTCTTTGTGAAGAGATGAAGGCAGCCTTCGGAGATAACCCTCTGCAATCCATAGACTTGGCAAGGATAGTCAACCGTCAGCATTTCGATAGGCTGAAAGGATATTTGGACGAACTTAGAAACGGTAACGCTTCGTTAATTTATGGTGGAAATCATGATGCTGAAGCTCTTTTTGTGCACCCCACTATAGTGACCGACGTGCCGGAAGATTGTGCCCTGATGCAGGAAGAGATTTTCGGTCCTATACTTCCTATACGCTATTATAAACATGTCGAAGAAGCATTAGATTTCGTGAATGCCAAGGAAAAGCCTTTAGCTTTGTATATTTTCAGTAAGGATAAAAAATATGTTTCTCACGTCATGCAACGAACCACTGCCGGTGGTACCACCATCAACGACGCTATGCTGCATATTATGCATCCTAACCTGCCGTTTGGAGGAGTTAATAATTCCGGAATAGGACAGTCTACAGGATACTTTGGCTTTAAAGCTTTCTCTCATGAAAGAAGCCTATTGAAAGCGTCAGCTATACCGATGAGCAAGTTTTTTTGGTATCCTTTTTCCGCGAATTCCCGTAATATAATGAAATGGATAAGGAAATTTTTCCAATAAAAAAGCCCTAAGATTTTTCTTAAGGCTGGATCTCAATAATTTAAATTTATAATTGTTGACTATTTATCTCCTCGAATACGGTCAACAATAGCTTCCAAGATAGCTACGACAATAGCAAACAAGGTCGCGTTCCAAAAACCTCCCGCTTCAAATTTACTACCCAAAATAGAGTCACTTAGCATAACCATCAAAACGGTAATGATAAATGAGATTAATCCGAAGGTAAGCCAATTGAGGGGAAAGGTCAACAAACGTAAGATACCACCAACAATAGCGTTTACAAGCCCTATAACTAAACCTGTAACAATAGCCCATCCAAAATTAATAACATAAGCTCCGGGTACTATATATGTGGCGATGACGATAATCAGTCCTGTCAGAAGTAAGGAAATAATAAATCTCATAATGCAATAGATAAAATGTAAACAATCACCTTTAACAGTCAGACTTCAAAATTGATGCCAATACGTGCTCTCAAAAGAAGCTTAAAAAACAAAAGCTATTATGTTATGCTTGCATAGAAAATTTTGTATATTTATATATAAATAAACTAATGATTATGAAAAGATTGATAACGTTTTTCGTGGCTATGTGTGCTTGTCTTGCTTCCTATGCACAGTCTAATGATATCATAGGTAAATGGACAACCATAGATGATGAGACCGGACAGGCAAAGTCCGTGGTAGAGATATTTAAGAAATCAGACGGTCAATACTACGGTAAAATCGTTAAGTTGTTACAAAAACCTCAGAATGAAAATTGTGTCAACTGTAAGGACGACCGTAAGAACAAACCTCTTATAGGTCTGGAAATTATCAGAAATATCCAAAAGAAAGGTAATGAATTCACAGGAGGAACGATTACAGATCCTAAGACAGGTAAAACATATAAATGTACTATCACCAGAGATGGGGATAAACTAAATGTAAGGGGATATATAGGATTTTCCTTAATAGGAAGAACCCAGACATGGACGGCCAGTAAATAAACAAAAACACCCTATCTTTTATGCGCGGCAACAATTCTGTTGCCGCGCTTATTTTTGAACAATCGATTTCATAAATTTATCAAAGATTATTATTCTATCTTTGTTTGAAGATCATTATTAAACGTAAATATTATGTTCAAAACTTTAAAACCAGCTTTAGAAAAAGAATTACTTGCTATCAAAGAAGCAGGTTTGTATAAAGAAGAGCGCATCATCACGACGCCTCAGGGTGCAGATATAAAAGTGAGTACAGGACAGGAGGTAATAAACTTCTGTGCCAATAACTATTTGGGATTGTCGTCACATCCTAAAGTTATTGAAGCAGCCCAAAAGGCTATTGACAGGTATGGATATGGTATGTCGTCGGTACGCTTTATCTGCGGTACTCAAGACATTCATAAGGAGCTGGAAGCAAAAATTTCGAAGTTCTTAGGTACGGAAGATACCATCCTATATGCTGCTGCATTTGACGCCAACGGGGGAGTGTTTGAACCTCTGTTCGGTCCGGAAGACGCCATCATATCGGACGAACTGAACCACGCTTCCATCATCGACGGCGTTCGTCTTTGTAAGGCGCAGCGCTTCCGTTATAAAAACTGTGATATGGAAGATTTGGAAGCACAGCTCAAAGCCGCTTCCGGTGCTCGACATAAGATTATTGTCACCGATGGTGCTTTCTCCATGGATGGTGCCGTAGCGCCATTGGACAAGATCTGTGACCTTGCCGACAAATATGAAGCATTGGTGATGATTGACGAATCACACTGCACGGGATTTATCGGCAAAAACGGACGAGGAACACACGAACTGTACGACGTGATGGACAGAGTGGATATCATCACCGGTACTTTAGGAAAAGCGTTAGGCGGCGCCTCAGGAGGTTTCACCTCCGGGCGTAAGGAAATCATCGACATGCTTCGCCAGCGTTCACGCCCTTACTTATTCTCCAACACATTAGCACCAGCAATCGCAGGAGCTTCTGTGGCTGTATTGGATATGTTGAGTGAGACTACACACCTGCGTGACAAATTGGAGTCCAATACCAAATATTTCAGAGAAAAAATGACTGAAGCCGGCTTCGACATCAAACCGGGATTCCATCCTATAGTTCCTGTAATGCTATATGACGCAAAGCTGGCGCAGGAGTTTGCCGCTAAGATGCTGGAAGAAGGTATCTACGTTATAGGCTTTTATTATCCTGTGGTACCGAAAGACAAAGCTAGAATACGCGTGCAAATCTCTGCAGCTCATGACAAAGAGCATCTGGATAAGGCTATTGCTGCATTCACCAAGGTGGGAAAACAACTGGGTGTGATTAAGTAAGTTGTATGTAGAGAGTAGAAGGATATCCTTGTTACAAAGAGAAGTTTAGAGCTAACTGTTTGATTATTAATTTGAATAGTTAGAAAAAATAATACATAAAATGCTAAAACTGAGGTGCAAAATCATTATCTTTGCACCTCAATTTTTTATAACACATTATCGCTCAATGCAAAATATCAGAAACATCGCGATTATCGCACACGTTGACCACGGTAAAACTACGCTAGTAGACAAAATCCTTTACTTCACAAACCAATTCAGAGAGAATGAAAATGTTGGGGAATTAATCCTGGACAACAACGATTTGGAGCGTGAGCGTGGTATCACTATCGTATCTAAAAATGTATCCGTAAAATATAAGGATGTTAAAATCAACATCATCGACACGCCGGGCCACGCCGACTTCGGTGGAGAGGTAGAGCGTGTATTGAAGATGGCAGATGGGGTAGTTCTGTTGGTGGATGCCTTCGAAGGACCGATGCCGCAAACCCGCTTTGTGACAGGTAAGGCATTAGCCTTGGGAATTAAACCTATCGTTGTAGTAAATAAGGTAGACAAAGAAAACTGTCGTCCGGAAGAAGTATACGAAAATGTATTCGACCTTTTCTTCAGCCTCGGAGCTTCGGAAGAGCAGCTAGACTTCCCTGTACTTTACGGTTCTTCAAAACAAGGATGGATGTCTACGGATTGGAAAAAACCTACGAAAGACTTCACCGACTTGTTGGAAGCTATTATAGAACATATCCCTGCTCCTAAAGTGTCGGAAGGTACTTTACAAATGCAGGTTACCTCATTAGACTACTCTACATTCGTAGGTCGTATCGCTATAGGGCGCGTAGCACGTGGAACGATTAAAGAAAACCAGCCCGTGTCATTGGTAAAAAGAGATGGTACGGTGGTAAAATCTCGTGTCAAAGAATTACAGGTATTCGAAGGCTTAGGACGCATCAAAGTCCCTGAAGTACATGCAGGAGACATCTGTGCCGTAGTAGGTATTGAAGGCTTCGAAATCGGTGATACGATAGCTGACTTCGAAAATCCTGAACAATTGGAAGTTATCAGCATCGATGAACCCACAATGAACATGTTGTTTACTATCAACAACTCACCGTTCTATGGTAAAGAAGGTAAGTTGGTAACTTCTCGTAATATCTATGACCGTCTTCAAAAAGAATTGGAGAAAAACTTAGCCTTGCGTGTGGTTCCTACAGAATCTCCTGACGCTTGGTTAGTATACGGTCGTGGTATCCTCCACTTGTCAGTATTGATAGAAACTATGCGTCGTGAAGGATATGAGCTGCAAGTTGGGCAACCTCAAGTAATCATCAAGGAAATCGATGGCGTTAAATGTGAGCCTATCGAAGAGCTTGTGGTAGATGTCCCTTCCGATGTTTCGGGTAAAGTTATCGAGTTGGTAACACAACGTAAGGGAGAGCTTCTGGTGATGGAGGCAAGAGGAGAAATGCAGCACTTGGAATTCTCTATACCTTCACGCGGAATTATAGGCTTGCGTAACAATGTGCTTACCGCCACTGCAGGTGAAGCAGTGATGGCACACCGTCTTAAAGGTTATGAGCCTTGGAAAGGACCAATCCCAGGACGTCTTGCAGGCGTATTGATTTCTATGGATACTGGTACTACAACAGCTTATGCTATAGATAAGCTGCAGGACCGTGGTCGCTTCTTTGTCGATCCAGGAGTGGAAGTGTACGAAGGTCAAATCATCGGAGAACATATTCGGGACAACGATCTGACAGTAAATGTGACTAGAGCAAAACAGCTTACCAACATGCGCGCCTCAGGGTCGGATGAGAACGTACGTATCGCTCCGGCAATTAAATTCTCCTTGGAAGAATGTATGGAATACATTCAAGCCGATGAATATATTGAAGTGACACCTCAATCTATCCGCTTGCGTAAGATTTACTTGACAGAAAACGAACGTAAAATCAACGCTAAGAAATTTCAATAAGAATTTCGGAGCTTATAAAATAAAAAAACTCGACTATCATTAGTCGAGTTTTTTTATTGGATTATTTGTTGAACTGCCACTGAACGTAGTTGATATTTTTGTCTACGGCCAAATACTTTTTCTCGTAATAGGTCTTAATCGATAGGACTTCATCCACCAAATCCGAATTATATAAATCCGTTGTTTCTTTGATTTTATGATATCCCAAGTTGTCTATTTGTTCTAAAGTATAGGCATAAAATCCATCGTTATCGGTTTTTAGATGCAATATGCCATCCTCTTTGAGGATAAACTTATAACGTTCCAAAAATCTTGGATGGGTTAATCTTTTCTTTTCACGGCTTTGTTGAGGCTGTGGGTCGGGGAAAGTAATCCATATTTCTGAAATTTCATTTTCATCGAAATGCTCCAAAATCGTTTCGATTTGGATGCGTAGGAAACCTACATTGTCAATTCCTTCTTCCAACGCTGTCTTTGCTCCACGCCAAATGCGGTTGCCTTTATAGTCAATGCCGATGAAATTTTTATCAGGAAATAGTTTGGCAAGATTTACCGTATATTCACCTTTTCCACACGCTAATTCCAAAATGACAGGGTTATTGTTGCCAAAGAATTTGGAAGCCCACTGTCCTTTATAATCTTTTCCCGCATCTAGCTGTACTACATTTTTGAATGTAGCTACCTCTGCAAATTTTCTTAATTTATCCTTACCCATAACTTCAATTAAGTCGCAAAAATAACCTTATATTTGCAGTAATTCAACTATTTATCGTGGAAAAAGACGCAAAAATATATGTGGCAGGGCATCGCGGTATGGTGGGCTCAGCTATCTACAATCATCTTCAAAAGGAAGGATACACCAATCTGATAACTCGTACTTCTCAGGAGCTGGACCTTCGCAACCAAGCAGCTGTGGAGGAATTCTTTAGAACAGAAAAGCCGGAATATGTTTTTTTGGCAGCAGCAAAGGTGGGTGGAATCGTCGCAAACAATACCTATAGAGCAGATTTCATATACGACAATCTGGCTATCCAGAACAATGTGATACATCAGTCTTTCAAGCATAAGGTAAGGAAGCTTATGTTTTTAGGTTCTTCGTGTATCTATCCCAAATTTGCTCCCCAGCCCTTGAAGGAAGAATATCTTCTGACAGGCACTTTGGAACCTACCAATGAACCATATGCTATAGCCAAGATTGCGGGGATAAAGATGTGTGAAGCCTACAGAGCACAATATGGCTGTAATTTTATTTCGGTAATGCCTACAAACTTGTATGGCTATAATGACAATTATCACCCCGAAAATTCACACGTACTGCCGGCCTTAATCCGACGTTTCCATGAAGCAAAGGAAAAGGGAGCTCCTGAAGTGGTCATCTGGGGAACAGGAACTCCATTGCGAGAATTCTTATTCTCCTCGGACCTTGCAGACGCTTGTGTGTTTTTGATGAACCACTACGATGGAGAGCAGTTTGTCAATATAGGGGTAGGGGAAGATTTGAGAATCAAAGACTTGGCCTACCTAATCAAAGAAATCGTGGGCTATGAAGGCGATATAACATTCGACACCTCGAAGCCTGACGGCACACCAAGAAAGCTGATGGATGTTTCCAAACTGCACAGCTTGGGGTGGAAACATAAAATATCCCTTCGGGAAGGGATTAAATTAGCTTACGAAGATTTTAAAAAGAAATACTGTTAATACGTCTCACTTAGAGGCGGAATGCTAAGGTTGCTGTCTTCAGATTCTTCTTCCAAGGGTTTGATATTTTTATGCTTCTTCTTTGAGGATTTTTTAGGACGAATGAAGTCAGCAACTTTATTTACTACAGAAGAAATTTTATCCTTGTTAATCTGCGAGGCTGCTCCTTCCGACGCAAGAAGTACCAGTGTTTTTTTTAACCATCCGCTTTTTTTGAGTAAGGTTCTGTTAAGCACCAAAGGCAGGACGATTTGAGAAGCCTTGGTAAGCCAATCCGATTTATTGCTTGCTGACGTTTTGCCTCCTCCGGAAGCGGAAGTGGAAAACAGTCCTTTAATCATTCCCACGCCAGGAACATTGGAAACTACAGCATTGAAAACTCGAGCAGGAGTTTCTACCTTATTTTTCAGCAATGTATATTGTTGAGCAAGATATGCCTCCTGTTCTTTCTTCAAAAGGGTAAGACGCAACAGTTCTTTCTTCAGCTCTTCGGAATTGTTAATTTTTATCTTCATCATCTACTGCAGTTTCAAACATTTCTTTTACGGTAGCATTGGCTTTTTTTTGCTCTTCCTCGGCTTGCTTTCTATTCTCAAATTCTTCACTTTCCATCTGGCTGATAAAACCTTCTTCCTCATTCCATTTCCCTAATACTTTTTTAATGGTAATGTCCATGAATTTGGCTTCCAGCTTAGGTTCTAATAGCATAACGATAACCAAAATTATAATGAAGATAGCTCCTGTAACCAAGAAGCCTAGAGCGTTACTGTTTAACAGTTCACCCAGCCAGAATCCTAAAGCTAGGGACAAAAAGAAGATTATAACGAGAGTCAGTACCAGTTTGGTAATATCCAAAATGATAGCTCCCACTATACGTGATATTTTCGATATAGCTTTAAGCTTCAGAATCTCAAGTTGAGTATCTATATACTCTTTGGTTTTCTGAAAGCTGCCGGAAAAAGAAAACTTTGGTTCGTCCATCTACAAATCTTTTAATCTACAAGCGGCAGAGCAGCCACTTGTAGATAGCTGACATACTCTTTATGCGTGTTCGATGATTTCGTCATCTACTATTTCTTCAACTTTAGAAGCTTTAGCTTTTACAGCTGCTAAAACTTTTTCTTTCAGGTCGTTAAGCTGATCAATCTGTTGTTCTGCTCTTTCCTTTATAGCCTCTCCCAAATCAGAAAGTGATTCATTTAACTTATCTCTTGTATCTGATCCCTTCTCTGGAGCAAATAATAGACCTAATACAGCTCCTGCTGCCATTCCGGCTAATAAAGCCACTACTACTTTTCCGCTATCTTTCATATTGTTGATTTATTTTACTTGTCTTTATTAATATAACACTAATTAAAGCAAAACGTTTAAAATAAAAATATTTTTTATCGAAAAATATGTCCTTTCTCAATAATTAGCAAAAACAAGACCAAAGGGCACCAACTGTCATTCATACAAATGGAAAAGGAAAAAGTTGGCTTTTTATTTCCATTCGGATTTTATTAAATTAATACAAAAATTGACTATCCGTAGCTAACCTAAAATGTTCACACGTTATGTTGGTAAAGACTTTTGGTAGTGCCGTTTACGGCATTGAAGCGACGACGATAACGGTGGAGGTGAATGTTTCGACTGGGACTAAATACTATATTGTAGGCTTACCGGACAATGCGGTGAAGGAAAGTTTACAACGTATTGAAAGTGCGATAACGGCTATAGGTTATAGGATGCCTAGACAAAAGATTGTCGTCAACCTAGCGCCGGCGGACATACGTAAGGAGGGGTCCGCCTATGATTTATCCATCGCGGTAGGTATTCTGGCAGCTTCCGGTCAACTTCTTGAGGACAAGCTGCAGCAATATATTATTTTGGGAGAGCTCTCGTTGGACGGCATGATACAACCCATCAAGGGAGCATTGCCTATTGCTGTGCAGGCAAAGAAAGATGGATTCAAAGGTATTGTCCTTCCATCAGTGAATGCTAAGGAGGCTGCCATTGTCTCTGACCTAGAGATTTATGGTGTGGAAAGTCTCCAGGATGTGGTCGATTTTTTTGATGGCAACAGAATTATTGCTCCTACCGTTGTCAATATTCAGGAAGAGTTCGAACGGAATATTGACAACTATGACATGGACTTTGCGGATGTAAAAGGACAGGAAAATATCAAAAGAGCACTGGAAATTGCCGCTGCTGGAGGCCATAATGTGATTTTAATAGGTCCACCTGGGGCTGGAAAGACGATGCTGGCCAAGCGGATGCCCACCATACTGCCTCCATTGACCATTGAAGAGTCTTTGGAGACGACGAAGATCCACTCCGTGGCAGGCTTACTTCCCGCTGCGGGCTCCCTGATGACTACCAGACCATTTCGTGCTCCGCATCATACTATTTCCGATGTAGCTTTGGTCGGCGGAGGAACACACCCCCAGCCCGGAGAGATCTCTTTAGCCCATAATGGTGTTCTCTTCTTGGATGAGCTGCCTGAATTCAAGCGTTCGGTGTTGGAAGTCATGCGCCAGCCGTTGGAGTCACGTAACATTACGATTTCCAGATCCAAGTTTACGGTAGATTATCCGGCCAGTTTCATGCTCATTGCGGCGATGAATCCTTGTCCTTGTGGCTATTATAACCATCCGGAGAAAGAATGTATCTGTGGGGCAGCTGTGGTGCAACGCTACCTCAGCAAAATTTCTGGTCCGCTATTGGACCGTATAGATTTACATGTTGAAGTCACACCTATAGAATTTAATGAGCTTTCTTCCTCACGCAAGGCAGAGAGTAGCAAGAGCATCCGTGAGCGCGTCATTAAGGCCAGAGAAAGACAGGCACAGCGCTTTTCGGGAAATGAAAAGGTGTACTGTAATGCTCAGATGAGCTCTCGTATGGTGAGGGAGGTCTGTCAGATTGACGAGTCGGGACAACAGCTCCTCAAAAGAGCTATGGAGAGGCTGAGTCTTTCTGCTCGTGCATATGACCGTATTCTGAAGGTTGCACGCACCATAGCCGATATGGAAGATTCGGCAGACATAAACAACCAACACCTTGCAGAGGCCATACAGTTCCGTAGTCTGGACCGTGAAAACTGGGCTGGCTAATTAAAACTGTCCTAAAAAGTGGCGTACTATCCACGGATAAAGCAGTATAGTAAGGATAAGGCCTGACAGTGCTCCGAAAAGGTGAGCGTCATGGTTGATGCGGTCATTAGCATTTTTAGAAGCCCAAATGCAGTATCCTAGATACAATACCGCGAAGAGGTACGCCGGCATGGGGATAATCATGAATATGCCCAGCATGGCTTTAGGTTGGAATAAGATGAATGAAAACAGGACCGCAGAAATGGCTCCCGAAGCACCAAGACTGTAATATCCCGGATTGTTTTTGTGCTGAACGATGGTAGGGATATCGCTAAGTACAAGGCTTATGATGTACAACAAAGCAAAGTAAAGGTGGCCAAGAGCTCCGCTGGAGGCTACAAAAAACTGTTCCAGAGCAAAGCCGAAATAGTAGAAGGTAATCATGTTGAAGAGCAGGTGCCCCCAGTCAGCATGGATGATTCCACTGGTAAAGATAGTATATAACCTGCGTCGATCACGTGCAATGGCATAAGGATGCAGCATTAACTTACCATAAAGGTGCTGATTTGAAAAGGTATAAAGACTGGCTGCAATAGTGATGGCGAAAATTATACTTGCTACCGGCGTATAAAAAAGATACTGTTGAATCATTGGCCTAAAATCTGTCTTCTATTAGAAATACATATAAATCCTTAGGACCATGAGCTCCCAAAACCAACATCTTTTCAATGTCTGCTGTACGACTCGGTCCTGTGATCATGGAAATCATGGAAGGAAGGGATTCACCATATTTTTCTTTGAGTAAGGTAAATCCATGTTTGATGTCCATGACCAGTTGTGATGCTTTGGCAAAAACTATGTGTATAGGAGGGTAAATGCTTAGGCGTCTTCCCGAAAGACTGGCGTTGGAAATCATAATGCTGCCGTTGCGGGCTATCAGTGCTTCACATCCTGTGATGCCCACTTCAGCCTGCTCAAATCCGTTTTCTGAAGATATATAAGGAAATCCGTAAGTGTTTAGAAGGCTTTTTATCTCTTGTTCCCATGCGAAAATTTTACTTACCCCCAGTTCTTCGACAAGAGCGATAAGGTTTTCGATAACCTGAATTTCTCCGTCGCAATAGACAAAATGACCTGCCACATTGGTGAGCTCTCTAGCAAAAGTTACATCTAAACTTTCCTCCTCATCTTTGTAAAGCTGTGAATCTTCGTAATCGGGATGAGGATTATCTCTTTTCTGCAATAACGCTTGTCTTATGCTTTTCAGCATTCTCTCTTTAGCGGTCGTGTTTCGTATATTCATTTATCTAAACAAAAGAGGTGTATCCTAAGATACACCTTATTTATTAATTTTCTTCATTATTTACGGAAGAGGGATTCACTTCGGGTGTACCACTTTGCTCCGGAATCGGAGGTAGTGGAAGTTCTGTTTGCGGGACTCCTCCGCCGTCCGCTCCCCCGTTGACAAATTCATCGTAGGTGGTACGGTGGCTGAAAGGACGTTTTCCTAAAATCTCTTCTAAATCCGATTGGAATAAGATTTCTTTTTCCAGCAACTTTTCCGCTATTTTTATCAAACCCTCTTGTTTTTCCAGCAACAGCTCTTTTGTTCTCTTATATACGTTGGCTATAAGCTGACGAACTTCTTCGTCGATAAGTTCTGCCGTGCGTTCGGAATAAGGTTTATGGAACTGCGACTCAGAGCTATCATTGAATGAAACGTTGCCGACCTTTTCGTTCATACCGTACACGGCAACCATAGCATAGGCAAGCTTAGTGATGCGTTCCAAGTCGTTTTGTGCTCCCGTGCTGATTCTTCCGAAGGTGATGTCTTCTGCCACACGACCTCCCATGGTCATACACATGCTGTCGATAAGCTGTTCGGTAGTGTATAAGAACTGCTCTTTAGGCAGATACTGGGCATATCCTAGGGCGGCAACCCCACGAGGTACTATGGATACCTTCACCAAAGGATCGGCGTGTTCTAAGAACCAGCCGGCGATGGCGTGACCCGCTTCGTGGTAGGCCACGATTTTCTTTTCCTCCGGAGAGATGATTTTATTTTTCTTTTCCAGACCACCGATGACCCGATCTATGGCATCTTGGAAATCTTGCATGTCAATGGATGTTTTGCTCTTTCTTGCAGCAATCAGAGCAGCCTCGTTACATACGTTGGCAATCTCAGCACCCGCAAATCCAGGGGTTTGTGCTGAAAGTTTTTTTGCATCTACATCCGGAGCGAGTTTCAATGGTTTGAGATGTACATTGAAGATCTGTTCACGGCCTATAAGATCCGGCTTGTCGATAGAAATCTGACGGTCAAAACGACCGGGACGAAGTAAGGCTTGGTCTAATACGTCAAGACGGTTTGTTGCAGCTAAAATAATTACACCTAAGTTGGTGCCGAAACCATCCATCTCTACCAACAGTTGGTTCAACGTATTTTCACGTTCGTCATTTCCGCCCATGATAGAGTTTTTACCCCGAGCACGGCCGATGGCGTCAATCTCATCGATAAAGATGATACATGGTGCTTTCTCCTTGGCCTGCTTGAAGAGATCTCGTACACGAGAAGCTCCCACACCGACAAACATCTCTACGAAATCCGAACCTGAAAGGGAGAAGAAAGGTACCTGAGCCTCGCCGGCTACAGCTTTGGCCAATAAGGTCTTACCCGTTCCCGGAGGCCCAACTAGGAGTGCTCCCTTAGGGATTTTTCCTCCTAACTCTGTGTATTTTTTAGGATTCTTCAAGAAGTCTACGATTTCCATCACCTCGGTTTTAGCCTCTTCAAGGCCTGCGACATCGTTGAAGGTGACATTTATCTGTGACTCTTTATCAAACAGCTGAGCCTTCGATTTCCCTATATTAAATATCTGTCCACCTCCGGCAGCACCACCGCCCATTCTGCGCATAAGGAAAATCCATACGGCGATGATAATCACCAAAGGAAGAATATATCCTATAATTCCTCCCCAAGCGTTTGTCCGCTCTCCCCACTGAATAGGGACGCGCGGCGTATCTTCAGGAAGTAGCTTCTGTGACTCGCTCAACTTTTGGTTGAGGATGTCTGCCGATCCTTCGGTGAAGAAGTATTGCGGTCCTCTTAAGGTGAGAGCAAGCCTGCTGTCTGTAGGAGTTACCTCCTTATATTTTGGATTGTCTTTAAGCTTTTCGGGTTTTATATAGACTTCTACTTCGTAAACACTTCCATTTTTAAGTGCTACGAGCTTTTCCACATCCCCGGCAAGGAGCATTTCCTTCTCAAATTTTTCGTAAGAAATTTCCTTGGTCGAACTTACACCGTAGAAAAAATTTAATGCGATAAATCCAGCTATGGCTGCTATAAACAACCATATCATGTTGAATTTCGGCGGATTTGGAGTTACCTTTTTACTTGGTATTTTTTTCATTATAAATTATCGTAACTTACTATTGTACAACCTTCATTAGGCACTTTTGAAATGTTCGCTTTTAGCATCACCCCATAGGTCTTCGATGCGGTATTTCTCGCGTGCCTCCGTTTTAAAAATATGAACTACTACATCAACAAAATCTAATAAAATCCACTCTCCGTTACCCTCTCCTTCTTTATGCCATACATCTTGGCCGAACGCTTTATACACCTCTTCTTCCACACTTTTTGCTATTGCGTTGACTTGAATGTGGCTGTCCGCATTGCAAATCACAAAATAATCAGAAAGTGTACTGTTTACTTCACGCATATCCATCTTCACGATGTCGTTGGCTTTCTTTTCCTGCATACCCATTACTACGACATCTGCCAATTTGCTAGACAATTCTGAATTTTTCTTTTTACTCATTAAGAAATATTATAGTTTTACTTTGTCACTTTAAAATTAATTCAATTGCAAAATAACACATTTTTCGAAGATTCTGGCCCAAAAAACATAATTGTTCTTGAGGAAGTTTCCTCTACAAATGACTATTTGAAATATTTATTGACAAAATCCACGCCATTGGAACCTTTTACTGCCATAATGGCAAAAAATCAGACAGCAGGAAAAGGACAACGGGGCAATGTGTGGGTCAGTGAACCGAACCAGAATCTGACCGTCAGCATCCTTCTAAGTCCACATCAGTGGACTGTACAGCAGCAGTTTTGGCTCACCGTTATCACCAGCCTTGCTGTGGTAGACGCCTTACAAAGCGTGTTCCCTGCTGATTACCATATCAAATGGCCTAATGATATCATTCTCCATGGTAAAAAGCTGGGTGGTATTCTTATTGAAAATGCGCTCGCCGGCAAATATATTAAGCATAGTATCATTGGTATAGGTATTAACGTATTTCAAAAGAACTTTCCCGATACTATTCACCATAAAGTTACATCTTTGATGTTGGAAAATCCTAATCTAAAGGTGGATTTTGTTGATTTTATCGTCAAAATACAGGGTGGGTTGAAACATTATTTGCAGAGGCTGGAAAGCAGTCGAAACGAGATGCTGGAATTATATAATCGCCGGCTGTTCCTCCGTGACACGGAGGCGGACTTCCTGTATGAAGGAAAGAGAATGAAAGGTGTCATCAGAAGGGTGGAAGAAGATGGACTGCTGCAAATATTGCTTGAAGGACAGCTGAAGAAAGTTGACCTAAAAGGTATTGTTTATATACTATAACAAAGTATTTACTTGTAGATTATTAAAATTAAACTGACCTTTGCGTTAAACTTTTAAGAGGTAAGAAAGTCTTAAAAGCAAAGAAGATTAGCTAGAACAAATATTTTATGAAAAAAATTGGTTTATTAATTGCGGCTGTAGTGATGACTGTATCTGCAGCATTTGCGCAGATCCAAAATCCGGTAAAATGGTCTGTGGCGGCAAAAAAAATTAACAGCAAAGAAGCTATTGTAAACATCAAAGCGACAATTCAAAACGGATGGCATATTTACGGACAGAATGTTCCTGATGGGGGGCCACTGCCTACAACCTTTTCGTTCAAAAACTCAAAAGAATATGCTTTGAACGGTAAAGTGGTGGAAAGCGTGAAGCCTAAGACTAAATATGAGGAAGTATTTAAAATGAACGTTCCTTATTTCACGAATGAAGTTATCTTCCAACAAAAGATAAAATTAAACGGCAAGCAAGCCCGTGTGAGTGGAACGGTTGAATATATGGCTTGTGATAAAAATCAGTGTTTGCCGCCTGATGAATATAATTTCCAAGTAACAATTAAGTAAATTCTTGTAGTATTATATAGAAAAAGGGCAGTTTTTAGACTGCCTTTTTTTATTTTTACATCTTACTTGTTTAATGTTATCGTATAATGAAAGTCTATTTGATTTCTTTTTTCCTTATAATTTCAGCTTTTTTCTCTTCGACTGTGGATGCTCAGGATACAATCATCAATGTAGAAGGCCTAGAGTATACTGATGGTACGGAGTCGGACACCAATACGGGGTTTATTGATGTGGAGGGGCTGGAGTTCACGGATGGATCGGATAGTTCAGTTGAGGAGGTTGATACCGTTGCAGTAGAGGGCGAACAGAGCTTGTCTATGTCCGTTATGGAGTCTGATGTTCAGGATTCTTCGCTGTGGGGGATTTTCATTGCGGGTCTTCTTGGTGGTTTTGCGGCATTTTTCATGCCTTGTATTTTTCCTATGGTTCCTCTTACGGTGAGCTTTTTCACCAAGCGTTCGGGGTCTCATGCCCAAGGATTTTCTCAGGCGTTGCTGTACGGGCTTTTCATCATCGTGATTTATGTTGCTTTGGGTATGCTGGTGACGATAGCTTTTGGTTCGGATGCGTTGAACGAGCTGTCGACCAACGGGATATTCAATTTTGTTTTTTTTGTGATTTTGGTTGTTTTTGCGGCTTCATTTTTTGGGGCTTTCGAGATTACGCTACCAAGTTCTTTTGTTAACAAGATAGACGCCAAGTCGGACCGCGGGGGACTGCTGGGTCTTTTCTTCATGGCCTTCAGTCTGGCGTTGGTTTCTTTTTCGTGCACGGGTCCTATCATAGGGACGCTGTTGGTAGAGGCGGCCTCCAAGGGGGAGCGTCTGGGGCCAGCGGTCGGCATGCTTGGATTTTCTATTGCCTTGGCGGTTCCTTTTGTTCTTTTTGCGGGCTTTCCTTCGTTGCTGAAGTCCATGCCAAAGTCTGGAGGGTGGCTGAACAGCGTGAAGGTTGTTTTGGGCTTTTTGGAGCTGGCCTTGGCGTTGAAGTTTTTGTCGAACGTAGACTTGGCTTATCACTGGAACTGGCTGGACCGGGAAGTTTTTCTGGCCTTGTGGATAGCCATCTTCGGTCTTATGGGGCTTTATCTCATTGGCAAGATTAGGTTTGCCCATGACAGTGAGCTGTCGTATATGTCTGTTCCTCGAACGATTGTGTCGATTATCGTTTTTTCTTTTGTGATGTATATGATTCCGGGGATGTGGGGAGCGCCATTGAAAGCGATCAGTGCTTTTCTTCCTCCTAGTGCCACACAGGATTTTGATCTGTCGTCGGTTCAGGGAGGGGAATACCGGTCGGGAGACAGTGGAGTGAAGGTTCAGAAGAAATATTATGAGATCTTTCATGAGCGGGGAACGCCTAAGGGATTTGACCCGTACTACGACTATGAGGAGGCATTGGCAGCAGCCAAGGCGCAGAATAAGCCGGTATTGATAGACTTCACGGGATGGAACTGTGTGAACTGCCGCAAGATGGAGGCCAACGTTTGGACAGACGTGAAGGTGGCCAAGCTGTTGCGCGAGGAGTTCGTGATGGCCGAGCTTTTTGTGGATGACAAGACGGAGCTACCGGCGGAGGAGCAGTATGTTTCAAGCTTCAGCGGCAAGAAGATTAACACGATAGGGAAGAAGAACAGCGACTTTCAGGCTTCGTCGTTCAACAGCAATTCACAGCCTTTGTATGTTATTGTGGATACGGAAGGTAATGTGCTGTTGCCACCTACAGGGGCAGACTACAATGTGGACAGCTATGCTGCTTACCTGCAAAAGGGGATAGATTTGTTCAAAGCAAAGAACGCCAGCAATTAATAATTTTTTAACAAAAAAATATTGCCGATATTGATATATTTGTAATATATGAGTGAAATTAAAAATATTGCAGTATTAACGTCAGGAGGAGATGCTCCGGGTATGAATGCGGCAATCCGTGCGGTAGTGCGTGCCGGCATCTACCACGGTTTGAACGTGTTTGGTGTGAAAAGAGGATACGACGGATTGGTAAAAGGCGATATCGTTCCTATGGATGCCAAGTCCGTAGCGAATATCATACAGCGTGGAGGGACAATATTGAAAACTGCCCGAAGCGAGGAATTCAAAACCTATGAAGGCCGTAAACAAGCCTATGAAAATATTAAACGTTTCGGTATAGATGCTTTGGTGGTGATTGGTGGTGATGGAACTTTTACCGGAGCTTCTAAATTTATAGAGGAATTTGATGTACCTATAATAGGGCTACCGGGAACCATAGACAACGACTTGGCCGGAACAGACTTTACTATAGGTTATGATACAGCTATAAATACCGTGGTGGATGCGGTAGACAAAATTCGTGATACTGCGGAGTCGCATGACCGTCTTTTCGTGATTGAAGTGATGGGCCGTGATTCCGGATTGATTGCTATACGTTCGGGGATTAGTACCGGAGCAGAAGCGGTGTTGATTCCGGAGCTAGAGGTTGATTACAATGCTATCATGAAGCGTTTGGATCAAACTAGAAAAAATAAGTCTTCGCGTATCATCATCGTAGCGGAAGGAGACGATGAGGGTGGTTTGGTTGTAGCAGACAAGATTAAAGAGAATTTCCCACACTATGATGTTCGTGTTTCTATTTTAGGGCATATTCAACGTGGAGGAAAGCCTACCTGTATGGACAGGGTGTTAGCAAGCCGTTTAGGCGTTGCAGCAGTGGAAGGCCTGTTGGCAGGCCGCAAGGGTGAGATGGCAGGATTGATTTGTGGGGACGTGCAGTTCACGCCATTCGGTAAGGCTATTAAGCATATTGACAAGATAAATACAAACCTAACCAGGATTGTTGAAATTCTATCGTTATAAAAATAAAGGCCTTGAAATTTCAAGGCCTTTATTTTTATAAGTCAATGACGTATTCCAAAATTTTTCCCGGTTCTTGAAAATCTTCTATTGCCAGTTTTAGCTGTTGCGGCTTACCCCATTGTTTTTTCCATCCTGGCGTTTTTATGGTCAGTAATACCGGTTCATCTCTCGTTAAGAGATAATGCAGATAATTTTGACGGTCTTCTATGCGAACTACGACCTTGCCCATTTGCATGGAATGATACCACATAGGTTTTTCCTGTCCGTTGAGCAGACCACTGGCAAAGGTATTCATTTTGAATTCCCGTGGATTTTTGAGATAAGATTGTAAGTATAGCTCCACGATAGCAGTATCTCCGTTTGCCGACAGATGTACACTTTTGGTCCATACCTCAATCTCATTAATATCTATGGAATTTCTTTCCTTGGTATCTTGAGCATGGACACTTAGGCTGAGCGACAGGAAACCCACAAGAAAGAGGAAGCATCGTTTCATAGCTATTTTTAACGTAATCGGTCTGCCGATCGGATTAATTTTTCATCTTTTCGGATTCCTCCTAATGCCATGGCTAATAAGATTATCGCTACAGGCAATAGAAAGAAACCTACACCAATATTATTTGCTCCGAAGCTTTGGGAGATAAGTTGCAAGGTAGATGTAGCGGTGAAGTACATCCACACGCCCAACAGTACCACAAGCACTATGGATAGATAGATTAATTTAATCTGCAATTTTCTGTTTTTGAATTGAAAGATGGTGATGAGAGGTACCAAGGCTACTACGATAGTACCCAATGTCTGTAGGATAAAGCTTTTTTGTTTTACGGATTCATTGTTGACAGCAGAATATTCTCCAGTAACAAAAAGTTTTTTGCCTAGACCTACTAAGTCAATGTAATTTAAGTAAGGGAAAATAAAAAGTCCTAAGATTACTACCGTTGCTAAAAGCAACCAAATTGTTTGAATGCGTTGTATCATATTGTTTCAATCTAATGACAGTAATACAAATATAGTATAAACCACAGAAATATGACTTTGTTCTATCATGACGAAGGCAGTATTTTTTTACCTTTGTTGTGTGAACGAGAAAAAAAGGTTTTTTTTGGAGATAGCCTATGATGGGACAGCCTATCATGGATGGCAGGTGCAGCCGAATGCTGTTTCCGTTCAGGAAAAATTAAACCAAGCCTTAAAGACTTTTTTGCGGGAGGAGGTAGAAACGGTGGGGGCAGGACGTACGGATACGGGCGTACATGCCCGACAGCTCTATGTGCATTTCGATAGTGCGAATGGAGTGCTTGTGGACGTTCCTGACAGAGCCTTGCTGGCTTTGAATGCCTTGTTGCCCTATGATATTGCGGTGAGAAGGATAATTCCTGTGTTGTCGGAGGCTCATGCTCGTTTTGATGCCACGGAACGTTCGTACGAATATCATATCCATCATCAGAAAGATCCGTTCTTAATCAATAAATCGTGGTTTGTGCGTGACGTGCCGGACGTAGAAAAGATGAATGAAGCTGCAAAGCTGTTGTTAGGAACCAAAGATTTTGCCTGCTTCAGCAAGTCCAACACGCAGGTGTTTACTACTATCTGTACGATAAAGGAAGCCCGATGGGAACAAAAAGAAGGAAATCTTGTTTTCCATATTACGGCGGACCGTTTTTTGCGGAATATGGTGCGCGCTATTGTAGGTACCTTGTTGGAAATAGGGCTGAAGGGCAAGTCTATATCTTTTTTGACAGAAGTGTTGGAAAGTAAAAGTCGTTCGAAAGCAGGGGTTTCCGTGCCGGCGCATGGCTTATATTTAACACGTGTTGTTTATCCATATATTCAAGAGAGGTAAATTTTGAGAGAAGAAAAGATTTCAGGAAAGGCGTACGACAGTAAGCTGTTAAGTAGATTGACAAAGTATATGCGTCCCTACAGGACCATCTTTTGGGTGTCTGTAGTACTCACTATACTTTTGGCTGCTGTTGCTCCCGCCCTTCCTATGCTTATTGAATATACGCTGGACAATTACATCCTTACCGGTCGTTACGAAGGGCTTAACATGATGTTGTTGGTCATGCTGTTGTTGCTGGTAGCACAGACCGCAATTCGTTATTTTCATACATTGATGACCAACACCTTAGGACAGTCCGTCATACGCGACATACGTATTCAAGTATTTGAGCATATTACCAATCTACGTCTAAAATATTTTGATAATACCCCGATTGGGAGACTTATCACCCGAACGATTTCCGATTTGGAGACTATTGCTAATATTTTCTCTGAGGGACTGATTCAGATTATTGGAGATCTTTTACAGCTTGTAGTAATCTTAGGGGTCATGTTCTATACAGATTGGCGGCTGACACTTATTGTGCTTATACCTATGCCACTGATGATTGCTGCCACCTATGTTTTCAAAGAGGCAATGAAATCAGCCTTTCAAGGGGTGCGTCTATGGGTGTCCAATCTGAATACGTTCCTGCAGGAGCATATCTCCGGTATGGCTGTCATTCAATATTTTGCTCGAGAAGAGCAGGAGATGAAAAAGTTTGATGACATTAACAAGGAGCATAGAAATGCCCATATCCGAGCTAACTGGTATTTCTCTATTTTCTTTCCTGTTTTGGAAATTATCATCGCCATAGCTACAGGTTTGTTAGTATGGTATGGTTCCAAGCAGGTGTTGGCCGATGTGATATCTCCGGGTGTTGTGGTGGCCTTCCTGATGTATATCAATATGATCTTTCGTCCTATTCGTGAGCTTATCGATAAGTTTAACACCTTACAGATGGGCATGGTGTCTGCCGAACGTATTTTTGATGTCTTGGATACGGATGAGTTCACACCTAATTCCGGAACGTATCAACCTGAGCATATCCGGGGTGAGATTGAATTTAAGAATGTGTGGTTTGCCTACAATGATGATAAGTGGGTGTTGAAGGATGTCAGCTTCAAAGTGAAACCGGGAGAGACATTGGCATTGGTAGGAGCTACTGGCGCTGGTAAGTCCTCGACGATAAATATACTTAGTCGCTTCTACGAAATACAGAAAGGACAGATTTTGCTGGACGGCGTAGATATTAGAGACTATGAATTGTCGTTTCTGCGAAAACATATTGCCACAGTATTGCAGGATGTATTTCTGTTTTCAGACAGCGTAAGAAACAATATTACGTTGAGTAATAAGGAAATCACGGATGAACAGATTGTCGGTGCTGCCAAACGAGTGGGAGCATATGATTTCATCATGCGTCTTCCGGGAGGTTTTGATTATCAGGTACAGGAACGCGGAGCAACCTTATCTGCGGGACAAGCCCAGTTGGTTTCTTTTATTCGGGCTTTGGTACATGATCCTAGGATTCTTATTTTGGATGAGGCAACGTCTTCTATTGATACTGAAACAGAACTTCTCATCCAGTCGGCAATAGATAATCTCATGGAGGGAAGAACCTCTATAGTCATTGCTCATAGACTGTCAACGATTCAGAAAGCGGATAAGATTATTGTCCTGGATAAAGGGGAAATCAAGGAAATGGGATCCCATCAGGAATTGTTGGCACTGGACGGCTATTACAAGAAATTATACGATTTGCAGTTCTCTTCAGCGGGAATATGAGCAAACTGTTTATAAGAGCAAAAGGCCTGATAGTATCAGGCCTTTTGCTCTTTATGTTTATTTCTGGACTATTTCTCCTTTGGTGTTTATAAAAACAGAATTTTCCGCCCCTTGTTTATATACTTCTGCAAGTCCCTTTTCGAAAGGAGTTGCATATTCATATTGAAGAGGGATTATCACTTTTCCGTCTGCGTTGATAAATCCATATTTTTCATTTTGGATGACAATAAAGATTTCTTTCTCTTTGGCGTACATGATGTAATCAAAGGATGCTTTCTTATCTCCTTCCAAAGAGTATAGAGAATAGCTGTCATCCTCTTCGCTAACAATAAAGCGGTTTTCGACTATTTCGACGATTGCAGGATATTGAAAAGGAACAACGGTCTTATTTTGTAGGTCTATGACTCCATATTTCCCGTCCTTGGTGGCTATGGCTCTTCCCTCATCACTAAAGAAGTTGATATATTCATATTCGTTTGGAATAAGTATTTTGCCTTGAAGGTTCATAATTCCGGCCTTCTCATCCAATATGAATGCCAATGTTTTATCTTGCGGGTTGTAGGTCAAAGATTCATATTTTGGGGAAATGATGGATTTGCCATTGATGTCTATAAGTCCGTAGTAAGAGTTCTCGTCTATCACTACAGCCATGTCGTCCTCAAAAGTTTGAATGTAGGAAAACTGAGGGGCGAGGACTATTTTTCCTTCACTGTCTTTTATGCCATAAAGGTCTTTTTCTTCATCAAGGAAAGCCGTTCTGTTATCGGCCAAGAAATACTCTTTTTCTTTATCTGCGGTGGGGTCCATAGACAGGAAATCTCTTTCCAAAGGACTTTCTATTTGTGTGTAATGGTCAGGTATATCGAAGAGGTTGGGACTGTTGTCAATGGTTACTTTGTCAGCTGAGATGCCTATTCCCATAGTGGTTATTTCTAACGCTGCTCCAGGGATATTTTTCAGGTAATAGTATTCTCCCCAATATACAGAAGGTAATTTTTCTGTGTACCAGACTTCCAAAGTAATAGGCGTGTTAGGGGCCTCTTCCTCCTCAAAAATCATTTTGGCCAGCTTACAGGTGTAGCCTGCTATTTCTTTAGTTTGGTCAGTGAATTCAAAGGGAAGCTCATTGTCGGAATTTTCGAGTTCTTCCGCCAACGCTAAGGGCACATTTTCAGGTCTTTCGTTTTTATAGTACTGTGTTGAAGCAGGATAAACCAAATATTGAATATTGTTTTTTTTGTCGGTAAGTTCAAATTGATTAGAAGATAGATTACTTTGTGCCTTGACAAACTCTTTATTTCCCCAAACCTCTGCCAACGGTTTGTCATCCTCCTGAAAGACCTGAATCATCATTACTGCGGCAAGCAGCACTTTCTGAGATTCATTAAGATCTTCTTCGCTAAGCTCCATCAACTTAGGATCTACAACAAATCTATATTCTATTTTGTAGGTTGGATTCTGTTGGGCAAAGGAGTTTAATGAAAATAAAATTATGGCAACAAGTGATAAAATATTTTTCATAAAAATTTATTTTATCACAAATATGGCAAAAAGAAATAAATAAAGCTTCTTCTTTTTAAAGATATAAGGTTGATGTTATATGTCAGAAGCTTAGATATTTTTCTGGATTGATTTTTTTGTTGTTTTTTAGGATTTCGTAGTGAAGGTGTGGGCCAGTACTACGTCCTGTATTTCCTAATAAACCAATAGGAGTTCCGGCTTCTACTTTTTGATTTTTCTTTACCAACGGGCGGATGAGATGCGCATAGCGGGTTTCATATCCGTTTTTATGTTTGACTTTAACCACATAACCATAGTCACCTTCATAGCCTGCAAAAGTAACTTTTCCGTCTGCTGTTACACATACGGGTTCTCCGATTTTGCCTTTAAAGTCTATGCCGGAATGCATTTCTCTTCCTCTATTGGTAAAAGGATTGCGGCGGTAGCCAAATCTAGAAGTTATGACACCTTGGTGTGGTCTTCCTAGCGGTGTGGTGGCCAATTTTTTTTCTACCTCCAGCACTAAGTTGGTGTAATATTCACTAAGAAGAGATATATCCCCATTGTCTTCTTCTACTGGTCCACCACTGTTAGCAAGGGGTAAGGTTTTAAGTCCTCGTTTCTGCATCTTTTTATTTATGATGGATATAGTAGAGTCTATTTTGTTAAGCGTTTTTTTGACGTCAGAAATTTCTTTTTCATTTTCTAGCTGAGTGGTACTTATACTTTTGCTTTTTTCATACAGCTGTTGAAATACCTCTGCGTACTTTTTGTCAAGTTCTCGAGCTTTTTTTTGTGCGGAAAGATGAGCTATGATGCCTACGGTGAGGATGATAGCAGCTATTGAAGATAGTAAGATTGTTTTCCAATATTTGATGACGACGGTAGGTATTTCTAAACATTTATTTTTATTACCTTCTATACTGATTTGTACAGATGATTTTTTTTTAAACATAACCTTGTTTGTTTTATAGTAAATTTTTTATAGGCGAAAGCAAAAGTACAAAATTATTCCTCTAATATTCAACTTGTTGTTGTTGAGAATCAATGTGTTGGTGTTAAATTGTGTTAAAAATATGTGATATTTGCGTATGTCTTTTGCACAAAAGTTGTTGTCTTGGTATGCAGAAAATGGGCGTGATTTGCCTTGGAGAAACACAAAAGATCCTTATATCATCTGGCTTTCGGAAATTATCCTTCAGCAGACTAGGGTGGAACAGGGAATGCCGTATTTTTATCGATTTGTGGAAGCTTTTCCTACCGTAGAGGCTTTTTCTAGAGCCGAAGAGGAAGAGGTTTTGCGATTATGGCAGGGGTTAGGATACTATTCGAGGGCACGTAATATGCATAAGGCCGCAAAGATGGTAATGGAGTTATATGGAGGGGAGTTTCCTGCGGCTTATGATAAGGTAATTAAGCTATCCGGTGTGGGAGAATATACGGCTTCTGCTATAGCTTCCTTTTCTGCGGGCGAGAAAAGAGCTGTATTGGACGGCAATGTTTTTCGTGTTTTGAGTAGATATCTAGCTATTGATGTGCCGATAAATACTACTCATGGTAAGAAAGTCTTTTCAGAAGTTGCTGAGGAGATGATGTCTGCTGAGCAGCCCGGTTTATATAATCAGGCTATAATGGATTTTGGGGCTACGGTATGTAAGCCTAGAGGTCCGTTGTGCTCCTCCTGCATCTTTCGTTATGAGTGTGCTGCTCTGCAGCAGGGCGTGGTGAGTGAGCTGCCCAAGAAGATTAAGGGCAAAGCTAGCAGAAACCGCTATTTCAACTATTTTATCATAGAGAATGAAAATGGCATCCTCATGTCCCAGCGTCCTGAAGGAGATGTGTGGGCTAATCTCTTTGAGTTTCCGCTGATAGAGACCGAGCAGCTATTGACACAGGAAGAGCTGGTGGAAACCGATGCGTTTAAACAACATTTTGGCCCTTCAGAAGTGCATCAAATCGGAAAAACTGTCAAACATGTCTTGAGTCATCAGAATATTTTTGCTAACTTTTATAGGATAATAAAACCAGTTGATTTAGAGCAAAAAAAAGCGAATTGGTGTTATTATAATTCGGAAAATTTAGATAAATTAGCTAAGCATAAACTTATTTTCACGTTTATCGATAAGTATATGTTAAACTAATCAATTAATAAACTCTAAATTATTATGTCGAGCGTTAACAAAGTTATTCTAGTAGGACACTTGGGCAAAGATCCTGAATTGCGCTATCTTGAAGGAAATGTGAGTGTAGCAAGCTTTCCGTTGGCAACGTCGGAAACTTTTAACAAAGATGGCAAAAAAGTGGAGCAGACCGAATGGCACAATATCGTAATGTGGAGAGGACTGGCTGATGTTGCTGCCAAATATCTTTCTAAAGGAAGATTAGTATATATCGAAGGTAAATTACGAACACGCTCTTATGAAGATAAAGAGGGTATAAGAAGATATACTACGGAGGTTGTGGCTGAAAGCTTCAATATTCTTGGCAGACGTTCGGACTTTGAGGGGCCTAACACGCAGCAGGGAGGCTCCAACGCGGGGGCGGCACAAAGTGCAACAACTCCATCGAATACAAATACTACTAATGAAGGACAGCAGATTTCCGAGCAGTCGGTTGATTTTACAGAAAATGAGGGAGATGACGGTCTTCCATTTTAAGCTGTGCTAGCAAATTTTTTGAATAACCTTTCTCCAAAAGTTTATTTTTTGCCGTATCTTTGACTATTATGTTGCAAGATAAGATAGCGCAGTATACGAAAGAGGTTGAACAGTTTACACCGGCATCTGCTGCTGATGTAGAAAGTTTCCGATTGAAATTTTTAGTTTCAAAAGGTATTATCAAAGAATTGTTTGAAGAGTTCAAGACTGTTTCGCCTGAAGAGAAGAGGACTTTAGGTAAAGTTTTGAATGAGCTGAAACAGTTGGCTGAAGCGAAATTTCAGGAGGCTCAATCTCAATTTGCTCATACTGCAAAAGTTCATAAAAGAGAGGAAGAAGATTTAACACTTCCTGGAGAAGGATTTCAACTTGGGTCTCGTCACCCGCTGTCGTTGGTGCGTAAAGAGATTGTAGAGATATTTAAAAAATTGGGCTTCGTGGTTGCTGAAGGTCCAGAAATCGAAGATGACTGGCACAACTTCTCGGCTTTGAACTTCCCACCGGAACACCCTGCCCGTGATATGCAGGACACCTTCTTCATTAAGAAGCAGGAAGGCAACGACATTGCTTTACGTACGCATACTTCATCGGTTCAGGTGCGTCTAATGGAGGCAGGAAAGCCGCCATTCAGAGCTATCATGCCGGGACGTGTATACCGCAATGAGGCTATCTCAGCACGTGCTCACTGTTTCTTCCATCAGGTAGAAGGACTTTATGTAGATGAGAACGTTTCTTTTGCTGACCTGAAGCAGACCTTGTTCCACTTTGTGCAAGAGCTTTTTGGTGAGGGCACAAAAGTGCGTTTCCGTCCTTCGTATTTCCCTTTCACAGAACCATCGGCAGAGATGGACATCTCTTGTACAATCTGTAAAGGCGATGGATGTAACCTATGTAAAGGGTCCGGATGGGTAGAAATTTTGGGATGCGGTATGGTAGATCCTAACGTATTGGAAAACTGTGGTATAGACAGCAAGAAATATTCGGGGTTTGCCTTTGGTATGGGTATTGAACGTATTACCAACCTTAAATACGAAATTAAAGATTTACGTCTTTTCTCGGAGAATGACGTACGTTTCTTATCCCAATTTGAGACAGAGATTATTTAGATGATTCCTATAAAGCAGATTGCATCCCTGATTTTTGTGATATTGTTTATCAGTTGTAAAAAATCGGGATGCAATTTTGTTTCTAACATAATTGTAAACAAAACATTAACACTTGAAAAGAGCCTGATAGTATCCAAAGCACAGGGATGGGTGTATGAGGAAGGAGGTCGTTGCGGCCTTATCTTGTACAATAATGGGGATAGGGTACTGGCATTTGATCGCTGTGCTTCAGAAGATTCTTATTTGAACAATAAATTGGAAGTAGAGGGGATGGAAGCTGTGGATCCCTTGTCAGGAGCGCGATGGTTGTTATATGATGGTTCTCCTACTTATCTTGCCGAATGCCCCTTATATCAGTATCGGGTGATGAAGAGCGGGAATCTATATGTGATTAGCAATTGAATATGAGCCCGGAAGACGTTGTATTATCAATCAAAAGAGCTGCCAGAGAGTTGTTCCGCAAGTACGGATACAATAAGACCAACATGAACCAGCTGGCCAGGCAGGCACATATTTCCAAAGCTACTGTTTATAAATTTTTTCCATCCAAAGAGCTTATCCTCCATGAAGTGCTGATGGACTACATCCGCGAAAATGTGGAAGATATCCTGTCATTACGTGTGCAGGGAGAAGATCTTGCTTCATTTCTGATGTCCACCATTCTCAAAGTCAGCCGCGTTACTTATACCGTATGTAATGAATTTGTGGGATGGGAATTCATCCGTGAATCTACCAATGCCCAGGAGTATCTCAAAACGTTGTCCGACGACCTCGAGTTTCTACTTTTGAGTTCATTCATCAAGAATGAGATTATAGCCTCCACAGTGCCGGAGGAGAAACTTACCTTTCTCATCAAATCCAGCAAAAACATAGTGTTTTCCTTTGCCTTCACAGCTGTTACGGAGGCTGATGTACGCAAAAATTTCATTTCTTTCCAGAAAGAAATACTACCTTATCTTGTGGAAGCTACTTTAGCATAGATGGTGTCCTAATTCCTTAATTGCGATTAAAAAGTGTATTTTTGTACCCTATGGGCAGAAGAATACCGCAAGACAAAAAATTCCTTCAAAATATTGAAATAATTGATATTGCTGAAGAGGGCAAAGGTGTTGGTAGACACGACGAATTGGTACTTTTCATTGAAAAAGCTATCCCGGGCGATGTGGTTGAAGTAGAGCTCCAGCGTAAGAAGAAGAACTTTGCTGAAGGTAGGGTTACTTCTATCGTAAAGGAGTCTCCTTATCGTATTGAGCCTTTCTGTCCGCATTTTGGGGTGTGTGGGGGATGCAAGTGGCAGCACATGAGCTATGAGGCCCAATTAAAGTTCAAACAGCAATATGTGGATAATGTGTTGAGTCGCATAGGTAAGGTAGACACATCGTCTATGGAGGATATCCTAGGCTCGGAGCAGACTACCTATTACCGCAATAAGTTGGAGTTTACTTTTTCCAACAAGAGATGGCTTACCAGTCAGGATGAGGTTGTGACACCGGAAACCTTGAACGCTTTAGGTTTCCATGTGCCGGGGCGCTTCGACAAGATATTGGATATCAAGCACTGTTACCTTCAGCAAGATCCTTCCAACGACTTACGAAACAGCATCAAGGAGTTTGCTGTCGCCAACGGCATCAGCTTCTATGACCTTCGTCAGCATGAAGGGGCATTGCGTAATCTGATTATACGCACATCCTCAACGGGTGAAATTATGGTTATTGTGGTGTTTGCCTATCCGGAAGAGGGGCAGATTGAGCAACTTATGGATTTTGTGGCTCAAAAGTTTCCTGCCATCACCTCTTTGCTCTATATCGTCAACCAGAAACGGAACGACACCATCTTTGACCAAGAAATATATGTGTATAAGGGAAGAGATTATATCTTCGAGGAGATGGAAGGACTTAAATTTAAGGTTGGACCTAAGTCCTTTTATCAGACTAATTCGAAGCAGGCTTACGAGCTTTATAAAATAGCGCGAGAGTTTGCAGACCTTAAGGGTGATGAGCTGGTGTACGACCTCTATACCGGTGCGGGCACTATCGCCAACTTTGTAGCTAAATATGCTAAAGAGGTCGTGGGAGTAGAATATGTTCCTTCGGCGATAGAAGACGCCAAGATTAATTCTGAGATTAACGGGATTACCAACACGAAATTTTATGCCGGAGATATGAAAGACGTGCTTACAGCTGAGTTTGTGGCAGAGCACGGTAAGCCGGATGTAGTGATTACCGACCCTCCAAGGGCAGGGATGCATGCTGATGTGGTAAAGCGTATCTTGGAAATGGAGGCGCCAAAAGTGGTATATGTAAGCTGTAATGCCGCCACACAAGCCCGCGATCTAGAAATGCTTTCGGCCAAGTATGAGGTGGCGCGCATCAAGCCGGTGGATATGTTCCCTCAGACGCAACATGTCGAAAATGTGGTACTATTAAAATTAAAAAAGTAAGATGGATCTTTCGGAATTATTGAACCTTAGTGGAAATGTGTCCGGCTCGGACGGACAGCCTGCCAGTAAGTCAAGTCCTTTGCAAAGCCTTAAAGTGGATTTGGATTTCTACAGTGACTCCATCAAAGAGATGGCTGATGAGATGATTGCAGAAAAATATACGGACAAGCCCATTTTTATCGCTACGCAGCATGAGGTTACCATAGGTGAGCTGATGCTGGATAAAAAAGAGCTTAGCACCAATTGGTCTATCTATGCTTCTTCCGTGGAGGAATTCTTAGAAAGAGGTATTATCCAAGAGTCCAAAAAATCCGTCTTCGAGAAAAGTTATAAAGATCCAAAGCGATACATGTGTGTGTTTGTCGTGGTGCCTGAAGGAGCAAATTATGTGTTCTATCCTTATAGGTAAACTTTAAAACTTTTTAACAAAACTTAGTCCAATAAATTGATTACTTTAGATGTCAATGAAAAGGATTTTAGCATACATATTCGTGGCATTGGCGCTGCTTCTGTTCGTCCAACAGGTGGAAGCGCAGGTGTCGGAATTGCCTAAAGTATCGGGACTGGTTTTGGAGAAAGGTACAGGCAAACGAATATCAGACGTTAACGTTGTAAACACAAGAACCAAGCGTGTAGTATTTACTAACGCTTTTGGTGTTTTTTATATAGAAGCTGCTGTAGGAGATACGCTGTCTATCACCAAAGTAGGATATGGACCGTTGAAGACAGTCATCTATTCAAACGATGATATCCTTTTAGAGATGCAGCCGGGCATCATGTTGGAGGAGGTTGTCATAGCCCGTCGCTCCAAACGCCAGGATATGGAAGATATCTTACGCGATTATTCTAAAAAGGGAATTTATAATGGAGGCAAAAATACGCTAGGAACCTACCTCAATAGTCCTGCCACTGCCCTGTACAACCTTTTCGGTAAAGATGCTAAGAATATGAAACGCTTCGAAAAATTTATGAGCAGGGAATTGGACGCCATGGCTGTAGACCGGATTTTCAATAAAGAAGCGGTCACAAAAGTTACGGGCCTGCAAGGGGAGGAACTAGAACATTTTATGGAGTTGTATCGTCCTACGTATGATCAGGTAAGTAAATGGGGGCAGTACGATTTACTCGAATACATCAACAAATCCTTCAAGGCTTGGGACGCCAATGGCAGACCGGCACCAGAGAAGCTGCCTAAATTAGAGATTCCGCCACAAAACAATTAATATTCTTGTTTGTTGAAATAAATACATTAGAATATTGGCACTACCTTTGTTTCAAAATTCTATGAAAAACGTTTAGTAGGAAATTTGATAAACATTATAAGTATGAAAGTGAATAGAAAATTAGCAGTATATGGTCTGTCATTGGCTACATCTGCAATGTTGTTGGCAAGCTGTGAAACTATACAAAATACTAGTAACACAACTAAGGGAGCGGTAATCGGTACTACTGCTGGTGCAGGTATCGGTGCTTTGATAGGTAGTAAGGCAGGTAACACTGCTATCGGTGCTATTGCTGGGGCTGCTATCGGTGGAGCTGCAGGTACGTTAATTGGTAAACGTATGGACAAGCAGGCCAAAGAAATCGAAAATACCGTTGCAGGTGCAGAGGTTGAGCAAGTAGGGGAAGGAATTTTGGTGAAATTTGACTCAGGAATCTTGTTCGACTTTAACAGCACAGCTTTGAAAAGCAATGCCAAATCCAATATTGCTAAGCTTGTTGAGACATTAAACAAAGAACCTGACACAGAAATTTTGGTATTAGGTCATACGGATAATGTAGGTACTCTGGCTGCCAACCAAAAGGTTTCAGAGGGTAGAGCAAAAGCAGTAAGAGATTATGCTGTAGCACAAGGATTGGCAAGCAGCCGTATCAGAACTGAAGGTAAAAACTATTCGGAGCCTATCGCTTCTAACGATACTGAAGAAGGACGTGCATTAAACCGTCGTGTGGAAATCGTTATCGTTGCCAGCAAAAAAATGCAAGAAGAAGCTAAACGCATGGCAAATCAATAAGATTAGTATAAAGACTTGGTTTAAGAGGGCGTCGGCAATTTCCGGCGCCTTTCTTTTTATAAATGTTAAAATATCGTAAGCTCTGACATTCTGTCACAGATTTTAATATTTTATTTATAAATTTGTAGTCTTTTATATTAAGCTATGTTAGATTTATTACATACTACTAAGACACACGATGAGTCTCGTCAGGGAGAGGCTGTGGAGCTAGCGCCTACAGGCAAGTCTGACGGTAGAAAACTATATATCGAAAGCTACGGTTGTCAGATGAACTTCTCTGATAGCGAAATCGTAGCTTCTATATTGATCGATCAGGGGTTTGAAACGACGAAAGACTATAAAGAGGCCGATGTAGTATTCATCAATACGTGTTCTATTCGTGAGAATGCCGAGCAGCGTGTTCGTAACCGCTTGAAAGAGTTTGAGGCGGCAAAAAATAGAAAGCCAGGCATGATCGTCGGCGTATTGGGCTGTATGGCAGAACGCCTTAAATCCAAGTTCTTAGAAGAAGAAAAGTTAGTAGATATTGTGGTAGGTCCGGATGCCTACAGAGATCTTCCAAACCTTATCAATAAGGTGGAAGAAGGGCATAAGGCCGTTAATGTGTTGTTGTCTAGAGAAGAGACCTATGCGGATATCAGTCCGGTACGTCTGAACTCAAACGGTGTTACGGCTTTTATCTCTATTATGAGAGGTTGTGACAATATGTGTTCGTTTTGTGTCGTTCCTTTTACGCGGGGTCGTGAACGCAGCAGGGATGCCGCGTCCATCGTGAAGGAAGCGCAGGATCTGTTTAACGCGGGCTATCGTGAGGTGACCCTATTGGGGCAAAACGTGGACTCATACAAGTACACGCCAAAAGTAGAGGAAGGTCAGGAGCCTCAGCCTACAATAAATTTCGCTAAGCTGTTGGAAATGGTAGCGCAGGTAAGTCCTGATTTGCGTGTTCGCTTCTCTACCTCACATCCTAAAGATATTACGGATGAGGTGTTGTATACCATGGCAAAATATGAGAATATATGTAAATATATACACTTGCCGGTTCAGTCTGGTAACTCGCGCATTTTGAAGTTGATGAACCGTACCTACGACAGAGAGTGGTATATGGAACGTGTGGATGCTATCCGCCGTATCATTCCGGAGTGTGCGATTTCTACGGATATTATCACCGGCTTCTGTACAGAAACGGAAGAAGAACATGCTGACACTTTATCCATGATGGATTATGTGAAGTATGACTTCGCTTACATGTTTGCTTATTCAGAACGTCCGGGAACATTGGCTGCAAAACGCTATGAGGATGATATTCCTGAAGAAGTTAAAAAGCGTCGTCTTACAGAGGTGGTAAACAAACAGCTTGAACATAGTTTGGAACGTATCCAACAGTATGTGGGTAAAGTTCAGAAAGTTTTGATAGAAGGTTATTCAAAACGTTCGGACAGCGACTACTGCGGCCGTAATGACCAAAATACTATGGTGGTTTTCCCGGTAGATCCGCGTTTCAAAGTAGGAGATTACGTAAATGTGCTTGGTGAAAGCTGTACGTCAGCTACTTTGATTGGAAGGATTGTTGACTAACGTTAAACTGGGGAGGTAACAGTGGACATTCAAGACATCAAAAATAGATTTGGTATTATTGGTAACTCACCGTTACTAAATCGTGCTATAGACATTGCGCGTCAGGTGGCACCAACAGATATTTCTGTGCTTATCCAAGGGGAGAGCGGTTCCGGTAAGGAAGTTTTTTCCCAGATTATACATCACCTGAGTGCGCGTAAGCATGGACCTTTCATCGCTGTAAACTGCGGTGCTATTCCTGAAGGAACCATCGATTCGGAGCTTTTCGGACACGAAAAGGGGGCGTTCACGGGAGCTCATGAGTCGCGCAAAGGATACTTTGAAGTGGTGGACGGCGGTACAATCTTTTTGGATGAGGTGGGAGAGATGCCGTTGAGTACGCAAGCCCGTCTGCTACGTATCTTAGAGACAGGAGAATATATACGTGTAGGATCTTCGAAAGTGCAGAAGACCAACGTACGCGTGGTGGCGGCGACCAACGTGGATGTCTATGAGGCTGTACAGCGTGGAAAGTTCCGTGAAGACCTTTACTATCGTTTGAATACTGTTCCTTTACGTATCCCTCCATTGCGGGAACGAAAAGAAGATATCTATCTGCTGTTCCGTAAGTTTGTCGTGGACTTTTCGGACAAATATCGCACACCTGGGGTGCAGCTCACTCCGGATGCGCAGGAGCTGCTGATTAACTACTCATGGCCGGGCAACGTAAGACAGCTGAAAAATGTTGCCGAGCAGATTGCTATCCTAGAGAAAGAAAGAACTATTGATGCAGCTATATTAAGCCGTTATATTCCGGCAGAGCAACCCACTTCGACATTACCTATGTTTGTCAAGGAGCAATCTAAGGAGGATTTCTCCGAGCGGGATATCCTTTATAAGGTTCTTTTTGACATGAAAAAGGATATGGTGGAACTTAAGAAGCTAGTCGTAGAGCTTATCCAAAATGGCGTCAATGCGGCATCATTTGATCATAATGCCAAGTATATCAATCAGCTATATAACGAGGTGAATCCTTCCAATCAGCTTTATTCGCGTGAAGGCAGTGGCGTGACGCCTACCATTATCCATAATCCTGCTGTGAATTCTACTACGCCATCCAACTACGTTTCTCTGGATACATTGGACGCGGAAGAGGTAGAAGAGTCGCTATCGTTGGTGGAGAAGGAATCCGATCTTATTAAGAAAGCGTTGAAGAAGCACAAAGGGAAGCGGAAAGCCGCCGCACAGGAGTTGGGAATTTCCGAAAGAACTTTATATAGAAAAATAAAAGACTTAAATTTAGATTAGACTATAGTTTATGACACGAAAAGGCAACAACGTACGTTTCGCTTTCTTTTTTGTCCTGCTCTTGAGCGTAGTGGCAAGCTGTGGCGTAAAGTATAGTTTTTCCGGGGGTTCTATCCCTAAAGATATGAAGACCTATTCGGTCTTATATTTCGAAAATCTGGCACCTATGGTATACCCTACGTTGAGTCAGAATTTTACCGAAGCGTTGAAGGAGCGTATCCGTACACAATCCTCCTTAAGCCAGGTGAACAACGACGGGGACGCCATCTTTGAAGGGGTAATTACCAATTATACAATCACCCCGGCATCCATAGGAGCTGGAAACAACGATAGAGCACAAAATAGTAGACTGAGCATTACTGTTAAGGTAAAATATACCAATAAGCTGGACCCTACAGGGGAGAGCAACTTTGAAGAGAGTTTTACGCAGTTTAAAGAATTTCCGGGCTCGGACGTGACGGCCTATGAGGCACAGCTGAATCAGGAAATTATTAAAATGCTTACGGAGGATATTTTTAACAGAGCATTCGCTAACTGGTAATCCGTTGATATGATGACAAGCTTAAACAACTCTTATCCTTCTATGTATAAGCAGGCCCTGCAAGACCCTACAAGTCTTTCCGAAGAAGATATTTTAGCTCTACTGATAAAATATCCTTATTCGCAGCCGCTGATTTTTGCTTACGAGCGTCGCAAGAAGCTTGTACAGGAAGAGTCTCATAACAAGAATCTGGCCTTGCTTTACGCTAATGATGAGGGGTGGTTATGGAATTATGTGCACAAGCCTGTAATGAAGGAGGAACAAGCTGTTGTGGTGGAAGAGAAGACGGAGTCTACCGTAGAGGAAGAGACAGTGGTAGAAGATATTGTCCTCTCAGAAGAAGAACCGGTAATTGAGGTGCCGACGCAGGAAGAGGAAGAGAATGCCGACCTGCAAGAGTTGGAGAAGTTAGTGCAGGGAGGACGTGTCGTCAGCGATTATTTTGTTTTTGAAGAATTAGAAAACAAGAGTGAGGAAGAGAAAGAGAGTAATCCGGAACCTAAACAGGAGCTGACCTTTCTTACCGATAAGATTGAAAAGGATAATATTACCCTTTACAACGACGAGCTGATGCCTTATAGCTTCCGTTGGTGGTTGCACAAAACCCGTTTGGAGCACGCTGATACCTATCAGCCATATGCTGTAGGAAACCTGCCTTTTCCGTTCCAGTCGAAAGGACCAGTAGATTTTGGGGTAATTGAAGAGGCTATACTGGATCAGCAAATCAAAGAAAATATCATCAATCTGCAGGATCCGGAAGAGAAGCTTAGCAAAGAAGTCAAAAATAAGCCGGTGCTTCCTACACCGCCGAAAAAGAGCGCCGAGATTATAGAGAAATTTATACAGAAAGATCCTATCATCCAGCCTCCATCACCGGAAAATATCAATAATGAAAATATGGCGCGTCAGAGCGCGGAAGACAATTATACTCTTGTGACAGAGACGTTAGCCAAGATATATGCAGATCAAGGATTGTATCTGAAAGCCATTGAAGTCTTCAAAAAATTAATTTTGAAATATCCAGAAAAAAAATCGTATTTTGCGGGCCAAATCGAAGAATTAGAAAAGAATTTATAAAGTATAAAAAAGAAATGACTACACTATTTATTGTCTTGATTATCATCGTTTGTATTCTACTAGCGTTATTTGTGTTGGTTCAAAACCCAAAAGGGGGCGGCCTTTCATCCGGTTTTTCGGGCGGAAGCAGCTTGATGGGGGTTCAACGTACAAGCGATTTCTTGGAAAAAGGTACTTGGACTTTGATAATTTTATTAATCGTATTCAGCTTAGGAATAAATATCTTAGGTCCTTCGAGCGGCTCTTCATCCAGCCTGTCGGATCAAATTGAAGCTCCGGCAGCAGGTCCAAAGCTTAACTTGAATACAGCTCCTGCACAGGAAGCACCACAAGCGACTACTCCTGCAGCAGATTCAACGAAATAAGATAAGGAAAGAAATAAAAAGCCTCACGTCAGTGAGGCTTTTTTGTTAGGTGTACTGTCAGGGTGACACTGTGTCAGTTTGTTTGGTGGCTCCTAATAAGGATAAATATGAAAAATTGACAAGAAAAGTTGCCAAAATACGTTTGGCATAGTTGATGATAGGTTAAGGGTGATTTGATTGTTAAACGTTAAAAAAGTAAAACAAAACTATATAATACTATGGCATTAAATATCAAACCTATCGGAGACAGAGTAGTAGTGGAGCCTGCTCCAGCAGAAGAAAAAACAGCTTCTGGTTTGTACATTCCTGATACTGCAAAAGAAAAACCATCACAAGGTACTGTTGTGGCAGTAGGAACTGGTAAACCTGATGAACCTCTTACTGTTAAAGTAGGTGATAAAGTACTTTATGGTAAGTATGCTGGTACAGAAATCACTTACGAAGGTAAGCAATATTTGATTATGCGTGAATCAGACATTTACGCTATTATCTAATCAACATTCAAAGGAAGAGTTAGGTTTATTAACAAGTTCTAAATTTAAAAGTAAACATGGCAAAACAAGTAAAATATAATGTTGAAGCGCGTGAGGCCCTAAAGAAAGGTGTTGACACGTTAGCTAACGCGGTAAAAGTAACCTTAGGTCCTAAAGGACGTAACGTAATTATCGAGAAAAAATTCGGTGCTCCAGTTATAACCAAAGACGGTGTTTCTGTAGCTAAAGAAATCGAATTGAAAGACGCCCTAGAAAATATGGGTGCACAGATGGTGAAGGAAGTAGCATCTAAAACTGCTGACCAAGCGGGTGACGGTACTACAACAGCTACTGTCTTAGCGCAAGCCATCATCACTCCAGGTATCAAATCGGTAGCAGCAGGTGCTAATCCTATGGACCTAAAACGCGGTATCGACAAAGCTGTAGCTGCGGTAGTAGCTAACTTGAAAGCTCAGTCACAAGCGGTAGGTCAAGATAACAATAAAATCAAACAAGTAGCAACAATCTCTGCCAACAACGACGAAGTAATAGGTTCGTTGATTGCTGAGGCTATGCAAAAAGTTGGTAACGACGGTGTAATCACTGTTGAAGAAGCTAAAGGTACTGAAACAGAAGTTAAAACTGTGGAAGGTATGCAATTCGACCGTGGTTACTTGTCACCATACTTCGTAACCAACTCAGACAAAATGGAAGCGGAATTGGACAACCCTTACATTTTGATCTACGACAAGAAAATCAGCAACATGAAAGAGTTGTTGCCTATCTTGGAAAAACAAGTGCAAACAGGTAAACCTCTTTTAATCATTGCTGAGGACTTAGACGGTGAAGCTTTAGCTACTTTAGTAGTGAACAAAATCCGTGGTTCATTGAAAGTGGCTGCTGTTAAAGCTCCTGGTTTCGGAGACCGTCGTAAAGCGATGTTAGAAGATATCGCTATCTTGACTGGTGGTACTGTAATCTCTGAAGAGAGAGGTTTCAAACTAGAAAATGCAGAGCTTTCTTACCTAGGTCAAGCTGAAAAAGTTGTTGTAGACAAAGACAACACTACTATCATCAACGGATTAGGTAAAGCTGAAGATATCAAAGCTCGTGTAGCTCAAATCCGTTCACAAATCGAAACTACTACTTCAGACTACGACCGCGAAAAACTACAAGAGCGTTTGGCGAAATTGTCTGGCGGTGTAGCGGTACTTTACGTAGGTGCTACTACTGAAGTAGAGATGAAAGAGAAAAAAGACCGCGTAGACGACGCATTACATGCTACTCGTGCTGCTGTTGAAGAAGGTATCGTAGCAGGTGGTGGTGTAGCCTTTATCCGTGCTACTGAAGCGTTGAAAGACCTTAAAGGTGTTAACGAAGACGAGCAAATCGGTATCGACATCATCAAACGTGCTATCGAAGAGCCTCTTCGTCAGATCTGTGCTAACGCAGGTATCGAAGGTGCGGTAATCGTTCAGAAAGTTAAAGAAGGTAAAGATGACTTCGGTTACAACGCTCGTGTTGACAAGTTCGAAAACTTAATCAGTGCCGGTGTAATCGATCCTACTAAAGTTTCTCGTGTAGCGTTGGAAAATGCTGCTTCAGTAGCTTCAATGTTGTTGACTACGGAGTGTGTATTGGCTGACGAACCAGAAGAAAATACTGGTGCTGCAAACCCAGGCATGGGTGGTGGCATGGGCGGCATGATGTAATAGCGTCCATAGATAAACATAGAAAGGCTTCAATTCAAAATTGAAGCCTTTTTTATTTTATATTTCTCCATACCGTGAAGATTGCTGTCACCGCTATAATAACTGTTATCGCTTTAGTTCCGAATAAGGTGGAATAAAGTTTAGCTTCTTTCTTGCTATGGTCCGTTTTCAGTCGGAAATATATCCATAGTAAAAAATACGGCGTCAGAAGAAAAATCAAGGGGTTAAGCCGGAAAGCTTCTTCTATGTGTCCATTCAACAGTTCGTGGAGGGCGCGTTGGGAGCCACAGGTAGGGCACTCCAGTCCGGTAGTATGTTTTATGGGACAGGGCAGGAAGAAATGTTCTGCAGGATTAAATGTTCTGTATATCCATGCTAGCAGTAGGAATCCTGTCCCAATTCCAATTATGCTGTACCACCTTTTATGTATCATAGTTGTGGGATATTAAATTAAAGATACTATTTTGTGTGGATTATTTTAAGGTCTGAGGTTAAGGGAAAAGAAAATGGCGACCTCTTCTGCAGTAGCTTTATGGTGAATGCTAAATAAACCACAAAAAGCCTGCAGTCATTTGAATTGCAGGCTTTTGTATGCTTTTGATTTAATATCTGTAGCCCGTAGGGGAATCGAACCCCTGTTTCAAGAATGAAAATCTTGCGTCCTAACCCCTAGACGAACGGGCCTTTTCTGTTTCGGTGTGCAAATATAGGATTAAGTTTTTATTCTCCAAAAATAATTTAAAAAAAAGTCTTTGATTTTGTTCTCAACCCTACAACCAAAAAAGCGACTTATAAAGTCGCTTTTTGTAGCCCGTAGGGGAATCGAACCCCTGTTTCAAGAATGAAAATCTTGCGTCCTAACCCCTAGACGAACGGGCCTTTTCTGTTTTGCTGCGCAAATATAGCTCAATTTTTTAATCGTGCAAAAAAAAGTAGAAAAAAATTAGTATCTATGTATATAATATCCAGATTATGAAAACAATAAATTTTTGTCGTTTCTTGAGTGTACTTGTTCTGAATATTTTGCTAACAATTTTGTGTGTACAGGCGCAACATGGCCCAGCGGATTTGTCCATATATTGGCAGACAGATGCAGCTTATGATGGAAAAAATCAGCTTAGATACCAGCTGGTTTTAAAAAATGATGGACGTAAGGCCTTTTCATTAAATGAGTGGGATCTCTTTTTCAACACTATGTTTCCTATCTTGGATGAGCAGACGGAAAAGTACGCCATCAAGGATCTTAAAGGAAATGTTTTCCAGATTACTTTTTCGGGACAGACACTGCAGCCTAAAGATTCATTGGTAATAAGTTATACTTCCAAATATATTATTCCGGGTGTTTCGATGTTGCCCAACGGTTTTTACTTGCTAAACAATAAGGATAAGAAGACATTTTTTGGCATTGAGAAGGTGAGCTATAAAATGCTACAGCGCAGTGCCGAAGAAAATAGAAGTTATTTGGCAGAGCTTTACAACAAAAACAAGGCTTTTGAGAAGGCAGAAAGTAATATCCTCATTTTTCCAACCCCAAAATATCTGAAAGAGAGCAAGGGTAAATATAGAATTAAGCATAAAATCACCGTGCAAGCGGATACATCCTTATACCCGATGGTGAGCAGGGAGGTGTCTTCTATTGTTTCCGTGGAGTTTACCAATGGAGGTAGTGCAGACCTTGTATTAAAACAAAATCCAAGTTTAGGAGCTGAGGCCTATCATCTCACGATATCGGAGAACCAGATTAGTATTGAGGCCAGTCAGTATGCAGGTTTTCTATATGCTATCAAGAGCATCAAATCGCTGTATAGTGGAGTAAAGCATACTTCAGGAGAGAAAGTTTTGCCATGTGTAGAAGTGAAGGATGAGCCTCGCTATGGATATCGCGGCTTCATGATGGATATCGCGCGCAATTTCAGAGATAAGTCTATCGTATTGAAGTATCTGGATTTGATGGCAGACTATAAGTTAAATGTTTTGCATTTCCATTTTATCGAAGATGAGGCCTGGCGTATTGAAATTCCTGGTCTACCGGAGCTAACAGAGGTAGGGGCGCGCCGAAGTCCACTGTTTCATGAAGGCAACGCGCTAATGCCGGCATATGGTTCCGCAGCGGATACGCAAGCGAGATATCTTACACGCGCGGACTTTATCGAAATATTACGCTATGCGCAGGAGAGGAATATTCAGGTGGTTCCGGAGATAGAGACTCCAGGTCATGCTCGTGCGGCTATAAAAGCTATGTGGGCGCGATACAATAGGTTTATGAGGCAAGGAAAACCTGAGTTGGCTGAACAGTATCTCCTTCATGATCCGGAAGATAAGTCAGTGTATAATACCCCTCAGAATTATAATGACAACGTGTTGAACCCTGCATTGCCGTCGGTCTACACTTTCATAGAGAAGGTTCTTGATGAGTTTGCTCTTATGTATAAGGAGGCGGGAGTGCCTTTTACGAAGGTTTCCTTGGGAGGTGATGAGGTGCCGCGCGGTGTATGGGAAGGATCACCAAAGATTAAGGCCTTCATGGAAGAGCAGGGGATGAGTTCAGTACATGAGGTGTGGACGTATTATATCGATAGAATAAATAAGATATGTCTTAAAAAAGGATTACAGCTGGCGGGATGGGAAGAGATAGGCATGGTCAATAAAGGAAAGGGAATGGTCGTAAACCCCAACATGGCGGATAAACAGAATATGCAGTTGGATGTATGGAATAATGTTATTGGTGGTGGGCAGGAAGATTTGGTATATCGATTGGCCAATGCGGGTTACCCTACAGTATTGATTAGTGCTTCGAACACTTATTTTGATATGATGTGGGATAGAAGTTTTGATGAGCCGGGATTGAACTGGGCTACTTATGCTGATCTTTATCATTCCTACTCGCTGTTTCCGGAAGACTATTTTGCTAATATCCATACATACTACAGTGGCAAGAAACTTGACAGGTCGCGCATAAGCCAATTGGAGCGTATCAATGAGAAGGGACGAGCACACTTCTTAGGAATCAAAGGAGGGGTGTTTGCTGAGACTTTGCTAAAAGATGAAAATCTGGATTATCTAGCTTTTCCGAGGTTTTATGTATTGGCAGAGCGAGCTTGGGCGCAGCGCAAGCCTTATGAGAGTGAAAAGACTTTTGATATATCCAAATTTGATAAGGATTACGCTTCCTTTATTGACAGAATAGGGAGGGTGGAATTGCAGGAGATCCAAGATAGAATGGCTTTCCGTTTACCGAAGGTTGGATTGAAGCAGGAAGGGAAAATCGTTCTTTTTACTGCAGAGTATCCGGGTTTTGATGTGTACTATACCTTAGATGGATCTTTACCTACACAGACTTCGTCAAAGGCAGATAAAGCCACGGGAATACGTGTAGAAAGAGGGCAGAAACTGACTATAGCGGTATTGGATAAGAATGGAAGAAGAGGGCCTGTTTCTACGTTAGATATAGAATAAAAAAGCAAAAGCTTCTCGATAGAGAAGCTTTTGCTTTAATTTTTTTGAGCGAAAGACGAGGCTCGAACTCGCGACCCCAACCTTGGCAAGGTTGTGCTCTACCAACTGAGCTACTTTCGCTTGATTTTCTGACACAAAAATAAGGGCTTTTTCAGCATCTGTCAAGAGGATAAGATGAAAATTTTGCCTTTATTTTTGCATCAGTCTTATTCTTAGTGAATTAAATTTTTATGGCGTCGACACAATTTATCCCGTCAATGGCTGCGGAGACGATTCCTCCTGCATAACCGGCTCCTTCTGCGCAAGGATAAAGTCCCTTGATTTGTGGATGTTGAAGCGTTTCTTTGTCTCGTGGAATGCGCACCGGGGAGGATGTTCGTGATTCTACACCTACCAAGATAGCTTCATTAGTATAGTAGCCTCGCATCTTTTTGCCGAAGAGCGGCAAGGCTTTACGTAGTGCGGTATGCACGAAGTCAGGTAACACTTCGTTGAGGTCCACCGAGCGGGTTCCCGGCTTATATGAGTTTTTCGGTAAGTCCAGAGATACACGGTTTTCTACAAAGTCCACCATCCTTTGTGCTGGAGCTACGAAGTTGCCTCCTCCAAGCTGGTAAGCTTTGTGCTCTACCGCACGTTGGAAGTCGAGCAGAGCGAAAGGATTTGTTGCTGCGTTGGGTACATCATCGAGATTGATTTGTATTACTGTGCCCGAATTGGCGTGTGGATTGTTTCTTTTTGAAGGCGACCATCCATTTACAACAATTTCATCAAAGTCGGTGGCACAAGGAGCTATGATTCCTCCGGGACACATACAGAAAGAGAATACGCCACGGTTATTTACTTGTTCCACGAGGCTGTAATAAGCTGGAGGGAGATTGTCGTGGCGTACGGCACAATGGTATTGTGCACTGTCGATGATATGCTGTGGATGCTCGATGCGGACCCCTAAGGCAAAAGGTTTGGCTTCCAGAAGCCAGTTTTTGTTGCGGAACAGCTGGAAGATATCGCGTGCGGAATGTCCTGTTGCCAGAATGACATGCTCTGCACAGAAGGTATGGCCGTTTTCGGTCTTCACCGAATGTACCTGACCGAATTTTTCGACTATGTCCACCACTTTAGTCTCAAAATGCACTTCACCCCCCATCTCGAGGATTTTATGGCGCATGCTTTCTATGATGTGTGGCAGCTTGTTAGTACCAATGTGTGGTCTTGCATCGATAAGGATATCTTCATCAGCTCCGTGCTCCACAAAGATGGAAAGCACTTTGTGTACATCGCCTCTTTTATTGGATCGGGTATATAGTTTGCCATCAGAATAGGTTCCAGCACCGCCTTCACCGTAGCAATAGTTGGATTCGGGATTGACTATACCTTCACGATTGATTTTGGCGAGGTCACGTCTTCTTTCGCGTACGGGTTTCCCACGCTCGAGGATTATAGGTTTCAGGCCACGTTCCAGACAGCGGTAAGCGGCAAAAAGTCCTGCAGGCCCTGCGCCTATGATGATGACCGGTTTGGCATCACGGACATTTTTAAGCGTACTTTGATAGCAGAAAGGTTGTGGATGTTCATCTATGTAAAAAACTATGCGGAGACGAAAGACCACCTGTTTGCTGCGCGCGTCTATAGAACGTTTTCGGATATATATTCCGTTGATTCTTTTCGGGGATATGTTAAGCTGTTTTGCTCCTTGGCGGAGAATGTAATCCTGATCATGGATATGGTCAGGACCGATAGCTAATTCAATTTCTTGTTGCATATACTTTTATTGGGTTTTTATCCCAAAACTTTGCGAAGTTACGAATTTTTAGTTGAAGCTCGGGGTGTAATAATTTTGGCATTTGCTTTGGAGTATGAGTAATTGAAAAGTTATTTGTATTTTTAGGGGACCAGAAAATGAAAATTACGCCGATGAAAAGATTATTATTTGCCCTTATAGGGTTGTTTACAGCATTATCGTTTAGCTCATGTGGCTATAACACTATGGTATCTAAGGACGAAAACGTTAAGGCCAAATGGGCGCAGGTAGAGAATGCGTATCAGCGTCGTGCTGACCTGATTCCAAATTTAGTAGCTACGGTCAAAGGAGCCGCACAGCATGAGGAGTCTACGTTGACGGCAGTAGTGGAAGCACGTGCTAAGGCTACTTCCGTGACAGTAAATCCTGATGATCTTTCGGAAGAAGCTATTGCCAAGTTCCAGCAGTCGCAGGATGCGTTGTCGCAGTCTATCGGTCGTTTGTTGGTAAGTGTGGAAGCCTATCCGGACTTGAAAGCCAACTCCAACTTCCAAGAGCTGCAAGCGCAGCTGGAAGGTACCGAGAACCGAATTGCTGTGGAGCGCAGAGCCTATAATGAAGCTGTGCAGGATTATAACACTACGGTAAGAAGTTTTCCTAATAATATCATTGCGGGAATCTTTGGCTTTAAGCCTAAAGGAACATTCCAGGCTGCTGCGGGTTCAGACAAAGCACCTACAGTTTCTTTCTAAAGGATAATATTAAACTTTAATGAGGAGAAGATGAATATTGGGTGCCTTGTTATCACAATATTCATCTTTTTTAATTTTTGGGTATAGCTATGGCATTATTTAACGAAGAGGAGCAGGAGCGTGTCGTTCATGCTATAAACGTCGCAGAAAATCTCACCTCCGGAGAGATCAGGGTGGTGGTGGAAAATGTGGTAGGACAGGATACGACAGCTTTCGATAAGGCGAAGAGCTATTTTGAAAAGCTTAACATGCATAAGACGGTGCAACGTAATGGCGTTCTCATTTATTTGGCTATTGCTGATCATCAATTTGCTATCATAGGAGATGCAGGGATAAATAAAGTGGTGCCGGATAATTTTTGGGAGATCACCAAAGATAAGATGCTGTTTCATTTCCGACAGGGCAATTATGTGAGGGGGTTGGTCGAAGGTATTCAGGAGGCGGGGGAGCAGTTAAGACAATACTTCCCACGTCAAGATGATGATATCAATGAATTGCCTAATGACATTCATTTCGGTAATTAATCTAAATAACATGCAAATACTTTTTCCATCAAGATACTTTAAATATTTTGCTTTTTTAGCTTTCTTGTTATTGGCTACGGTGACAAACCTTAGGGCTCAAAATCTACCTGAAGCACCTAAGCAACTTGTTTCCGATTTTACCAATACGTTAAGTGCGGATGAGTTGTCGGCCTTAGAGCGCAAGCTGTTGATTTTTGAGGATAGCACTTCTACGCAGATTGCGGTGGTTATTGTACAGACAACGGATGGCTATGATGTGGCCGATTATGCGGTGCGACTTGCACAGAAATGGGGGGTAGGGCAAGCAAAATATAATAATGGTATAATGCTTTTGGTTGCTTTGGGCGATAGGGCCGTTACCATACAGACCGGCTACGGTATTGAGGGTGCTTTACCTGACGCTATAGCTTATCGTATTATTGAGCGGGACATCAAGCCAGCCTTTCGCAAAGGCAGGTATTATGAGGGGATTGATAATGCCATAAATTCTATCATTTCTTATACGAAGGGTGAGTATAAGGCTGAAAGGAAAGAACCTTCCGGCTCGGGGGGCATTGGCAGGGTTTTGGCGATTATTGTGGTGGTTGTCATTCTCTTTGTAGCTTTGGTATCCATCGGAGGCGATCATAATGATAAAGGAGGGGGACGGATGTTCGATGGGAAAGGAACGAATGATCTTTTTTGGTGGATGTTGTTGAATAATATGGGAAAAGGAGGTTCTAACCGAAGAGGAGGAGATTTCGGAGGTTTCGGAGGAGGCTTCGGAGGAGGTAGTTCCGGCGGCTTTGGTGGCTTTGGCGGCGGAGGTTTTGGTGGCGGAGGCGCCAGTGGCAGATGGTAAGGACGGGTTAAATAGTGTTAAATTTTAATTTAACACCATATAGTTATTATATTTACCACTTTATTTTATACGTTAAATTGATTTATTACAGATTAAAATCCAAATTATGAAAAAGATAGCTTTTGCTCTATTGACGAGCATACCGGCCTTAGCGTTTGCCCAAGAAGCATTCACTATAAAAGGCAAAGTCGGGGCATACAATGCTCCTGCTAAGGTGTTTATTCAGTATTATGAGGGACAACAGCCTAAGATAGATTCTGCCATAATAAATAATGGAGAGTTTACGCTGAGCGGCACTGTAGAGATGCCGTCAAAAGGTTATCTTGTTCTTTCTCCTGAAGGAAAAACTTTTGGCCCTTGGGTTCAACAAGCGGACTATGCTGAAGTCTTTTTATCTCAGGGAACCATCAATGTTAAGGGTGAGTCGTTGAGATCTGCCGATGTTTCGGGCACTAAAATCATTGAAGATTATAAAGCTCTTAATGCGTTGAAAAAGCCTATTCAAGAGCAGATGATGTTGGTGGATGAGGAGTTTAGAGCTGCTTCGGATGAGCAAAAGAGAAATCCGGAATTTATTGAGGGCTTAAGAAGCAAGATAATGCCTCTGTACGAGAAATCGCAGGCTATTGACTATGAATATATAAAGGCTAACAAGAATTTTGTGGCTTTGAGCTTGATGAGTCAAAGTATTTCTGCCGAAAATGTATTGGAGTATGATAAGTTGTTGAGCACATATCCTGCCGACCTAAAGGAATCGCGTTTTGCCCAAGCATTGGCTGACAAGATTGCAAGTATGAAGAAGGTTGCGGTAGGAGCTGTAGCGCCAGACTTTACTTTGCCGGATGTGAATGGTAAAGAGGTGTCCTTATCATCATTGAGAGGTAAATATGTGTTGTTGGATTTCTGGGCATCCTGGTGTGGACCATGCCGTCAGGAAAATCCTAATGTGGTTGCCGCCTACAATAAATATAAAGACAAAGGATTTACCATTTTAGGTGTTTCTTTAGATAATCCTGGAAAAAAAGACGCATGGCTGAAAGCTATTGAAGACGACAACCTAGGACAATGGACAAATGTTTCGGAGCTTAAAGGATGGAAGTCTGAAGTCGTAGGTCTTTACAACATAGAAGGTATTCCTCAAAACTTTCTCTTGGACAAGGAAGGACGTATTGTAGCTGCCGGCCTTCGCGGAGAGGCGTTGGAAGCTAAACTTGAAGAGCTTTTAAAATAGAAAGCATAAAAAAGCCTTGAGATATTTCTCAAGGCTTTTTTTATATCTTGTCGATAGCTTGTTGCCAATCGGCGATAAGGTCATCTATGTGTTCGATACCGACAGATATTCGAAGCATTCCCAATGTGATACCGGATATTTTCTTTTGCGATGCGGAGTGATGTGTTCCCCACATGCTGGCCGGATGTACGACTAGGGACTCCACGCCTCCGAGGCTTGCGGCATTAGCAAAAAGCTTAAGGTTATTCAGTATGGTTTGTGCATTTCTGAACTCTTCATTTTCATCTTTTCCTGCTACCTCAATACAGAGCATTCCGGTGTGTCCTTTCATTTGTTTTGCCGCCAGCTCATATTGCGGATGGGAACTCAGTCCTGTATAAGTAACCTTCCTTATAGCCTTATTTTGTTCTAAGAATTGCGCTAATGCCAATGCATTGTGATTAATCTGTTTCACGCGTAGTGAAAGAGTTTTCAGCCCTCGTAGTAGCAACCATGAGTCGAAGGGACTGAGACTGGCTCCCAAGGTGATGGATTTACGCCACACCTTTTCGATGAACTCTTTAGGGCCACATACGGCGCCGGCGGTAAGGTCGGAGTGTCCTCCTAGGTATTTTGTGGCACTGTGAATTACCACGTCAATGCCGAATTCTGTAGGAACTTGGTTTATCGGAGAAGCGAAGGTGTTGTCTACCATAGTCAAAATACCTTTTTCCTTACCAAGTTTGCCCACAAATGCTAGGTCGGTAATATCTAGATTGGGATTAGATGGCGTTTCGATGTAGATGAGCTTGGTATTTGGACGTATAGCTTCCACAAAAGAACTATTGTCAGTCTGGTCCACGTGGGTGACCTCTATGCCATATTCGCTAAGGAAATCTTTAAGGAAGAGCATTGCTCCGGAATAATGTGAGTTTTGTGCTATGACATGGTCACCAGATTTTACGGCAGCGAGGATGGCTGTGCTTATGGCAGCCATACCTGTGGCTAGTACTATAGCCTCTTCGGTTTTTTCGAGTTTAGCAAGAATGGCTGCCACCTGACTGTTTGTCGGATTTCCATGTCGATGGTAGAATTCAGGATGTTTGGGTTGTGTTGCCGCTTCTATATATTTCTCTGGATTCTCATCCGCAAAATAGGTTGAGGTCTGGAATATAGGGGTTACTACTGCTTTGGTACTGTTAAATTCTGTTCCAGCATGTATCAGATCTGTTTCGAGATGTTTCATTAGATTAAGTATTTAACCAAATCTACTAAATAATCTATTAAATAGGTAGATTAGGAAAATGTGTTTACGCTATAATATACGATTTAATAATTTCTTATATTGCAGTAAACTAACTGCTTTATGAAAAGATTTCTTATCATTCTACTCGTATTATTTTATAATATTCCTTTGTGGGCACAACTTAAATCTCCGGAAGAATATTTTGGTAGAAAAATAGGTTCAAAGATTACGCCGCATCACAGAGTTTTAGAATATTACAAATACATTGCCTCCCAAGCTCCTGATAGGGTAAAGTATGAGCAATATGGAGAGTCTGTGGAGGGAAGACCTTTGTATGTTTTCTTTGTGTCTTCGACAAAAAATATAGCGCGGCTCGAACAAATAAGGAAGAGCAACATGTCCATTGTGGGGGAAGAACGTGATGGATCCATTCTTGAAGATATGCCTGCCATCATCTGGATGAGCAACAATGCACATGGCAACGAAACTTCTTCTATGGAAGCTTCGATGATGACTTTATATGAGCTTGTAAATCCGAAGAACTCAAAGATGCAGGCTCAGCTGGAAAATACCTTGGTAATTATAGATCCCTGTCTAAATCCTGATGGTACCGAACGTTATAACAATTGGCAGAACGGTATCTTGGGGGTTAAATACAACCCTAATCTCTATGCCCGGGAGCATGCGGAGCCATGGCCTGGAGGTAGATACAATCATTATTATTTTGACCTGAACAGAGATTGGGCATGGCAGACGCAGGTAGAAAGTGTACAACGGATGAAAATTTATAATTCATGGCTACCTCATATACATGTAGACTTCCATGAGCAAGGTATTAATGCTCCTTATTATTTCCCTCCTGCTGCAGAGCCTCTACATGAGGTTATTACGCCTTGGCAGCGTGAGTTTCAGGCTGTCATCGGCAAGCATAATGCAAAATATTTCGATGAAAAGGGATGGCTCTATTTTACGAAAGAACGTTTTGACCTATTTTACCCATCGTATGGCGATACATATCCTATCTATTCGGGAGCTATAGGCATGACATACGAAAAGGCAGGTAATGGTTCAGCCGGACTAGGGGTGTATACCAATGAGAAAGATACCTTGACCTTGGTAGACCGGGCTATACAGCATCATGCTTCAGGAGTGAACTTGGTGGAAGTGGTGTCGCAGAATGCGCATCGTGTGGTAGAAGAGTTCAAGAAATTTTTCAGGCAAGCTCAGGAGGGAGAGCTATCTTCCTTTCATAGCTACGTCATCAAATATGAGGCGGCAAATGAAGGTAAATTACGTGCTTTAATGGAACTGCTGGATAAGAATAAGATAAAATACTATGCTGCGGAAGGAGTGTTCAAAGGGGTAGACTACAGCACGAAAAAGACTGTATCCTATGTGGCACGAGAAAAAGATATGATTATCCCCGGCAATCAGCCGAAGGCAGCACTAGTCAGGGTACTTTTCGAGCCGGAAGCGAAGCTTGTAGATTCGGTAACTTACGATATTACTGCTTGGTCGTTGCCGTATGTGTATGGATTGGAGGGAATAGCCTCGCAAACCAAAGTGTCGTCGATGAAGCCTTATTCTTTGGAGCGGGTGGACAATAACTTGTCGGAAAGCTATGGGTATGCCATTAAGTGGGATGGTTTCTCTTCCGCACAGGTGTTGGCTGCTTTGTTGCAACATGATGTTATCGTAAAGCGATCGGCGTATGCCTTCAAGCTAAATGGCGAAGATTTTCCGCGAGGTTCTCTACTTTTGTTGAGCAGCAACAATAAGAAGACAGACCTTAAGAAGTTATTGAAAGAGGTGGGTGATAAGTATGCCGTGAAGATTCATAGCATAAGTTCTGGCATCATCGAAGGAGCAAAAGATTTGGGAAGCTCGGATGTAAAAACCCTTAAAGCCCCTAAAGTGGTCATGTTAGCTGGAGAGGAGATAAGAGCTTTAAATGTGGGGGAGGTATGGCATTATTTCGATCATCAGCTTCAATATCCTATTACATTAGTGAATCCGAAAGATTTTGCACGCATAAAATGGGAAGAAGTGGATGTGTTTATCATGCCTAATGGAAATTACAGCTTCCTCAAAGATAAAGGTCTTGCCGAAGGTTTTGCTGCATGGGTAAGAAAAGGAGGCAAGGTTATCGCGTTGGAAGGAGCTGTAAGACAGTTGGCTACACAGTCATGGAGCAGACTGAAGCCCGTGAAGCAAGATAGTACACAAAAAAGCCAAGACAGTCCGCTGAAAGCTTATTCGGACAGAGAACGTGAGTCTCTCAAGTCCTACACGGCAGGAGCAATCTATAAAGTAGATTTTGACGCTACTCATCCTTTGATGTATGGCATTAGCCGCTATTACACGTTAAGACAAAGCGGAACGTTATACGATTATTTTAAAGATGGAAGTGGTTGGAATGTGGGATATATTAAAGAAGGAGCTTTGATGAGTGGTTTTGTAGGTTATCAGCTTAGCAAAAAAATAAAAAACGGCCTTATTTTCGGAACGGAATCCGTAGGTGCCGGGACAATAATTTATCTGACGGACAATGTGCTGTTTCGTAATTTCTGGGAATCAGGGAAGCAGATCATGGCCAACGCTATTTTTCAAGTAGATTAAGTCCGAAATAAAAAAGGCGTCCACTAGGACGCCTTTTTTATATCATCTGTTTGAGTAGATGCAATGCGTAGTCGATGGTATTTACGTTGCTGATGGCCAGTCTAAGTTGTCCTTTAACCTCTTTGAGGTTGCAGATAGCCGGATTGGCTCCAACAAAGGCTAATACTTTTCCGAACTGTTCAGACTCGAAATAAGAGGACTTCGGATTGTTGACGAAATATCCTTTTAATGTCTGCTTTTTGAAAGATATCTTCTCGAAGCCTATAGTCTTTCCTAACCACTGCAGACGCAAGGTATTAAAGAGTTCATACACTTGAGGAGGAATAGGACCGAAGCGGTCTTCCAGAGCTTTCTCAAAAGCAGTAAGCTGCTCTTCGTTTTCCAGTTTGGCTATTTCGTTGTATAGATTGTAACGTTCTGTGATGTTGGTGACATATTCATCTGGAATCAAGACCTCCAAATCCGTATCTATCTGTGTGAAAGAAACATATTTTCGGTTTTTGTCTTCGTCAAAGAGGTCGCTGAACTCTTCTTCTTTCAATTCCTGTACCGCTTCATCCAGAATTTTGTTGTACATCTCAAAACCTATCTCGGCAATGAAGCCGGATTGTTCTGCCCCCAACAAGTTTCCTGAGCCGCGGATGTCTAGGTCGCGCATCGCTACGTTGAATCCTGATCCTAATTCGGAGAATTCTTCGATGGCTGAAAGGCGTTTGTATGCTTCCGGAGTAAGTGTTGATAGCGGAGGGCTCAGCAGGTAGCAGAATGCTTTTTTATTGGATCGTCCTACGCGGCCCCGCATCTGATGAAGGTCGCTGAGTCCGAACATGTGGGCTTGGTTGATGATGATGGTGTTGGCGTTAGGGATGTCCAGCCCCGCTTCAATGATAGTGGTGGCTACCAACACATCAAAATCATGGTTGATAAATTTTAACATTACATCTTCTAGATCATCTCCTTCGAGCTGTCCGTGGGCGACACCTACGCGAGCGTGAGGTACCAACTTTCTGATTAATGCTCCCAGCTGCTGCAGGTCTGCAACACGGTTGTGGATGAAAAATACTTGTCCACCGCGGTCCAGCTCAAAAGTTACAGCCTCTTGGATTAGCTTTTCGTTGAACACGTGAAGTTCTGTCTGTACAGGCTGTCGGTTTGGTGGGGGCGTAGAGATGATGCTGAGGTCGCGAGCTCCCATCAGCGAGAAATGCAAGGTGCGTGGAATAGGTGTTGCGGTCAGAGTCAGTGCATCGACATTGGCGCGCATCACTTTCAGCTTTTCTTTCACCGAAACTCCAAATTTTTGCTCTTCGTCGATAATCATCAGTCCTAGGTCTTTAAATTTTACGTCCTTGCTTACCAGCCGATGGGTACCTATGATGATGTCTATTTTGCCTTCTTCCAGTTTTTTCAGAGTTTCTTTAATCTGTTTGCTAGTCTTAAAACGGTTTACATAGTCTATGTTTACGGGAAAACCTTTAAGACGTTCGGAGAAGGTGCGGTAGTGTTGCAAAGCTAAGATGGTAGTAGGCACTAGCACGGCAACCTGTTTGCTGTCGGCGACAGCCTTGAATGCGGCACGAATGGCTATTTCCGTCTTGCCGAAGCCTACGTCACCACAGACCAGCCTGTCCATAGGATGAGGAGACTCCATGTCACGTTTGACGTCGTTGGTAGCTTTCTCCTGATCCGGTGTGTCTTCGTAGATAAAGGAAGCTTCCAATTCTTTCTGAAGGTAGGTATCGGGGCTGAAGGCATTTCCTGTCTGTGCTTTGCGAAGAGCATAAAGTTTGATAAGGTCACGAGCAATATCTTTTACCTTTTTCTTGGTTGTTTTCTTCAGCTTTTCCCAGGTGTCAGTGCCCAGCTTGTTCAGCTTAGGGACAGTACCTTCCTTGCCAGAATATTTAGAAATACGGTTGAGTGAGTTGATGTTGACGTAGAGTAAGTCGTTGTCGGCATATACGAGACGTATCATCTCTTGGGTTTTGCCGTTGACGTCTACCTTTTCCAGCCCCGCATATTTACCTACACCATGATCTATATGGGTGATATAGTCGCCGGGCTTGAGGTCTCGAAGCTCCTTGAGGGTGATAGCTTGCGAACGCTCGTAAGTTTTTATTCTTTTGTATTTGTAATATCTGTCGAAAATCTGATGGTCTGTGTAGCAGGCCAGTTTTATTGTGTCGTCGCGGAATCCTTCCCGCAAGGCTTTGTAAACAGGGGTAAATACCACAGACGAATCTAAATCTTCCAAGATGGCGAAGATACGTTCGATTTGTTTTGAAGAGTCCGAAAAGATGAGGTTCTTCACGCCTTTGCTTTCGTTTTCCTTGAAGTTGTGGATAAGGAGGTTGAAATCCTTGTTGAACGAAGGCTGAGGACGTATGTCGAACGTTATTATTTCGTCAGCCTTAAAGAAGAACTGCTTTCCGAACTCCACATTAGGGAAGTCGAACAGCATGGCTCCGAAATTTTTGTCGTCTGTAAATGTAAATCTTGGATCAATCCATTCTGGATTGTTTTTTATATCCTCTTCGGATAACGCTTTCCATAGTTGGGAGGCTTTTTTGTATCCTTCACGGAGGATATCTAGCGTAAACTGGACATCTTTAATCCATATTACCGAATTGCGGTCAATATATTCCAACAGTGAAATATGGTTGTTTGCCAAAAACTTTGCCTGAACATTGGGAACGATGGTCACTGTATGGATTTTGCCTACTGAGAGTTGGCTTTCTATATCGAAGGTACGTATGCTTTCTATTTCATCCCCAAAAAATTCTATTCGGTATGGTAAGTCATTAGAGAAAGAGAAGATGTCTACGATACCACCACGTATAGCAAACTGTCCTGGCTCATAAACGAAATCCACCCTTTCGAAGTCATATTCGTAGAGGAATTCGTTTATGAAGTCTATGCTGAGTTTTGTGTTTTGCGTAATGGTAAGCGTGTTTTTCTCTAGGTCCTTCCTGTTGATGACCTTCTCGGCTACAGCTTCGGGATAGGTAACAACCATTTTTGGTAGCTCGGAGGTGTGGTTCAAAGCGCTTAGCGTTTCGGCACGCTGCAGCACATGTGTGCTGTCCAGCTGAGTGAAGTCGAAAGGCTTGCGATAGGATGATGGAAAAAACAACACCTGCTTTTCGAAGGCACTTTCCAAGTCGGATTGAAAATAGGCAGCATCTTCATGTGTAGGAAGGATGAAAAGGTAGGGACGCTCCTGCAGCTGATAGGAGGCAGCAGCCACCAAAGCATCTGAAGAGCCTATTAGCCCTTTGAGTTGAATTTTAGGATTTTTACCTTGAATAGCCTTTACAAGCGAAGAGACTTGTGTGGTTTGACCGTAATATGATAAGATTTCTTGAATATTCACTTAACTCCCAATGTTTTGATGCAAAGTTAGTAAAATTATGGCTTTAGGGTCAGTGCTTTTTGGATAGACTTTCAAGAAAACGGCATGGAGCGAGGAGAGGGATAGGGTTGCTATCTAAAAAGAAGGCCTGCTTTGTGGGCAGGCCGAGTTTAATGAAACAAAAATTACTCAGTTATAAAGGGTAAGTTGTGGTAACATTTTTAATTTTCCATCCTTCCTCAGACTGTACTAAGGTAACATAGTCTACGCGTTTGAAGGTCGGGAACTCCATAGTTACTTTTCCAATGGTAGTGTTACCCGTCTGGTCGAGGATTTCTATCGTTTGCTCGCAATCGAATTTGTTGTCTTTCAAAGATTTCAGGTACTTCAGATACGATTTTTTGTCGTGTTTGTCGTCATTAGCTGTATTTCTGTATTCGAAATCGTCGGCGAACATGATTTTGTTATACATGTCACTACCTAGGATGGAAGCACTGACATAGCTAAAGAGGACTTCTTTATTGTTTAGGTCTTTGTAAGGTTTTACGTTAGCATTGGCACTATATACAGAAGCTACTAAAGCGATGATTACTGCTGCGATTGTTGTTATTTTTCTTTTCATGACTTTAATGTTTATAATGTTTAATGTTTTCTGATGTTTTGATATGACAAAGTTATAGCGCAGCAGAGGCCAAGAGAATGGCTTTTCGACTAATTTGTCTCGAAAATCGGTAAATCCCGCTCTCTTATCGGTAAATAAATCTAGCGAGATTTAAAGGCGGTGAAAAAGGTAGGAAAATGTTTAGAGGAGCTGATGAGCTTCGGAAAAGCTTACTACTTTGTCATAGCTTTCTTTGAGGTCAAACTGTAAATCTTCGTGTAGTTTGTCGTACTTGCTCAAGGTTGTCTTCAGGCGTGCCGACACGTAGCGGCGAAGTTTATCGGAGGCAGCTACATAGCTATTCTGAAATAGGGCGGGATAATAAGAAAAAGCCAACTCAAGAATCAAGAGTCTAAATTCTACTTCACTAAACTTGTCTTTCGTGATTTTTTCATGTTCGTTGATCATGCCACTAGCCTGTCGCAACAGAGTAGTTAGAGTACGATAATTGGAGTACAGGGGAACATTTTTCACTCCCGACTTTTCTGGGGTGAGCAGGGAGCTAAGTTTTTCCCTCAGCGTATTAATCCGGTCTTCTAGGTCGTATTCGTTTTCGAGAAGCTGAAAGTGGAGTTGCTTCATGAGCATCTTATCTTTACTGATAAGGCGTACCAGCAGCTTGTCCTTTTCTTTAGGAGGAAGATTCAATATAGCTTCTTTAAGTTCCGGGTCTTTATGTAATGACATGCTATAAAGTTAGGAAAAGAAGGTTAATTTATTCCTATTGTTACGTAACGTAATGGTATAATTTACTTATCCGTAAAAAGTACCATTAAATATGCTAATAGTACCATATAGAGTTAAGTTTTAGAAGTATCTTTGTGAACGATGGCAAAAGTTCCTGTAATAGAGCAATGTGTTGTGTCTGATGGCTTTAATCAAGAGTTTATGATTGAAAGCTTGGCACATTATCTAGATAGGAATAAGAATTTAGTCTTTCCGCATCGCCATAATTTTTACCACTTCGTTTTGTTTACGAAGGGGGGAGGGAGCCATACTATAGACTTTGAACGCTTTGAGGTAGAGCCTTGGCAGATTTATTTCATGTCTCCGGGGCAGATTCATACGTGGGAGTTTGGCGAAAACATGGATGGATATGTGGTAAACTTTCACAAGGATTTGTTTAAGGATGTGTTGTTGCGGTCCGATTATCTGATGATGTTTCCTTTTTTCTCGGGTTTGGTGAGAGATGGCGTTTTTGTGATAGAGGAGGAAGACCGTAATCTAGTGACAGAGATATTAGACCGTATACTGCAGTATAGAGGTGATGTTTCTTTCATTAAAGCCTCATTGCTGTATCTTTTCCAGCTTTTGAACAGGCAGCGGATTTCTTCTTTCAGTACGGAGTCTAGTGTTTACAACCACACTTTGCTGCGCAATTTTCTAAATCTTATAGAATCTAACTTTAAATCCTTACGATTGCCAAAAGAATATGCAGCATTGCTGTATATCACACCGAACCATTTAAATGCATTATGTAAGGAGTTATTAGGTCAGTCGGCAGGGGAGATCATTCGCGACCGTGTGATTTTGGAAGCCAAAAGACTCCTTGTCATCAAAGATTATTCTGTGGCTGAGATCGCATATGAGCTAAATTTTAACGATAATTCGTATTTTACAAAGTTTTTTAAAAAGGCAGTAGGGGTTACCCCTGAAGAGTTCAGAAAAAAGTTAATAAATCATATATAGAAAAACGTTTACTATGTCAACAAAATATACCATACCAAGTGAGTGGAAGAGTGCTGTGGATGGCAAGTGTCCTAGATGTCGTACCGGCAACATGTTCAGAGCCCCTTTATTGAGTTTCAAGTCGAAGAAGATGTATGACACTTGTCCGCATTGCGATTTGAAATTTGAGAAAGAGCCTGGATATTTTTATGCGGCTATGTATGTGAGTTATGCTTTTGTGGTGGCTGAGCTGGTGACAGCATGTGTAGGTACCTATATTCTTACCGGCAATCTAGAGTCTCCATGGTTGTATCTTTCGGTAGCGGTAGCTGTTTCCTTAATCTTGGCGCCTTTCAACTATCGTTATTCCAGAGTTGTGTTGATGTACTGGATGACGCCTCAGTTTAAGTTTCAAGAGCGTTATTTCCTGAAAGGAAAATAAGGACATCTTCAATAGGTCAAATCCGATTATATTGTAACAAAATAATAGGGATTTATCGTCTTGCGGCGATTAATCCCTAATTTAGTTATAGAACAATTTAGTATTCTAAATATGAGATATTACGCATTACTCTTTTTAATGGTTTTATCCGGAATAGCTTTGGGACAGCGCAAGGGCTATTGGCAACAGGATGTAAAGTATACGATGGATATTGATGTAGACGAGAAAAGCTATCAGTATGATGGCAAGATGACCTTGGAATATGGCAACAATTCCGGTCGATCATTATCTAAAGTTTATTTTCATCTGTATTTCAATGCTTTTCAGCCGGGGAGTATGATGGATAACCGTTTGATATCCATTGCCGATCCGGATTCCCGTATGACCAAAAATATAGGAACTAAGGAAAAGCCGGTCTATCAGAGCCGCATTTCTACGCTTACTCCTGAACAGATAGGCTATCAGAAGATATCGACGCTGAAAGTAAATGGTGTGCCGGCACAATTCAAAGTGGATGGGACCATCTTGGAAGTAGAGCTTCCACAGCCTATTGCCGACGGTAGCAAGACGACCTTTGAGATGGAGTGGAAAGCACAGGTTCCAGAGCAGATTCGAAGAAGTGGTCGTAATTCCAGAGAAGGTGTAGCCCTTTCGATGACGCAGTGGTATCCTAAGATGGCGCATTTCGATGATTTTGGATGGCATTTGGATGAGTATGTAGGCCGAGAGTTTGTCGCCCCTTTTGGCGATTTCGATGTGACGATCCATATCCATAAAGATTATGTTATCGGCGGATCTGGCGTCTTACAAAACCCTTCAGAGGTGAAAGGCTATATGAAAAATGCCAAAATAAAGACTAACGCACAAAACAAGGCTACATGGCACTTTAAAGCTCATAATATCCATGACTTTGCATGGGCAGCGGATCCAAAATTTGTAGTAGACTCTACAACTTCCAAAGGTGGAGTTAAAATTTATACGGTATTTATACCTGCCAATAAGGAGATTGAAAACAACTGGAAACAAGCGTTGGGCTTTGCAGCAGAATTTTTCGATTTTGCTTCAAGCCGCTTCGGTGCTTATCCTTGGCCTACCTATACCATAGTGCAAGGAGGGGATGGTGGTATGGAGTATGGTACTGCAACCTTGATTACAGGCAATCGTAACCTGAAAAGTCTTGTTAATGTGATTTTTCATGAGGCTGCACACTCGTGGTATCAACACCTTTTCGGTATTAATGAGACTGTGGATGAGTGGTTTGACGAAGGGTTTACTTCTTATGTGGAAGAGTTGGCTATGCATCACATCTTTGAAAGAAAAGGAGCTATCCCTACTAATCCTATTATGGAACCATATCGCGGCTACTATCGTTTAGCCCTTTCAGGGAAGGAAGAGCCGATGAGCCTTTTGGCCGACTATTACAATACCAACTATGCTTATTCGAATGCGGCGTATAACAAGGGTGCAGTAATGGCCGAACAGCTAGGCTATATTATCGGAAAAGAGAATCTTGAGAAGACATTTTTGAAGTTCTATGAGCTTTGGAAGTTTAAACATCCGACCCCTAATGATTTCAAGCGCGTAGCTGAGGATGTGTCAGGAATCAACCTGAAATGGTATTTCAACTTATTTATCAACACCACACGTAAAATCGATTACGCTATTGACACCATTGCCGGAAAAGAAATAATCATTCGCAACAAATCGGATTTCGCGATGCCTTTGGATATCCTAGTAGAATACAAGGATGGAAGTAAGGAGTTGTTTTACATCCCTTTGCGTGAGATGAGAGGCGAAAAGCCGGCAGAAAATTATGATATCTATGCAGGAGTGAAACGTACCGTATTGGAAGATTGGTTCTGGACAAAACCTACCTACTCTTTTACGGCGAGCAAGGAGGTGGCTAAAGTGTGGATAGACCCAACGCTTCGACTGGCAGATATTGAGTCATCCGACAACCATAAAATAGTAAAATAAGCGGATTTAAAATCCGCTTATTTTTTATGGATTAAGTGATTCCAACTCTAAAGGTATTGAATTATTATTGGTAAGTCTTTGTTGAGGACTTGTGGATTCTAATACTGAAACCATGAGATATAGAAATATCATGCACAGTATCATGGCAACACATACTAAAAACTCTTTCATAAGCATTTCTTATTTATCATGTTTTTCATACTAGGTAGTACCATATAGAACAGTTTATCTTAATATTTTGTTTAGATAAATAGTGATTTTTGAGAACAATTGGTTTTCCAACAGTTTTTGAAGCCTAATTGAAACATGCTTTCTCTATCTTTGTCCGAAACGGAGGACAACGGATGATATACTTTCATATTCCATTTTGTAAGCAGGCCTGTCACTATTGTGATTTCCATTTTAGCACATCCTTGAAATATAAGGATGAGATGCTGGAGGTCTTGCAAACGGAACTTGTACGGAGGGCTGACTACTTACAAGAAAAGAAATTGTATAGTCTGTATTTTGGGGGAGGGACGCCTTCATTGCTGGAAAGTCAGCAGATATCAAAACTTATCGACCAGGTTTCCAAGTATTTTGATATCAGTGATGATGCGGAAATTACGTTGGAAGCCAATCCAGATGACCTGACCGCAGAGAAAGTTCGTTCGTTGCGCGATACTCCCATCAACCGTTTTTCTATAGGTATTCAGTCATTCTTTGAGGAGGACTTACGTTGGATGAACCGAGCTCACAATGCACAGGAGGCCGATGCTTCTATTAAGAGAGTTCAGGATGCCGGCTTCGAGAATATTACGTGCGATCTTATCTATGGATATCCTTTGCTGACGGACGAAAAGTGGAAGTACAACCTCCAACAACTTATCATCATGCAGGTGCCGCATATCTCTTCTTATGCGATGACGGTAGAAAAGAAGACAGCCTTGGCACACTTTGTCAAGGAGGGCAAAACTCCACCCATGAGCGATGTCCAGAGTGCTGAACAGATGCTGATGCTCATTGATACACTCACGATGGCCGGCTATGAGCATTATGAGATTTCTAACTTTGCAAAAAACGGTATGTATGCACGTCATAATACTAACTATTGGAAAGGAAAACATTATCTAGGCATAGGACCATCAGCACATTCCTTCAATGGAGAAAGCCGTTCATGGAATATAGCCAACAATGCCAAATATATAGAAGCCGTAAGTGAGGGCAAGGATTTTCAGGAAACAGAATATCTGCAAACAAAGGACCGATTCAATGAATATGTGATGACGTCCCTACGAACGATGTGGGGAATAGATATCGATAAAGTGAAAACTGATTTTGGAGAAAGTTGTGTTTCTCACCTACTACGAGACATTAATCCATTTATCGAACGGGAAGAAGTGGAGCTCAAAGAAGGCAGGTATCTATGTGCTACGACAAAAGGAAAGTTGATGGCAGACCATATTGCTTCCGAATTGTTTATGGTAGAAGAATAATTTTTAGCTGGAAAGAATTATCAAAGGCTAAAATTTAGCTACATACAGCTGAATTTTAGCTTTTTTATTTTTCGACAAAAGCTGTTTTTTTTAATGATTTGACAAAGGAATGGGGTTAAATTTTTTAATCTGATAAAAGGTTACTATAAGGTAGATGAAAAAATATTAAAAATGAAATATCAATAGGTTAATAATGAGGAATATACATAAGTTTGTGTCATAATAACCTAAGAAATTATGATACAACAACCGACTTTTGAGTCCGAAATCAGAAGTTATAAAAATCAGCAAAATGCTGCTGTAAAACTCATCAAAATTGTCAGTGATTTGTGGGTGAATCATTCCATAGAGTTGGTTTTCTTCCGAAATCAGTTGATGGACCGTCGTGTAAGCAAAGTGCTCAACTTGCATGAGGAGTCCAAAGGTATTGCAGGTAAGCCTATCAGCATTTTCTCTACATTGCAGGTTGCCGAAATCATGCAGAGCTTACATCTTGCGCCGTCGCGTATAGATATCGGTAAGCTGGCCTTAAAAATTCGTGAACAAGATATTGAAGAAGAACAGCTCCGTTATTTTATAAAGAAGGAGCTGGTGTCTGCCAAAGAACATCGCGAATTTGATCCTCGTGATGTGGTATTATATGGGTTTGGACGTATAGGTCGATTGTTGGCGCGTGAGCTTATCACTAAAGTAGGGGCAGGCCATACTTTGAGGTTGCGAGCTATCGTGACACGTGATAATATTGACAAAAAGACTTTAACGAAAAGAGCTGCTCTTCTTCAAAACGATTCTATACACGGAGAATTCGAAGGAACGGTAACTATAGATGAAGAAAAGAGAGCCCTTATAATTAACGGTGTTACAGTCTATGTAATTTCAGCTTCGACACCAGAAGAGATAGATTACACGAAGTATGGTATTCAGAATGCTTTGGTCATAGACAACACAGGCGCATTCCGTGATAAAGAACAGTTGTCACGTCACCTTGCTTCAAAAGGTGCTTCCCAAGTATTGTTGACAGCACCAGGTAAAGGTGTTCCAAACATTGTGTATGGGGTGAACAACGATATGATAGACACGGAAAATGAGAGTATATTTTCTGCAGCCTCCTGTACAACCAATGCCATCTCTCCGATATTGGATGTGATACATAATGCTATTGGGATTAAGCAGGGACATATAGAGACTATCCATTCGTACACCAATGATCAAAACTTGGTGGATAATATGCACAAAAAATCCCGTCGTGGTCGTGCTGCTGCCCTCAATATGGTTATCACGGAGACGGGAGCTGGTGGGGCTGTGGCCAAGGTGTTGCCAGATTTGTCCGGAAAGCTTACTTCTAACGCCATCCGTGTTCCGGTGCCCAACGGTTCTTTAGCTATCTTGCATCTACAGCTGAAGAAGAAAACGTCATTGGAAGAATTAAACGGGCTTGTGAAAGCGGCAGCATTGGACGGTCGTCTTACTGAGCAGATTAAATATTCTACAAGCGAGGAGTTAGTGTCTTCAGATATTATAGGCACTACGGCAGCTTCGGTGTATGACGCTCCGGCGACCATCGTAGCTCCGGACGGAAATAATGTGGTCCTCTATGTATGGTACGATAATGAGTATGGATATACGCACCAGGTGATGCGTTTAGCGCGACATGTGGCAGGGGTGAGACGCTATACCTACTATTAAGAAATTTCAGAGTCCAATTTTTATTTTCTTAGTTTTTGATAAGCCATCTCTAGGAGATGGCTTTTTTATTGCAAGAGCTTTTCCGTTTCAAGATATTTCATGATAATTTGGGTGGCTCCCGCTCGTTGCTGTACGTATTTTTTTGCGGCAGCACCACATTCTTGCAGCTTATCTTTATTTTGAAGAGCTTCAAATACCGTTTTCAGCTGTTTATAATTGGAAATTGAAAATCCAGCCATAAGAGTTACTAAGTCTACTGCCTCTTGGAATTTCGCGTACTTAGGTCCGAAAATTACAGGTTTTCCATAAGTTGCAGCTTCTAATGTGTTGTGTATACCCACACCGAACCCTCCTCCTACATAGGTGATGTCACCATAATGGTAAAGGGATGAAAGCATACCTATATTGTCGATGAGTAAGACTCGTCGAGCATGTATTTCTTCAGGTGAGTAATTTCTGAAATTGGAGAAGAGAAGCACCTGTCCATCAAACAGTTCTACGATGTTCTGAATATGGGTATCATGGATTTCGTGGGGAGCTATGATAAACTTCCAAGCGTTAAAGTCGTCATGCAGCTTTTTAAGAAGCTCTTCGTCAGGTTTCCAAGTACTGCCTGCGACAAGGACTCTATGCTCCCGACAAAAGCGTTCCACTTCGGATATGGGCTTATGCTGCATAGGAAGTTCAAGTACCCGGTCAAAGCGTGTATCTCCTGCAAGGCCGGCATTGGTGATATTTATCCACTTCAACATATGGACAGTATCCATATTCTGTGCGAAGAAATAGGTCACATTGCGTAGTATATCCCTGAAAAAGTCTCCATACGGCTTGAAGAAAATCTGCTCTTCCCTAAATATAGCCGAAATCATCAACAGCTTGATATTTCTTTTCTTTAATTCGACAAAATAGTGATGCCAATATTCGTATTTGGTAAATACGGCAAATTTTGGTCGGATAAGTTCTATAAATTGACGGGCATTTTTCGCTGTGTCCTCAGGCAGATAGAACACGTGGTCCGCCAGAGGCGTGTTTTTGCGTATCTCATATCCCGATGGGGAGAAAAAGGTGATAACAATTTTTTCGGAAGGGTATTTGATGCGGATCTTTTCGAGTACCGAACGCCCTTGCTCAAACTCTCCCAGCGAAGCAAAATGAAACCAGATATATTGTTGGTTAGGGTCTATCTGCTCTTGGATGGCTTTGAAAATATCTTTTCGGCCTTGAACCCAGAGTTTGGCCTTGCGGTGAAATGGCGAAATTATCCATAAAATCTTGCCATATAACCAAACACCAAGGTCGTATAATAATCGCATATTCTAAAATAATACTTATCTTCGTCAAAGATAAAAATTTAAACCTTTTCTAAACGGAGTTACGGTGCAAACTAGTAATCGCAAGCGCATATTAATCACAGGAGCTGCAGGGTTCTTAGGCTCCCATCTTTGTGACCGCTTTTTGGAGGAGGATTTTCATGTGATTGCGATGGATAACTTGGTTACGGGGAGCATAGAGAACATACAGCACTTGTTTCATCTTCCTAATTTTGAATTTTTCCATCATGATGTGACCAAGTTTGTGCATGTGCCGGGACGTTTGGATTATATACTTCATTTTGCTTCGCCCGCAAGCCCGGTAGATTATCTTAGAGTTCCAATTCAGACACTGAAGGTAGGCTCATTGGGTACACACAACCTGCTGGGGCTAGCCAAGGAGAAAAGAGCCCGAATCTTGGTAGCTTCCACTTCTGAGGTGTATGGGGATCCATTGGTATCGCCACAGTCAGAGGATTATTGGGGCAATGTAAACCCTGTAGGGCCGAGAGGCGTATATGATGAAGCTAAGCGTTTTCTGGAGGCGATGACCATGGCGTATCACAACTTTCATGGTTTGGACACCCGTATTGTACGCATTTTTAATACGTATGGGCCGCGTATGCGTCCTAATGATGGAAGAGCGCTGCCGACCTTTATCGGCCAGGCCTTGCGGGGGGAAGATATTACTGTTTTTGGTGATGGCACGCAGACACGTTCGTTTTGCTATATCACAGACCAGGTAGAAGGTATCTTCCGTTTGCTGTTTGCGGACTATTGCTTTCCTGTGAATATAGGTAATCCGGATGAGATCAGCCTCAACACCTTAGTGAGTGATATTATTCGGCTTACTGGAAGTAAGTCCAAGGTTGTTTTTCAGGCCTTGCCGGAGGATGACCCCAAGCAGCGTCGGCCTAGCATAACTCTAGCGAAAAATATCTTGGGGTGGGAGCCTAAAGTTTCACGTGAAGAGGGGTTACAAAAGACTATAGACTATTTCAAAACTATTTACGAGCATAAACGTTAAAATTATGAGCAGAATTTTGGTTACAGGGGGAACAGGCTATATTGGTTCTCATACTGTAGTAGAGTTACACAACGCTGGATATAAACCGGTGATCATCGACAACCTATCCAACTCCAACATTAAAATTCTAGATCAGATTGAAAAGATTATAGGTGTAAAGCCGGAGTTTCATCAATTTGATCTATGTGATGCGGAGAAGGTAAATGCTTTTGTCCAAGCTAATCCAGACATACAAGGTATTATTCATTTTGCGGCGTCGAAGGCTGTGGGAGAATCTGTTCAAGATCCTTTGAAATATTATCACAATAATTTTTTCTCATTGATTAATCTATTGAATGCTTATCGAGGAAAAAATGTGAACTTTGTATTTTCATCCAGCTGTACGGTGTATGGCGAGCCGGACGTTTTGCCTGTTACGGAATCGGCACCGGTGAAGAAGGCTACATCGCCTTACGGTAATACCAAGCAGATTGCTGAGGAGATTCTTCAGGATACGGCGAGTGCTTATGACAACTACCATATTATCGCATTACGCTATTTCAATCCGGTAGGGGCGCATCCTTCGGCATTAATAGGAGAGCTGCCAAATGGTGTTCCTCAGAATCTGTTGCCTTTCATCACCCAAACAGCTATAGGTAAAAGGGAGAAGCTCACCGTATTCGGTAATGATTACGATACGCCTGATGGTTCTTGTATACGAGACTATATTCACGTGGTAGACCTTGCCAAAGCTCATGTAGCGGCAATCAAACTACTGGAGAAGGGAAATCCGAATGGTAAGTATGATGTTTTCAATGTAGGGACGGGCAACGGCTATTCGGTATTGGAGGCTATTGCGGCATTTGAGAAGGCTTCGGGACAGAAGCTGAAATATGAATTTGGTCCTAGACGTGAAGGGGATGTAGTAAAAGTGTGGGGAGATGTCAGCAAATCTAACCGTGAGTTAGGCTGGAAAGCAGAGCTTGGTATCGATGAGATGATGGCATCGGCATGGGCTTGGGAAAAATACCTCAAGGAAAATCCTTTAGACTAATCTTTGTAGATAAAAAAAACCTTGCTTTTATTACAGCAAGGTTTTTTTTATACTTATTTTTAATGAGCAAGCGTATAGGAAGAAAGTTTTGCGTAATAGCCTGTGCCGTCGTATTTTCTTTTATAAGGTACGGATTGGCATTCCTTTGAGCAGCAGCCTTCCATCTCCCAGCCACATTCATCGCATTGGGTGAAATGGTCGTTGCAGCGGGGATTTGCACAGTTTATCATTTTCTTTGTTGGCTTACCACAGTTGCGGCAGGTGGACACAATGGTAGGGTTAACTTTATTTATCGGCACAGTAACTCTGTTGTCGAAGACATAACAGTCCCCTTCAAAATCTACACCGCCCACTTCTTTTCCGTATTTGATGATTCCTCCGTGCAGCTGATAAACTTCTTCGAAACCTTCTTTAAGAAGGAGGGCTGATGCTTTTTCGCATTTGATACCACCGGTACAGTAAGTAAGGATTTTTTTGCCCTTCAGATGTTCCAGTTCTTTGACCTTTTCCGGAAACTCCCGGAAATTGTTGATATCCAGTGTTACCGCATTTTTGAAGCGACCAACAGAATGTTCGTAGTTGGATCGTACGTCGAGGATAACCACATCCTCGCGGTCTTTCATCTCCATAAATTCTTTGGGCTCCAGATATTTGCCGGTTTCTTTGGTAGGATCTATGATGTTGGGATCTCGGAGTCCTGAGTGTACTATTTCCGGTTTGTAGCGGCAGTGCATCTTTGCGAAGGAAGGTTGTTCTACGTTGTCGATTTTGAAGTCGGTGTGGTTGAATCTTCCGTCAGCATAAATGGCTTCCATATATACTTTACATGCTTCAGGGGTTCCGGAAACTGTACCATTGAGACCTTCGTCAGCCACGATGATACGTCCTACGAGTCCAAGAGATTTACAAAATTCGAGGTGGTCTGCAGCAAACTTTTCTGCATTTTCGATACGGCTGTAGCAATAGTACAGCAATGTTTGATATTTAGTCATGTCATTGATACCGCTGCAAACGGCGTTTAATGTTAATTAAAAGATAAGCGACAAAGGTAGTAAAATATAATGGCTTGCTAGGAATTTCTTTACTTTTTAATTAAAGGTTTTAAAAGGTATTCTAAACCGTTGAGTTTGATTTCGTAAAGGGTTGCCAGCAGCAGTCCGAGTTTGCCGGGGGGGAATCCTTTTTTATAAAACCATAGGAGGTAAGGTTCGGGTAAGTTGCATAAGAGCCAGCCTTGATATTTGCCGAAAGGCATCTTTGTATTTGCTAATTCGATCAGGATTTCAGGATTAAAAAGGCTGTTATTCTCTGGTTTTGCCATGGGTAATTCTATATTTTATCAGTCGGAAAGCGATGACGATATGGTTGAAAATGTTGGGTATGGTGCCGTAGTGTTTTTTAAAGATTTCGTAGCGTTCTTTCAAGCTTTGGCGATGTCTTTTTTGTGACATGCCGCCAACCAGATAGCGGGCTACATAACAGTGTACATATTGTGCGGTTTTCGCTTTTTTTGCAGCACGGATTACCCAGTCAATGTCGGCACTCAGCTTATACTGAAGGTCGTACGGTTCAGCAATATTGCGTTTTATGTATATTGCCTGATGGCATACGTTCATGCCGTAGCGGAAAGATTTCCAATCAAAAGTTGAAGGAGCCTTATGGCGGCGGTCAGCCACGATGCGGCGCTCTTCATCCACCAGTTTCGTTTCGCCGTATATAATATCGGCATTGTTACCTCTTTCGACAACGGTCTGAATGGTGCTGTTGTCGTATAGTTCGTCTCCTGAGTTGAGAAAAAGGACGTAATCGCCTGTAGCTTTGGACAGACCTTTGTTCATAGCGTCGTAGATGCCTTTATCTTTCTCGGATACTATAACATCTATGCTGCCTCTATATTTGTTGATGACATCTAGAGTTCCGTCAGTGGAAGCTCCGTCGATAATGATATATTCAATATTGTCGTAGGTCTGGTTGAGGACAGACAGTATGGTGTGTTCGATATCTCGAACGTTGTTGTAAACAATAGTTATGATTGATATTTTGGGAGATGTCACTTTTTTTAACGTTTGTTCCAAAGCTTTTTAATATATCGTATGAGTCGTTGTGGTAAAGAGCCTTTACGAGTTCTGTAAAAATACTTAATTGCTTCGTAAGCGGCCTTATTTTCTTCAAATTCTTTCGGGAACTCGTTTATAGGTTCTGTAGCTAGCTCCACATGGTAGGCGTTGTCCACATCGGAATGGGTGCCGGAGCCGTCCGTACCCATATTTTGAATCATGGACTGACGGGGATAGAGCACTAGACCGTGGTTGTTAAAGATTGATAGGTACCAGCGTATAGCCCAAGAGTTTATCTTTCCTGCTTTAAATTCTTTGACTTGCTTCCAGAAGTTTTCGCTGTTGTCTATGCTAAATCTTTTGATTTTTTCGCTGGTGAAGCCTGCGGTAAGTTGGTCGATGTTTGGATTGAAGAGCTTCCAAGCTCTTTCCCATGTTGCCCAACCCCAGCTTGTTGCCACGCGGAAGAAGAAAGACTCAGGCAGTTTGTCGGCATCTTTGACAGGATACATGTATCCGCTTATTTCCATGACTTTGTCGTCACTTTCGTAGATGTCGAGCGCATCGTTGAAATAGCGGAGTCCTACCTTGGAAATTATAAGGTCGTCTTCCAGCACTATAGCTTTTCCGTAGCGGGAGATAATGTCTGTGACGCCGCTGATGACATTTTGTGCTAGGCCGATATTACGGTCGCGTTCTATGATGGTGATATGTTTGAAGTTCCATGGTTCACGGATGATGGCTCTTACTCGGTTTACAGCATCTATGGCTGCGGCATTTTTTGCCCCATCCGAAAAAATGAAGACCTCAGAGTCTTTGGCCAATTCGGCATTTTCCAGGGCCTGAAGCATACGACGCGTATGCTGTGGCCTGTTATAGGTGAAAATGATAATTGGAGCCAAGTTTTGCATATTTAATTATTGATTTTCTTGTTTTCTTTTCTTGTCTTAATGACCTGTTGTGTCTTTACCGACAGTTGTCCTGCAATTCTAATATATCTATAGGCGGCTTTCGCTTTCCCTTTAGACAGCTGTTGCCCCGCTTTCTTTAGGCAGGCTAACACTGCCTTCGCAAAAGCGGTGGTGCCACGATAATTAATATTACAAAATTCCGTCAAATGATAAACAAATTCCCCTTTAAAATTTATTCCTGCGGGAGCTTCGCGGTTCTGTCTGTCATGATAAGCCAGAGCATCATTGACCACAAGTATGTCAATGTTGTGGAAGCGTAACCTGTTGGCAAAGTCTTTATCCTCTCCATAGTGATAAAATATAGGAGAGAATAGCCCAACTTTACGTAAGGTGGCGGTAGCTATAAACCAAAAAGCCGCATTGACAAAATTCACCTTGGTGGTTTTTTCTTTAAGAGGATAATGCTGCTTGATATATTCCCGAAAACCTTTGTCCAACGCTTTCTCTGTACCGTCGTAATGTACAGGAGATAGGAGAGCATAATCTGCCGCAGGACATGTTATCAGATGTTTTATACAGTCTTTATCTATCCAAGCATCTTGGTTTACCAGAAAAACAAAGTCATATCCATGCCGTAAGGCATATTCCATTCCCATATTGTTGGCTTTGCCGAAGCCTAGGTTTGTTGGCGATTCCAAAAGAATTACCGAAGGATATTTTTCTTTCAGCAGTGGGACGGTCCTATCCTTAGAAGCATTGTCGATGACCATGATGTCAGTAGGATAAGAGGAGCTTAACAAGCTTTGTAGACATTTGTCAAGCCATGGCTCGAAATTATATGATACGATGATGGATAGGACTTTTTTCATTTCTTCTTAATCAACGATCCTTTTGCAAAGTTGATTATTTCTGTCAAGATATCGGGCTTAAAAATTTTATTTAACAAAAGATAAAATACACCGGAAGCAAGGATGCATGTTGAGAAGCGTACAAACAATAAGGAAATGCTTTGTGAAAGGAATGCTGCGGCGGCACAGGCTATCCCTGCGAGGAATACATAAGTAAAAACATCACTGATAAGCTGCATGAGACCGAAAGCGATGAATCGTTTGACGATGACGTACCAGATGAATATCCACAATAGGTTAAGTGTGGAAATCAGCATGATAGACAATTCCAATCCAAAGTCTTTGCATAGGATTAAGATTAAGAACTGTAAGATGCCGAATCCTACGATGTTAAACATGTAGATGGACGATTGTCCTTTGGTAAGTATGAGGTTTGAGAAAACGTTATTGATGGTAGCGAAAGCTCCCCCAATGCAAAGAATACGTACATAGCGTGCACTTTCAATCCATTTGTCCGTAAGTGTGATACGTATAAAGTCGCCGGCCACTGCTGCTAAGCCAAAAAGCATAATGAAGGCTACGAAGGAGGTAAAATTCAACAGCTTACGGAACACACGGACTTGACGGTTTTCATCATCATGGATTTGATTGAGTACGGGCTGAATCACATTGTTGATCATGTTGGTAATCAGCGACTGTCCCATGTTGTTCCATTTCGAGGCTTGAGAGATAAAGCCTATCTGTTGCTTGGAGAAAAATTTACCTAATACCGAAGCGTAAATATTGTTGTTTATATGAATGAAAATGTTTGTAATAAGGATTTTGCTGCTAAACTTATAAATGTCTTTGATGGGAGAGAAATCAATATGAAGTGTAGGCCTGAATTTCGAGAAATAAAAAAACATGGAACTTGAGACGAAAGTATACACCACAGTCTGGATGGCTAAGCTCCAGTAGGCAAAGCCGTAATAGGCAAAGATTAATCCTGCTATGTTAGAAACGATAAGTGCCGACAGCATGACGATACTTCTTTCGGCGACCATAAGGTGACGATAGAGATATGCATTATGTGCTATGCTAAAACTGCCTAGCCAGAAGCTTATGAACAAGAATCTAGACAGGGCGGTAAGCTCCACTTTTTCGTAAAAGTCTGCTATAAAAGGGGCCAAAAAGAAGAGTGCGATGTACAGCAGTGTACTTATGGACAGGCTACACCAAAAGACGGCATTATAATCTTTGTGCGAAACTTCCCTCTTGTTGACTAATCCCATGACAAAGCCACTCTCTTGGAAGGCTGTGGCAATCAACGCAAAGATGGTCAGTAGACTTATAGTACCATAATCACTGGGAGAAAGAAGGTTGCGAGCTACATAAAGCCCAAAGAGAAAGCCTATGATCTGCTGGATAGCATTAGAAAGGCCACCGAAAAATAAACCTTTCGCCGTTTTTTTCTTTAACGAGCTTTCCTTTTCTTCCTCCCTGTTGTCCATCTATAACACTTTGATATGTTTGGCGAAATCTTTAAGATGTTTGTCGTTAGGCTCTAAGTCGGTCACCAGATAAGAGACTTCCTTAAGAGGTGCTACACGCATCTTTTGGTTCGAATTGAGCTTCTCGGCTATACTTAAGATAGCCAAGTTTTTAGAACATTTAATCATCGCTCTTTTTATCTGAACGACTTCCCAATCCGAATCCGTAATACCTTCTTCTATAGAGAGACTGTTAGTTCCTAGCAGACACAGGTCTACATGTAAGTCTGAAAGTTCATTGATGACTTGTGACCCCGTAACGATGTTGGTATTTCGGGATAGTTTACCTCCCAATAAGAATACTTCGATGTTATCTTTTTCTGCCAGTTCCATGGCAACAAGAGGGCTGATGGTGAAGAACGTACATTGTAAATCGTTAGGAATAAGTCGTGCCAGTTCGATCATGGTAGTTCCTCCTCCTATCAATACCGTCATGCCCGAGTTGATCAGTGTCAATGCTTTGGAAGCGATTTTCTTCTTGTTTTCTTTGGCATACACATTGCCGTCTTGGAAAGGGAACTGGAAAGATTTGGATAATGCTCCCCCATATACCTTGATTACTTGGCCGTTTTCCGCTAGTTCGTTCAAATCCCTACGAATGGTGTCCTCCGAGACGTTTAGTTGGACACTTAAATCGGAGGATAAAACTTTATTGTGCAGGTTGATTTGATGAATTATATAGGCCTGTCTTTCTTCTTTAAGCATAGTCTGATATAATTGGTTAAGATTATTCTTCTTTTGGTTTATTTTTGGTTATCCCTGCTTTAAAACGTGGTTTAAAGCCAAGAGGTTTATTTGTTTCCTTATTTTCTTCTTGTTGTGTATCAGCTGCGGAGGCAGCATCGGCTTTCTCGTCTTCGGAAATGGTTTTTGTTACCCCGGCTTTGAATCTAGGCTTGAAGCCGGAAGGTTTGCTCGTTGCTGGAGCACCTTCAGTGCTAGAGCTTTCTGTGGATGGTGCTTTTTCTTCAGCAGCACTTTCTTTCTTTTCCACCTGAGTAGAAGAAGTTGCAGCAGTTTTGAAACGAGGTTTAAAGCCTGTAGGTTTACTTACTTCGGTAGGCTTAACTTGTGAAGAAGTTTCTTCTGCTGGTGTATTCGTAGCTATTTTAGTTACTCCGGCCTTGAAACGAGGTTTGAATCCCGTAGGTTTGTTTGCTTCCGTACTTTCATTAGTGTTATCTACAGAAGGGGATGAATCCTCTTTATTTTCTGTAGCGGGAGCAGCCTTTGTTACACCGGCTTTAAAGCGAGGCTTAAATCCAGCTGGTTTGTTGGTTTCAGCAGGAGATGTTGTGTTATCGGCTTCTTTTTTCTGTACATCATCTGCTGCCGAGCTTTTTGCTGCTGCTGCGAAGCGAGGTTTAAAGCCTGTAGGAGCCGCCTTTGCGGTTTCCGCACTTGGCGTGCTGCTAGGTTCTTTCTTTTCTGGGTTTAATGGAGTTGAAGTCCTTACCGGGTGTGCCTGTGTTTCATGGAGAGGGTGTAGATGTCTTAACCTGTTGAACCAGAATTTCTTACTATGGTCAAAACTTTTCTCTCCCATCAGCCGATAATGCTCTTGGAATTCTAAGAATAGCGCCTCATCCGCTTTTCTTAAAGCAGAGAGATCTATTTTCTTCTTGATAAAGAATTCTTCAAATGAGAGCATATCCAAAGTTAATGATTTTGCACTATTAATAAAAAAAGAGGGGGAAACCCTCTTTTTTTATGTTGTGGTCATGTTGTTTTTACTCCATATTATGATATACGGCTTGCACATCGTCGTCTTCTTCCAAGCGGTCAATAAGCTTCATCACATCGGCGGCTTGTTCTTCCGACACTTGTGTGTGTGACAATGGAATACGTTCCAATTTAGAAGACTTAAGTTCTATTCCTTTTTCTTCTAGAAGGCGTTGCATATTACCAAAGTCTTCGAAAGATGTTTGTACGACGATGACGTCGTTACCTTCTTCGTCGGCCTCCACATAAAGCTCTTCCAATCCGCCATCAATCAATTCCAATTCCAATTCTTCAAGGTCTAAGTCGTCTGATGCTTGGAAGCGGAAGATGGATTTTCTACTGAAAATGAAATCCAAGGAACCGGTTTTTCCTAAAGATCCTCCGGCTTTCGTAAAATATGATCGGATGTTACCTACAGTACGGTTAGTGTTGTCTGTTGCCGTTTCTACCAAGATAGGAACGCCATGCGGACCGTAACCTTCATAAACGTGTTCTTCATAGCCTTTAGCGTCTTTTTCTGAAGCTCTTTTGATGGCTGCTTCGATACGGTCTTTAGGCATGTTTACGGCCTTAGCGTTTTGGATTGCTGTGCGCAAACGAGCGTTATTTTCTGGGAGAGGCCCACCTTCTTTAACTGCAATTGCAATTTCTTTTCCTAAACGTGTGAATTGGACCGCCATTTTGGCCCAGCGTTTAAATTTTCTTTCTTTTCTAAATTCAAAAGCTCTACCCATTTTATTTTAATTGTTTTTAAGATTTTTCAGCATTTCTTTTGTCAAATCTTCAAGGTTGTACGCCAGCTTCCAGTTCCAATCCTTTTGTGCATACTCGTCGTTAATACTCTTAGGCCATGAATCAGCGATGGCTTGACGTGGATCCCCTTCAGCATAAGACATTTCAAAATTAGGAAGAATTTTTTTAATTTCTTGTGCAATCTCTGCAGGAGTGAACGAAATCCCTGCGAGATTGTAGCTGGAGTGGATAGTTAAGTTTTGTGCCGGAGCATCCATGAGCTCCAACGTGGCGCGGATGGCATCATCCATATACATCATCGGTAGAGCTGTGTCGGCCGAAAGGAAGCACTCGTATTTTCCTTTGGCAATAGCGTCGAAGAAGATGTGTACGGCATAATCTGTGGTACCTCCTCCTGGTGCTGTTTTCCAAGAGATGATTCCCGGATAGCGGATGCTGCGGATATCCAATCCATATTTGGCATGATAATATTCTACCAAACGCTCCCCTGCAAGCTTGCTGATTCCATAGATGCTGTTAGGGTCCATGATGCAGTATTGTGGGGTGTCTATCTTCGGTGAATGTGGTCCAAACACAGCGATAGAGCTTGGCCAGAATATTTTTTTGATACCCAATTCTACAGCTAGGTCCAGCACATTGAGTAATCCGTTCATGTTTAGGTCCCACGCTTTCTGAGGGTACTGTTCGCCGGTAGCCGAGAGCATGGCTGCCAGCAGATATATTTGGGTAGGCTTATATTTGATGAAAAGATCTTTAAGACGGTTTTTATCCAAAACATTAGCAACCTCGAAAATGTCGCCTTCTTCGATGGATTGCGGTTCCCTAATATCGGAAGCAATCACATTCTTTTGACCAAATTTTTTGCGTAAAGCAACCGTAAGCTCACTTCCTATTTGGCCGTTAGATCCTAAAATAATTATTGTTTCTTTCATATGAGTTAGCAAAGTTATTCGATTTTCAATGTCTTGTCAATGAGTTGATTAACACAAACGGTTGCTTAAATTGTTGTGCTTTTCCATCTGTATTAAAAATCTGCACGGTGCAGATGTAATGTCCTTGTTTACAGTGATTTCCGTATTGGTCTTTTCCATCCCACTGTAGCTGTCCGTGTGTGCCGGCATGATGTAGGTGGGCCAGTCTTTTTACCAAAACACCTTTGTCGTTGTATATTTCTGCTGTGATGAGGTAGTTCGGTTCTACAAGTTCGTAGAGGAGCTGCAGTTCGTCTTCGAATCCGTCACCATCGGGCGACATAGTCTTTGAAGCTAAGTATATTCTGTTTTGTGGGATATTTAGTGTCGCTGTGGAGTTTTGATAGCCTGGGGTTGCTCCTCCAGCCAACGTAGAGGCCGAGTAAAATTTTATGTCTTGGAAGGAGCGGCGTTCTAATGATATTCCTTTAACATTCTGCATCAGCTCACCATGCATATTGGCATTGTAATATATTGAGTCTATAAGCTGATTTTTATTGTCAAATAGGGTGACGATACCCTGTTGGTTAGGATAAGGCGGTAAGGCTGCCACTTCAAGTATGTTGTCGGCAAAGGCATTAGGATACTGTTGGAGGAGTACCCTTTTGTTTGTCGTTAAGGCTAAGTACTGTTGTGGTTGAAGGAGATAGAAATCATGGGTTACAACTCTGTTGCCGAGTGTGAAACCTTGAATGTTGATAGGAAGGTTGCTGTTGTTATAGATTTCTACGAAGTCCACACCTCCTTCCTTAGGATTGAATAGAATTTCACTGATAAGTATGTCTTTGGTGCTGACTGTTGGCTGATAGAAAAGAGAAAATAGCTGTTCTTCAAGGGGTATGTTGCAAAGTGTGAGACTACGCACTCTCAGACTATACAGCGTTCTTTCTTCCAGCATTTTTGAAAATATCAATACCACCTTGTTGTCTGTCACTTCGAAGGAGCGTGCCGTATCGAAATCTTGAATTTCGAATATAGGAGTGGTGACGTCCGTCCAATATGAGGCGTCGATATTAAATTCTAAAGTAAGCCTATTGTTATCCATTTCATAGTTTATGAGTTGGAGGTCGGGTTTGTGCCTTTTATTGAAGATGGTGTTGGCTTTGCCTGGAGTGCCGCCGGTCAGGGATAATGTTGCAGACCAGTTCAGGTTGATGTCGCACAACCAATCGGGATTGATGCGTTCTAAGCTCCATCCGCCATTGCGTTTGGAGGGACTGTTGTACCAGCTGTCGCGATAGCTTACCTGATCGATAACAGTGTTTTGCTGGAGCAGGCGTACGGTGGCGCCCGTGTTGGCCAAGGCGTACCAGCGTGACGGCGCTATGGCATTTCCATAGCGAGAGAAATCATCCACGGCATCTGCCGAACAGAGGATAACATACTGTTGCGGTGCAAGGAAGTATGTTGGCAAGGAGGTCTGATTATTGTTGATTTGTAGGGTTATGGAGGCTAAATTTACTGTGCTGCCTGAATTGTTATAAAGCTCGATGTATTCGAATGAGGGAAGGGCGGCCACATTGTTAGGGTTTACCATAAGCTCATTGATGATAAGGTTGCCGCTAGCTTGAGCCCTACTTTGACGCCAGCCCATCAAAGCCAAAATGGTAAGGATGATGATACGGCAATAAGTTACCCTTAGCGAAAATGTCATGATCCGAATACAACAACAAATTGTTTGTTTCGATGGAATGGGCAATTTACAGAATAATTTTCTCTAAGAAGGGTTTTTACATTGCATAAGTTCTGCCAAATGGCTTAAAAAATTACAATTTTTATAACCAAAATAACAAAATGATGTGTCTTTTCTAATATTTAATACAAAATTCATGCAAAAAATTAAAAATTTATATCGTTAGAGTGGTTTTAATTTCTTATGTTTGAGACCATTTATGTAAACAGTATTAATTAAATTCTTAAAGTACAATTGTAAAAAATGAAAGTAGCAGTAGTTGGCGCAACAGGTTTAGTTGGGTCAGAAATGTTGAAGGTATTAGCGGAACGTAATTTCCCGGTAACAGAATTAATTCCAGTAGCATCAGAAAAAAGTAAGGGTAAGGAAATTGAATTCAAGGGTAAGAAGTATAAGGTAATTACTCCAACAGAAGCTATTGCTCTGAAACCTAATGTTGCATTATTTTCTGCGGGAGGAGGCACCTCTACTGAATATGCGCCGTTGTTTGCAGAGGCCGGCATTACCGTGATCGACAACTCCTCGGCATGGCGTATGGATCCTACGAAGAAGTTGGTGGTTCCTGAGGTAAATGGTGATGTGCTTACGGCGGAAGATAAAATTATTGCCAATCCAAACTGTTCGACCATTCAGATGGTGGTGGTGTTGAAACCATTACACGACAAGTATAAAATCAAACGTGTAGTTGTATCTACTTACCAATCGGTAACAGGTACAGGCGTGAAAGCTGTACGTCAGCTGGAGGATGAGCGTGCCGGTATAGAAGGCGAAAAGGCTTATCCTTATCAGATTGACCTGAACGTAATCCCTCATATCGACGTGTTCCAAGAAAACGGATACACAAAAGAGGAAATGAAGATGATCAAAGAAACCAACAAAATCATGGGGGATGACACTATCCGTGTGACGGCCACTACCGTACGTATTCCTGTGGTAGGAGGTCACTCGGAATCCGTGAATATAGAGTTTGAAAATGATTTTGATGTTGAGGAGCTTAGAGAGCTATTGCGTCAGCAAGACGGTGTTGTGGTGGTAGATAATCCTTCCAACTTGGAGTATCCAATGCCTAAGGATGCACATGGTAAGAATGAGGTATTCGTAGGTCGTATCCGTCGTGACGAGTCGCAAGATAAGACTGTAAACTTGTGGATCGTGGCGGACAATTTGCGTAAGGGTGCTGCAACAAATGCCGTTCAAATAGCGGAATTATTATACAAAAAAGGATTGATCTAGTAGTCCTTGGTTGCCAGAATCTCAAATTTTAAAAAGCTGTAACTGCTGTTACAGCTTTTTTATTAACGTAGAAGTTCTTGAAGGTCCTCTTGGGTAAGCGATTTCACAAAAGTTTCTTCGGTAGTAATCAAAGAGGTAGCAATAGACATCTTTCTGTTTTGCAGTGCCACTATTTTTTCCTCCACGGTGTCTTTGCTGATAAACTTATAGATGAAGACGTTTCGTTTCTGCCCTATACGGTGGGAGCGGTCTATGGCCTGTTGCTCTACGGCAGGGTTCCACCATGGGTCTAAGATGAATACATAATCCGCTTCGGTGAGGTTAAGACCTACGCCTCCGGCTTTTATGGATATCAAGAAAATGCGTGTGTCGGCATCTTCTTTGAACTCTCTTACCGCTTCGGCCCGGTTTTTTGTAGCCCCATCAAGGTAAGCGTATTTGATGTTTTTTGTATCAAAATATTCTTTAAACAACTCTAGATGTTTGACAAATTGGGAGAAGATAAGCACCTTGTTTCCTTCGTCGGAGATGGAGCTCAGCATCTGTAATACGGTTTCAAACTTGCCTGATCCGTCTTTGAAGTTTTCGTCCAACATGCGAGGATGGTTGGCTAGTTGTCTAAGCTTTGTCAATCCTTGAAGCAGCGCAATCTGACTACCTTTACCGTTGACGGCACCTTCCAGTAGGGCATTGCGGTATTCGGATTTTATGGTTTCATATCGCTCGGCCTGTTTCTCCGTCATCTCACAGTAGATGATCTGCTCGGTTTTCGGAGGCAATTCCGTAGCTACCTGTGCTTTGGTTCTCCGAAGCACAAAAGGCTTAATGATTGCCTGCAGACGCTTTGCGGTCTGTTCGTCTTTTTTCTTTTCTATAGGTATGACAAATTCTTTCTGAAAGAAGGAATAGCTTCCTAACAAACCCGGATTGGTGAAATGCATCTGCGACCAGATGTCGGAAACCGAATTTTCTATGGGGGTTCCACTTAATGCCAGTTTATGGCGGCTTTTCAACGATTTTATGGATTTGAAAGATTTGGATGTAGGGTTTTTTATGTTCTGACTTTCATCCAAAATAATATAATTAAAGAAAAATTTGCTGAAGAGTTCTTCGTCGCTGCGCACAATGCCGTAGGTGGTGATCACCAAGTCGAAGTGTGTAAAGGCGTAAGCATCTTTAAAGCGGTTCGGTCCGGTATGGACGAGTAGGCGAAGTTTAGGAGCAAATTTTTCTGCTTCTTTGATCCAGTTGTAGACTAAGGAAGTAGGAAGCACAAGGAGGGATGTCTTGGCGTAGTCTGTATTTTTCAGGTCTTCCTTCTGTTTTTGGAGTAGAGCTAAAGTTTGCACGGTTTTTCCCAAACCCATATCGTCGGCAAGTACTCCTCCGAATTTGTATTCTTGCAAGAAATGAAACCAGTTGTATCCGGCTTCCTGATAAGGACGCAGACTGCCGTTAAACTCTTTTGGAGGTTCCACTCTGCTTATGGATTCGAAGTTGTTTAAGTTTTGCAGTTTACGACTCATTGTAAGCGCCGTATGTTCGGAAATTTCGTGTAGCAGTCCTATATGCGCCTTGTTGAGATGCAGTTCTTTCTTGGAGATGACAAACTGAAAAAGGTGTTCATATTGGGCGAACCACTCTTCCGGGATGATGGCTATTTCACCGTTAGGGAGGGTAAACTCCTGTATTCTGTTGAGGATGTGTTCGCGCAACTGAACGAAAGGAATCTTGTATGGCCCGAAGTTGGCGAAAGCTCTCACATCGAACCAGTCGTTGTCTTCCACCACTTCAATATCCAAGGTGGTTTTTCCTATGAAGAAGTGTTTATCTCCCGTCTCGTGTTTGATTTCAAAGCCATGGGCGAGGAGAAGGTCCTTTTTGTTGCTCAGCCATTCGAAGATGTTGTTATATTCTTTTCCGTCAGGGATGTAGCTGCCGAACAGGACATCCTGTTTCTTGAGACCTAAGCTTTCGAGAAACTGTTGTTGTTTTTCTTCCCAAGTAAGAGACCTTTTGATCCGGGTGAAGGTGTATAGGTCTTGTTTTTCGTTGTAATGAAGTTTCACCGAAATTTTATGGTCCGAATTCGGAGGAAACTGATAGGGACCGTATATGAATGAAAGCTGTAGGTGCGATTCGCCATTTTCTACATAGTTTAATGTCAACACGGGTACGGCTTCCTCTTTTATGGTCTTGATGTCGAAACCTTCGGCATACACTGAGTATTTTTCAATCAGTGAAGTTACAAAGGTTTCGTAATATTTTTTTTCTGTGGCACGTGAAACGCTGATGTATCTTTTGTTAAGGAAAGGGGTCAGCTTTTTGCCCTCCAATGGTTGATCGAAATGATACAGCACATTGTCTAGCAGCAGCCAAGCTTGTGTGTTGATGATGACTTCCGCATTGCGATACATGAATTCCATGCGGTGGCCGTTGTATTTTAATGTAGGAAAATAGCGGGTTTCCGTTTCGTTTCTTCTGAAATGAAAAAGGATGGAGGTAGACTGTTCCGCGATTTTGAGCTTTTTGTCGGCCGGATAGCCATCTTTCTTGCTCATAAGATAGAGAGGCTTGTCGCCTATAAGTTCCAAAACTTTAAGCAGTTTTTGTTCCAGCTTAGGGCGTATAAAATCGTATATTTTGGAGTCGAAAATCTTTCCGAAATAGTCGATAGGGCGTACAGCTTTTTTATGGTATTTTTTGATGACGTTGCTTTGTTCAAGGTCGTCAAGAAGCTTTATGATTTTGTAATCCGTCTCATCCAATACGTTGGCAAATTCTTCTACCGTGTTGCTGAAAACGCGCTTATACGACAAAGACAGGCTTCCGTTGGGGTTGAGTTGCACAATATGGGGCTCCATGAGGTAACCCAGATAAGGGTGTTCTCCAATCGAATAGATGAGTTTATAAGGAAGCTTAGTGTCTATTTGTTGCATGAATTTCTTCTATGGTTCATCAAAAAGACATCTAATATAAGGGGAATAGTTTATTTGCGGAAATTATCCGGGATATTCTTAAAGATTAGCTTCATCAATCTCTCCAGCGAAGACGAACTTTGCGGGTCCTTTGAGGAATACGTCTGTAAAAGCCTTATCCTTTTTGTGGAAAGATATGTAAAGCTGTCCTCCCAGCACACGGATAGGGATGTTGATGTCGCCTTCCATATTGTGGTGAAGGGCTACCGTCATAGCTGCGGCGGTGGCTCCCGTACCGCAAGCGAATGTTTCGTCTTCCACACCTCGTTCGTAGGTACGAAGGAAGTAGCCGTTATTTTCTTTTTCTATGAAGTTTACGTTTATGCCTTTGTCACCATAGGCTCCACTATAACGAATTTTTTTGCCTTCTTGGAATACGTCATAATCCGCCAGCCCTTTGATAAACTGCACATAATGAGGAGAGCCGGTGTTAAGAATATATGCCTCTCCGTCTTTGCGGAAATCGTGCACTTCAATCATTCCTAAGGTCACTTGATTGCCGTCAATAGAGGCTTGATGGGGACCGTCTACTGCCAAAAAGTCAGTTGTGGAGCTTATAATTCCCAAGTCGCGGGCAAAGGCGACAATACATCTTCCTCCATTACCACACATGGTTCCTTCCGCACCATCGGCATTGTAATATACCATCTCAAAATCATAATTTTCCGCCTGCTGCAGGAGCATCAACCCATCCGCACCGATACCAAAGCGCCTGTCACAAAGTTTTTTTACTAATTGTTCGTTTTTTCTGTCAAAAGAAGCATTTCTATTATCGATTAAGATAAAATCATTGCCGGCCCCTTGGTATTTGTAGAATGGAATTTTTTTGTGCATATACTTGAAAATTAAGCTCAAAATTAATATTCTTGTTACAATCGAGCAGATATCTGTTAAATGTTGTTAAAACCTAGCCTAAGCCTGTTTTTCTTAACAAAATTTAACTGACATTATTTTGTCTCGACTTGGATATGGTATTACATTTGAATAAGAAATGTAAACATATATACAAAAATAAGATTAATACAGCATAAGTAATATGAAGAATTTAGGGAAGAATCTTGGAGTTAATTTATTAACAGCAGTTTTGGGAGGTGCTGTAGCTGTAGGGGGATATAAATTGTTTGAAAACAAACAATTACAAAATATGACGTTTGAGGATCAACAGAAAGTTTATTATGCCAATAATCCTGGAGAACTGTTGTCCTCAACCGGTAATCCTGATTTTACGCAGGCTGCAGCAGCGGTTTCACCAGCTGTAGTGCATATCAAGGTGACCATGAGTGGTAGAGGCTCCAGACAGGAGGAGTATGGTTCTCCTTTTGATCTGTTCGATGAGTTTTTCGGTTTGCCGCAACGTCGTCAGGCTCAACCTCGTGTAGCGCAGGCTTCTGGCTCGGGAGTTATTCTTACTCCTGACGGATATATTGTCACCAACAACCATGTTGTTGAAAATGCCGATAAGATTGAGGTGCAGCTAACTGATAAACGTACGTTTGAAGCCAAGATCATAGGGCGTGATCCGAGTACGGATTTGGCACTTATCAAAGTCAGTGCTTCCAACCTACCTATTGTGAAGATGGGGGACTCGGACAATGTGCAGATCGGCGAGTGGGTATTGGCTGTGGGATATCCTTTGAGTCTTCAATCTACAGTGACAGCAGGTATTGTAAGTGCTAAAGGACGTCAGATCGGTATTCTTGGAGATGCTCAGCAACGCCGCTATTCCAATCCAGATGAGCAGATGGTCAATACAGCTATTGAGTCCTTTATTCAGACCGATGCTGTGATTAACAGAGGTAATAGTGGTGGTGCATTGGTAAATGCTCGAGGAGAGTTGATAGGGATTAACTCGGCTATCGCTTCTCCTACAGGGGTTTATGCTGGATATGGATTCGCTATTCCAATCAACCTGGCGAAGAAAGTGTTGGATGATTTCAAGAAGTACGGTAGTGTAAAACGCGGCTACATTGGTATTACGTTTACAGAAATTAATGAGGCTCTTCGTAAAGAGACAGGTATCGACGATATTAATGGTCTATATGTTCAGAGCGTGGTGAAGGGAGGTGCTGCGGAAGCTGCAGGTATCAAGAAAGGCGATGTCATTACGAAGATTGATGGTAAGAAAATTTATTCTTCGTCAGACTTGCAAGAACGTGTAGCGAGATTACGTCCGGGTGATAAAGTGACCATTACATACAAACGTGATGGCAAAGAGAAAGATGTTACTTTGACATTAAAATCGCAAGACGATGTCAAATCCTTAGGAGGTGATGAAGGACCAAGTGCAAGTGCAACCGAAATATTCAATAAATTGGGTGCAAGCTTCATTCCTGCGTCAGATGCACGTAAGAAAGAGCTAGGGGTGAACTCCGGAGTAGTTGTGACTGAAATTCATAGAGGAGGAATCTTCGAATATTTCGGTATCGAGAAAGGTTTGGTAATCACCGAGATAAACGGCAAACCAGTGAACAATGTGGACGATATTGAAGCTGCGTTAGCCAATACCAAACGTAATATCGTTCGTATCAAAGGAGTTCCTCAACGTGGAAGTACGGTAGAACTGAATATTCCTTTGAAATATTAATATCGAATTGATTGGCAACAAATAAATAAAACGGCTTTCTTTAGAAAGCCGTTTTTTGTTATTACGTAATTAAATAAGCATTTTTGTCGTATGAAGATATTGATGGTATGTCTTGGTAATATCTGTCGTTCGCCTTTGGCGCATGGCATCTTAGCACATTATGCAGCACAACACAATCTAAACTGGCAGGTAGAGTCCGCTGGAACAGGCAACTGGCATGTGGGGGAAGCTCCCGACAGACGTAGTATCGCAGTAGCTCGTAAATATGGCGTAGACATCTCGCAGCAGCGGGCACGACATTTCAGACCGGATTTCTTTGACCGCTACGATCGCATATTTGTAATGGATAGACAGAATTACAAGGATGTGGTACGTCTTGCCCAACATCCGGATCATATTCAGAAAGTGTCTCTTTTCCTGGAGGATGATATCGTACCCGATCCTTATTATGATGACACTTTATTTGAGCCGGTATATAAGATGATTGAAAGAAGATGTAAGGAGCTGATTCAGGAGCTGACTTCTGTCAAGGTGTAGTCAGTATTCGCTCCATAGCGTCGGAAAGCAAATAAATTTACCTATTTTGTGTCGGGAAAAACAATATATGAAAGCAGAAGAAGTAAATCAAAAATGGAATGAGCTTAGGGAAGTCATCGCAACAAATTTTGAGATGGAGCTTCCCGACATTAAGGTCATGTTATTTTTGATAGGTGTTCAAGAACTAGGAAAAGGTCCCCGACAGTTTTCCAAACGTGAAAAAGAAGAGTTGATGCATATAGCCACCTGCAGACTGTTCTCTTCTTTAGGATTTTATGAGCTGAAAGGTTTGGATGAGGAGGGCTGGCCACATTGGCAGCTCGTGAAGCCTATTCCCAACTATACGCTGTTGGAGCAAGAGATGCTCATCAAATCTTTGATTATAGACTATTTCCAGGAATTGAACTATATTTAGTAAAAGACATTTTATGAAAAGGATTTTAGCAACCCTAATATTCGGTGTGCTTTTCTTGTGTTCGTATGCACAGAAGCCTCAATATTATTATGTGGAGATAAAAACCAATAAGGGCGTTATTACGGCAAAGTTGTATAACGAAACACCAAAACATAGAGACAATTTCAAGAAGCTTGTAAGCGAATATTATTACGACGGCATCTTGTTTCATCGTGTGATTAACAATTTTGTAATACAGGGCGGCGATCCGGAGTCGAAGAAGCCTACGACAACAAGTCTGACGGTATTAGGTAGCGGTGGGCCGGACTACCGCATTCCTGCAGAAATTCAGGAAGGTTTGATCCACAAGAAGGGAGCCTTGGGAGCTGCGCGGGACAATAACCCTGCTAAAGCGTCTTCGGGCTCTCAATTCTATATTGTGCAGGGGCGTAAGTTTACGGAAGCAGGGCTAGATTCGTTGGAAACGTTTCGTATGGGCGGGAAGAAGTTTTCCTCTCAACAACGGGAAGCCTATACTAAGGTTGGTGGTACGCCCCACTTAGACGGAAACTACACGGTATTTGGCGAGGTCATCCTGGGGCTGGATGTGGTAGATAGTATTGCTGTCGTAAGGACGGACAAAAATGATAGACCTATCACCAATGAGCCTATGTTTATCAGGTTGCTCACACGCCGTGAAGCTATTAATTTAGAACGTCAGATGGCAGGTTTACCTCCCAAGAACGGCTTCTTTACGCGATTGTTTGATTCTTTTAAATCCAAAGACTATAAGCTCCCATAGATGAAGATTATCACCTACAATGTAAATGGAATCAGGGCCGCACTGAAGAAGGATTGGTTAGGATGGTTGAAATCAGTAAATCCTGATGTTGTCTGTCTTCAGGAAATCAAAGCTACCCCTGATCAGGTGCCTGAAATACTGTATTTGGAGCAGTTGGGTTACGAGCACTATTGGTATCCAGCGCAGAAAAAAGGGTATAGTGGTACCGCCATTTTTACGAAAATCACGCCTAAGCACGTAGAGTACGGTTGTGGTCATGAAGATTATGACTTTGAGGGGAGGATTATTCGTGCAGATTTCGACGATGTGTCGGTAATGAGTACCTATTTTCCTTCTGGTACTACAGGTGATGTGCGTCAGGATTTTAAGTATCGTTTTTTGGATGACTTTCATCAGTATGCACATAAGGTGATGAGTGAGCATCCCAACTTGGTTATCAGCGGAGATTATAATATCTGTCATCGTCCTATTGACATCCATAATCCCAAGTCCAATGCTAACACTTCAGGGTTCCTTCCTGAGGAAAGGGAATGGATGGAAAACTTTATCAATTCAGGCTTTATAGATACGTTTAGAGCTTTAAATCCTGAACCTCATAACTACACATGGTGGAGTTACCGTGCTGGAGCTCGTGCTAAGAACTTAGGGTGGCGTATCGATTACAATATGGCTTCTACGAGTTTGGCTGACCGTATTAAGGATGCTAAAATATTGAAAGAGGCTATTCATTCGGACCATTGTCCAGTGCTACTAGAGCTTGCTTAGATATAAAAAAGAGAAATCATCGATTTCTCTTTTTTATATCGTATAAGTGGCGGAACATTTTTGGGTTTCTTCGACTTTGCAGCGTATCAGTCTGCATGCCGTATCTTTAAGTTGTTGCGGACCTATTACCTCCACCAAATATTTAGCAATATTTTCTGCTGTAGGATTATACGGAACGATAACAAGGCTTTCGTCGGCGATCTTTTGCAGGTCTTTAAGGAGTGGGTCTTCTTGCCAGATTAGAAATTTATGATCGTAATGTTCTTCCAGCCACATACACAATTTCTCCTTGATGACTGAGAAATCAATGACCCTTCCAACTGTGTCGAGACTTTCTGCTTGAATTTCAAAATGGATGCGGTAGTTGTGGCCATGAAGAAATCTGCATTTGCCTTCATGTCCTACTACACGGTGACCACATGAAATATCGTGATATCGCTCTGCCGTAATCATAAGGCAAATATAGTGTTTATTTGTTATTTGGGATACGCTTTAATGGGAAGGATAAAGTTTTGCTTTTACAGGTTTCCCATTTTTATCAAGCCCATGAAAAAGGATGTAATCTGCCTTCACATTTAATCCGGAGGTGCCGTCTTTCAATTTGATGAAAAGGTGCTTGACATGCATATATTGGCCGTTAATGGTGCCTTCCACGTAAGGATGATGGTTTTTGTCCATACGTAGATACAGTTTTTGGCCCGGATAGGAAACTAGTTCCACCTCGTAGTAGTTATGTCCTAGCTTTTCCGTCTTGACTCCGTAGGCATATTTGCGTTGGATGTTTGTTATGGGTTTAACTTCTCCATTGAGATCGAAAAGCTGTCTACATACTTTGATGGGTTCTTTTTCATTAAGATCCTTGGAAGCCGTATAATTTGCTTGGTAAATAAAGGTGTTTTTTCCTCTGCTGTGCTGAATATAAAACAGTACGTCCTTTACGGTGGGGGTCGGATATCCTTCTTGGGCTAATACCGATACGGCATTTACAATAAACAGGAGTACGATAATTGTCTTCTTCATAAACTTTCAAATGTAGAATTAATATAACAACATTTGAACCTGAGTACAACAAAAAATGCTGTTGTTCTGTCTATGAAGAAGAAAATAACGTGCCGATTGCAATAAAATGGTAAAAATGGCAGATGTGAGGGGCGTGTTATCGTCTGTTGCCACCCATCAATTTCACGAAGATCCATATCAGGAGGGCTATGACGGCGACCACCATGATAATGCCGGTCCATACACCCGCTTTGAATATGCCGCCAATCACTTCGCAGCTGCTAAGTAGTAAGGTCGTCAGTGCTGCTATAGATAGTAAATGTGTTCTTCTCATAACCTTATTTTAGATATATAACAACAGAACAACCTTACTTGTTCGCGGTATTGCAAATTTTGGATAGTGGAGATCTGGTTGGACAATAAAAAACCGCCCTCAGAAGAAGGAGGGCGGTATCTGTTATTTAATAATACTACTTTCGTGTATACTAGGCTTCAGCTCTTAATATCTTAGCGGCTTTAACCATGTTTTCTAATGCTGCTTTAGTTTCTGGCCAAGCACGTGTTTTCAGACCACAGTCAGGGTTTACCCATAGCTGTTCTGCAGGAACAACCTCTTTTGCTTTGCGCAATAGGTCTACCATCTCTTCTACGCTAGGTACACGAGGAGAGTGGATGTCATAAACTCCAGGACCTATATCGTTAGGGTATTTGAATTCGCCGGCAAAAGCATCCAACAATTCCATTTGGGAGCGTGATGTTTCGATAGTGATGACGTCGGCATCCATCGCTGCGATATCACGGATAATGTCGTTGAATTCTGAGTAACACATATGGGTGTGTATCTGCGTGTCATCAGCCACATTGGATGAAGATACGCGGAAAGCACGAACAGCCCAGTTGAGGTATTCCTGTTGGTCAGCTTTACGTAAAGGTAACCCTTCACGGATGGCAGGCTCGTCAATTTGGATGATTTTGATACCTGCTTTTTCCAACGCTTGAACTTCATCCAATATCGCTAGTGCGATTTGGTAAGTTGTTGTGGAACGAGGTTGATCGTTACGTACAAAAGACCACTGTAAGATGGTTACGGGACCTGTCAACATACCTTTTACCGGACGGTCGGTCAACGATTGAGCGTATGAAGACCAGCGAACAGTCATGTCTGCAGGGCGGTAGACGTCACCATAGATAATTGGAGGTTTCACACAACGAGAACCGTAAGATTGAACCCATCCGTATTGTGTGAAGGCGTAGCCTGCCAACTGCTCACCGAAGTATTCCACCATGTCGTTACGCTCGAACTCTCCGTGTACCAACACATCGATGTCCAATTGTTCTTGAAGACGGATAACGTTTTCGGTTTCTTCAGCGATAGCCTTGTCGTACTCTTCTTGAGTGATTACCCCTTTTTTAAGGTCGGCGCGCCATTTACGTACATCTTTAGTCTGCGGGAACGAACCGATAGTGGTGGTAGGGAATTTCGGAAGGCCGAATTTCTCTTGTTGAAGAGCTTTACGTACGGCAAATGGTGAAGTACGTTTTGCGTCGTCGTCCGTAATATTGTTAACTCTGTTCTTAACTTCAGGTTTGTGAATCAACGGCGATGTGCGACGGCTTTCTGCAGCAGCTTTGTTTGCTTCGAAGTTTTCCTCAGTTTTAGCGTCTACTTCACCTTCAGCTAATACAGCTAAGTCTTTCACTTCTGCTAGCTTTTGTTTGGCGAAAGCTAACCAGTTTTTTACTTCAGCAGGTAGTGTTTCTTCTTTTTTCTCGCTATCCAAGTCGTATGGTACATGTAGCAGGGAAGAAGATGTACCTACCCATACTCTATCTTTACCTAAAGTATCGACAGCTTGTTTTATCTTGTTTAACGATTTTTCGTAGTCGTTTTTCCAGATGTTACGTCCTTCCACGATACCCAATGACAGCGTTAAAGTAGAAGGAACTTTTGGCAACAAGGTATCCAATTGGTTTTCACCGCGTACCAAATCCACGTGTAATGCATGGACAGGAAGGTTTACGGCGATATCCTCATTGTCTCTTAGTGCTTCGAAGTAGGTGGTAGCAATCAATTTAGCTCCTTTGGCGGCGGTGTTCAGCTTTTTGAAAACCTCAGGATATAAAGCTTTAACTTTTTCCGAAAGATCCAAAGCCAAATAAGGTTCGTCAATTTGGATATACTGCGCTCCTGCATCGGCCAATTTACCAAGAATTTCTTCATAAACAGGCAACAATCTGTCGATAAGGTCGATACGGTCGAAGCCAGCTTCTTTCTCTTTTCCTAACAACAAGAAGGTGATAGGACCAATGATTACAGGTTTAGTTTCAATGCCTAAGGCTTTAGCTTCGTTATATTCGTTTAAGAACTTTTGGGAGCTTAATTTGAATGTTTGGTCTTTGGTAAATTCAGGAACAATATAGTGATAGTTGGTGTCAAACCATTTGGTCATTTCCGAGGCGGTAACGTCAATTCCATTTTCTTGGAAACCGCGGGCTATAGCAAAGTAAAGGTCCAAGCTATAGTTGCTGTCCAGCTTATCCAACAAAGAGTTGTAACGCGCCGGAATAGCACCAACAGTAAGAGATAGGTCTAAAACCTGATCGTAGAAAGAGAAATCATTGGAAGGAATTAAATCTATACCTGCTTCTTTTTGAGTTCTCCAATTGTTTTCACGTATAGATTTAGCTACTTGTTGTAATTCCTCTGCATTGATTTTTTTTGCCCAATAAGCTTCATTAGCCTTTTTCAATTCACGGAAAGGGCCTACACGTGGGTAGCCTAAATTGTTTGTTAGTAACATAAAATTGTTGAAATTAAATTGTTTCTTAAATCCTTTGCTAAGAGAAGGCCACTCGGAATAGTGAACTCAGCTTATCTTTCCCATCATTAGTAGGGTAGAATGTAGCACCTTGTCAAGAGACAGGTTGCTAAGGCTTCTTCGGGTCTAGTCCCTCAGCCTTTCTCTATAAGCGTGGCTAAAATAGATATTTTTCTAAGAGTTTCAAAATTTTTTTCCTAAGAGGAATATTTTGTTTTACTGAAATTTATGAAAATCAATAAACTATATATATCGTCCAAAGATGAATATTCGTTGTGTCCGTGATTTGAGAAATTAATAAATTAATATTCTATAAAATAAAGGCCTGAAACATATGTTTCAGGCCTTTATTTTATGAAATAAATTTTAATTAGCTTACCAATAATTTGTATCCTCTTCCGTGCACGTTGACGATTTCGACGTTTGGATCCTGTTTCAGGTATTTACGTAACTTGCTGAGGAAAACGTCCATACTTCTTCCGGTGAAGTAGTTGTCATCGTGCCATATTTTTTTAAGTGCTTCTTCGCGTGTGAGTACGTCGTTTTTTTTCAGACATAATAAACGAAGGAGCTCAGCTTCTTTGGTAGACAACTTTTGTTGCTGGCCTTTGTAAGTGATAACCTGGCTGGTATAATCGAAGAAGTAGTCTCCAATTTCGAATTTGTCGGCCAGCTCTTCCTCTTTGTCTTTAGAAGCTCTTTTCAGCAAGGCGTTGATGCGAAGTAGCAGTTCTTCCACACGGAAAGGCTTGGTGATATAATCGTCACCACCAAGTTCAAATGCTTCGGTCTTATCTTCCATCATACTTTTTGCCGTAGCGAAAATAATTGGAATGTTTTCATTTACCTTGCGGATTTCTTTGCCTAGCGTGAATCCATCTTTTTTGGGCATCATCACATCAAAGATGCATAAATCGAACTCCTCCTTACGGAAAGCTTCCAAGGCTTGATCGCCGTCTTCGACGAGGACAACCTCAAACTTTCCTTTTAGTTCTAAGTAATCTTTCAGCAATTCTCCTAGGTTAGGATCATCTTCTGCTAATAATATCTTTTGCATAACTTTCTTCTTTATTCTAGATTTTTAAGGCTTTTTTTCAAAGGCATACTGATTTCGAATGTCGTGCCTTTATCCTTTTCGCTTTTTACTGTAATCTTGCCGTCGAGCCGTTTTATGATGTCATGAACATAACTCAATCCTAAGCCGAAACCTTTTACGTTATGTACGTTTCCCGTAGGTATTCTGTAAAATTGGTCAAAGATTTTTTCCTGTTGATCTTTTGTCATTCCCATTCCCTTGTCCGATACGGCTACAACAATCTTGCCGTTTGTGTTGTATGTCTTAACCGTAATGTCAGGGTTGTTCGGGCTATATTTAATAGCGTTGTCAACTAAGTTAAACATTACGTTGGACAGATGCAATTCGTCGCCAATCACCAAATCATCGGTTGCATTAAGCTCTTTGTGTAGTGTTCCCTTAGCTTTGTTGAGCTGTAAGGTCATACTTTCCAACACGTCATCGATGACGTTGTTGAGATGCACGTCAGTACGTTCTATTTTAAGGTTTTCTTTCTCGAGTTTAGCGATATTCAATACGCGTTCGATATGGTTGCCTAGGCGTACATTTTCGTCGTAGATGATATTTGCCAACTTGTTGACGCGCTTAGCGTCAGACGATATCTCTGGATCGCGCAGGGATTCGCTGGCAATCATGATTGTCGCTACCGGTGTCTTGAACTCATGCGTCATGTTGTTGATGAAGTCCGTCTTCATCTCGGAGATTTTCTTCTGACGGAAGATAATACGCAGCGTGTAGGCAAAACAACCGACGAGCAAGGCTAGAAGAGCTAAAGTAGGTAACAGCAGATAGCTGATATTTTTGGCAATGATATTCCGTTTGTTGGGAAAATAAATGGACAGTCTTCCTTTTGAGTTAGTGCGGTCACCTTTAAACAGTTCGGTGGTGTAGCGTGTAAGCTTTTCCGGATGTTTTAAGGTGCTAGGGTCCGAAGTTTGATAAATAAGGCGATGGTTGTCCCTAACTTCTATGTTGAAGGGGGAGTGTATTTCACGTGAGGAGAGTTCCTGTTGTATAAGTTGCCGCAAATGTTTGGTATTAATCCGGTGTTCGAGAGGTCTATTGGCCAGCTGCACACCGATGGCCACATCTTCTACGAGGTTGGCCTTCTTTCCACTAAGCACTGCTACGGTGTCAAAGAGGGTAGTGGCGTTGGATTCTGCAAGTAGCTCTTGGTTGATGTTGTCCAGCTCCATGAGCAGCTTGTTGATTTTTTGTGTGATTTTCACATCCTCCTTAGGTGGAAGAGTTGCAATGCGATACCACGTGATAAGTCCCGTAAGGTCGAAGTCCGATATCACGTAACGTACGGAGTCATCCTTTGCTGGTACGCGGGGTACGGCACGACTGGCACTTACCACCACATAGGTGTTGGCAAGCATGGTGCCGACGATAGGTTCCTGTTCGATACGTATCTGTATGTATTTGCGATTTTGGGGTATGTTGAAATAGGTTTCGTAAAACCAGTTTTCTATGGGTGTGACGTTAGGGTAGCGTGACTTGAGATCTTCATCGGCATCCTTAAACTTTTGGTAGGTAGCATGCTGTTTCAGCCGCAGTTGGTCTATCTGCTGTTGGATCTTGACCTGCTGCGCCAATTTTTGTTGCTTCTTCTGTTCGGCTATGTATTTTTCTTGATTGACTTTGGATTGGGTTTTGGCAAAATCCAAAACTTCCAACTTTTCAATTTCTGAAGCTACTTTCGCTAGAGAGGTGTTTACCTTTTCGTCAAACAACTGTGACTCTTGGATATAGGCTTCGCGGATAAAATAATATTGCATGGCCATTACTCCCAAGAGAGCAAAGGTCATCAGAAAGATGATCAGCGAAATACTTTTTTTCTTCATTTATACAAAAATAACCAATGCCAGCCTCTTAATTGTCTCATTTAACAGATTTTAACTTGTGAAGGAGACCTTGTTTTGTGTAAATTTATTTAATCAATGAACTTTAATTGAGGTCTTTATGAAGGCATATGTAATACTTTTTGTTTTTTGTGGTCTTTCAATAAATATAATAAAGGCTCAGAACATTTCCGAGAAATTCAACGATATAAAGGGTTTTGTATTGCCGGATTCGTTGGTGCAGGGGATTAAAAAGACTTATGATATTAGCATTGCCATTCCTAATGGATATATTGCTCAACCATATCATTACACTATGCCTATCAAGAAGTTGAGTGGTTGCGGACTAGCTCCCATGCCGGGAACAGAACATTTAGATAGGTTCGAAAATTTGAAATTAGCCCTTCGAAAAAGGAAAGAAAATACGATTAGAAAATAGAATTATGAAAAAATACCTGTTGTTTTTTTTCGTGCTGGTGCTTGTGTCCAATGTTGCTTTAGGACAGACCGCCGATCAACTTTTAGTTAAAGCAAAGTCTGAAGCAAAAGCCGATGGCAAGAACATTTTGTTGATTTTTCATGCTTCTTGGTGCGGATGGTGCAAGAAGTTTGAGAAAGGGCTGGACTCTTCCTTAGTCAAACCTTTTTTTGATGATAATTATGTGCATGTACATTTCACGGTTAAGGAGTCGGCGCAAAACAAAGATTTGGAAACTTTAGGAGGAGACAAGTATTTAAAACAATTTGGGGGAGCCGACAGTGGTCTTCCGTATTGGGTGATACTGAATGATGAAGGAGAATTAATTGCTTCTTCAGTGGTGGAAGGTGAAAATCTCGGGTGTCCTGCTTCAGAGGAAGAGGTGGACGCTTTTATTGGTGTTTTGAAGAAAACAACAAAAAATGCTTCCGTTAATGAGCGTCTTATCAAGGAAGTTTTTGTAATAAAAAAATAGATGACCTATATAATGAAGGTATAAGGTAAAAAGAAAGGCGAGATTTCTCTCGCCTTGTTGTTACTGTTATTGTAAAACTGTGACTCTTATCGTATTTGTTTTTCCTTTGTGGTGCAGAGGGGTAGAGGCTGTGTTGATGACAATTTCTCCCGGCTCTACCAAGTGGTTTTCTTTCAATAAGCCGTTCACATCTTGGATTGTTCCTTCAGCGTCTTCATACTTTTTGTAGATGAAAGAACGTACGCCCCACACTAAACTCAATTGGTTCAACAACTTTTGGTTGCCGGTGAACACAAAGATGTTAGCATTCGGACGGTAGCTGGAGATTTCGAAGGCTGTGTATCCCGAAGCAGTCATTACTGCGATAGCGGATGCTTTGGTTTTCTCTGCCAAGAAGATGGAAGATCCACAGATGGCGTCCGAAAGAAAAGTTTCTTCTGTAGAGGAATCCTCTTTTGCGATATAATAAGGGTATGATGTCGATTCGATATGGGTAATGACTTTGGTCATCGTTTCGATAACGATCTCAGGGAATTCACCTACTGAGGTTTCGCCGCTCAACATTACGGCGTCGGCACCGTCCAATACCGAGTTAGCTACGTCGTTGATCTCAGCGCGAGTAGGGCGAGGTGTTGTAATCATGCTTTCCAACATTTGTGTAGCGATGATTACCGGCTTAGACTGGTTGCGACATTTTTGCACGATTATTTTCTGTAAGCCGGGAACTTCTTCCATAGGAAGCTCTACTCCTAAGTCTCCACGAGCTACCATGACAGCGTCTGTTGCTGCGATGATGGCGTCGATATTTTCTATAGCTTCCGGCTTTTCGATTTTTGCTATGACTTTAGCGTGGCTGCCTTTAGCTGCTATGATTTCTTTACATTGTTTGATGTCTTCTGCCGAGCGGACGAAAGACATGGCAATCCAATCAGCACCATGTTCTAACGCAAAGTTAAGATTGTCCAAATCTTCTTCTGTCAAGGAAGGGATGGATACTTTGGTATTAGGGAGGTTTACCCCTTTTCGGGAGGTAAGGATACCGCCATGCACCACTTCACATGTTACGGTGTCTTTATGGTTGGTTGCCAGTACGCGAAGTTGAATTTTTCCGTCGTCGAGTAGGATGATTTCGTTTTCTTTGACGTCGTTAGGGAAGTTTTCGTAGGTGATGTATATTTTGTTTTCGTCTCCGATAAGCTCGTGCGTAGTCATTTCTATTTTAGCACCATTTACTAGGATGGCTCCTCCTTCCTTCATTTTGCCGATTCGGATTTTAGGGCCTTGTAGGTCGGCTAGGATAGCTACGTTGAAGGAATGTTCGGCATTGATTTCTTTTATGGTGTTGATTACTTTAAGATGATCTTCTTGCGAGCCGTGTGAGAAGTTAAGTCTACAAACATCCACACCTTTGGCGATCATTCGAGTTAATACATCTTTCTGTGAGGAGGCAGGACCTAGTGTTGCTACTATTTTCGTTTTTTTCTGAACTTTCTTCATCTGAGTAATTTCTTAAAATATTTAAACAAACTTCCCCTTATCGGATTGTGGATGATAAGGAACCATTTAGGTTAGTGATTGACTACTTATCAAACAAGGTGTAAAATGTACACTTTGCAAATAATCCGCTAAAATATTAGATTTTCTTTAGATTTCAATGAAGTTGGGTCAATTTCTTTTACCAATAGGATGTCATTGATGGCTTTTAGGTTGCTGATAAGCTTTTCGAGATCTTCCGGATCTATGTAATGTTTAATCAACATGAAGTAGTCAAAATTGGCTACTTCCGGTATTAGAACGCCATTTTCCAAGCTTTTATTGTTGATAAGGTAATATTCATAGTCGAAATTATCGGCACAATAGCGGTATACCGGAAAATGGTGGATAACTTCTTTCTTGCTTTTCGTGCGTTCGACGATGATATGATAGTCCAGCTCATCTGTGGACTTGGTCTTCGGCCTTCCCGTGTGATCGATATGGGATTCTTTGCCGAACTGTAGCTGAAGTCCGGTGTTTTTGTTTATAAAATGACAAAGTCTATAATCGCGCAGAGAAGAGCTGATGCCAATAAGGTTGAAATCTAGCTCTAAATCAAAGTCGAGATCTAGTTTGAAAGTTACTTTGTTCAAAATCGTAGTCAATATTTATTACGAAAATACAATTTATTCGCTTTAAAGAGGAATTTATGGGAGGTAAAAATCAAATTTTTCTTGTAAATCCATGTACGAATTAGTATTATTGAATAAGAATATTCTTATGCTAGTGAATGCATTTTATAGTGTTTGAAAACATTTTAAGTGGTTTATTTTTAAACCTAAATATCAAAAAGGTTTGATATTTGAGTAAATTTATTTTTCTTTGCACAGATTTATTAAACAATTAAACTATACAATCATGTCAGATATCGCATCAAGAGTAAAAGCAATTATCGTTGAAAAGTTAGGTGTAGATGAGAATGAAGTAACACCTGAAGCTTCTTTCACGAATGATTTAGGTGCAGACTCACTTGATACAGTTGAGTTGATCATGGAATTTGAAAAAGAGTTTAACGTTGCAATTCCAGATGACCAAGCTGAAAACATCAGCACAGTTGGTGAGGCAATAGCTTATTTAGAAAAAAACGTTAACTAAACTAATTTTATTAGGCCAAACATAATAAATGGAGCTTAAGAGAGTAGTTGTAACAGGATTAGGCGCACTTACACCAATTGGTAATACGGTTTCGGAATATTGGGAGTCGTTGGTCAATGGTGTAAGTGGGGCCGCTCCTATTACGCATTTTGATGCGTCTAAATTCAAAACACAATTCGCTTGTGAGGTGAAGAACTTCGATCCGCACGACTTTATGGATCGCAAGGAAGCCCGCAAGGTAGATCCATTTGTTCATTACGCTATTGCTTCTACTGACGAGGCTGTAAAGGATGCTGGGTTAGAATTTGACAAATTAGACAGAAATCGTATAGGTGTCATTTGGGGTTCGGGTATTGGAGGTTTGACTACTTTCACTGATGAGGTAGCTTCTTTTGCCAAAGGTGATGGTACTCCTCGTTTCAATCCGTTCTTCATTCCGAAGATGCTTGTAGATATTGCACCTGGACACATTTCTATGCGTCATGGATTGCGTGGGCCTAACTTCTCTGCTGTTTCGGCGTGTGCTTCTTCCACTAATGCGATGATTGATGCGTTTAACTATATCCGTATGGGTAAGGCTGACATCATCATCACAGGAGGTTCGGAAGCTACGATCAACGAGGCAGGAATCGGGGGGTTCAACGCTATGCATGCGCTTTCAACACGTAATGATGATCCAAAGACCGCCTCGCGTCCTTTTGATAAGGACCGTGACGGATTCGTGTCAGGTGAAGGGTCGGGCGCCATTATTTTGGAGAGCCTTGACCACGCTTTGGCACGTGGTGCTAAGATCTATGCTGAGATCATCGGTGGTGGTATGAGTGCTGATGCGCATCATATTACAGCATCGCATCCGGAAGGCTTAGGAGCTAAGCTGGCTATGACTATGGCTGTCAAAGACGCCGGATTGGATTTCTCGGATATAGACTACATTAACGTGCATGGTACATCTACTCCGGTAGGTGATATCAGTGAAACTAAGGCTATTGTCGATTTATTCGGCGAGCACGCTTATAAATTGAACATTAGCTCAACAAAATCAATGACAGGTCACTTGTTAGGTGCTGCAGGCGCTGTAGAAGCTATAGCATCTATCTTAGCTGTAAAAAATGATATTGTACCTCCTACAATCAATCACTTTACAGATGACCCTGAAATTGACAATAGGTTGAATTTTACATTCAATACAGCTCAGAAACGTGTTGTGAATGCTGCCTTAAGCAATACATTCGGCTTTGGTGGTCATAATGCAACCGTAATCTTCAAGAAATACGTTGGGTAGTATTGGAATGATATAAGAAACAAAATAGGTAGTTTATGACATATAAACTACCTATTTGTTCTTAATTCTCAGTAGAAATAAATGTCCTTGCAGATTTATAAGTTATACTTTTCGCGTAACAAAGCTTATTATAAAAAGCTGAAAAATATTCTTGGCTTTGTGCCGGGAAATGTGAAACTGTATCAGATGGCTTTTCGCCATAAATCTGTCGCGGTACAAATAAAAGACGGAGTAAAAAACAGCAACGAAAGGCTCGAGTTCCTTGGAGACGCAGTGCTGGGATCCGTGATTGCCGAGCTGCTCTTCAAACTTTATCCTTACAAGGGGGAAGGCTTTCTGACGGAGATGCGCTCCAAAATAGTTTCTCGTGAGAATCTCAACAAACTATCCAAAAAACTGGGGTTTGACCAGCTTATCCAATACGATGCACGTATGATATCCTATGCTTCCAAACAAGGATCATTGCTTGGCGATGCATTTGAGGCAGTGATAGGTGCAATATATCTAGATAAGGGTTATCGGTTTACCAAAGAGTTTCTCCTGACCCGTATCATTGAGCCGCATGTGGATATACAGACGTTGGAGGTTACGGAATCCAACTTCAAGAGCAGGCTTATAGAGTGGTGCCAGCAAGAGGGTAAGGAGGTGGCTTTCAACCAGGTGGATAACCCAGAGGGAGAATCATCCAAGATGTTCAGCATTGAGGTGGTGGTAGATGGAGAAGTATGTGGTATAGGTCGCGATTTCAATAAGAAAAGCGCTGAGAAGCTTGCCGCTGAGAAAGCCTGTGAATACCTGAAGATTCTCTAATATCCTTTTCAAGCAACTTTATCCGTATTTTTTCCTGTCCGTTTTCTTACCTTTGCACTATGGCAGCAATTAAACCATCATTAGCAAAGGGAACGCGTGATTTTTCTCCTGCGGAAATGGAGAAAAGGAACTATATCTTCAACACCCTTAAGAAAGTTTTTAAGAAATACGGTTATAACGAAATCCAAACTCCTTCGTTCGAAAATCTGTCTACTTTGACCGGAAAATACGGTGACGAAGGAGATAAGCTTATTTTCAAGATCCTGAATTCGGGAGATTATCTTGCTAAAGTAGATGAGACACTGTTGGCTGAGCGCAACTCAAACAAGCTCATCCCGCAGATATCGGAGAAAGCATTGCGTTACGACCTGACCGTTCCGTTTGCGAGGTATGTTGTCATGCATCAAAATGAGATTACTTTGCCGTTCAAGCGCTTCCAGATACAACCGGTATGGCGTGCGGATCGTCCGCAGCGCGGTCGCTACCGTGAATTCTATCAATGTGATGTGGATGTGGTAGGCTCCGAAAGCTTATTGAATGAGGCGGAGTTTATCATGATTTATCACGAAGCGCTTAAAGCTTTAGGCTTGAAAGATTTTACTATAAAAATCAACAATCGTAAAATCCTAAGTGGAATAGCGGAAATCATTGGCAAGCCGGAGCTTATCGTGGATATGACCGTAGCTATAGATAAGCTGGACAAAATAGGTGTCGACGGGGTAAACAAGGAGCTGATAGAGCGTGGCTTTACCGAAGAGGATATCAGGACGTTGAAACCTATCATTGAACTTTCCGGAAGCAATACAGAAAAGCTTGAGCAGCTGAAGACAGTGTTGGCTGCTTCTCAAACGGGTCTGAAAGGGATTCAGGAAATAGAAGAAGTTTTCGGCTATGTGTCGGCTCTTGCTGAGGAGGAAACATTGGCGAAGTATGTGGAGGTGGATATTACGCTAGCACGTGGGCTGAACTATTATACGGGCTGTATCTTCGAGGTGAAGACCAATGAGGTGGCGATGGGAAGTATTGGTGGAGGTGGTCGTTACGATGACCTTACAGGAATGTTTGGCCTTAAAGGGCTTACAGGTGTAGGGGTGTCTTTCGGTGCCGACCGTATCTATGACGTGTTGGAAGAACTAAATCTATATCCTTCTTCTAATTCGACGAGCACCAAAGTGCTTATCGTCAACTTCGATAAGACGTTGGAGTCTTTTACCTTGCCTCTGTTGGCGGCTTTACGCAAAGAAGATATTGCTGCCGAGCTATATCCTACAGCAGCTAAACTCAAAAAGCAGATGAGTTATGCTGATGCCAAACAAATTCCTTATGTTCTGTTGATTGGAGATGAAGAAAAAGAATCAGGACAGCTTAGCCTTAAGGATATGGCTTCGGGAGAGCAAGTGCGCCTTACCCGTGAAGAATTAATAGAGCGATTGAAATAATTGCAGTTTGTCTGTCGGAGTATAGGCTTTAATTTTTATTATTATTTAAAAGAGACTTCATTTTTTTATTCATTTATGACAAAAATTACTCATTTCGCGGAGTGAAAGTGTCATAAATGTGGATATAAATTATTAGATTTGTAGTCGGTTAAGTAAGAAACAATACTTTAAAATGAGTTCAACACCTATAACAAAAGAAACATATCTAGAGTGGTATAAATCAATGCTACTCATGCGCAAATTTGAGGAAAAAGCAGGTCAGCTTTATGGACAACAAAAAATCCGTGGTTTCTGTCACCTCTACATTGGTCAAGAGGCTGTTGTAGCAGGTACGGTATCAGCGACAAGGCCTACGGACACTTTCATTACCTCTTACCGCGATCACGCCCATGCCTTGGCAAAAGGTGTGTCGGCAAATGCTTGTATGGCCGAATTGTACGGTAAGATTACTGGTTGTTCAAAAGGTAAAGGTGGCTCTATGCACTTTTTCTCTAAAGAGCATGGTATGATGGGGGGACATGGTATTGTAGGTGGTCAGATTCCGTTAGGTGCTGGTATAGCTTTTGCAGAGAAATATTTAGGTACTGACAACGTAAATATCTGTTTCATGGGCGATGGTGCTGTGCGCCAAGGAGCTCTTAATGAAACCTTCAACATGGCGATGTTATGGAAATTGCCTGTTGTGTTTATCTGTGAGAACAACGGTTACGCTATGGGTACATCCGTACAGCGTACTACTAATATGATAGATATCTTCAAAATCGGTTTAGGTTTTGATATGCCTTGTGCTCCGGTTGACGGTATGGATCCGGTGGCGGTTCATAATGCGGTGGATGAAGCCGTACAAAGAGCGCGTGCTGGCGAAGGTCCTACATTCTTGGAGATTCGTACCTACCGCTACAAAGGCCACTCAATGTCTGACCCTGCGAAGTATCGTACAAAAGAAGAGTTGGAAGAGTACAAAGGCAAAGATCCTTTGATCACTACTAAAGCAGCTATCTTAGAGAACAAGTATGCTGATGAAGCATGGTTTGCAGAAGTAGAGGCTGAAGTGAAACGTGTGATCGACGAGTCTGTGAAATTTGCTGAAGAGTCTCCATATCCGACGGTAGACGAGTTGTACAAAGATATCTATGTGCAAGAAGACTATCCGTTTGTAATGGACTAATTCAATCGTATATTCACAAAGGTTTTTATTAAGATATAATCTACTATAAATAAATGGCTGAAGTAGTTAAAATGCCTAAGATGAGCGACACCATGACAGAAGGGGTGATCGCGAAATGGCACAAAAAAGTTGGCGACAAAGTAAATGCTGGAGACCTTATCGCAGAGGTCGAAACAGATAAAGCAACAATGGACTTCGAGTCTTATCAAGAAGGTACATTGTTATATATAGGTCCTAAAGAAGGAGAAGCAGTTCCTGTGAACGCCGTTATCGCTGTGTTGGGAGAAGAGGGGGAGGATTACCAAGCTTTATTAGATGGTGGATCTGCTACTAAGGAAGAAGCTCCTGCAGCGGAAGAAGCTAAAGAGGAAGCTGCTCCTGCAGCATCTGAGTCTACAGTGACAGCAGAAGACTTAGGCTGTACTGTAATCACCATGCCTTTATTGAGTGACACGATGAAAGAGGGTGTGATCGCTCAGTGGAATTTCAAGGTGGGTGATACCATTAAGTCGGATGATGCCATAGCGGATGTAGAGACGGACAAAGCTACCATGGAGGTGACGGCCTATGCAGAAGGTACGTTGTTATACATCGGTGTAGAAGCAGGCCAAGCAGCAAAAGTAAACGATATCATTGCTATCGTAGGTCCTGCCGGAACAGATGTAACTCCTTTGTTGAATCAGGTGAAGTCGGCTCCTAAGACGGAATCGAAGCAGGAAGAAAAAGCGCCTGAGTCGGCAGCTCCTGCAGCTGCATCATCAGCAGTATCTTCGTCAGATGATTCACGCATCAAAGCATCTCCTTTGGCACGCAAAATCGCAAAAGAAAAAGGAGTTAACTTGAGCGAAATCAAAGGCTCTGCCGACGGTGGCCGTATCGTAAAAAGAGACGTAGAAAACTATCTGGCGACAGCTAAAGCGGCTCCTGCTGCTGCGGCATCTGCCGAAGCTCCTAAAGCAGAAACTACGACTATCAGCTTGCCAACATATGTTGGAGAAGAAAAATATACAGAGACAGGCATTTCACAAATGCGTAAGACTATTGCGCGTCGCCTATCTGAGTCATTGTTCACTGCTCCTCACTTCTACTTGACAGTGACTGTGGACATGGATAACGCTATCGCTGCTCGTGCGCAGATTAACGAGTATGCTCCGGTGAAAGTTTCTTTCAACGACATGGTAATCAAAGCTGTTGCTGTAGCGTTGAAGAAACACCCTGCCGTAAACTCTTCATGGCAAGGGGATAAAATCCGCTTCAACGAGCATACAAACATCGGTGTGGCGATGGCTGTTGAAGATGGCTTGTTAGTTCCTGTGGTACGTTTTGCTGACGGCAAGTCGTTGTCGCATATTTCGGCAGAGGTCAAAGAATTTGCTGCAAGAGCAAAAGCTAAGAAATTGACACCTGCTGATTGGGAAGGCTCTACATTTACGGTATCTAACTTAGGAATGTTTGGTATTGATGAGTTTACATCGATTATTAACTCTCCTGATGGTGCTATCCTATCTGTAGGAGCTATCCAACAGGTTCCTGTAGTGAAAAATGGAGCTGTAGTACCAGGAAACATCATGAAGTTGACTTTAGGATGTGACCACCGTGTGATCGATGGGGCTACAGGTGCTCAGTTCTTACAAACCTTGAAAGGATTATTGGAAGCACCAATCCGTTTGTTAGCGTAAATAGATTGTTGCAGAACATAAATAAAAGCCACTTTACCAGTTAAAGTGGCTTTTATGTTTTGAAATTAATGTATAATCCTATTATATTTATTTGGATTCATCAACGTAGATAGTAGAGTGAAGAGACTAGTAGAAATTATCGTTTATAGTTTTGTCTTATCCGTTTTTATAGCGTGCAGTTCAGAAGAGAAAAAACAAGAAGAAGTACAGAAGAAGCAAGCCGAGTTAGACAGTATAGCATTGATTTACGATCCTGCTCAGGCAGATAAACGCATTGACGAGTTTATGCAGCGCCTGCATAAGAGATCGGGCTTCAATGGTAATGTGTTGATTGCCAAAAAAGGAAAAATCATCTATCAGAATTCCTTTGGTTGGGCTGACTATCTGCATAAAGATAGTCTTCATATAGATTCCAAGTTTGAGCTGGCATCGGTATCCAAACCTATGACGGCCTTGGCGATCTTGCAGCTTATCGACCAGGGCAAAATTCAGATTGATCAGAAGGTTTCGGACTTTTTCCCGGGCTTTCCGTATGAGGGGGTTACTGTACGTCAGCTGCTAACTCACCGTTCAGGATTGCCTAATTACGTGTATTTTGTAGATAAAATATGGCCGGATAGACGTAAGGGAATGTCTAATATGGATGCGATCAAGCTGATGATAGAGCATAAGCCGGCGCCTTATGGTCGCCCGAACGGAAGATTCCATTATAATAACTCTAACTATATGCTGTTGGGCGCCATAATAGAAAAGGTTTCGGGACAAGATTTTGACAGCTACATGCAGGCAAATGTGTTCAAACCTGCAGGCATGAAGAATACGGCTGCACTTTCCACGGTTAAGTACGACAAAATACCTACCGATGTGGTGGGGCATGACCGTGTGTGGCGCAGATCGGTGGTACAGGACTATCTTGATGGTCCCTTGGGAGACAAGGGCATATACAGTACGGTGAGAGACCTGTATCTTTTAGATATAGCTTTGAAAGAAGGACGGCTTTTGCGCAAGGAGCTGCTGGATTCTGCCTACGTACCACGTTCGGATGCTCGTAGGGGCGTGTTCAGCTATGGTTATGGATGGAGAATGTTTACCACGGACAAACATAAGATAGTCTATCATACTGGTTGGTGGCATGGTTTTAAAAATCTGTATATCAGAGATCTGACAAACGATATTACGATAGTATTGTTATCTAATATGGTCAACGGTAGTTTAAATCAGCTTGACGACTTGTATAAAATCTTAGAAATGCCTATATTAAGGCAAAACGCCTATGATTCCAAAGGTAGTTTTATAGATAACTAAAACAGCATTATTATGAAAAAGACATTGATATTAGGAGCCAGTACCAACACCGCTCGATATTCGTATTTAGTAGCCAACAAATTAGTAAGAAAAGGGTATCCAATAGTCAATGTCGGGCGTAAGGAAGGGGAGGTTGCCGGTGTGCCCATCGAGCCGGCGGTGAATATTCACGATGATATAGACACCATCACGGTGTATGTCAATCCACAGCATCAAGTACATTATTACGACTATATTTTAAATACCAAGCCAAAGCGGGTTATTTTCAATCCCGGAGCCGAAAATCCCGAGTTGAAAAATAAACTCCAGGAGGCAGGTATTGAAACTGTAGAGGCTTGTACCCTTGTCATGCTGAATACAGGACAGTATTAACTTTACATCATGAGATATTTGAGAGGCAAGGCGTATTGAGATTTTTCGATACGCCTTGATATTTTATCGGAAGGTTCCAATGCCGTCCTTATTTTAATGGATTAGAGTATAAATTCTGTCTTTATCTGAAAGAAATTACTATTCCTATTTCCTGAATAGTGAAGAGTATAACCGTATTTTGAAGAGGTATCAATAAAAGGTTCTAAGATTTGAAGTAAAGAATTTCAGAATAAAACAAAAAATAATTTGTTAATTATTTGATAGTTATAAAATTCTTTGTACTTTTGCAGTCCCTTATTGGGAAAAGTATGTCTTGAGCGAAGCCCTACTGCTTCGATGGACTTTAATTAATTAATTTATAACATGTCAGGAATTATTGGTAAAAAAGTAGGAATGACCAGCCTGTACGATGCAGAGGGTAGAAACATCCCTTGTACAGTGATTGAGGCTGGGCCGTGCGTGGTAACGCAGATACGTACGGTAGAAAAGGACGGTTATTCAGCAGTTCAACTGGGTTTTGATGATGCTAAAGAGAAAAATGTTACCGCTCCTTTAAAAGGACACTTCGCAAAAGCGGGCGTGACTCCTAAGCGTAAATTAGTTGAGTTCAAATCTTTCGAAGAGGAGAAGCAACTAGGTGACATCGTGGATGTGACTTTATTCAAAGAAGGCGAGTACGTAGATGTAGTTGGTACTTCAAAAGGTAAAGGTTTCCAAGGTGTTATGAAGCGTCACGGATTTGGTGGTGTAGGTGGTGCTACTCACGGTCAGCACAACAGGCTACGTGCTCCAGGTTCATTAGGTGCTTCTTCATGGCCTTCACGCGTATTCAAAGGTATGCGCATGGCGGGTCGTACAGGTGGTGAAAGAGTGAAAGTTCAAAACTTGCAAGTATTGAAAGTTTACCCTGAGCAAAACCTGATCGTTGTTAGTGGCTCTGTACCAGGAGCTAAAGGTTCATATGTAATCATAGACAAATAGTAGAGATGGAAGTTAATGTATTAAATTTATCAGGTAAGGAAACAGGTGCCAAGGTGCAGCTACCTGAGTCAGTATTCGGAGTACAACCTAACGACCATGCTATCTATTTGGACGTGAAACAATACTTAGCGAACCAACGCCAAGGTACTCACAAGTCTAAACAACGTAACGAAATTGCGGGTTCAACTCGTAAATTACATAAACAAAAAGGTACTGGTGGTGCTCGTGCGGGTTCTATTAAGTCTCCATTGTTTAACGGTGGTGGTCGTATTTTCGGTCCTCAACCTCGTGACTATAGCTTTAAATTAAACAAAAAATTAAAGCAATTAGCGCGTAAATCAGCGTTGACATACAAAGCGCAAGAAAACAATATTTTGGTTTTGGATGAAGTGAACTTCGATTCTATCAAGACTAAAAACTACGTAGCTTTAATCAACGCATTAAATGTTGCTGACGAGAAAACTTTATTGGTTTTACCAGCATACAATAACAATGTTTATTTATCAAGCAGAAATCTGAAGAAAACAAAAGTTGTGGTAGCTTCTGAATTGAATACTTATGATGTATTGAATGCTACTAAATTGTTGTTGACTACAGAATCTGTTAAAACTTTGGAGGAAGCATTAGCTAAGTAATATGGAGATCATTAAAAAACCTATCTTAACTGAGAAAGCTTCGTTATTAACGGAGAAATTGAACCGTTATGCTTTCAAAGTAGATCACAGAGCAAACAAGATTCAGATTAAAGCTGCTGTAGAAGAGATGTTTGGTGTAACTGTTGTTGCCGTAAATACTTCTGTTGTAGCTGGTAAAGCAAAAAACCGTTACACAAAAGCAGGTTTCGTTTCTGGAAGAGCTCCTAAGTATAAAAAGGCCATCGTAACGATTAAAGATGGTGAAACTATTGACTTTTACAGTGTTATATAAATAAAAAATGGCAGTTAAAAGATTCAAACCGGTAACCCCTGGTACTCGTTTCAGAGTAGGTGCTGATTATTCAGACGTTACAACAAACGTTCCTGAGAAATCATTAGTAGTTAGCATCAAGAAGTCAGGTGGTCGTAACAACACCGGTAAAATGACTATGCGTTACATCGGTGGAGGGCACAAGAAAGCATACCGATTAATTGATTTCAAACGCGATAAAAAAGATATCCCTGCAAAAGTAGCTACTATTGAGTACGATCCAAACCGTACAGCACGTATTGCCTTGTTGCACTACGCGGATGGTGAAAAACGTTACATCATTGCTCCAGCTGGTTTACAAGTTGGTCAGACTGTAATCGCAGGTGATCATGTTGCCCCAGAAGTTGGTAATACTTTACCATTAGCAAACATTCCTTTGGGTTCTATCATCCACAACATCGAGTTGAACCCAGGTCAAGGTGGTGCGATCGCACGTTCTGCAGGAACGTACGCACAGTTGTCTGCACGTGATGGTAAGTATGCTATTATCAAATTGCCATCAGGAGAGACTCGTATGATCTTAGCAACATGTGTTGCGACAATCGGTTCGGTATCTAATGCTGAGAAATCAAACCAAGTGTTAGGTAAAGCAGGTCGCAAACGTTGGTTAGGTCGTCGTCCTCGCGTACGTGGTGTTGCTATGAACCCAGTAGATCACCCAATGGGTGGTGGTGAAGGTCGTGCATCAGGAGGTCACCCTCGTTCACGCAAAGGCCTATTAGCGAAAGGTTTCAAAACACGCAGTAAAAAGAAAACATCGAATCGTTACATCATTGAAAGAAGGAAAAAATAATGGCTCGTTCAATTAAAAAAGGTCCTTATATCGATCACAACTTAGAAAGAAAAGTTCTTTCTATGAATGAAACTAACAAAAAGTCAGTAATCAAAACTTGGTCTCGTAGATCGATGATTTCACCTGATTTTGTAGGCCATACCTTCGCAGTGCACAACGGGAATAAATTCATTCCGGTTTATGTAACAGAAAATATGGTTGGTCACAAGCTTGGTGAATTTGCGCCTACGCGTACATTCAAAGGCCACGCAGAAAAGAAAAAATAATAGGTAATGGAAGCAACAAAAAAACTTAAGAAGTCTGTATTGATCAGACAACGCAAAGAGCAGGCAAAAGCTCAAAAAGGAGGAGCTTCTACTGCCAAATTATTGAATTGCCCTACTTCACCACGTAAAATGCGTTTAGTAGTGGATCTTATCCGTGGCGAAAAAGTAGAAAACGCTCTATATATTCTTAAACATTCGGGCAAAGAAGCAGCGGCTCGCGTTGAAAAATTGTTATTGTCAGCAATTAAAAACTGGGAATCGCAAAACGAAGGAGCTTCAGTAGCTGATAGCGCATTGTATGTGAAAGAAGTTCAAGTAGGCGGTGGCCGTCAGTTAAAAAGATTACGTCCAGCTCCTCAAGGCCGTGGATACAGAATACGTAAACGCTCGAACCACGTGACTTTGGTAGTAGATAGTTTAAATAACGTTAACAACTAATTTATTATAGAATGGGACAAAAAGCAAATCCAATAGGTAACAGATTAGGAATCATCAGAGGATGGGACTCTAACTGGTTCGGCGGTAAGAACTATTCCGATAAATTAGTTGAGGACGAAAAAATCAGAAAATATCTTTCTGTACGTATCGCAAAAGGTGGTGTAGCTAAAGTTGTTATTGAAAGAACTTTAAAACGTATCACTGTAACAATCCATACGGCTCGTCCAGGAATCGTTATCGGTAAAGGTGGACAAGAAGTAGATAAGATCAAAGAAGAGTTGAAAAAATTGACGAAGAAAGACGTTCAAATCAACATCTTCGAGATCAAACGTCCAGAGTTAGATGCCAAACTAGTAGCAGAAGGTATCGCTAAGCAATTAGAAGCACGTATTTCATTCCGTCGTGCAATGAAAACAGCTATCGCTTCTACAATGCGTATGGGCGCAGAAGGTATCAAAGTAATGTGTTCAGGTCGTCTTGGTGGTGCTGAGATGGCTCGTACTGAGCAATACAAAGAAGGTAGAACACCTCTACATACTTTGCGTGCGGATATCGACTACGCTTTAGCTGAAGCTTTAACTACTTACGGTAAAATCGGTGTTAAAGTTTGGATCTGTAAAGGTGAAGTTTACGGCAAACGTGATCTTTCTCCAAACATTGGTCAAACTTCTAACACGAGATCTCGTGGTGGTAACGATGGCGAACGTCGTGACAACCGTGGCCGTGGCCGTGGTGGACGCCGTGGTGGAAATCGTGGTGCTAAAAAGGATTAATTAACAACAAGAAGTAAAATATCTGCCTTAACGGTAGGTTAAAAATAATACGAACATGTTACAGCCAAAAAGAACGAAGTTCAGAAAGATGCAGAAAGGCCGCATGAAAGGTAATGCTACTCGCGGAGCAGAATTAGCTTTCGGTTCTTTCGGTATCAAATCAATGGAGCCAGCATGGATCACTAGCCGTCAAATCGAGGCTGCTCGTATTGCGGTAACACGTTATATGAAACGTGAGGGTCAAGTGTGGATCCGTATATTCCCGGACAAGCCGGTTACTAAGAAACCTGCTGAGGTACGTATGGGTAAAGGTAAAGGTGCTCCAGAATATTGGGTAGCCGTAGTACGCCCTGGACGTATCCTTTTCGAAGCAGAAGGTGTGCCACTAGAAGTTGCTAAAGAAGCGTTGCGTCTAGCAGCTCAAAAGTTACCGGTACAAACTAAGTTTGTAGTACGTAGAGACTACGTAGGAGCATAAAAAAGTTGGTAATGTCAATAGTTTAGCCTCTCGACCGTTACTCGAGAGGCATATATAAACCGATTGATAACCCAACATTAACACTGAAAGCAATGAAATATTCAGAAATCGTAGAATTAACAACAGAAGCTTTGACAGCTAAATTGGCTGAAGAGAAAGCTACGTTAAACAAATTAAAGTTTGCACATGCTGTTTCTGCTTTAGAAAACCCTAACGTTTTAAAAGCAACACGCAAAACTATCGCTCGTATCTCTACTGAGTTATCAAAGCGTAAGAATGCAGCAAAGTCTGAAACAGCCGCTGAGGCATAAAATTTAAGTCGAAATGGAAAGAAATCTAAGAAAAACAAGAATCGGCTTAGTAGTTAGCAACAAGATGGACAAATCTATCGTAGTAGCTGTAGAGCGTAAAGTGAAACACCCTATCTACGGTAAGTTTGTGAAGAAAACTACTAAATTTAAAGCTCATGACGAAAACAATACCTGCGGTATCGGCGATAAGGTATTAATCATGGAGACTCGTCCGCTGAGTAAAACAAAGAACTGGAGATTAGTTGAAATTTTAGAAAGGGCTAAATAACATGGTACAACAAGAATCTAGACTAAATGTAGCTGACAATAGCGGTGCTAAAGAGGTTTTAGTAATCCGTGTATTGGGCGGTACGCGCAAGCGTTATGCATCAATCGGAGATAAGATTGTTGTATCTGTAAAAAGCGCTTTGCCTTCAGGAAACATCAAAAAAGGAGCAGTTTCTAAAGCAGTAGTGGTACGTACGAAAAAAGAGATACGTCGTAAAGACGGATCATACATTCGTTTCGATGACAACGCTGCAGTATTGTTAAATAACAACGATGAACCACGTGGAACACGTATTTTCGGACCAGTAGCTCGTGAATTACGTGAGAAACAGTTCATGAAGATTGTATCACTAGCACCGGAGGTTTTATAATTATGGCACAGAAAACTAAAAAAACGCACAAACTAAAAATCAAAAAAGGTGATTTAGTGAAAGTTATCGCCGGTAACTCTAAAGGTGTCCAAGGAAAAGTATTAGAGGTTTTGGTGGAAGCCAACAGAGCTATCGTAGAAGGCGCTAACAAAGTTAAAAAGCACACTAAACCAACCGCAGCAAATCCTCAAGGTGGTATTATCGAGAAAGAAGCTGCTATCCACATCTCAAACTTAGCTTTAATAGATCCTAAAACAGGGGTTCCTACCCGCGTTGGTCGCAAAGTTAATGCAGATGGCAAAATTGTTCGTTACGCTAAAAAATCAGGGGAGGAAATTAAATAATGACTTACGTACCAAGATTAAAAGCGAAATATGCGGAAGAAATCCGTGTGTCGCTTAAAGAGAAATTCCAGTATAAAAGCGTTATGCAAGTTCCGAAACTTGAGAAAATAGTTGTATCGCAAGGTATCGGTGCTGCTACAGCAGATAAAAAATTAATCGATAATGCTATCGCTGAGTTAACCTTGATTACGGGTCAACAAGCTGTTGCGACTAAATCTAAAAAGGATATCTCTAACTTCAAACTTCGTAAAGGAATGCCTATCGGTGCTCGTGTAACATTACGCGACAACCATATGTACGAATTTTTAGACCGTTTGATTTCTGTGTCTTTGCCACGTATCCGTGACTTCCGCGGTATCAGCGACAAAGGTTTCGACGGAAGAGGTAACTACAACTTAGGTATCACTGAGCAAATTATCTTCCCAGAGATCAACATTGACAAAATCAACAAGATCGCTGGTATGGATATTACCTTTGTAACTTCAGCTACAAACGATATCGAAGCATTGGAGTTATTAAAACAATTCGGTTTACCATTCAAAAATCAAAATTCGAACAACAATGGCTAAAGAAGGAGTAAAAGCACGCGAAATCAAACGTCAGAAGTTGGTAGCTAAATATGCAGCTAAGCGTGCAGCTTTGAAAGCAGCTGGAGATTACGCAGCTTTAGATAAATTACCTAAGAATGCTTCTCCGGTTCGTTTACACAATCGTTGTAAATTAACTGGTCGTCCAAAAGGATATATGCGTCAATTTGGTATCTCACGTGTTACCTTCCGTGAGATGGCATTAGATGGTAAGATCCCAGGAGTAAAAAAAGCTTCTTGGTAATCTCGAAAAAATATTTATTTTTGCCCGGATAAGTCTGAAATAGGACTTATCAGGGTTTTTGCATTGCAATTATTTGTTAAACAGACAATAGGTCTCAGCTCTAGGTTGAGCAGGGAAACCGTTGTCATAAATCAGTATAAAGTAAAATGAATACAGATCCAATCGCGGATTACCTTACACGAGTAAGGAATGCCATTAAGGCCAACCACAGGGTTGTTGAAATTCCTGCATCGAACCTTAAAAAAGAAATTACAAAAGTTCTTTTTGACAAAGGTTACATTGCTAATTACAAATTCATTGAAGAAGGGCCTCAAGGTTCTATCAAAATCGCTTTGAAGTACCATCCAATTAGCAAAGTACCGGCTATTCGCACTTTGACACGTGTGAGTAAACCTGGTTTAAGAAAGTATGCAAGTGTTGAAAACATGCCTCGCGTTTTGAACGGCTTGGGCATCGCTATCTTGTCTACCTCTAAAGGAGTGATGACAGATAAGGAAGCTCGTCTGCAAAACGTAGGTGGTGAGGTTTTATGTTACGTTTATTAATCTAGGAAAAAAAACACGGAAAAATGTCAAGAATTGGAAAAGCGCCTATCGCTATTCCTGCGGGAGTAACGGTAACTGTATCAGACAAGAATCTGGTAACAGTAAAAGGCCCTAAAGGTGAATTAACTCAAAAAGTAGATAGCGACATTACGGTATCCACCGAAGACGGTAAAATTATCGTATCTCGCCCTACTGATCAAAAGAAACACAAAGCTTTACACGGTTTGTACCGTGCGCTAATCAACAATATGGTGATTGGTGTAACTGAAGGTTACAAAACTACACAAGAGTTAGTCGGTGTAGGTTACCGTGCATCAAACACTGGTAATACATTGGAACTGACATTAGGTTTCTCTCACCAGATTGTTTTTGTATTGCCAAAGGAAATTAAAGTAACAACAACTGCTGAAAAAGGTAAAAACCCTACAATCACGCTTGAGTCTATCGACAAGCAATTACTTGGTCAGGTAGCAGCGAAAATCCGCAGCTTCCGTAAGCCAGAGCCTTACAAAGGTAAAGGTATCAAGTTCGAGGGTGAAGTATTAAGAAGAAAAGCAGGTAAATCAGCTAAAAAATAATAACCATGGCAGGAAGTAAAACATCTCGCAGAGAGCGAATCAAATTAGGAATAAGAAAAAGACTTGCTGGTACAACTGAGCGTCCTCGTTTATCAGTATTTAGATCTAATAAAGGTATCTATGCGCAGATCATCGACGATACTACAGGCAAAACTTTAGTTTCTGCTTCAAGCATGTCGAAAGATTTCACCGCATCAGGTACTAAAGTAGAACAATCTAAAGCTGTAGGTAAATTAGTAGCTGAGAAAGCATTAGCAGCAGGTATTAATAAAGTAGTTTTTGACCGTAATGGGTACTTATACCATGGCCGTGTAAAATCATTGGCGGAAGGTGCTCGCGAAGGCGGTTTAGACTTTTAATCAATAGAAAGAATGGCATTAAGCAATATTAAAAGAGTAAAATCAAGCGAAATTGAATTAAAAGATCGCTTAGTTAGCATCCAACGTGTAGCTAAGGTGACTAAAGGTGGTCGTACTTTTAGTTTTTCAGCTATCGTAGTAGTTGGTGATGAAAACGGTATCGTTGGTTATGGCTTAGGTAAAGCTAAAGAGGTTACTGAAGCTATCACTAAAGGTATTGATGATGCTAAAAAGAATTTGGTGAAAGTTCCTATCATCAATGGAACAGTTCCACACGAAGCATACGGTAAATTCTCAGGTGGTTCTGTATTGATCAAGCCAGCTGTAGACGGTACTGGGGTATTGGCAGGTGGTGCAATGCGTGCCGTACTGGAATCAGCCGGTATCAAAGACGTATTGGCAAAATCTTTAGGATCATCAAACCCACACAACGTAGTGAAAGCAACTATTGCAGCATTGACTAGCATGCGCGATGCATACACAGTAGCTCAACACCGCGGTGTCGATTTAAATAAAGTATTTAACGGTTAATTATCATGGCAAAGATTAGAATTACCCAGATAAAGAGCGTTATCGACAGAAGCGAACGCCAAAAGAAAACTATTGAGGCTTTAGGATTGAAAAGAATCAACCACTCAGTAGAAGTAGAAGCTACTCCAGCTATCATCGGAATGGTGCGCAAAGTGAACCATTTAGTTGCTGTGGAAGCTATCTAATGAAAAAATAATCGTATGGAAAGGATATTTTATTCTTTCCATTAGTTATTTATTTATAAATTTATTGTTTAACGTTGTTTCCTGTTTAGTGAGAGCGAAGGAGCAACATAATTTAGGTTAATAAGATGAACTTAAGTAATTTAAAACCAGCTGTTGGTTCAACAAAAAGCAGAAAACGTATTGGTCGTGGTCAAGGTTCTGGTCGTGGCGGCACATCTACACGTGGTCATAAAGGTGCTGGTTCACGTTCAGGTCACTCTACTAAAATCGGTTTCGAAGGTGGTCAAATGCCTTTGCAGCGTCGTGTACCAAAATTCGGTTTCAAAAACTTCAACCGTGTTGAGTACAATGGTGTAAACTTAGACGTTATCCAAGGTTTAGTAGATAAATATAACTTGACAGTTATAGATTTCGATACTTTAAGAGAGCATGGTCTTGTATCTAAAAATGATCTTGTGAAAATCTTAGGTCGTGGTGAGTTGAAAGCTAAAGTTGAAGTTAAAGCGCATGCATTCTCAGCGTCTGCTCAAAAAGCAATTGAAGCTGCAGGTGGTTCTATCGTAAAACTTTAATACATGAAAAAACTAATCACAACCTTAACCAATATATGGAAGATTGAAGACTTACGTAATCGTATTTTAAATACCTTACTATTTCTTCTTATTTATCGTTTTGGATGTCACGTGGTTCTTCCAGGTGTAAATCCTGAAGCTTTGGCAAGTGCCGGAGAGAAAGAAGGGCTTCTGGGCATGATCAACATGTTCTCCGGAGGTTCATTCTCCCGTTCGGCAATCTTTGCTCTTGGTGTAATGCCTTACATCTCGGCTTCTATCGTTGTACAATTATTGGGGATAGCCGTTCCTGCGTTTCAGAAAATGCAAAGAGAAGGAGAATCTGGTCGTAAAAAACTTAATCAGATTACCCGTTATCTTACAGTAGCTATCACATTGGTTCAGGCTATAGCGTACGTGAAAACTCAGATTGATGACAGCGCGAAAACTATATCTGATCCGATGTTCACTATTTTAAGTGCTATTGTGTTGACTGCAGGAACCTTGTTTGTGATGTGGTTGGGTGAAAAAATTACCGATAAAGGTATAGGTAATGGTATCTCTTTGATTATCATGGTGGGTATCATTGCTCAGTTGCCGGGAGGTATTATAGCTGAATGGGGATCGCGTATGAGTCCAAGCGGTGGAGGTATCATTCCATTCATTGTGGAGTTCATAGCTTTGTTCTTTGTTGTGATTTTTACGATACTAATCGTACAAGGCGTGCGCAAAGTTCCTGTACAATATGCTAAGAAGATTGTTGGTAACAAACAGATTGGAGGTGTGCGTCAGTACATTCCGTTGAAGGTCAATGCAGCAGGTGTAATGCCTATTATTTTTGCTCAGGCTATCATGTTCTTACCAATGTCTTTGGCGCAATTTGTACCTAGCTTTCAAAACTCTGACTTCTTGAGATCGTTGACAGATTTTACTTCGATACCGTATAATGTCACCTTTGCTATTTTAATCATAGCGTTTACATTCTTCTATACGGCTATCATGGTCAACCCTCAACAGATGGCAGAGGATATGAAGAAAAATGGTGGCTTCATACCAGGTATCAAACCGGGATACGAGACTAACTTATTCATCGATAATGTTATTTCTCGCATTACGTTTCCGGGAGCTATTTTCATAGCTGTGATCGCTATATTGCCTTCAATAGCGAGTGCATTAGGTGTAAATAATACATTTGCACATTTTTACGGCGGTACTTCGTTGTTGATTTTGGTAGGTGTAGTGTTGGATACGCTTCAGCAGATCGAATCACATTTATTAATGCGTCACTATGACGGTTTGATGAAAACCGGACGTGTTAAAGGCCGTTCGGCTGTTGGGGTAGAAGGGTATGATCAATCAGCAATTTAATTCTTTAGATGTCTAAAGTAATTTTAAAAACAGAAGAACAAATCGAGCAAATTCGAGAGTCAGCAAAAGTACTCTCGAATTTACTCGTTGAAGTTGCCAAGGTAATCAAACCTGGTATTACTACATTGTCGTTGGACAAATTAGCTTATGAATTTATTCACGACCATGGTGGTACACCGGCGTTTCTGAATTACCAAGGTTTTCCATACTCTTTATGTATATCCGTTAATGATCAGGTGGTGCATGGTTTTCCGAGTGAGTATGTGATTAAAGACGGAGACTTGGTGTCGGTAGATGGTGGGGTGAACCTTAATGGCTTTATTTCTGATTCTGCCTATACATTCGGAGTAGGAGAAATTTCTAAAGAGGCGCAATTACTATTAGACGTTACAAAAGCTTCTTTGCAGAAGGGGCTTGAACAAGCTGTAGCTGGAAAGCGAGTGGGAGATATCTCATCTGCAATTCAAGAGTATATCCGCCCGTACAATTTCGGAATCGTACGCGAGCTGGTTGGTCATGGTGTAGGCTTACACCTCCATGAAAAGCCGGAAGTTCCGAATTACGGAAAAAGAGGTTCCGGACCTAAGTTGGAACCGGGCTTGGTAATCTGTATAGAACCTATGATTAATGCCGGCAAGGCCGGGGTTAAATTCTGGGATGACGGCTGGACAGTGAGTACAATAGATGGAAAATTGTCTGCCCATTTTGAGCAAATGGTTGCCATTCGCAAGGGATCTCCGGACGTGCTATTGAATTTTGACGAGATCGAGAAAGTTTTGAATAAAAAGTAGTTGGTTTTCAATATTTTTTGTTTATCTTTGCACTCCTGTTAAGTGCAGGTTGTTAAAACGTTAATAAAGATTGATATATGGCTAAACAGGCCTCTATAGAACAAGACGGAGTAATCAAAGAAGCATTGTCTAATGCTATGTTTCGGGTAGAACTGGAGAATGGGCATGAGATTATTGCACATATTTCCGGTAAGATGCGTATGCATTATATCAAAATTTTACCAGGAGACAAAGTGAAATTAGAGATGTCGCCTTATGATTTAACAAAAGGTAGAATAACTTATCGTTATAAATAAGACAATGCTCTAATCAGAGCTTTTAACAATTTATTACAATGAAAGTAAAAGCATCAGTAAAAAAACGTAGTGCGGATTGCAAAGTGATCCGTCGTAAAGGAAAAGTTTTTGTGATCAACAAAAAGAACCCTAAGTTCAAACAACGTCAGGGATAATTAGTTAACAAATCGCTTAAAGAATTATATGGCAAGGATAGCAGGTATAGATTTACCTAAAAACAAAAGAGGTGTTATTGGCCTAACGTACATTTTTGGTATCGGTCGTGCCACAGCTGCTTACATCTTGGATAAAGCAGGAATCAGTCATGACGTTAAAGTTTCAGAATGGAACGATGAGCAATTAACAGCCATTCGTACTATCATCAACGATGAGATCAAAGTAGAAGGTGCTTTACGCTCAGAAATCCAATTGAATATCAAGCGTTTGATGGATATCGGTTGTTACCGTGGATTGCGTCACCGTAAACACTTACCAGTTCGTGGTCAACGTACTAAAAACAACTCTCGTACGCGTAAAGGTAAACGTAAGACAGTTGCAAACAAGAAGAAAGCTACTAAATAACAAGTAAACAATGGCTAAAAGTAAAAAAGTTACTAAAAAACGTATCGTTGTTGTTGAGCCTGTTGGTCAAGCTCATATCAATGCTACTTTTAACAACATTATTATTACTTTAACGAATAACTCAGGTCAGACTATTTCATGGTCTTCAGCTGGTAAAATGGGCTTCAGAGGTTCTAAAAAGAACACTCCATATGCAGCAAGCCAAGCAGCGTCAGACTGTGGTAAAGTTGCTTACGACTTAGGTTTACGTAAAGTTGAAGTATTCGTTAAAGGTCCAGGTGCTGGTCGCGAGATGGCAATCCGTACTTTACAACAAGTAGGTATTGATGTAACAGCTATTAAGGATATTACACCACTTCCTCACAACGGTTGTCGTCCTCCAAAACGTAGAAGAGTTTAATAATAATTATTGTTTAAGATAAGATTCGTCAGTTACAGGCTGATAGATACTTAAAACAGAGAAAGAAATGGCAAGATATACAGGACCAAAGTCCAAAGTTGCACGTAAGTTCAGAGAGCCAATTTTCGGCCCAGATAAAGCGTTAGAGAAAAAGAATTATCCTCCAGGCCAACACGGTCCATCGAAAAGAAGAGGTAAACAGTCTGAATACGCTATTCAGTTGTTAGAAAAGCAAAAAGCGAAATACACTTACGGTGTATTAGAGCGTCAGTTTGCTAACTTGTTTGCTAAAGCTTCAGCAAAAGAAGGTATTACGGGTGAGAACTTCTTAAAATTATTGGAAGCTCGCTTAGATAACGTAGTATTCCGTTTAGGTATTGCACCTACACGTGCTGCAGCTCGTCAATTAGTTTCACATAAGCACATTACTGTTAACGGCGAAGTTGTTAACATTCCATCATATAGTGTTCGTCCAGGTGATGTAATTGCTGTACGTGAGCGTTCACAATCTCTAGAGGTTATCGCTAACTCGGTTGCAGGTAGAGCAATCAACAAATACAGCTGGCTAGAGTGGGACGCTAAAAACCTTACTGGTAAATTCGTAAATTATCCAGAAAGAGCAGAGATCCCTGAGAATATCAAAGAAAACTTAATCGTAGAGTTGTACTCTAAATAATAATTAATAGCGATATGCATAATCTTCAGAAGGTTATGCATATGCTATTAAGATTACATTGTTGAAAAAAATATAAAAGAATATAAATGGCAATTTTAGCATTTCAAAGACCGGATAAAGTTATCATGCAAAAATCTACGGATTTTGATGGTACTTTCGAATTTCGTCCATTAGAGCCAGGTTTTGGTGTAACGATTGGTAATGCTTTGCGCCGTATTTTATTGTCCTCACTTGAAGGATATGCAATTACGTCGGTAAGATTTTCGGGCGTATCTCATGAATTTTCTACCATCAAAGGAGTCGTAGAGGATGTAACTGAAATCATCTTAAATTTGAAACAAGTACGTTTCAAAAAAACAGGTGAGCAGGGGGATAACGAGAAAATCTTTGTAGTTATCAATGGTCAAGAGCAGTTCAAAGCTGGTGATATCACTAAGTTTTCAAACAACTTTACAGTTTTGAATCCTGACTTGGTAATCTGTAACATGGAACCTACAGTTACACTAGAGGTTGAATTGTCAGTTGCTAAGGGTCGTGGATATGTAAATGCGGAAGAGAACAAAGTAGCTGATGGTCCTGTAGGTTTGATCGCTATAGATTCTATCTACACTCCGATTAAGAATGTAAAATATACCATTGAAAACTATCGTGTAGAGCAAAAAACTGACTATGAAAAGTTAGTATTGGATATCTCTACAGATGGTTCTATTCACCCTGAAGATGCTTTGAAAGAAGCGGCTCGTATCCTGATCCAACACTTCATGTTATTCTCCGATGAAAACATGTTGTTAGAGTCTCAAACTAAAGAAGAGACTAAGGAAGTGGATGAAGAAATCTTACATATGCGTAAGATTTTGAAAACAGAGCTAGTAGATTTGGATTTATCCGTTCGTGCTTTGAACTGTTTAAAAGCTGCTGATATTCGTACTCTTGCTGAGTTAGTAACATATGATGTAGCAGACATGCTGAAATTCCGTAACTTCGGTAAGAAATCGCTTAGCGAGATCCAAGAGTTAGTTAAATCGAAAGGTTTATCATTCGGAATGAACTTGTCTAAATACAGACTTGACGAAGATTAATAAGTAAACTAAAAATTATATTTAGCGACCTGTTGCATAATTCCTCTGAACGCTTAAGGCTAGTAAGAACGGTATGCACAAAAAACAAAAACTAAAATGAGACACGGAAAAAAAGTAAATCACTTAGGCCGCACTGACAGTCACCGTAAGGCGATGTTAGCTAACATGGCGACTTCATTGATCAAACACAAACGTATTACTACTACTTTAGCTAAAGCTAAAGCTTTACGTCAATACGTTGAGCCATTGATTACTAAATCTAAAAACGATACGACTCACTCTCGTCGTACAGTTTTCTCTTACTTAAAAGACAAAGAAGCGGTATCTATTTTGTTCCGCGAAATTTCTGAAAAAGTAGCTAATCGTCCAGGTGGTTACACTCGTATCATCAAATTGGAAAACCGTCTTGGTGACAACGCTGAGATGGCATTCATCGAGTTAGTTGACTACAACGAAGTTTACGGTAAAACTGCTAAAACTGAGAAAAAAGCGACACGTCGTCGTGGTGGTAAGAAAAAAGCAGCAGCTGAAGCAGCTACTGAAGAGGTAAAAGCTGAAGCACCTGCAGCTACAGAAGAAGCAGCTCCTGCTACTGAAGAGAAAAAAGAAGATTAAGGATTTTGATTTTCTAAGATAAAAAGCCTATCGAAAGATAGGCTTTTTTGTTTAAAGATTTGCTATATATTTAAAAGGCTAATAGGCTAAGAATAATGATGCCTAAGGCAATGTCATGCTCTTTGACCAGATAAGTGCGTATGGTTTTCATTGCCAATGACATGTGTTCTTTCACCGTGTTGGGTGATATGTCCAGTCTTTCAGCTATTTCTTGATAGCTCAGGCCTTCTTCTCGGGACAGTTTGAAAATCTTTTGGCGCTGTGGCGGTAACTGCATTATCGCCAAGCGGTATATCTTTTCGTATTCGAGGTTGGCCAGACAATCTTCCCCTTCCACCACATAACTTTCTGTTTTGCTCTTTTGGATTTCCTCTTCAATGCTTAATTTCCTGAGGCGCTCCCTATAATATTTGTAGATTTCATTTCTCGTAATCCGAAAGAGGTAATTTTCAACTTTATGGTATACGGAGATGCGTTCTTTAGCGTTCCAGAGATTGAGGAATGAATCATGGATGATATCGTCTATCGTGTTACTATCAGAAACATACTTTCTGATATAGTTGTACATGAGCCTATTATTTTTGTTGTATATTTCCATAAAGGCTTCATGACATCCTTCTCTCAGCTTATGATTGATTGTATAATAGACTTTAGTAGCATCCATAATTTTATCTGGCTATGCTATCAAAATTCTAATTTCAAGATTAACTTAAAATTAAAACATGATTAGGTTTATTCATAGGTCGTTATTCCAAATATACTTTTTATAGCAATATTTTTCAAGTCCTTTTATATTATATATATGCAAATTAATATTTTATATGATATCGGAAATTTCATTTACAAGGGCTTTCGCTTTGTTTAGATTTTCCAGCCAATGATCGTCTCTAAAGTTTTTACGTAGCGGTACCAGTGCAGCTTCTATTTTACGTATCAGGTCGTTTCTTCCTTTGTTTTTGAGTTTTTGCTGAAGAATTTTGACCTTTTCGAAACTTTGAATTCCTTCTACCAGTCTTTCGTAACGTACGGAAGTTCGTGCTTGAGGATAGACGATGTAGGTATCTCCTGCGGGCCAGGTGCGGAATCGCGAATCTTCCAGTGGATTTTCTACCCATGAGTTGAAAGCCCAGCGGAGCATACCGTCATATCCGGTTGCTAGAGTATACCATCCCAGATAGGCGGATTCTGCTGGAGAGGAGAATGTAAACTGGTTAGGGAAGCTGTCGCTACAGCAGATATAGAAAGTGGTGTTGAGACCTTTGGAGCGACGTTGCACGATATCTATAGAATCTATAGGATTTCTAATGGCTGTACTCACATCCTTACTATTAGGATACTGTTTGAAGGTCTTGTGGTTATCGGCGTAGGCTACTCCAAGTTTGGGTGCAACTCTAGAGATAAGATCGAAGGCAGCAGCTAACTCTTCTTTTCGCCGTTCGTCCAGTGCGATATTGGTAATTTCCAGCCAACCTTTCTGTTTGAGGTGTCGGCTGAAATCTTTCAGGAACGGAGTCCACAGCTCTTCGAAGATTGCTGTTCCCGGCTTAGCCACAACATTGATAATACTGTTGGTTGTTTCGTCATGGTAGTGAATTTCGTTGTTCCATGGTACGATGGAATAGCAGTTGATCATTTTTTTCACTCCCAAGTCCATCATTAATGATACCCATTTGTCGAAAGCGGTATAATCGTACTCCCATGAGCCGTCCCTTTTCTTGGTCCAGATAATCATATCGGCATAGGGGTCAAAGGTCTGAACATGCCATGGATCTTTGTTTAATGTGGCAGTGATGACTTTTTGTCCTGCTTTGGCCAATAATTCCATTTGTGGTTTCAGAGCTTCGAAATGTTCGTCGCTCCACATTTTAAGGTTGTTGACCCGTGCGACGGCACTAGGGTGCTGCCATTGGTCTAGGTGAAATGACCATTGGGCTGCTGGGGGCAGCGTATGGTTTTGTACTTTAACAGTCAAGGGGAGGGTACCCACCACCTTGTTGCCGGTTCTAATATTTAACGTTAAGGTATATTTGTCTGCCTTTATCGAGGCCGGGATATCTACAGTAATCCATACGGGTCTTACGGAGTATGCAGGGATATCTATATGCTTCAGGTCGTCCAGCATATCGGCAGAAAGATGTGCTGGATAGTCTGTAGGGGTTCTTTTACCACAGCCTGTACCAAATTCGTCGGTAAGGACATATCTCAGAAATCTAGCCGAGGTATTTGCTGCCAAAAGTTGGTTGGAACTTTTTTCATTTTTGACCTCAATGCTGACACTCTTTATATTTTCTTTGGTCCATAGAAGGATTTGGGCTGACACTTTCTCGCCTTTCCAGCCTGTTACGTTATGTGTTAAGGATTTTTGTAATGCAGGAATGACAGACTTGGGATAACGTTGGTCTATAGAAGCATAGCTGAAATGTAAGCCTGTATTAATTTTTTTCCAGGCGTTGGTGTCTGCCGGTTCCGGATCCGGTCTTTCTTCAAACTGCTGGCCAATGAGCCAAGCTCTGTCTTGGGCTTGTGAGAAAGATTGAGAGGCAAATAAGGTTAAAGCCAGTAAGGAATAACTCAGAAATTTCATTATGATATATGTTGGTTGATTTTAGGTTTATCTAAATGGTTAATAAAAATAACTTTTATTTTTTAAAAGTTCAATTTAAAAGTTGCAATGACCGGAAAATGGTCGGACTCTTTATTTGCCCAAGTATACACCGTATAGTATGTAGGTGTAAAGGCATTTAAAGGAGCGTAAATCAAATAGTCGATAGTACGGTCGGGATTGGTAGTAGAGAAGGTATACTGACTGCAGTTCCCATTGAGACAACCGTAGGTGAAAAAGGTGCGCAGTATGTTCATGGGGTTAGAAGCAGGCAAAGCGTTGAAGTCCGCTCCCACAATCATCGGTTTATTGAACGTTTTAGCCATTGCGACGAAATCATTGGCCTGTTTTATACGGTTACGTTCATCGCTGAGGTGGTCGAAATGGGTGCTTATAAAATAAAACTCTTTGCCTTCCTTTTCGACTAGGATGCGAGCTACTGACCTTCTTTCTCCTCCCAATGTAGGGTCTACCTCCAAGTTGAAAGATTGCTTTTCTTTTATTGGAAGTCGGCTAAGTACGGCATCTCCGTATTCTCCTCCCGAGACGTTGATAGCCTTGGCAAAGTGATAGTCCATGCCTGTAAGTTCAGCTAATTTTTTAGCGATGTCTCCGTTTTTACTGTTGCGAGTTGTATTTTTATCTACTTCTTGGAGTGCCACAAGATCTGGCTTTGCACGGTTAATAACATCAGCTATCATCTGTAAATCCGGAATGCCACCGCTTCTCGCTCCAAAAATATTGTATGTCATCGCGGAAACTGAGAGGGTTTCTGCTGGCGGTGGAACAGGGGATGAATCCGAGTTCTCTTCGTTTTTCGAACAACCCATTAAGAAAATCATCAAGCCATAGACTAGTAGTTTTTTCATATCGCATATATTAAAAACTCTTTCTATGGCTAGCCATAGAAAGAATTAGGTTAAGGAATCTAGTAGGAGGTTTTAAAATGGATATAGTTCTGCAATAGCTGTCGTATCACCTGTTGGGCTAGTACTTCCTAATACAGTCACTCTCACATATCTTCCACTTACTGTTTCTTCAAAATACATTGTACCTTCAGGATTAATCTGATCTACCGGTATTAGGGTAAACACTCCTACGGAAGTCCAGTTATTATTGTCGGAACTAACTTCTATGTGCACGGTTTTAGGAAAGAGGTAGGTTTGAGAGCTTCCTCCCGGCAGAGTTTTTCTTCCGAACAGCTGGATACCGTGTAGTTCTTTGTTTTCCTTCATATCTACAGTAACATGGTGAGGATGTGCTGGGCGTACGCCATTTACCCGCGTATATTGAGACAGCCAGCAGGTGTTAACATCATCGTCTATACAAAATCGAGCTCTTCCGCCCACGGCATTGTCGTTATTGTCCGAAGAGTAGTCCACGATTTCCCACCCTGTCTTGTCGTAAGGTGTATAAGGGTTAGATTCATAAAAGCCGCTTACCTGAATATAGGCTGTTCCTAAGCCATTAGCGATGGGGATGTTCGGCGTAACATTGGTGATAGAAATAGGTATCAGATATGTTCTTGTTCCACCCAATTTGAGTGGGTTTACTTTGAGCTGTACTGAGTTGCTACCACTAAGGCCGGGAAGGATTTCTACAGTCCCTCCGTCGAAGGTATAGCTTCCAGAAGGAGGCAAAGTGTAGTTAGTATTATTTGCGGTGTTGTATTCTTCCAGTTTAGAAGGATCCACGCTGAGCTGTACGGTGATTTTCTGATCTGGCTTTACAAGGCCTCCGTATCCGGCTCCTAGGGGGATGCTGTGCCATGTGTCTTCTATAGGGAAGCTCTTGCTGAGTGTTCCATTGCTAGCTGCTTGCATAAATATTTTGGAATAGGACTCAGCATCCGGAATATCGTATTTCGGTTCGCTACAAGCTTGTATGATGAGGGTGATTCCGACTATAAAGCTGTATAATCGGGCAAAAGCTATAACTTTATTTATATTGTTAATGATTGTTTTCATGGGTTTTAGTGTTTATTACCAACCAGGATTTTGCACTAGATTCGGGTTTCTCTGCACTTCTGTTTGTGGAATAGGAAAGAAGTAGAAGCTCTTTCTGAATACGCGGGTTTCAAAGCGTGTTCTTTTGAAGAAGTTAGGATCCGTATTTGATGTTCCTGCTTCTACATTCATCCCATAGAAAGGCCCTCCGTCTGTCTGTTCTGCAATTTTCCAGCGGCGTGTATCGAAGTAGCGCAAATGTTCAAATGCCAATTCAATACGTCTTTCTGTACGGATAAACTGACGCATCTGTTCTTGGGTATAGCTGCCTGCAAGGGGAGGAATTCCTCCTCTTTCGCGTACTTGGTTCAAGTATTTCAAGATGTCGGGATGTCCTGGAGAAGCTTCGTTCAATGCTTCGACGTAGTTGAGCAAAATTTCTGCATAGCGCATCATGACGTGTGCACGGTTAGCTGTGGTCACATTAGGATGATATGTTGGCGACACGTTTTTGCGGAAGAGATATCCTGTTTCGGAATAGTCGTGAGAACCTGCTTTTCCTGATTCTCCGGTGTAGTAGAGCTGGATTTCGCGTATCCCTAGGGTTGAAGTTTCGTTAATCCAGTCGCTGCCGCTATATGTTACGGTAGCATAAAATCGTGGTTCACGACGAACGTACATATTGAATGTTGTTTTCTCTCTAGAAGAGCTAACGGCCTTGTATTGGGAGAATCCGGTTTCAGAGTAACCACTTTCTGGATTGATAATAGGGGAACCGTCAGCTAAATAACCAGTAATGGGAACTGAACCATCTTCCATTCGGTACGCGTCTATGAGTTGTTGCGTAGGACCTAAGGAAGCGTAGCCGTTAGCTAATCTAGGAGTGCAAGATCTTTGATAGGACGCTATGTTGTTTGTGTTTCTTCCAAGAATCCATTCAATGTTCCATACATCTAGGAACAAGTCTCGGTATGATAGGAAAGCATTTAATGTTCCATTGGTATTATATTTTTTGTATAAGCCCAGTTTTCCTGAGGACTCGGCATAGTCTATTAATTTTTTTGCGGCCGCGGCTGCACGTTCCCACTTGGTGGCATCGTAGGTGGTGTTCATTAGCGGCTTTCCGTCTTTGTTTTTGAAGTCAACATAATCTTTGTTGCCATTGTAGAGAGGGCTAGCGGCATACAGCAAAAGCCTGCTGCGCATGGCCATGCACAACACCTTGCTGGCTCTGCCCATATCGCTTTCCAACACTTGATCACCATAGTAGTGGTCTATGTCTAGGTCGGCTTCTGCCTGGTCTAGTTCGCTGAGAATGTAATCGACACATTCGTCATATGAACTCCTAGCGAGTTGCATCTTAGGGTCAGTCATCGGCAAGTCGGGACTTATTTCTTCGTCACCTATGATGATTACCGGGCCGTATTGTTTTAACAATTCCATATAGAAGAAAGCTCTCAGGAAGCGTGCTTCTGCCTTACGGCGTTTGATGAAGTTGGGGCCTTCTCTTTCTTCTAAAATCTGCTTGTTACCATCTATGTTGTTTATAAATGTGGTAGCGGTACGTATGCCTTTATAATAGTGGTCCCAAAAGTTCCAGTAATTGGAAGAGGCATTCCAGTTACCTAGGTTGACACGATAAGGGTTGTTGCGCTGTGAAACGTCACAATCGTCGGAAATTACATCCCAAGGGGTGTCATTAGTACGGTGTGTCTCATCGCGTATGTAGTTGTAGGTTGCAGCAAGCCAGTTTTCCGATAGATCTTTACGGTTGAACACCTCGTTGAGGTCTAACCTGTCGTCAGGAACTTGGTCTAGGAAATCTTTATTGCAGGCTGACGCGGTGAATAGCACTCCTGCAACCAAAACGTATTTCAATATCTTTATATATTTATTTTCCATAGTTTTTTTCGCTAAAAGTTAATGTTCATACCAATAGAATAAGTTTTAAGGTTAGGGTATCTGGTACCGCGACCGTCACCCAATTCCACATCCCAAAACTTGAAAGGACTCCAGGTCAGGATGTTGTATCCTGATAAGAATATACTTGCATTGGTAAGGTGTATGCTATTCACGAAGCGTTTTGGCAGCTGATAAGATAGCTGTATGTCTTTCAAGCGTAAGTATCTTCCGTTTTTCATCCACCATGTGCTAGGATTGTAGTTACCGTTTGGAGAACCATCCGAAAGGCGAGGGTAGAAAGCATCCTGACGAGGGTTGTCTTCCGTCCATCTATCTTCAATGTTGCTGAGAAGATTACCACGGCTTAGCGATACCGAGAAAGGATATACACCTTCTCCACTTAGCAGGATGTCTACGTTGCCTACACCTTGGAACAAGGAGGTGAGGCTGAAGCTCTTGTAGGAGAATGAAAGCCCGAAGCCGTATACCAATTCCGGGATAGTACCATATCCCATAGGCATCTTGTCAAAGTCGTCGATTTTACCATCCCCATTGATATCTTGGAATTTAATATCGCCTGGTCGTACCAGTCCTGGATGTAGAGGACCGTTGTCTATGTCGTCTTGTGATTCAAACAACCCTAAGGCCACATATCCCCAGCGCTGGCTTACTTTCTTTCCTTTGGCATCCAGCCAAGGATATAGAGGAGTAGGTTGGTCGTTTTCTACGACTTTATTGCGGTTGAAGGTGATGTTTCCTAACAGCTGGAAAGAGAAATCATTGAACTTCTTGCTCCAAGTGATGGATCCGTCAAACCCTTGGTTGTCGATGATTCCGAGGTTGCCGGAAGGGGCGGACTGTAGACCAACATAGGAAGGCACGTTACCTCTACGTAAGAAGATACCCTCTCTACGTTCTTTGAACAAGTCGAACTGGAAGTTTAGCTCGTTGTTGACTGTCTGAATATCGAGGCCTAAGTTGCTTTTTATAGAAGTTTCCCAGGTTACATCCACCCCATATTCACCGATGTTGTAGCCACCTAAAGATTTAGGGTTTTTGCCAAAGCTATAGCCTGTTACGCTGTTAATGGTTGAGATGTACGCGAACCGTAGTTCCTCACTGGAAATCTGTATCTTACTGCTTCCTACTTTACCATGTGAAAATCGAATTTTAGCTAGTGTTATCTTATCTTTGAGGCTGTCGAAGAAAGGCTCTTCCGAAAGCACCCAGCTTACTCCGAAGGAAGGGAAGAATCCGAAGCGGTGATCAGGAGCAAAGTTTTCCGAACCGTTGTATCCGAAGTTTGCTTCTCCGAAGTACTTGTTGTTGTAATTGTATGTTACCCTTCCTGAAAGTCCCATATAGCGGTAAGGAAGAGAAGTAATTAAGGTTGATGCCTGAGAGTTGAGGAGGTCACTCTTGTTGAAGAGTAACATGGCAGAGGTGTTGTGTTTGCCGAAAGAGCGGTTATAGTTTAAGGCACCTTCAAGGTAGATGGTACGCTCTCCAGAGCTATTTCGGGAGAAAGAGAGGAAACGCTCACCCTGATAAGTCTGTTCGTACTGCATTTCGCCGTTAGCGTCACGGCCGATGGCAAGGAAGGAGTCTGGTCTTTTTGTTCTTCTCATAGAGGTGTAGTTGTACACGTCGAAGGAGAACATAGCAGTTGCCGAAAGGCCTTGCGTAATGAAAGGAAGCTCTTGTGTTGCACGTAAGTTGGAAAACAGTTGATTGCGCCATTGGTTGGCATATCCTGTCTGTGTAAGGTGTGCATAAGGGTTTACCAGAGAGCCTGCCCTTTGGTCCGGAATAGTTCCGTTTTCAAAGACAATAGGATGTATTACGGGGGTTACCATCCATGCGTTTTCGAAGATGGTAGCCTGTCCCGATCCTGGATAGTTGGCATTTGCCAGATAGCCTTGCACGCCCAGTTCTACTTTTGTGGTAGTACTTGGCTTAACCGTTAGGTTGGATGTCAGGTTATAACGTTTATATCCTACCTGATAATTGTAGTTTACGGTTTCATCAGTTTTATAAAGTCCCACTTCATCGAAGTAACTGACACCGACATAGTAGGTTGAAAGATCAGAGCCTCCGTTGATATTGAGGTTTCCACGACGTTGTCTTCCGAAGTCATTGAATAGTGCTGACATCCAATCCACATTAGGATATAGATAAGGGTCTTCACCGGACATAGTTTTTTGGATGCGATCTTCACTATACATAGGTGCTGCTCCTCTGTTTGTCAAGGCTTCGTTAGACATCCGCATATAGGTGATACCGTCTGCAAATTTTGGAAGGGTGGTGAATTGTGTTACCCCTTCATAATAGCGGAAGTTGAACTTAGGCTTTCCTGATGTCCCTGATTTTGTTTTTATGATGACCACGCCGTTGGCACCGCGGACTCCGTAGACTGCTGTTGCGGCAGCATCTTTCAGCACGGTGAAGCTTTCTATATCTTCGGGATCTACGTTGGCCATTTTACGTGGGGTTCCATCTACGAGCACGAGAGGTTCACTCAACCCTTGGCTGAAGGTTGAAATTCCACGAATCCACACGCTGGCGTCATCAAAGCCAGGCTCTCCCGTACGTTGTACGGACACTACGCCGGCGATTCTACCACCGAGGACGTTGGTAAGGTTTGCTGCCGGCACCTGAAGGTCTTTTCCGCTGATGCTAGACTGTGCTCCCACTAAGCTTACCTTTTTCTGTGTTCCGAAGCCTACGATGACCACCTCATCCAGCCCTGCTTCTGTAGGTGTCATGACAATATCGAGTTGTATAGGAGAGGTGACAGAAACCTCTTGATCGCGATATCCTACGCTTTTGAATACTAGCACGGTAGGTGTAGGCACTGCCAAGATAAACTTACCGTTGATATCAGAGATGGTTCCCATACTAGGTTTATCTTTTACAGTGATAGACACACCGGCCATAGGTTGACCTTTCTCATCCACAATACTTCCTATTATCTGCGTTTGCGCTGTGGCAGATGATGGACCCGTGTTTGTGGAAGTGTTTTTTTGCACAAGACGGACAAAGTCGTGTTTGACTTCATAGGTCATGTTGGTCTGTGATAGGATATCCTGTAAAATTTCTTTTATAGGTTTTTGAGCTTTGTAGTTGATTTTATTTTTTAACTGACGGTTGGTGTTGCTGTAGGCTAGAGGTACGTTGTATTTACTTTGCAGCTGCACCAAAGCCTCTTCAACCGTCACATTAGAGAAGTTGACCGTAGCTATTTGGTTTAGTTCTTTCTGTCCATAACTCTCATTGCTGGCGAGTACTATGCATGTTGTCAGGACAAAATACCAAATCATAAACGATATACGCATAATTTGTCTGTACTTAATATGAGCAATACATTGTCTATTTTTTTGCATATTTGCATTGTAATTAATAAGGTTTAAAACTTTGTTAATTATCGGATATCAAGAAGTTTCTCAGGCCCTTGATATCTAGGAACTGCGGCCAGACTTGCCTAGCGAGTCTGGCTATTTTATGAAAGGTATTTTATTTGGTTCTCATCTCCCATACGTTTTTTTGTTTATTGAACTTCACTTTTGCATTGGCTAATTCACCAAGTGTATAGATAACTTGTTCTTTGGTTTTGCCTTTGAAGGTTATGGTGATTTTCACGTCTTCAAGACTTTTATCGATGACTATGGAGTCGCCGAAATTTCTATGAGCACTTTTGATTACATTTTTCAAAGGTTCGTTGAAATAGACAAGCTCGTTATTGATCCATAGAAGCTGGTCATGTTTTTGTTTAAGCCAATTTTTGTTTTCGTCTAAGTAGGCAATATCACCAGCTTTTAGCTCTATGGCGCGTGACTCTATGATATGGAGCAATGTGTATTCTGTACGGTTGACGAAATGGTTTATAAGCTCTTTTTCACTAATGTGGGCTTCTATAACATAGGATTGAACTACGCCGGAGCGCACTTCAATATTGGCATTGATGTCGGTATTGATATTGAAGCTAGTGCCTACGACCTTGGTAGTATACTGTGGAGCAATCACGAAAAAGGGGCGTTGCTTGTCCGGTTTTACATCAAAGAAACCTTCTCCTTGTATTTTTACGATTCTGAAATTTTTGGGCTGCCATTGAGGATAGGTAAGCGTACTGTTGCCGTTGAGCAGGACAGTCGTGCTGTCCGGCAGTGTCACTTTCTTTCTAATCCCATGGGGTGTGGTAACCGTAATCCACTCTTCAATGTTTTTGTTTTCGCTACGGTATTGAAAGAGGTAATACGTTGTCATAAGCAACACAATCAGGCAGGCCACTAGGGCTATAATGTTTTTGTGAGACCGAACCGCTGACTTATGAGGATGTATAGAATTCAGCAGACGTTGGCGTGTGTTCTCTGCATTCGTATATTCCGGATACTGATTTATATGTTGTTGAATATGTTCAAAGTCGGTCTTAAACTCTTCCAATAAGACTTTTGAGGCCGTAGGATCGGTGAAGTATGTTTTAAGGGTTTCAAGCTCCGACGGACTTATGGTATTGGAATTAAGTTTGGATAGTAAGTTTTTAATTTGGTTATGGTTCATAATGGTTGTCTTTCATTCATAATATGCAGAAAGACAAGGTTGGTAGGGGTGTAAAAAGAAAATATTTTTTATTTCGTTGATTTTCAATGAAATAAAAAATATTTTCAAAAGTATACAGACTCATTAAGCTTTTATCGTCCAGCTTTTTATGACCTGTCCGTTTTCACTTATGAGTTGTGAATGCAAGGATTTGCTGTTTGCCTGTACATCGAGAATAGTTCTTTGTCCCTCTTTAGGTCCGCCGCCGATAAATAAGGCGAATTTATGGTCATCATTTGGAGCGATAAACTCTGCTTTGTGATTATGGCCACTATAGACAATATCGATTTTATGTTTGTTGAAGATAGGGACAAACAATTCATGGCAATGTGTAGGTCCGTGCCAGTCTTTCGAATAGAGTGGAGGCATATGTATAGCTACTGCGCGGAATTTGGCTCTTTTGAAAGCCGGAGTTTTAACGATTTCCAGCAGCCAATCCCTTTGTTCTAGTCTCAATCGGTCAAAATCAGCTAGTCCAAAATACTCTTTGCTGCTATCAAATTTGTCTTCTCCGGAATCTAAGAATATCCAGAAAATAGGTCCTAGCTGAAATGCCTGGTAGGTCTTTTGATTAGGATAATCAAAATATTTGTCTAGCTCACGGGCGAAAAGTCCTCTTGTCTCGTGGTTTCCTCTGTTGAACACAAAAGGAGTACGAGTTGAGAAGAGCTCATTTATGGGGAGTAGGAAATTCTCTACGAGCTGATTTTCATCCTTTATCTGGTTGAACATATCTCCATTGAATACGACCAAGTCTGTCGTTTGCTGATTTCGGACCTGCCAAAGCGTTTTGAAACTTCCGTTGCGGTCGTGTATGTCGTTGAAAAGGATGATATTGCAGCTTTCTTTCTGTTGAGGAAGGGTGCGGAAGGAATAGGTTTCGGAAACCATCTCTTCGCCGTAGAGTACTTCGTATCCGGCTAACTTCTGTATGGGCTTGGTATGTATGCGGTATTGGTATAGAGTGTCCGGTTTGAGGTTGTACAGCTTGAAGTTAAAATATCGGCAGTTGGCTACTTTGAGACCATGTCTGCTTTCGAAGTGTGACTGATCGATTTTTTGCTCGCCAAACTCTACCCAGGTATAGCTGTTGGTGCGGGTCAATACCTGAATACTTACAGACGATGAGGTCAAACTTTGTAGATAAGGTTCTGTCGTAAAACCAGGAGACTGCGCATGTAGTGGTGTTTCCTTGTTGGCTGTTTTGCTTAAGGCAACATGTGGGATTGACAAGGAAAGCAATCCTACATGTTGCATAAATCTTCTTCTTGAAATAGACATAAGCGCTCTATTTTAGAAAGTTCTTTATCCAGTTAAATATCTTTTGTTGTTGTTCCGGATAGGTCCAATGTCCTGTCTCCTGTACCAAGAGTAATTCTTTTGGAGCTTGGATTTGGTTGAATGCGGAGTACATAGATGTAGGAGGACATGTTTCGTCGTTGTATCCCCAAGTATAATATCCCGGAACATTGATCTGACGGGCGAAGTTTACCACATCGTAGTATGCTGATGTTTCAATTTTGGCTTTTGTTGCCATGGTAGGAGCATTGTTTTCGTTGAACATGTGAGGCCATCCGCCGGCACGTTTATGTAGGTATCCTGTAAGGTCAGATAAGGCAGGGTATACCGCGACAAGTCCTTTAACTTTCTTGTTGAGAGCTGCGGTGATGATAGAGAGGGCGCCACCCTGGCTTTGACCCCATACCAAAAGTTTAGAATTGTCTACCTCTTCCAAGGAAGCCAACACGTCTATACCTCTTACGCTGCCGATATACACACGTTTGTAATAATATGTGTCTTTGTTGTCCAAGTTTACCATTGGATAGTTTTTAAGGGCTCCGGCAGCAAGGTTGTTATAAAGGCCCGTGGTATAGGTCACTGGGATGCCATGGATACCTATCTGTAAGGTTACAAATCCATGTTCGGCTTGTTCTATAAGACCATTATAAGGTCTGATACCTGCTCCTGGCACCTGCAGGATACCCGGATATTTTCCTGCTTTTTTAGGTTTGGCGAGGATGCCATAGATGAAACTGTTGTCAATATTTTTGTAGCGGATATGGTATACATCCACCAGTGGAGTACATCTTTCAGGAAGTAAGGTTAGGTTTACATCCAAAGGAATTTTTGCTGCTTTGTTGAGTTCGTTTTCCCAGAAGGAAAGGAAGTCGGAAGGGAGTTTTTGCGTGGCCTTGATTTTTTCCGGTGCGATGGCGGCAGTGGCAAGACCTCTATATTCGGTGCCTTCGATGTTGACTTTTACCTCACAACGCACGAAACCGGGTGTATCTAATGAAAGGACTTTTCCTACCTCTACATTTTCTTTAGTAATCTTCAAGGTACCAGACTGTTCCGGTTTCATCTTTTCCAAGCCGATAGTGTATTTTGCTTCGATGTTTTGCAGAGGAACCTGGTTTTTAAGTACGGTTACAGTAAATTTAACTTTCTCTCCGGGAGCGTATGTCCAGTCCGCTTTATTTGGTGTCACCAATACTTGTATAGGCTGATAATGTCTGGATTGACCGAAAAGGACGTTAATGCTTAAGGTCAATAAGCATACTAACGCAAGAAGTTTTTGATAAAATGTTATTCTCATAATAGGTTTTAAGATTTTTAGGTTTTTGTTGAATATTATTTTGGGTTGAATTTGAATTCATAAAGATAAGGGTTTTTGGTTATCATCTAAAACAGTAAATGAGAAGAACTTAGACTATCAGGGAGTTATTGAAGCGGATGACAGTCTTTTTTTCATCATTTATTGTAAAAATGAAAGATATTTTAACCCTTTTTATCGGTACTTAAGTATATTTGCTAACTATATTTACGGGCATCACAAAAGCCTTTAATACATATAAAAATATGAATTTATTTGATGTTTATCCTGTCAATCCTATCCATATCGTAAGAGCTAAAGGTTCTACTCTTTGGGATGCTGACGGCAATGAGTATTTGGATCTGTATGGCGGACATGCTGTGATTTCTATAGGACATACACATCCGCATTATGTTCAAAAGATTACGGAGCAGCTGAATAATATAGGCTTCTATTCCAACTCGATTGAGATTCCGTTGCAGAAGCAGCTGGCACAGCAGCTTGGTGAGATGTCGGGCAAAGAAGATTATGCGTTGTTTTTATGTAACTCGGGCGCTGAGGCCAATGAGAATGCGTTGAAGTTAGCATCTTTCCATACTGGACGTAAGAAAGTCATCGCTTTCAGTAAATCTTTCCATGGTCGTACCTCGTTGGCTGTTGCAGCTACGGACAATCCTTCGATTTCTGCGCCGGTAAATAAGACGGACAATGTCGTTTTCTTGCCTTTCAATGATGAGGAGGCCTTGTCACAAGCTTTTGCTTCTTATGGTGAGGAAGTTGCTGCGGTGATTATAGAAGGTATTCAAGGTGTTGGAGGCATCCGTGAAGCATCTATTCCTTTCTTGCAATTGATACGTTCGTTGTGTGACCAATACGGGGCAGTGTTTATTGCCGATTCAGTACAGTGTGGATATGGACGTACAGGGAACTTCTATTCGCATGACTATGCCGGTGTGCAAGCCGACATCTACTCTATGGCGAAAGGTATGGGCAATGGCTTCCCAATAGGAGGTATCGCTATTGCTCCTAAGTTTAAGGCGTCATATGGTTTGTTGGGCACAACCTTCGGGGGTAATCATCTAGCTTGTGCTGCCGCTGTAGCCGTATTGGATGTGATGAAGAGCGAAAAACTCCTAGAGAATGCAAAGACGGTGGGAAACTATCTGTTGGAAGAGCTCAAAAAGTTTGACAAGATCCAAGAAGTGCGTGGTAGAGGCTTGATGATCGGTATAGAGCTGCCTGCGGAGCTGGCTAGTGTGAAGAAGGATCTTCTTTTCAAAAACAGAATATTTACAGGTGAGGCAAAACCAAATGTCATCCGCATTTTGCCTGCATTGAATATTACGAAGGAGATTGCAGACAGATTTTTGGACGCCTTGGACGAACGTCTTAAAGCATAATTTGATTGATTGATGAAAAAGTTTTTTTCTGTAGCTGATGTAGATAGCTTGGAAGCTATTGTGCAGGAAGCACTATCCTTAAAAGCAAACCCAAATGCTTATGAGCATTTAGGAAAACATAAAATGTTGGGCTTGGTATTTTTGAATCCGAGCTTGCGTACACGTCTTAGCACACAGAAGGCTGCCATGAACCTAGGGATGAATGTCATGGTGATGAACATGGATAAGGACGGCTGGGCCTTGGAGACACGTGATGGTGTGGTGATGAACGGCACTACCGTAGAGCATATCCGTGAGGCTGCCGCCGTGATGGGTGAATATTGTGATATCCTAGGATTACGTTCTTTTCCTTCGTTAAAAGATAAGGAAGCCGACTATACGGAAGACCTATTCAACAAGTTTGTAAAATACTGTGGTGTTCCGGTAGTATCTTTGGAGAGTGCTACGCGTCATCCATTGCAAAGTCTTACCGACTTGATAACTATCACCGAGCATAAGAAGGTAGCAAAGCCTAAGGTAGTATTGGCATGGGCACCACATGTGAAAGCCTTGCCTCAGGCTGTTCCTAACTCTTTCGCCGAGTGGATGTCCAAAGCGCAAGAACAGGGATTGGTGGATTTTACGATTGCCCATCCAGCAGGGTATGAGCTTGCAGAAGAGTTTACGCAAGGCGCTACGATTACCCACAATCTGGAAGAAGCTTTGCAAGGAGCAGATTTCGTCTATGTTAAAAACTGGTCTTCCTATAAAGAATACGGTCAAGTATACCCTGTATCTGACAACTGGATGTTAGATAATCAAAAATTAACTCTTACAAATGACGCTAAGGTAATGCACTGTTTGCCTGTTCGCCGTGATTTGGAGCTGTCGTCAGAAATACTGGACGGACCAAACTCCTTGGTAATTAAGGAGGCGAGCAACAGGGTGTGGGCCGCACAGGTGGTATTGAAGCGAATGTTAGAGAATCTAAACAAATAAACAAGCATATGTCAAACAGTACATTGAATATTATTAAGATCGGTGGTAATGTTATTGATGATGATATTCAATTAGAAGCTTTTTTAGAAAAATTTGCCGCAATTCCCGGAAAGAAAATCTTGGTGCACGGTGGAGGAAAGATAGCGTCCCGCGTTGCAGAAAAGATGGGATTGAAGGTGAAGATGGTAGACGGCCGTCGCATTACGGATAAGGATATGTTGGATGTGGTGACTATGGTCTATGCCGGCCTTACCAACAAAAATATTGTTGCGACATTACAGAAATATAAATGCGATGCCATAGGGCTGAGTGGTGCCGATGGTAATGTCATCAAAGCCGTAAAACGTCCTGTTAAAGAGATAGACTATGGCTTTGCGGGCGATATCTTGGCGGATTCGGTAAACTCATTGGCTATCAAGAAGTTTTTAGATGCGGGATTTACCCCTGTCTTTTCGGCTATCACGCATAATGGCAACGGGCAGCTTCTGAACACCAATGCAGATACTATCGCCTCTGCCTTAGCCGTCAATATGACAGAACATTATGAAACCTCATTAATCTATTGTTTTGAGAAAAATGGTGTCTTGAAAGATATCAACGATGAGAATTCTGTCATTGAAACGATTACGGCAAAGCAATTTGAGATGTATAAAGATAGCGGCATCATCAGTGAGGGCATGATTCCTAAGCTGCAGAATGCTTTTGATGCTATCAACAAAGGAGTGAAGTCCGTATATATCGGAAATGCATCCAACCTGCATCTGTTCCAGCAGCAAAAATTTGGAACTTGTCTGGTGAATAAGTAATATTAAAAAATCAACCTACAAACCATGAGCAAATTAACAATAATCGGATCCGGAAATATTGGGTTTTCATTGGCTAAGGGCCTTGTTAAGTCTAATATTTATCAAGCAGGGGACATTGTGCTTACGCGCAGAACCTTGGCTTCTCTGGAGGAGGAGGCTAAGCAGGGTTTTGGTGTGAGTGCCAACAATGCGGAAGCTATTCAAGGTGCTGAAATCATTGTATTGGCGGTTCTTCCGCAGCAGATTAAGAAGGTGATGGAGGAGATTGCCCCCGTGGTACAGCGTGATCAGATTATTGTCTCGGTAGCTTCAGGTGTATCATGCCAGGATGTCAAAGAGGTGTTGGGGCAGGATAAAACTGTCGTTCGTGTTATGCCGAATACGGCCATAGCTATCGGGCAGTCCATGACCTGTATTGCCACGGATAATGCGGATGCGGAAGTGGTGAAGAAGGTAGAGAAACTTTTTGAGGCTGTAGGATCTGTGGTAGTAATCAACGAAGATCTGATGACGTCGGCAACAGCTTTGTGTGCCTGCGGCATAGCATTCTTCTTGCGTGCAATACGTGCGGCATCACAGGGAGGCGTGGAAATAGGTTTCCATGCTCATGATGCCTTGAAGATGGCGATACAGACAGCTAAGGGAGCAGCAGATCTGTTGTTGCAGACCCATAGTCATCCGGAAAGTGAAATCGACAAGGTGACCTCGCCGAAAGGATGTACTATTGCGGGGCTCAACGAAATGGAACACAACGGACTTAGCTCAGCATTTATAAAAGGTATCAAGTTGTCGGCAAAAAAAGCTGGCGGTCTTTACAATGAATAAGGATATAACAAATCTTATCGAGAAAAGTAAATCTCTATTAGCTCAACTGATAGAGATTCCTTCTTTTAGCAGAGAGGAAGACAAAACGGCCCTATGCATAGGCTCCTTTCTTCAGGACTGCGGTGTCTCATATCAACGGGTGGGCAATAACATCCTTGCTTACAACAAGTATTTCGACGAAAATAAACCTACCGTATTGTTGAATTCCCATCACGATACTGTAAAGCCTAATCCCGGATACACGAAAGATCCTTTCAAAGCCATTATAGAAGATGGCAAGTTGTATGGCTTAGGATCCAATGATGCGGGAGGCTGTCTGGTGTCTTTGATAGCAGCGTTCCTATATTTCTATGAGGATGTGAATTTGAGTTATAACCTTTGTCTTATTGCCTCAGCAGAGGAAGAGGTTTCCGGAAAGAACGGTATTGAGGAAGCATATAAGCATGTGGTTGCTTGTGATTTTGCTATTGTAGGGGAGCCTACTCTTTTGGATCTGGCTGTGGCAGAGAAAGGACTTATGGTGTTGGACTGTACTGCATATGGGGTGTCCGGTCATGCAGCAAGAGAAGAGGGTGTCAATGCTATCTATGAAGCTATAGAAGATATTACATGGTTTCGGACGTATAAATTTCCTAAGGAATCCGCGTTTCTGGGACCTGTGAAGATGTCCGTTACTGTCATCAATGCGGGCTCTCAGCATAATGTGGTACCTGCTGAATGTAAATATGTAGTAGACGTTCGAACTACGGATGTATATTCAAATGTAGAGGTGCTGGACATAATAAAATCCCATGTGAAGTCAGATGTGGTAGCGCGCTCTACGCGGCTTAATTCGTCAACGATTTCTCTCGACCATCCTATTGTAAAGGCAGGGCTTGAGTTGGGCAAGAAGACCTACGGCAGTCCGACTATGAGTGATCAGGCGTTGCTGCCTATACCTTCTCTGAAGGTGGGTCCTGGAGATTCGGCACGGTCGCATTCGGCGGATGAATTTATATATCTACGAGAGATTGAAGAAGGAGTGGAGTTTTATATCAGCCTTTTGGGAAAGGTCATAAAATAAAAGGAGGTCTTAAAAAGACCTCCTTATTAGATTTATCGTAATTGTTTCACTTCGCTCTCTGCTTTTTGTAAATCCAGTTCCAGCTGTTTTAGCTTAATCTGCTCTTTACTAATTTTGATTTTTTCCTTTTCGTGATCTATTCCTGAGATTTTTCCTTTGCTAACTTTCTTTTCTAAGTTTTTTTCCAGCTTAGCAACTTTTTTTTCTTGTTTTTCAAGTTTTTTTGAGAGCTTTTGAACTTTTTCTACAGCCTTGTTATGTTTTTTGATAGCTTTTTCTTTTTCTTTTCTCTCTTTTTCTAATTTTTTTGCTTCTTTTTCAGCTGCTTTCTGACGCTTTATTTCTTCTTTCTGGGCTTTTTCTCTAGCTTTTGTTTCTTTCTCTAATCTTTTCTTTTCTTCTTCCAGTTGTTTTGCTTTGGCCTCTTCAGATATTACAATAGATGAGAGGTTGGTTTTTGTAGTGTCGTTTGGAATATTAGGATTAGAAGTTTGAGCCTTACCAACGTTAGCGAATGCCAACATCCCCATAAAAAATAATGCGCAAAGTTTTAATGTTTTCATATGGTATTATTGTTTGATTTGTTTAGGACAAAGTTAAAAAAATGAAAGAGCAGCCTCTACTGAATGCTGCTCTTTCGTTTATAATTTGTAGCTATTTAGCTATTATACCAATTGTTTCAACAGATTTGTCATGCTAACACGTTCGCCGATAATCTTGTGTAAGTCATCTATAGCTACGCGTTCTTGTGCCATGGTGTCTCGGTCTCGGATAGTTACTGTATTGTCTTCCAGAGACTGGTGGTCTACGGTGATACAGTAAGGTGTTCCGATAGCATCCTGACGGCGGTAGCGTTTACCTATGGCATCTTTTTCGTCGTATTGAAGGTTGAAGTCTAATTTTAATTTTGCCATGATTTCTCTAGCTTTTTCCGGAAGGCCATCTTTTTTGGTTAATGGTAATATGGCTGCCTTTACCGGTGCTATTGCCGGGTGGAATTTCAACACCACACGAGAATCTTGCTTTTCTTCGGTAGAGAGGTCTTCGTACACCAAAGCATTAGAGAATACGGTCAAGAACAGACGGTCCAAACCTATAGAAGTTTCGATAACGTAAGGGATGTAGCTTTGATTGATTTCAGGGTCGAAGTATTGCATCTTACGTTTCGAATATTCTTGGTGTTGTTTTAAGTCGAAGTCCGTACGTGAATGGATTCCTTCTACCTCTTTGAATCCAAAAGGAAATTCGTATTCTATATCCACGGCAGCGTTGGCGTAGTGTGCCAGCTTGACATGGTCGTGGTAGCGGTATTTTTCTGGATTGGCACCTAAGGCCAAATGCCATTTAAGACGTGTTTCTTTCCATTTTTGGTACCATTCCAGCTCAGATCCAGGACGTACGAAGAATTGCATTTCCATCTGTTCGAATTCACGCATACGCATGATGAACTGGCGGGCGATGACTTCGTTACGGAAAGCTTTCCCTATCTGGGCTATACCGAAAGGTATTTTCATTCTTCCCGACTTTTGAACGTTAAGGAAGTTGACGAAGATACCTTGAGCGGTTTCTGGGCGGAGGTATACCTGCTCGGCACCGTCGGCCATCGCTCCCATTTGGGTTGCGAACATAAGATTGAACTGGCGCACGTCGGTCCAGTTTTTGGTGCCAGAGATAGGACATACGATATTATGTTCTTCGATTAGCGCTTTCAGACGAGGAAGGTCGTCATTGTTCAAGGCTTCATCGAGGTCTTTTTGCAGTTGGGCAGCCTTTTGAGTTTTACCGTCTTTTTCGTAGCGATCGATTTTATCTTCAATCAGTTGGTCTGCGCGGTAGCGTTTTTTCGAATCTTTGTTGTCGATCATAGGATCGTTGAACCCATCGACGTGACCTGAGGCTTTCCAGGTTGTAGGGTGCATGAATATTGCAGCATCAATGCCGACAATATTTTCGTGGAGCTGCACCATGGATTTCCACCAATATGTCTTAAGGTTGTTCTTTAATTCAGAACCCAACTGACCATAGTCATATACGGCACTAAGACCGTCATAAATCTCACTTGAAGGGAATACAAATCCGTATTCTTTAGCGTGTGATATAATGTTTTTGAAAAAGTCGTCTGTCTGTTTGCTCATAAGCGGTAAAAGTAGGAAATTCTATGTCAAAAGTCAACAACTATTTGGCTTCCATAAGATCTAAGATTTGCTGTGACGCATTTTTGTTGTCCACCTTACGGATGATATGCTGAATATATCCTTTTTCGTCTATGACGAAGGTAGTTCGTGCGGTGCCCATATATTTTTTACCGTACATATTTTTTTCTACCCATACACCGTAGTCGTTGACGATTTTTTTGTCTTCATCCGCCAGAAGATTGAAAGGAAGTTCGTACTTGGCGATAAACTTTTGGTGGGACTGTTCACTGTCGACACTTACTCCAATCACTTCAAAACCTTTACCTAAGAGGAATTGGTAGTTGTCACGGAAATTGCATGCTTCAGTGGTACAGCCCGGCGTATTGTCTTTAGGATAAAAGTATAAGATAACCTTTTTTCCTAAGAAATCAGAAAGTTTAATGGTTTCACCTTTCTGGTTTTTTGCGATGATTTCAGGAGCTTTTGATCCTACCTCTAACGTGCTCATATTTCGATGTTTTATCTTATAAATTTTGCTTGATATACTGTTTCGTTGTCTTTCCAGTCTTTGACAATCAGCTTGAAGGTATGTTCTCCTTTAGAGAGAGAAGCTTCAAAACGATGCCAAAGATGTCTGTTTTTGGAATCATATTCCATCAATACCCACTTACCGTCGATATAGCCGTCAAATGATTGGATGCCGGAGAGGTTGTCGCGTATGGTAAAATCTATTTTGGCTTGTGTAGACACATTTTTTCCGTTTATCAGATTTCTTGCAATAATTGTTGGAGGGACAGTGTCTACCGTTATATAGAAGTTGCCGAAATTGCGTGTGTTGACCTTTACCCAGCCGTCTTCATATTTTCCACCTTCGGCGCCGTTTTCGGTGGAGGTAATAAGCGCTTTACTTTGTAGGTGCTGCGGAAGACCGTTAGGCTTTATGGCCAGACTATAGGATGAAAACAGCGGTATGAAGGTGTTGTGTACTTTGTGAAGGGCAGAAAAGGTATTTGGAAGAGGAGGCTCTTCCTTGTAAACGAAATCTAGGTCGGTGTATAGAGAGCCTTTAGGGATTTCAATTTTGATATTTTCCGTAGAGAAAGAGTTTGTATTATTATAATGGAAAAGGTCTCCTTTAGGAGAATATGCTTCTGCTGGCTTTTGTGTGTTGTTTTGGATTTTAAAGTCCAGCTCGCTGCAATTTCCGGCTACATCTTTTACAACATACTTCGCCTCATAAATTTTATTTTCGGAGAGCTCTATGACGCCGTCATTTTTCAAGAACCTAAAAATTTCTATAGGGTTGCCCGGATCTTTAAAAGATTTTTGGTATTTGGTCTTGGTCCTTTTCCAATAAGGATAATCAATATACGAATGAATCCCTCTTGTATGGTTGAAGTCTAGTTCTTCAAATACCACTGAAGAAACCGGTTGGCCATCGATAAACAGCTCTATAGAGTATACTCCGTTTTGAAAGCCTCCCGCTCGATGGCGGTCGATAGCGTTGATGCCGAAGCCAAACTTCCCTGACACGGGAAGGGGGCTGTTTTGCTGAAGCACATATTTGCCTGCACCTACGGCCTTTACCGGAACAACCTTTCGAGGTGTAAATTCGTTAAACAGATGTTGCTGGTTCAGGTCGTAAAGCATGATGCCTCCGATGGTGGGATTGTAGTGATCCGTAAATTTGAGACCGAACAGCTGCGGGTTTAGAGGACGTTGGGTCTTGGTATCCCTTATTTCAAAGTGTAGATGCGGTCCTGCGGAACCGCCCGTATTTCCTGCGTTACCAATGTACTGCCCTTTAGCTACTTTAAGCTGATTGGAATCCAGATAAATATCTACATCAAAACGCTGAAGCTCGTATTGTTTGGCACGAACGATTTTTGTCAGTTCCTCGTTGAACCTGTCCATATGGAGGTAAACTGTCGTATAGCCGTTGGGATGATCGATATATACAGCATTGCCTCCTCCACCGATTTGGACGCGTACGCGTGAGATATGTCCTTCAGCGGCTGCATATAGGGGAAGACCTATTTTCTGTTGGGTGCGGTAGTCGTCACCTGCATGAAAATGAGTGCTTCTCAACTCTCCGAAGGTCCCGGAAGCATCCATAGGGATATTGAGGGGATTCCGGAAATACCCTTGAGGATATGTTTTGCTGGTAATGATATTTTTGTTTTGCGCCTTGACGGTAAGTATAGTGCATACCGCTGCGGCAAGCAAAAGCTGAAATTTCTTCATGTTATTTAATATGAGTGGAGAACATCAATTTATTCTCTAGGTATCCTTCCAATTTATCTCCGATTTGTATAGGTCCCACCCCTGCCGGTGTACCGGTGTAAATAAGGTCTCCTTTGCGGATGGTGATGAACTTGGTGATATATACGATGAGTCTGTCTATATCAAAGATCATGTCTTTACTATTGCCCTCCTGAACAATTTCCTGGTTTTTTTTTAAGGAAAATTGAATGTTATTCAGGTCAGAGAACTCTTCCTTAGGGATGAGAGGGCTGATAACGGCCGAGTGGTCAAATGCTTTGGCTAGTTCCCAAGGAAGACCTTTTTCTTTGTGTTTGCTTTGTATATCCCGTGCCGTAAAGTCTATGCCCAAACCTATGGCATCATAATATTTGTGGGCAAATTTGGGAGAAACATGTTTCCCTTCGTTGCAAACTCTAAACACCAGTTCGCATTCGTAGTGAATGTCTTGCGAAAATTCGGGATAATAAAAATCCTTGTTGTCTTTAAGTATGGCGGTGTCCGGTTTAAGAAAGATGACAGGGTTTTCAGGGACTGGATTGTTAAGTTCTTTAGCGTGGTCGATATAGTTTCTACCTATGGCGATGATTTTCATTTTTTTACTGAATGGGTGAAAAACAAATTTATGAAAAGCAGAGCGGTTAAGCAAGAATGGCTATTTGAGGGGAGTTTGGGGTGTTTCTAATAAAGTTAAAAATTTTCGTTGCTAAATCGATTAAAATATTTAATTTAGTTAAAATTATAAACTTATAACTATCTACTTAGGTAGAAATTCTTGTTGAACGAAAAGTTGAAAGATAACCAAGTAAAGAAAAGTGGATAAACATACTATGTATTACTTTTAATTAATAGTGTTAATACTAATTAATTATTTATTATGAAGATTACAGACACAACACTCAAGAGGGGTGGGATTTGGGCTATGTCCCTTTCCTTAATAGCGGTGAGCTATAGTCCTGTGTATGCCCACCGGGCGGAGTTTTATAAGGAAATCAGGTCTACCTTACTGCAGCAGACCGTGCAGGGTACGGTCGTAGATCAGGCAACGGGACAAGGTATTCCTGGGGTGACTATTAAAATAAAGGGCTCTACGAAGGCAACCTTTACGGATTCCGACGGTAACTTTACTATTCAAGCAAGTCCCGGCGATGTTTTGGTAGTGGAAATTCTAGGATATAAATCCATAGAGCAGCGTGTTAACGGAGAAAGAATGACGATTTCTTTGGTTGCTGAGCAGACCAATATTGAGGAAGTCGTGGTGATGGGGTATGGTAGCCAGAAGAAAAGTGAGGTGACTTCCGCCGTAGCTTCTGTCAAAGAAAAGGATTTTAACCAGGGAGGAATGAGAAGTCCTATGGATTTGGTACAAGGTAAGGTAGCGGGGTTGAATGTCACGAGAACCCAAGGTAGTAACCCGAACTCGGGTACGAGCATACAACTTCGGGGTATGGCTTCCATTAAAGGTACCAATACACCTCTGATTGTCATTGATGGTATTCCTGGCGGAAATTTGGACCTTATAAAACAAGGAGATATAGAATCTATTGATGTATTGAAAGACGGATCTGCTGCAGCTATTTACGGTACGAGAGGTAATGGTGGGGTGATTTTAATCACGACGAAGAAAGGAAAGAGTGGAGCTTCCACTTTTGAGTACTATACATATGGTCAGCATGAGACTGTAGCACGACGTCCGGAGATGTTGTCGGCAGCAGAATTTAGGGATTTGGTGGTCAACGGACAAAATAAACCTGACCTAGATCTGGGAAGTTCGACAGACCTCTATGATGCGTTGATAAATACAGGCAACTTCTCTACTTTCCACAACTTTGTGGGTAGCGGAGGAGGAGAAAACTCTTCCTATCGGGCTTCTATCAATTATGAGAATGCCCAAGGTATTGCCAAGCAGAATGAAAGACGTCAGTTTGGTGGACGTGTGAATTTTAATCAGAAAGGGTTAGAGCAGAGACTAACCTTTACAGGTAATATCGCTGCCAACTTCAATAAGGCTGATCTTTTGGGAGGAAAGACCGAGTATTTTGAGCAGGCTATCCAACGTAATCCTACAGCACCTTTATATAATCCGGATGGAAGTTTCTATCAGACACAGGGATACAACAACTTCAATCCCTTGGATCGGCTGGCCAATCGTATTGACGACCGTAACCAACAAACATTTTCAGGAGATGCTCGATTGAAGCTGCAGATTATTGATCCGTTGAGTGTAAGTGCTTTTGCCTCTTACGTGAGGGATAATATGAATAATAGACAATTCCGCTCCTTGAAAGATTGGGATCAGCGCGAGGTGTCAGACTATCAAGGTATGGGGTATGCGTGGAAAGAAAACACACTTTCTTGGACAAAAACGTTTGAGGCTACCATAGATTACAATCAAACGTTTGGCGAAGTGCATTCCTTCACTGGGTTGTTGGGATATAGTTATCAGTACGCTACGTATGAGAATTTTTCCATGTCCAACAACGGCTTTACTACCGATGCTTTCCAGGACTGGAATATGGGGTCTGGTACAGCATTGACGAATCCAAAGCTTCCGCGTCCAAGTATGGGGTCTTATAAAGATGATAACACCTTAATCGCTTTCTTCGGAAGGGTGAACTACTCGTATGCGGATCGTTACTTCCTTACAGCCATTTTAAGAAGAGAAGGGTCTTCTCGTTTTGGTGCAAACAATAAGTGGGGTAATTTCCCGGCGGTATCGGCAGGTTGGAATATTAGCAATGAAGAGTTTTTCACAAACAAGGAGGTGGTGAACAACCTGAAATTGAGGGTAGGTTATGGGGTGACCGGTAACCAAGGGTTCCCTAACTATCAGTCTATGGTGTTGTTGGGAACAGGAGGGGTGTACCCTCAGGATGGTGTGTATTATCAGACCTATGGACCTACTCAAAACCCTAACCCTAATCTTAAGTGGGAACAAAAAGCAGAAACTAATATTGGATTGGATTTTGGGTTGTGGGCAAACCGCCTTACCGGTGCTTTGGATATTTATACACGTAGGACCACAGACTTGCTTAACCAATATACCGCACAACAACCAGCTTATGTGTCCGGTTCAATCTGGTACAATTTAGGAGAGGTAACCAACAAAGGTGTGGAGTTACAACTGTCGGCTACGCCTATAAGCCGGGAGGATTTTTCTTGGACAGTAGACTTTGCTGGCAATTATCAAAAAAATAAGTTGGTGAAGATGTCTAATGAAACCTTTAAGAGTGATTGGCTGACATTTGGAGGCCTGCCTTCTCCAGGTAACTTGGGTGATGCTATACGTCTGGAAGAGGGAGGCGAAATAGGTTCTTTCTATGGTAAACGTTTCGCCGGAATTAACGATGAAGGAAAATGGCTGTTCTACAAGGCCGATGGTAGCACAGGCACTGCTGCCGAGATGAATGATAACGACCTTACTTATATAGGTAATGGCGTCCCTAAATATCAAGCTTCGTTAGGAAACCGTTTCAGCTATAAAGGCTTTGATTTAACCATATTTTTCAGAGGAAAATTCAAGTATCAAATCCTAAATACGGCTGATATGTTTTTCGGAAACCAAAAATGGTTGCCTAATAACGTGTTGAAGTCTGCCTTCACCAAACATAGTGCTATCAAAGATGATCCACAATATTCGGATTACTATCTTGAAAACGGAAACTTTGTCAAACTGGATAATATCACCTTGGGATACAACTTTAAATTCAAGACCAACTATGTTCGAAATCTGTACGTATATGTTACGGGCCGTAATATAGCAACAATCACCGGCTATTCGGGCTTGGATCCGGAATTGCAAGATACAGGTTTCGATGCAGGTATAGACAGTCGTGGATTCTACCCTAGGACACGATCATGGACTTTGGGATTAAATGTTGGATTTTAAATGAATAAAAGATATGAAAGCGATAAATAAGATGCTGTCGGCTGTTGCCCTTTTAGGTTCGGGATTGTTGTTCCACTCCTGTACAGACCTGACAGAAAATGTATATAGCAGTATCAGTGAAGATAATTTTTATAACAATAAAAGAGAAGTAATGCAGGCGGCTTTACGACCTTTCACGCATATGCAAGCGTGGTTGGCACCTACCGGACAAAGCGGTTATTATTATCATTCAGAATTGAGTGCTGATCAGCTTGCTTGGCCGCAAAAGGGAAGACATGGCTATGACGGAGGAGATCATATCCGGCTACATTATCATACTTGGACAAGTAATGAAGGGCGTCTGAGAAACGCGTGGACCTTAATGTGGGGAGGATTAGGGTATGTCAACAATGCCATTGGGGATATAGAAAGCCTTGATGTCTCTATGATTGACGGTTTGACGGAAGAAGATCGTGCTATTATTATCTCTCAGTTAAAAGTATTACGTGCCTTCCATTATATCAAATTGATGGATATGTGGGGCAATGTTCCTATTGTGACAAAGGTGGCTGATCCTTTAAATCCAGAGACCAAGCCGCGCAGTGAAGTTTTTGACTTTGTCTTGCAGGAATTGCTGGATAATGTTGAAAAGCTGCCGTTGACATCGGCAGAGAATATAGGTCAGGTGTCGCGTGCTGCAGGATATGCTATGTTAGCGGAACTTTACCTCAATGCGGAGAAGTGGAAAGGTCAGCCTATGTGGGATGAGTGTATCGCCGTATGTGATAAAATCATAAGCGGCCAAGGAGGAGGAATAGGTGGGGCTCCACAGCTGTCTCCGGATTTGACTGCTCTTTTCAGTAATACTAATTCCGCGAATCCCGAATCTTTATTTCAGTTTCAGTTTAGCCGTGAGGCCGGCTTCACCTTCAATTGGGCGGGATTCTTTTTCGGTTATGATTATATGAAGGAAGTGTTGAATGTAGGATATGGCGGATGGAATGCCTTTGTGGTGATTCCTTCAGCATTTGATGCCTTCGCTGAAAATGACCTACGCAAGAAAGAATGGTTCTTGTTCGGTCCGCAATATAAATACGGTACCAATATACCGGTGTTAGGTACGGAGGAGTATAGTGGTAAGCCATTTGTTTTGGTGAACAGCATACGTAGGGAAAGTGAAGGAGACCTTACCGGTCCGGGAAGTATGACCGAAGGGGAAGAAAACTCGGGAGCTCGATTCCACAAGTATAAGTCTGGAACGCTAGACGACCCTAATTATTGGGAGAATGATTATATCATCTACAGGCTTACGGAGATTTACTTCAATAAGGCTGAAGCTATCATGCGCAAAAACAATGGCGTGGCTACTGCCGAAGCTGTGGAGCTTATCAACGCGTCGCGCAAGAGAGCATTCACCGATGCTGACTGGCCAGCCAATCAGTATACTGTCGCTACGCTTACCCTTGACGAGCTTCTCAAAGAAAGAGGACGTGAATTTATCTTTGAAGGAAAGCGCCGTACGGATCTGATCCGTTTCGGGAAATTTACGACAGCATCATGGTGGGATCATAATCCTTCCAACGACCCTAATAAAGAGCTGTTCCCTGTTCCTAATAACCAGTTGGCTATAAATCCTAACTTAGTACAGAACCCTGGATATTAATGAAAGAGGCTCTGCGGCAAGCAGAGCCTTCTTGAATTGCTGACAGATGAGACAGTTTTTTATTATTCTTTTTTTCTTTGGAATTGGTAACGGTCTTTGTAGTGCTCAGAAGACTAAGTTCATTTCGTATGCCACAAGTACTTTGGAAGCAATCTATAAACATTATGGCGTGGAAGGAAATGTGCTTTTGAGAGAAAATTATCCCTTCCGAGGGGATTTTCGCGCAGATTATTTGGGAGTAGAGGCGGAAAAAACGCAAGCCAATTCTTTTTCTTATCTCTGGCCCTATTCTGGTATGTTGTCTGCCCATGTGGCCTTATTAGAAACCACTAAAAGTCGAGAGTGGGTCAAAGCTATAGACCAAAATGTTTTAACAGGATTACAGGCTTATTATGATGATAAAAGAGAGCCTAAGGCCTACGCATCTTATATTAATTCTGCTCCTCAATCGGATAGGTTTTATGATGACAATATTTGGATTGGTATAGATTTTACCGATTTGTATCTTCTAACCAAAAAGAAAGTATATCTTGAACAAGCGCTGGAAGTATGGCGGTTTGTAGAAAGCGGGATGGATGATAAGCTGGGGGGCGGTATTTACTGGTGTGAGCAGCGCAAGGAATCCAAAAATACTTGCTCCAATGCGCCGGCAATAGTCTTTTTGGCAAAACTCTATATAGCTACTAAGGAGGAGAAATACCTTACCTTGGCCAAAAGTCTTTACCAATGGGTGCAAAATCAGCTGTTAGATCCTTCGGATTCAGTCTATTATGACAATATTAATCTCCGTGGACAGCTTGATAGGAGAAAATTTGCGTACAATTCCGGTCAGATGATCCAGGCAGGAGCTTTACTATATAAAATCTCTAAAGAAAAGCAATATCTTACCGATGCACAAAGAATTGCAAAAGGTGCATATTCTTATTTTTTTCATCCAGTCGCGGAGTCAGATACCATGCAGTCTTTTAGATATCTAAGGAAAAGTAATAACTGGTTTATTGCTGTGATGATGCGAGGGTACGTCGAGCTATATGCTATGGACGGCAATAGTTTGTATGTCGATACTTTCCGTAAAAATCTGGATAATGCTTGGGACCATATGAGAGAGGCACAGGGTTTATTCCACAAGGATTGGTCAGGAAAGGAAAAAGATAAGCGTTTCTGGCTATTGGATCAGTTGGCCATGGTTGAAATGTATGCTAGAATAGCAGGAATACGATAATGATTTGTTGTTGATTATCAGTTAATTATGTTTTTCTCTTTTAATAGTAAAAATCTTTTTAGTTTAAAACTTTCTTAATATTTGTTAAAGATTGATTTATTAAATCGTAAGAGATTGTTTTGAGGGTTAATTTAACCCTCTTTTATTTTTATGTATAGCAAAGTTGGTAATCGCATTTGTTTTTTCGTGTTATACTTTTTAATTTAACATTAACAATTAGATAACTAAATCGATTTTTATGACTTAAGTTATGATTACCTAACATCTACTTTATTACAATTATAAACTTATTAACCATTTAGAGTCTTTAAATTATGTGCAAGTTAAAGGTGTTCAAAGGGATACACTTACCAAAAGGTATTCCATTTAATCGTTGCATTTGCGTTTCTGCAGCAGTTGTGCTTAGCAGTCATATTGCAACAGCAAATCATTTCACTCATCATTTTTGGGCGGACCCACCTCATGCTTTATGGATACAGGAGCAAACGATCAGAGGAACCGTAGTTTCTGCTTCTACCGGTGAGCCCTTACCAGGTGTTACCGTACGTGTTGTGGGAAAGACGTCTGTGACGGCCACGAATCAAGATGGACAGTTTGAAATCAAGGCTTCGGCAAATGATGTCTTGGAAATTAGCTATGTAGGATATGCATCGCAAACTGTTACCGTGAGCTCGACGACTTCCTCCCTTCAGATTCGATTGCAAGAAAATAGTCATTCGTTGGAAGAGGTTGTCGTGACAGGTTACGGATCGCAGCGTAAGAAAGACCTTACGGGATCTGTGGCGATAGTCGATGTGGATCAGCTCAAAGCACAGCCGGCAGCTACGGCAGTGGAAGCTTTACAAGGTAAAGCGACGGGGGTGCAGATTGTAAATGACGGAGCTCCAGGCTCTACTCCACAAATCAAAATTCGGGGATATTCAACAATTAACAACAATGAACCACTTTACATTATAGACGGAGTGCCTTTTGAAGGCAAGCTCAGCTGGTTGAACCAGAATGATATTGAATCTATGCAGGTGTTGAAGGACGCTTCTGCAGCATCTATCTACGGGGCACGGGCAAACAATGGTGTGGTGATCATCACTACACGTCAGGGAAAGATGGGAAAACCTCAGTTTACGTTTGACGCTTATGCGGGCTCTCAGGTGCCACAGCGTGACCGCTTCCCGAAGATGCTTACGCCGCAACAGAACTTGGATATGCAAAATCAGATTAACGGTACCAACCTTACTTTGCCGGAATATCTGTTGGCGGGCTCTAAGTCCGGTCATGATGTGACTGCGGCAGATGCCGACATGTCCAAATACAACTATTCGCGTGATTTCAGTACCTTCTATCAGATAACAAAAGCGAACAAAGAAGGAACGGACTGGTTCAGAGAAATTACGCAGAATGCTCCAACCCAGTCGTATCAGATAGCGGCTTCCGGAGGATCCGACAATACGAGCTATTCGATGTCCGGTGGATTTCTAGACCAAAAAGGAACTGTAATCCACTCCAGCTTTAAGCGCTATAACATACGTACCAATACGCAGTTCAAAGCTTTTGAGGGTAAACTGCGTATCGGGGAAAACATGCAGTACAGCTACACAAGAGGAGTAGGGATGGGGGTAAACCCTAATACGGCTGGAGGCTATATGGGAGATGAAAGTGTTGTGGGATGGGCATATCGTATCCAGACTATAGTTCCCGTGTATGATGAGGGCGGAAATTTTGCAGGAACAAGAGGAGGTTATGGGAATGGACAAAACCCTGTCGCTGTGGCTTACCGCATGAAAGATGATGTTAACAAAAGCAACTTCTTCTTCGGAAACGTCTTTGGGGAAGTGGACCTTTTACCGGGACTGATGTTCCGCACGAATTTCGGTCTTCGTTATGAAAATTATAACGGCATTGACATTACCTATCCTAACCCTGAATTTGGTGAGGGCTCGATGAACAATGCACTAAGTGAATATTTTGGTTATGGTTCGGAATGGACATGGACCAATACGCTTACTTGGAGGAAACAATTCGACCAACATAGCCTGAATGTTTTGGCCGGTACGGAAGCAATCAGCAACAGAAGTAGGGACCTGTCAGGAAGCAGAAACAGTTTCTTCACGCTAAACAGTCTTGATTATTTCTATCTGAATGCAGGAACGTCCAATTTTGGCAATGCGGGGTCAGGTGGTGTAGGGTCGCTCTTTTCTATCTTCGGAAAGGTGGATTATAGCTATAACGACCGTTATATTCTAAGTGCGACGCTTCGTAGAGATGGTTCTTCCAACTTTGGTCCTAACAACAAGTATGGTTTGTTTCCTGGAATCTCGGGAGCATGGCGTATTTCCAGCGAAGAGTTCATGCAGAATGTTTCTTGGATTACGGACTTAAAGTTTAGAGCAGGTTATGGTGTTACAGGTAACCAGCGTATCCCAGGCTTCCAATATATCAACCGTTATGCTAGTTCAATTACTCAATCTTCATATCCTATAGGTGGTGCCGTACAAAGTGGATTGTGGCAAAGTGACTATTCTAATGAAGATGTAAAATGGGAGCAAGTAAAGGCATTGAATATAGGTATGGACTTTACCCTATTCGATGGAGTTTTTGACGGTGCTGTTGAATATTATGATAAGAAAACAGAAGATATGCTGTTCCGCGTGCCGTTGCCGGCCATTGCGGTGGGACGTGCCAACTCCCCTTATGTCAATGTAGGTAATATGCGTAACCACGGTGTAGAGCTGTCTTTGGCCTATCATCATGGACGCAATCAAAACAAAGATTTCACATTTGATATTAGCGGTACTTTCTCAAAGAATGTAAACAAGGTTGTTGCTTTAGCGCCGGAGGTTACTTCACAACTGTATGGTAACTTCAGAAGTATTACCACTACTATCCTTACCCCAGGACAGTCGTTCGGTACTTTTTATGGCTATAAAGTGTTAGGCGTGTACAGGGATGATGCTGACGTAGCCAATTCACCTAACTATGCTGATGGCAAAGCTAGACCGGGAGGCCTTAAATATGCTGATATTAACAACGATGGTGTCATCAATGACCAAGACCGAACCTTCATAGGAAATCCGCATCCCGATTTTATTTACTCCTTGGGTATCAATGCTAACTATAAGAACTGGGACCTATCGATGTTCTTCTACGGGTCTAAGGGCAATGATGTGTTCGACATGACCCGCTACTTTACGGACTTCTCGGTATTTTCGGGAGCGAAGAGTGTAAGACTTCTAGAGGCTTGGTCGCCGACAAATCCTAACTCGAATATGCCGTCGCTGACGTCAAATGCTTCTGCCTTTGAATATGCTACTTCCAGCTATTTTGTGCAGGACGCCAGCTTTTTGAAGATGAAAAATTTGCAGATAGGTTATACTCTTCCTGTAAAATCCTTATTTGGAAATAATACCAATATAAACCGTCTGCGTATGTATGTAGGAGTGACCAACCTGTTTACTATCACCAAGTATGACGGCTTGGATCCTGAGGTGACAGCTACACCTTCAGATTATCCTGCTATAGGCGTGGATTTAGGTGTATATCCGCAGTCACGTCAGTTTTTGTTTGGTTTGAGTTTAGGTTTTTAACTATTGAAATTTTGAATATTATGAAAATGCGTTCTATATATACAGCCTTAATTGCGTCAGGCTTATTGCTTAGCAGTTGTGGTAAAGACTTTTTGGAGAAAATCCCGCAAGGCCAACTGGGAGAAGGGCAGGTCAGCAATGGGGAAGGTATTGAAGCGGTGCTCTTGGGGGCCTACAGCATTATGAATGGTAATGTTAGTGGTACCTGGGGCAATTATGCTGCGGCGCCAAGCCAATGGATTTTTGGGGAAATCACCTCCGATAATGCACATAAAGGATCGGAAGAGACGGACCAGCCCAACATGAACCTGTTGGAAATGCTGAATCCCAATCCTGCTAATGACAACTTGACTACGATGTGGCAGGTGTATTTCGAAGGGGTGTTGAGAGCCAACACTACCCTCCGTCTATTGAAGAAGGACCAAGAAGGTGCCAAAGAGATTTCTTCAGCAAGGGCCTTAGAGATCGAGGCAGAGGCGCGTATGTTGCGTGGCCACTATTATTTTTTCATGTGGCGGGTCTTCAGAAATCTGCCATGGATAGATGAAAACACTCCTCTCGAAGAAGCCAAGACAAAGCCTAATGATACCGATATCTATGATAAAATCATTGATGACGTAAAGTTTGCTTCGGAGAATCTTCCTGTAACGAAAATCAAAGGAGAAGCCGGACGTATGGATAGAAATATTGCCAAGGCTTATCTGGGAAAATTATATCTCTATCAAAAGAAATATGATTTGGCTCTTCCTTTATTTCAAGAAGTGATAGCAGGTAAGGACCTTACGACCATGCCTTTCCAAGACAACTTCGATATCGACAAGGAAGATGGTCCTGAAGCATTGTTAGTATCTAAACATGCTATCAACCCTAACGGATCGGGCGATAATGCCAACGTGGGCGACATGCTCAGCGGTATTTATGCTGCACCAGTAAGCTGCTGTGGCTTTTATCAGCCTACCATTGACTTGGTCAATGCTTATAAGGTAGATGCTAATGGCTTGCCTTATCTAGATAACGAATACCGTAATAACCCTTACCTTTCGGATTTTGGATTGACAGGAGCGGCTAAGACCAACTATCAGGTGGATGTGACCCTTCGTGTTGACCCTCGTTTAGACTATACGGTAGGGAGAAGAGGGGTTCCTTTCCTAGATTATGGCATCATGCCGGGAGACGCTTGGATACGTTCGGTATCTTTTGCAGGCCCATTCGTGGGTATTAAAACCATGATCAAAGAAAGCCAGTTTGCTGGAAATACCGTTTCCGGAGAAGCTTATATCACAGGCTTAGACGTAAATATCATGCGTTTGGCCGATGTGTATCTGATGGCCGCAGAATGTGCGGTGGAGCTGAATGATCTTTCCACCGCCTTGGAATATGTAAATGCTGTGCGCCGTAGAGCTGCCACTCTTCCTCCAAAGACGGTTAATGGGGTGCCGGTAGCTGACTATCAGGTGAATCCTTATCCTTCGTTCCCGAATCAGGAGTACGCGCGCAAAGCCGTACGTATGGAGCGTCGTCTGGAGCTGGCCCTCGAAGGTCACCGCTATTTCGATTTGGTACGTTGGGGAATAGCTAAAAATGTACTGGAAAGCTATTCACAATTTGAAGGCACTTATCTGCCTTTCTATAGAGGGTTGGTTTATAATAGTCATAACGACTATTTCCCGATTCCACAGACTGAAATTGACCGCAGTGGCGGCACATTAAGACAGAACTTGGGGTATTAATCCCCAAAAAGATAGCCTTCTAATTAGGAAGGCTATCTTTACTTTTAAACTTGTTTATATGGAAAGAAGAACAGCTATAAAGCAGATGTTTATCCTGGCCGGAGGTATGCTGATAGCCTCCTCTTGTGTTAACGATGGTAACAAGGCCAGTATAGCGCTCAGCAATGTAGACTTTTCCAAGAGCGATGAGGAGCTACTGGCACAGCTGGTAGAAGCTATTATCCCCGAAACAGATACTCCGGGAGGCCGCTCACTGAACCTGCATCTTTTCGTGATGAAAATGGTGGACGACTGTCATAGTCCGGAGGAACAGGCCGCTTTTGTGAATGGGCTGAGAGTAGCCCGAAAAGTAAAGGATAAATCCACTGAGGAAATATTGTCCTATATCAAATCTTTGTCTCAGGACGATACTTTTAGCGTCATTCTCAAGCAAAGAACCATTATGGGCTACCTCAACTCGGAATATGTGATGAAGAATAAGCTCATCTACGAGCTTGTTCCAGGACGATACAATGGAGAAATGAAAATCAAGGCATAACAAATAATGGCTTATCTAAATATTGATTCAAAGAAAGAAAGAACCTATGATGCTATAGTGATAGGGTCAGGCATAAGCGGAGGATGGTCTGCCAAAGAATTATGTGAAAAAGGGCTTAAGACTTTGGTGCTCGAAAGGGGACGTGATGTCAAACATATAAAGGATTATCCCACAACCAATATGTACCCTTGGGAATTCGAACATCGCAATGAGATACCTTACCAGATAAAGAAGGAAAATCCTATTGTGAGCCGCTGCTATGCCTTCCATGAGGATGCAGCTCATTTTTTTGTCAAGGATGCCGAACATCCATATTTACAGGAAAAACCTTTCGACTGGATTCGCGGATATCAAGTAGGGGGCAAATCGTTGCTATGGGCGCGGCAGACCCAACGTTGGTCCGATTTTGATTTTGAAGGTCCCGCACGGGATGGCTTCGCCGTAGATTGGCCTATACGCTATGCTGATCTAAAACCTTGGTACGACCATGTAGAACGTTTTGTGGGTATTGCAGGCAATAGGGATGGCTTGCCGGAATTGCCGGATGGAGAGTTTTTGCCCACATATCCGCTGAATATTGTGGAGAAATATTTCAAAACAATCATAGAAAAGCAGTTCCCCGAAAGAAAGGTTATCTCTGCACGCTGTGCCCATATATCCAAGGTGCAGCCTATCCATATAGAGCAGGGCAGAGGGCAATGTCAGAATCGCACATTGTGTCAGCGCGGCTGTCCTTTTGGAGGATACTTTAGTTCAAATGCCTCTACTCTCCCTTGGGCAGCAAAAACCGGAAATCTGACCTTGCGCCCCGACGCTGTAGTACATTCCATCCTCTATGACGAGCAAAAAGAAAGAGCCATAGGGGTTAAGGTTATTGACCGTAATACTAAAGAAGAAATAGACTTCTATGCTAAGCTTATTTTTGTCAATGCGGCGGCACTGAATACTAATCTTATTCTGTTAAACTCTAAATCAAACAGATTTCCGGAAGGCTTAGGTAACGATAGCGGCACCCTTGGCAAGTTTGTAGCTTTCCACAACTATAGTGCGCGTATCTACGCTGAATACGAGGGGCTTTTGGATTACGCTGTGGATGGTAGAAATCCTGCGGGAGGAGGCTATATCCCACGTTTCCGCAACCTACACAGACAGGAAACCGACTTTTTGAGGGGTTATGCTGCAGGATTTTCAGCATGGCGTTCACGTAAGCCGGATACCTCTGCCTTAGGTGAAGAGCTAAAGGAGGCCTTATTAAATCCAAAATGGGCGAATTGGGAAGTGGGGTCTCATATGATGGGAGAGACCATTCCTAAAGAAAGCAACTATGTGGCACTCAGCAACCAAAAAGATGAGTGGGATATGCCGCTGCTGAAAATTTCTGTGGATTATGATGACAACGATCGGAAGATGCAAAAGGATTATCTTGATACTATGGAGGAAATGTTTACGCTTGCCGGATTTAAAAATATACGGCGAGATGAACATTGGCAAGCTCCGGGTCTTGATATCCATGAGATGGGAGGTGTTCGGATGGGAAAAGACCCTAAAACTTCCGTCTTGAACAAATGGAATCAGATGCACAGTGTTCCGAACGTTTTTGTTACGGATGGGGCCTGTATGACCTCTACCTCCACACAAAACCCTTCACTGACTTATATGGCTTTCTCCGCACGAGCAGTAGATTATGCCGTAAGTGAATTAAAGAAAGGTAATATCTGATGACGACCTATCGCTTGTTGGTCCAAAGCTTCAGCATGGAGCTTTGGATTTTTATTTCTACCTATTTTATGCGACCTTTGAAATTATGACGATATCTTCCATAAAAGCTGTTCTCTTTGATCTTGATGGTACTCTAATTGATTCTGAGTTTTTCTATTACAGCAATTGGGCTCCCATTTTGAAAGAGGAATTTGGTTTGAACATCACATTTAACGATTGGATTAAAGATTTTGCGGGGCATACGCTCTCTGCTAATGTGCAGATGCTAAAAGAGCGGTTTGACATCCACACAGACGATGAATTTATGTGGCAGCGCACTAGGGCAAACTATGCCAAGGCAGATATGACGACGATACGTCTTATGCCTTTCGTGAAAGAAACGCTGCATACGCTTCATGCCAAAGGTATTAGGACAGCTTTGGTTACTTCTAGCTATATGAGTACGGTAAATACGGTTCTGGGACACCATAACCTACTTGATGATTTCGAATTTTTTGTGACTCGAGAGGCGGTGCAGTATCCTAAGCCTGACCCTGAACCTTATCTGTTGGCCACGGAGCGTCTTGCTTTGCCTTCAAACAGCATTATGGCCGTAGAGGATACATTGACAGGATTTCGGGCAGCGACAGGAGCAGGTTTGCGTTGTGTGGCGGTAACTAAGCATCAAGCTGAAAAAGAGCGTCTTTCACAAGCAGAGTTCTTAGTAGAAGATCTTTCTCAATTTTTGGATATCATAGTATAAAGAGACAGAAGTTTCGTGAATAGCCCTTATGTTGTTCGAGACGAATCTGAGTTTAATAGCACCACTATAAAAGCATAAAAGGCCTCTTACAAGGCCTTTTATGCTTTTATAATTTTGGTGAACGTTTGTGCATCTTAAACATACCTTTGGAATGTATATCCAATGCTTGATGTTCTAGCTTATAGGTTGTCTTATCCGTGCTGCGGGCACCCACCTTTGAAGCAGAAGAGTAACTTCCATAACGGATATGATTGAGGGCTTCTGCGATAAAGCCTTCCGTTTCATCTCCTAGCTGCTTGCTGAAAGATTCGTTGGCCAACTTGTTTGGTTGCAATCCTGCGAAGTAGTCGCCGAAGTTGTTAGCATTAAACATTTGGAAAGAGGTAACATATAAGGTTAGTTCTTTGTTTTTGTGTTTAAGTGGTGTTCCCCAGAATCCAACCGGCTTGCCATATGTGTTTTCAGATCCTATAATTTGTACATCCATATAAGGTGCTAGACTGTTTATCAATAGTTCGCTGGCAGAAGCCGTACTTGAAGTCACCAGAAAATATACCTTATTGAGTTCTAGATTTCCTCTTTTGATGAAATTTACCGCAGGAAAATATTCTCCAAGTTCTTCCTGAACTATAGTGTTCAGCTTGTACGAATACATTCTTTTGCCGGTAGCTGAGGCGGGAGCAACACGGTTAGCCAGATATTCTGCTGTCTGTACGTCACCTCCTCCATTGTAGCGTAGGTCTATTATAAGGTCTTTAACCTGTTGCTGTTCGAAAGTGTTGAATATTTGTTCGAAATCGCTGAAAAGTGCTGTAGGTCCATTTCTGTCTACTATGCTTACAAAAGAGGAGAAGGCTATATATCCCACCTTATTGCTATTATCTAGGGTGAAAATTTTAGCAGCATTGATAGGGTTATAGTTATATCTGGTACTGGTAAGTGTTTTCTCTATAATTTCGTTGCTCGGAGTTTGCCATTTTAGGGTTATGGTATTGGAATAGAGAGCATTAAGTACATCGGCAAAGTTTTTAGCCCTTTGAGAGTTATAGTCAATATTGGTATTGCCGTTGATGCTCAATATTTTGTCGCCGCGTTTTAATCCTGCGAGGTCTGCTGCAGAGTTTCGGTCTACCAATTTTACGTAGAGATCTGCATTGGTAGCATTTGCCGAAGGCAACAGATAGATTACCGAAAGACCAAACCCTGTGACACGAGCATTTTGAATTTCATCGCTCACGGCATCCTCTCTGTCTATAAAGCTGAATCGGTCTATAGGCTGATTGTTTACGCCGGTGGGTGTCTGGCCGATCAGGTAATCCAATACCGATTCACTGTCTTCAAAATTTTTGGTGATAGCTCTAACCTTATTGGAATCAAGTATATCGTTTATATTTCGTGGGTCGATATAATTCTGCCATAATGATAATAATTTGGTATAATATAGGGTAGAGTCTTTAAGATAAGCTTCTGCAGAGTAATCCCATTGTTCTTCTTTATCTGGCGCAGGGCCGTCTTTCTTACTGCAAGCACTATTCAATACAAAGAATAATACCGCTACAACTACATGCCATCTTTTCATAAAAGTTAGTTTTGTGTCCTTTCAGACTTAGGATTTTTTTGTACAATGTACTAATTATTATTCAACTCACAAAACAAAAAAAGTCACTAAACGAAAATCCGTCATAGTTTACTGCTATGGATATAAAAATAGCGCCATCTCAAGGAAGATGGCGCTATTATATTTTAGGGAAGCATAAGTTAAATTTCAACGGTGGTATCCATAATGAAATCTTCGTGTTTCAAGTGAACGATTTCTGTGGCCTTTTCGTAGTTTGTAGATTTCTTAGAGAAGAAATCGTGCTGTGTTGTTTCGGTATTCAGACCGTTCAATACGATAGGGTTCACTTGTTTCACTTCGAAGATAGGGTCAAAACCTAAGTTCATCAATGCTTTGTTGCCGTTGTAGCGAACGTATTCTTTCACTTCGGCGGTAAGACCTATTACGGTGTAAAGCTCTTCGGTGTATTTTATTTCGTTTTCGTACAATTCGTACAGCAAGTTGAGGAATTTTTGTTTTACCTCTTCTTTGTTAGGAAGTTTGGCAAAAACCTCTTGTGCTATTAATCCTACGAATACGCCGTGGATAGATTCGTCGGCAATGATTTTTTTGATAATATCGGCCGATGCAACCATCTGTCCTTGTCCACACAACCATAGAGGGAGGAAGAATCCTGAATAGAACAGGAAGGACTCCAGCAATACGGAGGCGGCTAGAGCCATGAACAGCTCTTCGTCTGTTACGTTTTCTTTATCTATCGCGCGGTAATATTTGTCGATGGTGGCTGCTTTAAACTGTAAGAATTTGTTTTGTGATACCCAGCCGAAGACGTCGTTGATCTCATTGGTGGTGGATACCGTGGTGAAGATGGTTGAGTAAGACTTTGCATGGATAGCCTCCATCATACACATATAAGACAATACGGCCTTGTTTTGCAAAGAATCTATGTGGTCGATAATCTTAGGCATACCCGTATGGCTTTGCAGGGTATCTAACAAAGTCAGACCTCCCAGCGCCTTTTTGTAGCACTCCTTCATATCCCAGCTAAGACCTTTCCAGCTGTCGATGTCTTTTGAAGGGATATACTCAGTATCAATCCAGAATTGTTTTAGGTTTTGCTCCCAGAACATTAATACGTAGTCGTTTTCGGGAGTGTTCCAGTTTACTGCTTTATATTGCTTACTCATGTTGCTTAATATCTTTGATAAAGACGCTGAATAAAATCTAATTTATTCAGCGTCTTGGTTTGGGTTTAATATTGTGATTTACCTACTTCTCTAACGCTTATGCGGAGCATGAAATACACTCTTCGATTGTTGATTTACGTGTACGAGTGTAGTACAGCGATTTTAAGCCTAGCTTATGAGCATAGATGTAGTATCGGGCCAAATCTCTCGTAGTATCTTTGGAGTTGGTATGTAAGATGGTAGAGATACCTTGGTCAATATGACGTTGGATTACCGATACCAGCTTCAATACTTTCATCTGGTCCATATCGTATGCCGACTTGAAGTAGAAGTAATTATCATTGGTCAAGTAAGGCATAGGATAATATGTTGTACTGTCGCCGTATTCACGTACTTCGATGATATCAACGATAGGCATTACCGATGGCGTAGCATTCATGATGTATGCTGTAGACTGGTTAGGGGCTATAGCCAAGCGGTAAGCGTGATATAGTCCGTGTTCTTTAACCTGTTCTTTGAGGTTTTTCCAGTCTTCGATAGTCGGAATGTGGATGCCTTCGAACAATTCTTTGACCTTGTCGGTCTGTGGTAAATAATCCCTTTCCAAATATTTGTCGAAGTATTTACCTGATGCGTAGTCTGTTTTTTCGAATCCTACGAATGTTTTGCCACGTTCTTTGGCGATTTCCATAGATGCTTCTATCGAATAGAAGTTCATCATCATGAAGAAGGTGTTGACGAAGTCCAATGCTTCGCGCGATTCGTACATGATGAAGTTTTTGGCCAAGAAGCCGTGTAGGTTCATTGCTCCTAATCCTACAGAGTGTAATTCTCTGTTGGCTTTAGCGATGGAAGGAACCATGTCTATGTTTGTCACGTCGGATACTACGGTAAGGGCACGCATCGCTGTTTTAACTGTTTCTTTGATGCGTTTGTTGTCCATTACGGTAGCGATGTTGAGTGAACCCAAGTTACATGAGATACCGTAGCGGATAGTGTCTTCTTTGCCGTAGCTGTTGATGTCCGACACTTCCGAAACCTGCATGATTTCGGTACATAGGTTGGAAAATTTGATTTGGCCTATGCCGTTTAATGCATGGGCACGGTTTGCATTTTCTTTGAAGAAAATATATGGATAGCCGGACTCTTTTTGGGTTTGAGCGATTCTTACCAATAAGTGACGGGCATTTACTTTTTTCTTTTTAACGTTAGGGTTGGTGATAAGCTCATCATACCATTCGTCCATGTCCAGTTCGTCCAGATACTTGCCGTATTCCATCATCACGGTGTGTGGATAGATGAGATAACAAGGCTCGTCCTTTTCGGCAAGTTCCATGAACTTATCCGGGATGATGATGCCTATAGATAAGGATTTGATACGTACTTTTTCGTCAACGTTGATTTTCTTACAGTCTAAGAACTCTTCGATGTCTGAGTGGAAGATGTTCAAATATACGGCGCCGGCGCCGGGGCGTTGTCCCAGCTGGTTAGCATAGGAGAATGTGTCTTCCAAAATTTTCATGATAGGAAGTACACCTCCGGCACGGCCATCTACCCCTTTGATAGCTTCGCCGCGTGCACGGATTTTTGAAATATTAAAAGATACTCCGCCACCGATGGATGACAGTTTCATGGCTGAGTCTACAGCGTAACCAATACCGTTGAGGTTGTCTCCGATTTCGTCGAGGAAGCAAGAAACCAATTCTCCGGAACGTTTTTTTCCAGCGTTTAAGAATGTCGGGGTAGCAGGTTGATATTCTTGGTTAATCATGATTTCGGCGTATTCTAATGCTTTTTTTACGCCTTCCTCACGTGCTAAAAACAAAGATACAGCTACGACACGGTCTTCGTAGCGCTCTAGGAATTTCTCTCCAGAGTCGTCACGAAGGGCATAACTTTGGAAAAATTTGAAGGCAGCCATGAAGGATTGGAAGCGGAATTTCTTTGCGTACACAAAGTTGTATACTTCCTGCATCTCTTCGAATGTATACCACTGGTAGAAATTGATATAATAATCGTGCTCGATCAGATAGTCTATTTTTTCTTTGAGCGTGTAGAAGAATACGGTATTCTTGTTCACGTAGTCTAAGAAATAGGCGCGAACAGCTTCTTTGTCTTTGTGCAAGCTGTACTCACCATCATTTTTGATCATGATCTCGTTATTAAGCAATATCCAGCTTTTTGCTACCTCGTTTGCTATCATAGTATTGATTTTTTATTATATCGATAAATTGATAAATGTCATCCATTGTTCCCGACAGTTCAAATTTGAAAGCCAACGGAATATCAAACAATGACGAAATTTTGTCTGCCGCTACACCAAAGTTTCTTCCCCAGTTGCGGTTGCCGCTAGACGATACAGAGAAGATTTTGGAACTGTTGCGGTCCATGAAATCCTGCGTAATAGCTGGGATTTGTCCAAAGTTAGTCGTGAAAGTCACCAAGTGACCTTCCTCTTCAATCTGCATACTTTCCTGTATGCGGACTGCTGTCCAACCGGTGATTTGCACCACCTTGTTGATGAAGCGCTGCACATTGCCGGTTTTGGTGTCGTAATATAGTATCATAAACGTTTCATTTTATGATAATCAATTTTATTGACTTATAGCTTCATCCAACTCTTGTGGTTTGAAGCCTATTACTCTATGTTTAACCTCTTCGCCTTCCAACACGATTACGGTAGGAACGGTGCGAACTTTAAACTTAACAGCCAACTCAGGCTCATCAAAAGGGTTTATAGTCTCGTACGAAACACCTTTATTGTCCAAGTATGCTGAAACCTGTGCACATGGTACACAATCGTTTTTTTCAAATTTTATGATTCTTGCCATATTGTTTGTTAAGTTTGACAGTAATTCGAACCCATCCAGAGTTTGGGTTGTTTCGTTACTAAGTTTATGAAATAACGCTTAAGAAATCCGAAGATTATCGGGATCCTTTAACAAATATCATATATTTTACTTCGGAGCGGTAGTCATACTTTTCCACATTCTCCATAAAAAGGCTCTCAAACATCGTTCTGTAGCTTATTTTGTTGTGTAAAAACCTGAAAACCAATATTTAAAGAATGTGGATAACTTTAAAAATTGCATATTTCACTTAAAATTTGCATGGCTTTTTGAATAAGAAATATTACTGTCAAAAATGATTTTTTGCTCTTCTTTTTTCATCGTTTTTTGGTATATTATTAGGATTTCACTAAAGATGAAATTAACTTCACGTCAACAAATCAAAATAACCATTTATTAGAATCCATTATGAGGAAATCGATCAGTTTTATTCTGTTTCTTTTGGCCACTTCGGTGTATGGACAGGAGAATGTTACCTTCCAAAAGCCGTCACCAGAAATCTTGGCTTTGGCCGACTATCAAAGACCTCCGGCATTGGAGTTAAGTCCGGATAAGGCGTGGGTGCTTTTAAGCTACCGACCTACGTACAAATCCCTAGAGGAGTTAGGACAGGAAGAGGTGCGTCTGGCCGGTCTACGTATCAATGCCAAAGCTCGTATTTCGAGCACCGAAAATTATTTTAATAATCTTCGTTTGCGTTCGGCAAAGGATGGACAGGAGTTTGATATTGACGGGATTCCGGCTAACGCTCTTATTGCCAACATCTCTTTTTCGCAGGACAGTAGATATATTGCTTTCACCAATACCACCAATAAGGGGGTAGCACTATGGCTGGTGGATATTGCCTCCAAGAAAGCCAAGCAGCTTACGGACTACAACCTCAATGTGGTGTTGAACAATCCGTATCAATGGTTACGCAATTCACAAGGCCTTCTTATCAGTAAGACACCTGCTAATACTCCTTCGCTTATCGACCGTAGCAATGAGCTCCCTAAAGGACCGGTAGTGTCTACCAGCCAAGGCAAGGTATCACAGCTGCGTACCTATCAGGATCTGTTGAAAACTCCGGAAGATGAATATGATTTTGAAGTGCTGGCTAAGGCTGAACTGCATTGGATAGACCTCGATGGAAAAGAAACACCGTTTTTGCCGGCAGACCTTTATACTCAGGTGAGTATTTCGCCGGATGGGAAGTATGCCTTGGTTACCAAGCTGAAAAAACCTTTCTCTTATGTGGTACCTTACAATTCTTTTCCGCAGGAGACACATGTCTACGATCTGCAGGGTAAAGTAATCCGCAAGGTAAATGAAACACCTTTGATGGAAGTGAGGCCAAAGGGTTTTTCTTCCACAAGACCGGGCAAGCGTATGCTCTCATGGCGTGCAGATAAGCCTAATACTTTGTTTTTCGTACAGGCATTAGACGAAGGAGATGCTTCCAAAAAAGTAGAATACCGTGATGAGCTGTTCACCTGGGAATTTCCTTTTGATGGAGCCCCTAAGTCGCTAACCAAAGTTAAAGATCGCTTTGCCGGAATTATTTGGGGTAATGACCAATATGTATTGGTATCTTCGAGTTGGTACGACACAAGAAGTTCGAAGACTTTTGTATTAAACCCTACCACGGGGGCGTCACGACTGCTGTTCGATCGCAATAGTCAGGATATCTATTCCCATCCGGGAAATGTGTACCGTGAAAGAAACGGGTTTGGAACCTTAACCATGTACATCCAGAAAGATAAGACCTACTGGATAGGGGCAGGACATACAAAAGAAGGAGAGTTTCCGTTTATTGATGAGCTGGACATGAAGACCTTAAAGAAAAAACGTCTTTATACGGCTCCGGCTTCGGAAAAGCAAGAACGTATAGCCGATGTCATTGATATTGCTAAAGGAGATATCCTGATTTCTTTACAGTCTCCTAAAGATTATCCTAATTTCTATGCAAAAAATATTAAAACAGGGAAGATAAAGGCTGTAACGGCTATTGAAAACCCTTTCAAAAGCCTCGAAAATGTACACAAGCAAGTGTTGAACTACAAGCGTAAAGATGGGGTGGACCTTTCGGGTACACTTTATCTGCCTGCTGGCTATGATTTCAACAAGAAGGAAAAACTACCATTGTTGATCTGGGCTTATCCGAGGGAATATAAGGATAAAAATACGGCTAGCCAAAGTACTGCGAATCCAAAGGAGTTCACATTCCCAAGCTATGGCTCTTTCATCTATTGGGTAGCCAAAGGGTATGCCGTGTTGGATAATGCCGCTTTCCCTATCGTGGGGGAAGGTACTGCTGAGCCTAACGACACCTTTATCCCGCAGTTGATAGCCAATGCTGAAGCAGCCATCAATGCTGTAGATTCGTTAGGCTATATAGACCGCAAGAAAGTAGCTATCGGTGGACACTCCTACGGCGCATTCATGACGGCACATCTATTGTCTAACACCGATTTGTTTGCCTGTGGGGTGGCACGTTCGGGAGCTTACAACCGTACATTAACTCCTTTCGGATTCCAATCCGAGCAACGCAACCTCTGGGATGACCCACAGCTGTACATGACCATGTCACCATTCCTCAGTGCTGACCGCATGAAAACACCTATACTCTTGGTGCATGGATCTGCCGATAACAATCCTGGAACATTTACTATGCAGACAGAACGTTATTTCCAAGCGTTGAAAAACTTGGGAGCTCCTGCACGTATGGTCATTCTGCCAAGAGAGTCGCACGGATATGCCGCTAAGGAAAACATCCTTCATTTACTATGGGAACAAGATCAGTTCTTTGAAAAATATCTTAAAGGAAAATAAAAGAAAAGGGGAGAGCATCTAAATCTCCCCTTTTTTTTAAAAAATAATGTAACAAGATTTGTTACATATAAAAATGTGTGTATCTTTGTCTTATTATGAACAACTTACGGTTCGCTACGGCGATACATATTTTGGTGTTGTTGGATAAAAACCGAAACGAATTAATCACCTCCGATTTTATTGCTGGAAGTCTCAATGTCCATCCTGTAGTGGTAAGACGGGAGATTAAAGTGTTACGCGAGGCTGGTTATATTGAATCAAAGAAAGGTAAAGAAGGAGGGTGTGCCTTGGCAATGGAGGCAAATAAGATTCTGTTAGGTGATTTGTATAAATTGGTCAATAAGGAAAATATGTTGGGACGGAAAAATCGGCCTAATCCGGACTGCGCAATAGGTAGGCAGATGAACGATAAGTTGGACGTGCTTTTTAACAAGGCGGAAGAAGGGCTGGTGGCTTTATTGAATAAGCAGTCTTTAAAGGATTTTTCAGATAGTTTCGAATAAAAAATTTTTAAACAATATTGTAACAAAAAGTGTTTCATTTAGAAAAACAGTATGAAAATAGCAATTATCGGAGCCACAGGCTTTGTGGGTAAGCATCTTGTAGCTGAATTGTCAAGTCGTCAGCATGATATTAAGGCTTTTGCCAGAAATATTGACATTGTTCCGTCGAGTGAGAACTTAGAGAAAGTAGCCTTGGACGTAAACGATGTGGAAAAATTGGCTGAAAACCTGGCTGGAGTAGAAGTGGTGGTTAGTGCTTTCAATGCAGGATGGTCAAATCCCAATTTATACGATGACTTTTTGAATGGGTCGAAAGCCATCCAGGAAGCAACGAAAAAAGCCGGCATAAAAAGACTTATCGTCATTGGTGGGGCAGGAAGTCTGTATGCTGCAGAAGGTGTACAAATAGTGGATACCCCCGATTTTCCGACAGAGATCAAACCGGGAGCCTTGGCAGCACGGGATTACCTGAATATATTGAAGGAAGAACAGGATTTGGATTGGACATTCTTCTCTCCGGCTATAGAGATGCATCCGGGTACTTCTGGTATACGCAAGGGAACATATAGGGTAGGAACTGATTATCCTGTCGTGGATGAAAATGGCAGAAGTGTGCTGTCCGTAGAAGATGTGGCTGTGGTTATCGCTGATGAGGTGGAACAGCCAAAACATATCAAAAAAAGATTTACAGCGGCATATTAGAGGTAAGACAGCAAAGATGCGCTTTCTATTGGCATCTTTGCTGTTTTGTTATCTGCCCGCTTTTACCGCAATGGGGATAATATATTCATCCCAAGCGAGGTTAATCTGTCCTGACGGTTCTACCGAGATGGTAAATTGTTCTACCGAAGGATTTCCTTTGATGTTTTTAACGTTTACACGCAGTTGGTCCTCCTGATCGCTGTAATTGACTCCCCAACCTTTCCATTTTTTGCTGAAGATCACGGTTGTCTCGTCTTCACCGGGGATAGTCCAAAGACCGTATTTACCGCGCGGCAAGGCTTTACCTGCCACGAGCACATTTTTGTCGAACTCGATGACTGTAATAGCATTGGCTCCTGTACGCCATACCTCACCGAATTTAGCTAGGTCTACACCAAATTTTCGTCCTCGTAAGGAAGGTTTGCTATAATTTACCTTGATGGTTACTCCGTCATTGGTCGTAACCGACACAGAGTCCGGAGGACTCAAGATGGTTTTGTCCATCTGTGCCATAGCTGTATTGGCTGTCAGGAACAAAACAATTACCGTAATAATGCTTAATGTCGTCTTCATAACTTTTCATATATTGTTGTTATCGGATATTCTTTCTTTATGGGTTAAATGGTTTTGTTAAGGGAATTATATATAATCTTTTCTTTATAACGTTTGAAGGGTCAAATTGTTATGGATTTTTTTCAGAAAGAAAAAGGAGAGGGAAGAAAACAAATAAGGCCGGAAATATTTCCGGCCTTATTAAGCTTGTGTTAGACTAAATATTCAAACAAGGTTTGATCTTTATTGACCTCGATAAAGTCGAATTTATAGGCTTTCATGCGCTCGATAAACGGTATATAGTCTTTAGGGCTGTTTAGCTCGATACCTATCAAGGCAGGGCCGCGTTCGCGCTCCGTTTTCTTGATGTATTCAAAGCGGGTGATGTCGTCTTTAGGGCCTAACACCTCTGTAACCAGCAGGCGTAAGGCTCCCGGTCTTTGAGGGAAGCGGACGATGAAATAATGCTTGATACCTTCATAGAGCAGGGACATTTCTTTGATCTCGCCCATGCGGTCAATATCGTTGTTTCCTCCCGATACGATACAGACTATCTTTTTGCCTTTGATTTCCTCTTTATGAAAATCAAGAGCTGCTATGGACAAGGCTCCGGCAGGTTCTGCGACGATAGCGTCTTTATTGTATAGTTCCAAGATGGTTGTGCATATCTTTCCTTCAGGAATGGATTTAACCGAATCCAAGAGTTGAGAGCTAATTTCATAGGTCAGTTGTCCTACTTTTTTTACGGCGGCACCATCCACGAATTTGTCTATATGATCCAGCTCTGTGGGACCACCGTTTTGGATGGCAGCCTGCATGGAAGGAGCTCCTTCCGGCTCTACGCCATACAATTTGGTGCTTGGCGAATATTTGCGCATGTGATAGCTTATTCCTGAGGAGAGCCCCCCACCACCGATAGGGATGATGATAGCATCCACATCGGGTAGGTCTTCCAAGATTTCTACCGCCACCGTTCCTTGTCCTTCGATGATCTGAAGGTCATCGAAAGGAGGAATAAAAGTCATGTTATATTTCGCGGCATAATCTAAGGCGGCCTTTTGGCAGTCGTCAAAAGTATCTCCTGTAAGGATAATCTCTATGTTGCCATTGCCCCACATTTCGGTTTGTGTAATCTTCTGACGTGGTGTTGGCCCCGGCATAAAGATAACACCTTTGATATTCAGTCTTTTGCAGGATATTGCTACCCCTTGAGCGTGGTTGCCGGCACTTGCACATACAACCCCGGCAGCACGTTGTTCTTCTGTTAAGGAAGAAATTTTGTTGAAGGCTCCTCGTAATTTGTATGAACGAACAACTTGTAAATCTTCTCTTTTCAGATAGATATCAGCACCATATTTTTCGGAAAGGTGCAAATTATATTGCAAAGGGGTACGGGTGACTACCGACTTTATTCTTTCTTTTGCTTGTAAACAATCTATGGAGAAAGTGTTTAAATCTACACTCATTATGCTAATTTGTTATATATACATTTGAATATTTCAAATTTAAAAATATATACCCAATTTTTGTTATGAATTTATTAATAAATCACTATCGTGATTTTATCTTCTGTGATTGAGTTTTTGGGACAAAGATAAAATCTATTCTTTTGCAGAAAGAGAAAAGTTAGTAGGAGTGGGAATAAATTAAAGGTATTGGCTGGAAGCAATAAGCATGCTCGGCTTATTAAAAAGAAATACGCTGTTTGACATGTCAAACAGCGTATTGATTTATGGTCAGGTTGATAAATTGTTACTGATAGAAAGTATCATAATCTCCTCTAAGGAATAACCATTGTAGGATCGGTTTACCATTAGCATTGGTAGTTGAAGCCCATGAGTTATTAGGACCTAATTTCCATCCTAAAATACTACTGTAATTGTTCATGTCTTTCAAGAAAAGGGCAGTTTTAGTTTCGCCGTCATAAGCAATTTCTTTAGTGGTGACTTCTCCTGTTACATAGGCAGAAGATGGCACAAGCACATTATTCTTTTTAACAGGAACCGTTTCTAGGGCCCAACAATTTTCTCCCTGTGCGATTACTCCGCTTACTTGTCCCATTGCCGAGGAAATTCGACCTGCGTTAGCGGTAGCGCCAGCAACAGATACCAAACTGTTAAATGCGACAGTACCCCTAAATTTATAATCCGCCCATCCGACAATACCACCTGCGCCTTTGCCTGAAGCCGCATTTGAAATTACTTCACCTGAAGCAAAGCCGTTCTCTAATATTCCACCTTCATAAATGATGCCCACCAATCCTCCGGCTCTACTGCTTGAACTTGTATTGGTCGCGATAACTTGAGCGGTAGAGAAACAATTAGAAATTCTACTTGGTGTAGTTGAACCTTGGACCTGAGGTTTGCCAATATTACCTATCAAGCCTCCCACAGCGTCTGTTCCTACGACTTTTCCTGTTGAAAAACAGTTTTCTAATATTCCGATTTTTCCTGGTTTATCTGGTGATTTTAGTCCTAAATAACCGGCGAAAGCACCAGCTCCATTACTAGATTCTATATCTACATTTACCAATCCTAAATTTCTGCATGAGCCGAAGAGAACACCAAAGAAACTACCATATGTAGATTTCGTTACTTTTAAGTTTTTAATAACGTGACCGTTACCGTCGAAGTGTAAATATTTTGTATATGGGTCAACATTATTCAATGGTGTCCAGACACGACCGACCATGTCAATGTCTGCGACCAGCTTAAAGTAATAAGGGTTAGTTTCTGTATTTGACCAGTTCAGCTTATGCATGTTCTCTAGTTGAGATGGAGTTGCTATTAAGTAAGGGTTGTCTTGAGTTCCATCCCCTCCGGCAAAAGTGTCTTCATTTGTTCCACGTTTTTTAACCAAAATAAAGGTTCTTAATGTTCGTTGGCCGTAGTGGTTACGTTCTCCATTATCTGTAGGGTAATTGACCACACCTTTGAATCCTTTATCCTTTACAAACATTGTGGTTGATCCGCCGCCATCCATATTCAACGCATATTGCGGTTCAAAATAGTTAGCCAGAAACTGTGTAGATTCTTTTGCTGTCATTCCTGCAGATTGCGAAAAGCGTCCATCTATAGTCACCAGCAACAACTTTTTGTTTTCCGTGAGTGCTACTATTGTGCGAGGGTGGCGTACCCCTTGATGACGTCTATAGTCTTCGTAGTCAAGGCTGTTGAGGTTTATACCCGTAACATCACCAATAAAATCTTCTCCTACTTTTTTGTAATTATCTATTAACATGGGAGCACCCGAGAAGATATTTAAATATTGAGATTGACTATAGCTTTCTTTAGTACCATATTCAATTTTGAAATCTTGTCCCGCATTATAAAAGAGAGCTCCTTCATGTTTCCAATATCGCAGATGGCCAGGCTCTAAAGTTATAGAAGAATAGACCGTTCCATTTGATTTAATGTAGGAAGCATCAAATTCATAGGTGCCATTGATAGCCGCAATAGCTCCTCTGCTGTTAGCGACAGCAGATAAGGTATCTTGACTGCCTAGGGTGACAAATTCAAGTTCATATTCCGGATTAGTCAAGTCTACCTCTACTACATTAACAAATTGATTTGCCGACTGCGTTTGCACGTATTTGGAAAATTGATAATGGATTAGACCATTATCCAATGTATCCATTATCCAGCCATCTTTATCTTTTAGTGTAACATCAACTCTCGGTGGAGTTGGTTCTTTCAGTTCTGGAAGTAAATGATCATATAATGAGTTATCCAGAATTTTTTTACTACAACTCGGTGCTGCAAAGAGCGTAGCTATGAGTAGTATTAAATAATATTTGGTTTTCATAACACTACCAATTTGGGTTTTGTTTAAGAATGTTATTGGAAAGATTTATTTCTTCTGAAGGAATTGGATATAAATAATCCCTATCTTCTCGGAATACACGATGTATATTTCCGTGAACTTCAATATAGCCTTTGTCTCCCTCTGTCAAGATTATATCTTTACCTACTTCCAAAAATATACTTGCTGTAGAGCTTGGTTTAGTTCCTTGATATAGACAAACGTCAATAGTTCCGTTATTATCTAAATCAAAGTTTCCTAATCTACTGAAATACATTCCGAGGAAAGGTTTTTCAAAGAGTTTGCCGGCTTTCCATCTCATAATATCATAATATCGGAATCCTTCCATCATCAGCTCTACGGTACGTTCTCTACGGATTTCCAAGATCACGCCTTTGTTAGGGCCTGTTACATTTGGGAATCCGTACTCTCCGGTAGACAAATAAGGATCAGGATTGGCATTTGCATTAGCTAGATTTAGTGCCGGCATGGATACTCTGCTTCTCAAAAGATTTATGGTTTTGTTTAAATCTTCTTGGGTCAAAGTTCCCAATTCGGCTTTCGCTTCCGCTAGGTTGAGGTAGACTTCTGCTATACGGAATATAGGCATATCCGCAATACTTTTGTTATTCGCATCATATACTTCCTCCATGCTATATTTGGTGAAATGATATCCTGTTACTGTGTAAGACAGGTTGGGTGCTACTGGAGTAGTTTTTCCAATGCGGGTATAACCCGGTGTACGGATAGTCTGTGCCATACGTGGGTCACGGTTCTTTGTCTCCTCGACAAATTCCATTTTATCATAGTTTGGTAGATCTGTAAATCTACCGCCTGAAGAGGTCAGATAGTAATTTGCAACACTCTTAGACAAACCAGGGCGGCCTTTAGTACTCGAATTTTGGAAGTTTTGGACGTCATGAACAAGCGATAGTACATCATCATAGTCTCTAGCCAGAATGACTTCTTGTCCTATGGCTTTTGAGTTGGCAAATAAATCTCTGTATGGTTCTGTGCCTGTTCTGTAAAGAGAATATCCGCCGTTATCAATTAATTCCTGTGATGCTTCAACGGATGCTGTCAAATATTTCTCGAAGCCATCTATACCGTGATACTTTCTGAAAGTACCTTCAAAAAGGCCTACTCTAGACTTCAGTGCTAGAGCTGTCCATTTGTTCACACGATAAACATTCTTTGTTGTCGGCAGATATTGTATGGCAAAATCCAAATCCTGTAGGATAGAGTCGGCCACCAAATTACGGCTATCTCTTGGCTTAAACAGATCTGGATCTTGAGAGCCTAATACTTTATTAAACCAGGGCACTTCCCCAAAGCGTTTTAACTTTTCAAAATAAAAGTATGCCCTGAAAAATTTAGCTAAGGCATCGTATTCATTGCGCACTCGCAGATCAGGGGTGTGATGAGAGTTTTCCAATAAGTAATTAATTCTTCTCAACGCCGTCCAACTCCAGCCACCTCCCGTGGCAGGTACGGTACGTTGACCAGAGACAGCAGTACTCAACGGTGTAACCACAATGTCGTCGGCATTTTCACCGTAAATGGCTGATGCCTCCGGTAAAATATCTTGATAAAACTTATTGCTATACAGTTTCAATTCCTCTTCTGTCGAAAAAAAGGTTTCCGGAGACAGAGCGGATAGCGGAGTTTTATCCAAATCACATGCTACAGTCATCCCTAGAATGATGAGCACGCCTATAAAATATCGTTTTATATTCATTATAATCATCTTTATAAGCCAATATCAATTCCTAACATATAAGTCTTAGCCCAAGGGTATGTCCTAGCATTACTAGTGGATACTGAATATGTATTTGCTGTAGAAGCTTGCTCCGGATCTATATACTTGCTTTTTAACTTGGTATATGTCCAGATGTTCTCACCACTTACGTAGATGCGTAACTTGCTAAGACCTATTTTACTGATGACATTTGTCGGAACAGTATATCCTATGTTTAGGTTTTTAAGTCTTATGTACATAAGGTTTTGGAGATATTTGCTGTTTGCTACACCTAAAGATCTGTTGGAATTGTTCAAGGCTATATATCCTCTTGGTCTAGGGAAATATGCATCAGGATTGTCTTCACTCCATACTCGTGATAAGAAATCTTTAGGGATGAAAGTCATATAAGGTCTAGAGTATGGTCCCCAGAATGCCGATGCGTCGGTGCCCGGATACCAATGCTGTCTGCCAATGCCTTGGAAGAACACAGACACATCAAATCCTTTCCATGATGCGCCACTCGTAAAATTAAAGTTGTAGCGTGGTAAGGAATTACCTATTATTTTACGATCTCCAGGATTATCTGCGGTATTATTTCCTAATGAAATAACTTTATCACCATCCAAGTCTTCAAATTTCAAGTCACCGGCACGTAATCCTTTATCAATAGCCGAAGTGTTGATAATGGTATTAACAGATTGTTGATCGACATCATAATTTGCTGCTTCATCATCTGTTTTGAAGAATCCTTTTACTTCATATCCCCAGATTTGTCCCAAAGTCTGTCCTTCATAGAAGTTAGCGAGATTTCTATTGGGGTTATCGAATCTTGTGATTTTCGAAATATTGTCACCTAGACCGATTCCGAAATAGTAGGTAACAGGATTAGCAGCTATAGAGAATTTATCTTTCCATTTCACACTCAATTCCCATCCTTTTGTCAACAAGTCGGATGCATTTTCCCGTGGTATGGAGGCCCCATAATAGACAGGGATAGCTTTTCCTGCTGTCAACATATTCAAGGTTTCGCGTTGATAGATATCACCTACGATATTTAGTCGTGATTTAAATAAATCTATATCAAGTCCGAAATTTGTTGTATTTACTGTTTCCCAGGTGAGAGCGCTTGAGTTTGGAGCTGTTTCATCAGCATAAGGAGCTCTGCTGCCATCTCCAAAAGTATAGGATAAGGTACCTCCTGCATTAATTTTTTGCAGATAATCATAATAGCCTACTTGTTGATTCCCTAGAGAACCGTAAGAAAGGCGAAGTTTAAGTCCTGTAACAAGGCTTTGATCTAGATTTTTGAAAAATTCTTCATTTTCAATTCGCCATCCCGCGGCGAAGGAAGGAAAGAATCCAAAGCGATGACCTTTGGCAAATCGTGATGTACCGTCGTATCGACCAGCTGCTTCAAAAAGATATTTGTCTTTATAATTATAATTTACACGATAAAATACTCCGAATAAAGCATACTCATTCTGCCCTCCATTAACTTCGATAACTTCGCCGGTCGCTAATTCTAGGTCGGATAATTTGTTGCTTAATAGTCCATCTCTTGCCGCTTTGACATCTTTTAGATATTTGGTCTCATAGTTATATCCTCCCATTACTTTGAAATGGTGTGCTTCAGCAATACTTTTTTCATAAGTAGCATACATATTCACACCTTGGAAATAATGATTAGTTTGATTTTCTGACAACCTATTGTTACCAATACCTGTAGAAATGGTCAGTACTTCACCAGGGTATTTGGAGTATGGGATATTTACTGAGCGATTCTTCGTTTGGTAATTGTAATGAATGAATCGGTAGCTGGAGCGCAATTCCAATCCTTTGATAGGTCTTAATATGGCTTCTATGGTAGGAGAGAACTCCGATATTTTGTCTATGTTATAGTGGTCTCCTTGTGACAATAGCGCCGCATAGCCATCCATAACGGAATAATTGCTGATAGTGGTAGTGTATACGAACGTGCCATCAGGATTTACCGGTACTATACTTGCCAAACCGTGTGCAGTAGAACTGTTGAATGTATTTTCTACTCCGCCCGGACCAGGATATTCATATGCGGAATTAAAGTAGCTTAGATTGGTGTTGATATCTAACCAAGGTTTTACTTTAAAATCGATTTTAGAGCGTAAATTATATCGCTTTATTTCATCTGTATTTTTCCTGAAAATACCTTTTTGATCATAGTAGTTTCCTGAAAGACTATATTTAATATTTTCCGCTCCCCCTAATATGTTAATATCATGGGTATGCATAGGTCTTTTGTCGTTGTACAGGTAATTGTACCAATCAGTGTTGGCATAATAAATATAACTATCCCGTCCATCTCGATTGTCAATAACTACCCATGGTCTATCCGGATGTTCGGTCTTATCATTACGTCGTATCCATAGTTGATAGTAGTCCTCCTCTGTATAGCGTGTATAAGGGGTTCCTGCGTATTGCGAGAAGAATTTATCATTGATAGCTGCTGAATAATAGCCTCTAGTTTCATATTCTGTTGACGTCGTCGGACTACTTATCGATGTCTGTGCGCTGTAGGATATTTTACCACCGGTGCCTGAACCTGATTTTGTGGTTACAATAATAACGCCATAGGACGCTCGGGCTCCATAAACAGCAGCAGAAGAAGCGTCTTTCAATACCGTTACAGATTCTATATCGTTAGGGTTGATACGGTTGATGTCCCCCTCAAATCCATCAATGATTACCAATGGTGTTGCATTGCTGGAGATGGAGTTTACCCCACGAATGTTGAAACTTCCAGTTGCGCCTGGTCTTCCCGTTGTAAACTTGACCTGCATGTTAGGTACAGCACCTTGCAAAAGAGAAGAAGCATTTGCCGCAGGACGATTCTTTAATAATTCTGAATCTACAACAGTAGCTGCTGCAGTAAGATTTTCCTTCTTCTGAGTACCAAATCCGACAACCACAATATCCTCTAATACGTTTAATGCTTCTTCTAACTCCACATTAAACGTAGAGCTTGTCGGTTTGACGGTTTTTATATTATAACCGATATAAGATACCCTGATCTCACTTTCACTACTGCTTAAGGTAATGGTATATTGTCCATTCGCATCTGATATAACAGTGTTGGTGCTTCCAACCTCCGTTATGGTAGCCCCCGGGATTTTTTCCCCCTTTGTATTTGTAATAATGCCCGTAACGACTCTTTGTTGATTTATTTTATCGCTTGTTTCGGAAGCTGTATTAACGTTTACCTGACGTTGAGATATTATTATATTTTTATCTACGATCTTATAGGATAATGCATATTGACTGGATAAGTCATCCAAAACCTGTTTCAGATCGGCATTAATATATGGCCCCTGTACAATATCAGAAGAGGACAAAATAGACTCATTAAAAAAGACATTATAGCCAGTTTGCTTCTTAACAGCTTTTATCACATCTTCTACCTTTATCCCTTTCTTTTTCAGTGTTATGGTTTGCCCAAAGGAAACCGCGTTAACCTGAAGTGAGGTAGCCAGAATAATTGGTATAGCAATGCTCAATTTCATGAAAGTAGATTTAATAATTGGACTGGGTTTTATATGTTGAAACTCAAGTCTTTGATTTTTTTCCATACATTTGTGTTGATTGTTAGTTAATTACATTTGTTAGTTAAGTTTTCAATCAGGTCATTATTTGACTTAGGGCTAGAAGTGCGTCACCACTTCTAGTCTTTTTTACAAATTGGATTTTTGTACTATAATTTTCCTCCCTTCTCTTTTTAAGTTAATTGAACCGGTTAATTCCATTGTTTTTAATAATTTGTCAATATCCTCGTACCGAGAGATTGTACCCGTGAAGACGTCATTCTCGAAATTTCCTCTATATTCAATATCGACGCTATACCATCGCGCGATGCTCATCATTACTTCTTCTAATTTGGATTTGTAAAAAGCAAAATCTCCATCTTTCCATGCTGTAGTATACAAAGGGTCTACTTCTTTGATTTCGAATTTATTGGTCCAGATGGCTTGCTGATTAGGCTTTAGGGTTACAGAATTATTATCTTTGTCAACTATACTGACTTTCCCCTCTACAAGTGTGGTAACCACACGATTATCGTAGCTATTGACATTAAATTCAGTTCCTAGAACTTCTATTTGCTGACCTTTAGTCAACACTCTAAAAGGTACTTTTTTACCTTCGTTATAATATGTTTTCACTTCAAAATACACTTCACCCTCTGACAGAACTTTGCGTTCATTATGAATAAATGCATTCGAAAATTGTATAGTGCTTTCAGCATTCATCCATACCTTACTTCCATCGGGTAACTCTAGGGTTAGTTGCCCTCCTTTAGGGGTGGTCACTGTATGTAATTTATTGTCTGCAGCTCTACGGGCTAGCAAATATTTGAAATATAACTTACCATTTTGATCGACCTTACGTTCCAATCCGTATGCTTTCGCTTCATCTTCGCTGGTCAAGGTATCTAATAAGAGAATCTTACCGTCATCTGTTACTATTTTGGCTCGGTCATAGCCGGGAGTGACAAGAGCAACTTTATTATCCAGATTTTTAACTCCTGAATACCGGTAGTAATAGAACAAGACCGACATCGAGATAATAAACAATAGAGATGCGGCAGCTAGCAGTTTTTGCCATAAAGAGAAGTTTCTTCTGTTAAAGGCAAAGTGCTCTTGGGTATCAGCAAGAATCTCTTTAAAAACTTTTTCTTGAGTATGTTTTGGAAATTGGATATGAGACAATTCAGGCAAAGAATCATAGATTTCTTCCAGCTCTGAACTATCCTTGTTTTCCAGAAAGAATTTAAGTTCTTCAAACTCTTCAGAAGTACATTCTCCTGCTAAATACCGTTTTACTAAAAAGGCTAAGCGGGTATTCTTCATCATAATAGACTTGTTGTATAGATATACACGCGCCTATAGAAGAAATGTACTATTGAATATTCAGAATTTTTTTAAAAGAGTATGGTTAGGAGTTTATTTACTTTTAGGCGGATAATTTTCGTGGCTATAGCGATCTGATTTCTTACAGTATTAGGTGATACGCCCAACTTTTCAGCAATTTCTCTATAACTCAAATCTTCAATCTTGTTTAACTTAAAGACCTTAGCTTGCTTTTCAGGTAAAGTGTCCATGACGTCATGGATTTTGGTGCTTAGATCTTTAGAGACTATACTCTCTAGGAGATGTTGATCTCTTTCATCGTAATATTTTTCTAGGTATTCTTGATATACCATCTCAGATACGGATTTCCTGAAGGAGGAAATGGCCAGTCGTCTCGATACCGTATACAGATAGGGGAAAATCCCTTCTCTATCCTTGATTTTATCTCTATGGATAAATAGCCTTGTAAAAGATTCTTGAACAATGTCTGCACAAATTTCAGAGTCTAGGCATAGCCGGAATACTTTCCGATAAATCAAATTACTGTATAAATTATATATCTCTTCGAATGCAATGGAATCTCCTTTTTTGAAAAGTTCAAAAGTAGATTCCTTGACACAAATAGTTATACAATTCATAAGTTATAATTTGCTAGATTCTCTGAATCAAGATTTTAAATGATATATAGAACAAATCTAAGATAGGAAATTTGAAATTAAAATTTCAATATTCTAATAAGGTTTAATGTAAAGTTAATAAGAGGGAGTAATTATTTGCAGCTAATGTTAATTTATTGGTTGCGCAATAAATTATAGCGCAAGTTAAGAGAATAAAAAACGGGGACTTTATAATTATAAAATCCCCGTGTTGCAAATCGGATTAGAATTTTTATTTAACCAATGTCAGTAAATCATCATCAGTAATTTCTTTTTTGGCGTCGGCAAGCACTAAGAAACGTTGGTAAATGTCTGCCAACTGTTCTTTATCCAGATGATAGCCAAGACGTTCTAAGTGGTGTTTCAAGGCATGACGCCCCGAACGTGCTGTAAGAATAATATCTGCATCTTCCAATCCAACATCTTCTGGACGTATGATTTCGTAGTTTTCACGGTGTTTTAGGAAGCCATCTTGGTGGATACCGGAGCTGTGGGCAAAGGCGTTGCGCCCTACGATGGCCTTATTAGGCTGCACAGGCATGTTCATCATTTCCGAAACTTTTCGTGAGATATAGGTGAACAGCTTGCTATTGATGTTTGACGTAAGACCTCCGAAGGCTTGGTTGTGTACTTTCAAGATCATAGCCACCTCTTCCAAAGAAGTGTTTCCTGCTCTTTCACCGATACCGTTTATAGTACATTCGATTTGGCGGGCACCGTTTTGTACGGCAGCTATGGAATTGGCTGTTGCCAAGCCGAGGTCATTGTGGCAGTGGGCAGAGATGATGGCATTATCGATGTTCTTGACATTTTCTTTCAAGAACTTAATTTTTGCACCGTATTGATCCGGCAGACAATATCCATTGGTATCCGGAATATTAACTACAGTAGCGCCTGCGGCAATTACAGCTTCAATCATTTTTGCTAAGAATTCTACATCCGCACGGCCCGCATCTTCGGCATAGAATTCTACATCTTCTACATAGCTTTTTGCGTGCTTTACGGCTGCTACGGCGCGTTCGAGGATTTCTTCTCTTGTGCTGTTGAATTTATATTTGATATGTGTATCAGAAGCCCCTATACCGGTATGTATACGAGGTCTTTTCGCATATTTCAGAGCTTCTGCTGCCACGTCAATATCGTTTTTGTTGGCACGAGTCAGTGCACAGATGATTACATCATCTACAGCCTTGGAAATTTCGACTACAGACTGAAAATCACCGGGACTGGACACGGGGAATCCCGCTTCTATAATATCGACGCCTAAGCGTTCTAAATCTTTTGCAATTTCGACCTTCTCAGGCGTAGTCAACTGACATCCTGGGACCTGCTCTCCATCTCGTAATGTCGTGTCGAATATGTATAAGTGATTCGGATCGTGTAACATAGTCTTACTTTTATATGTTTATACCTTGGTTAATCTTATTTAATATACGCCAAAACTTTCTCACCCATTTCTTTTGTTCCCAAAATTTTGTCCGCCGGTGTAGAGGCATTAGCAATGTCTCCTGTTCTCCAGCCATCTTTAAGGGCTTCTGCTACGGCATTTGTTACAGCTTTAGCTTCTTCCTGGAGGCCAAAGGCTATATCCAACAGCAATGCTGCCGACAGGATGGAAGCCAGCGGGTTGGCTTTGTTATGTCCAGCGATGTCGTGTGCCGAACCGTGGATAGGCTCAAAGAACCCTGTGCTATCACCAATAGATGCTGACGCCAACATTCCCATGGATCCGGCGATCTGGGATGCCTCGTCGGTAAGGATGTCTCCAAACAAGTTTGCCGTCAATACCACATCAAACTTTTGTGGGTTTTTAATCAGTTGCATGGCCGCATTGTCGATAAACATATGTTCGGTTTCCACATCAGGATATTCTTTGGCAATTTCTTGCACCACCTCTCTCCACAGACGAGAAGTTTCCAGAACGTTGGCCTTGTCCACCGAGCACAATTTTTTACGGCGAGTGCGGGCTGCGTCGAAAGCTTTGCGTGCAATACGCTCAACTTCGTAACGGTGATAGTTCATCAAGTCCGAGGCGAAGTTATTATCTTCACTACGTTTTTTCTCTCCGAAATATACGTCTCCTGTCAGTTCACGGAAGAAAAGGATATCCGTGCCGCGCAGTACTTCCGGTTTTAAGCTAGAGGCATCCAACAGCTCATCAAACAGTAGGATGGGACGTAGGTTGGCATATAACCCCAATTCTTTACGGATTTTCAAAAGACCTTGCTCTGGACGTACTTTGGCTGTAGGGTCATTGTCGTATTTAGCATGTCCTATAGCACCAAATAATATGGCATCGGAAGCTTTCGCTTTTTCCAATGTCTCGTCAGGAAGAGGATTTCCCTTAGCTTCGATAGCTGTATGGCCCATGATAGCTTCATCGAAGATGAAGTCATGGTTGTATTTGTCAGCTATAGCTTCTAAAACTTTCTTTCCCCAAGTAGTTACTTCTTGTCCGATTCCGTCGCCCGGAATGATTAGAATATTTTTCTTCATTGCTTCTTCAAAGTAAAAAGTAATAATCAAAAGCCTGTATGCTTTACTTTTCTACAGCTTTCAATGGTTATGCTATAACGCTTTCTTTAATCTTTTTGTCGTTCAATACAATATCTTCAATGGCTTTTACTTCGCCATGCTCTAATACAATTCTATGGTCTATACATTGTGGCAGCTGGGACTCGTAATGACCGACGTAAATCAACGTTTTGCCGTAATGAGCCAGTTCGTCTACCACATCATTAAAATATTGGGTTTGATCGCTATCCAACCCTTGACAAGGTTCGTCCAGCACCAGTAGGGGCGGATTTTTCACTATGGTCCTTGCCAATAATGCTAACCTTTGTTTGCCCAAAGGGAGGGTATGTAAGATTCTGTCTTTGACATCCCTCAAGTCAAAAAATTCCAGCAGCTCTTCGATCTGAAGTTTCTCGTGGAATTTAACATCGATAAACCATCCGTTGCTATCATAGAATCCAGATGCTATGGTATGCCACACGGTAGCATTGGTGTCAAAATACCAATGCATTTCGGGAGAGATCATGCCTATTTTCTGCTTTATATCCCATATACTTTCTCCCGACCCTCTAGGTTGTCCGAAAAGCTTGAGGTTAAGTCCATATGCTTGAGGATGGTCTCCGTTGATGAGGCTGAGGAGGGTGGATTTCCCCGACCCGTTAGGCCCCTGCAATAGCCATTTTTCACCAACTTTTACGGTCCATGAAATGTCTTTGAGTACTACCTTGTCGCCATAGCGGATGTTAACATTTTCCATCTCGACAATGGTGTCGAAAGAAGTTTCGGGAACTTCTTTCAGGAAGGCAGGGATATCTTTTTTATTTCTTTTGCTGTCTCGGAAAAAGGAGGTTGGAGAAGACACGGTCTCCACCTTGCCGTTCACTATCTGTGCATAGCGGTTGATAGCTTTCGGAAGGTTATTGTCGTTTGTAATGAGAATGAGTTGTACTCCCTGATTGGCCCAGTCGTCAAGCCATGCGTTGAGTAAGGCTCTGGATTTGGTGTCTAGGCCGGTGTACGGCTCATCGATAAGAAGAAGCTGCGGTTTTATCCATAGTCCTCGGATTAGCTGCAGTTTCTTATGCTCACCGCTGGAAAGTTCGATAAGCTGAGTGGATTGAGCATGTTCAAAGCCAAAGTCATGAATACGCTGTTGGATGTCTGCAAAGCAGAGTCCTTCTTTTTGGGCAAAATGCTCTAAATCTCCTTTAACACTTAACGTATCTTTTCCTTGGTGGCGGTTATATCGCTGTTGATAATAGAAGTTTCTGTCACCTTCCAAATTGGTAAATTGATACCAGTTAGCGATGTATTCTACCTTGGCACGTAGCGGACTTTGAGTGTCAAAATGTATTTGTATTGCATCGTTGGCAGGTATAAGTCCGGCTATAGCTTTGGCTAATGTAGTTTTTCCAGAACCGGACTTTCCTCCAATAACATAATGTTCTCCCTTGCGGATAGACCATGATAGTCCATCCAATACCGTATGGTTTTGGTATTGAATGGTTAAGTTATCAATATGGACGACAGGTTCTGTCATGATATATTTTATCTATAAAAAGAAAAAGGTCTTGTTTGTTCGAAGTTCTCGATTTCTTTTTTATGGCTTAAGATAAAGTTTATGTCATCGTAGCCGTTCAAAAGGCAAGACTTTTTGTAAGGATTTATTTCGAACTCGAAAGACTCCCCTGTAGCAAGGATAGTGATAGTTTGTGCCTCCAAGTCCACTTCGAATTGTGCTTCCGGATTTGCAAACACCTGTGCAAAGATTTTTTCTAAGAACTCTTCCGACACAGTGATAGGCAATACGCCATTGTTGAGAGCGTTTCCTTTGAAGATGTCTGCGAAGAAGGAGCTTACCACCACTTTGAATCCATAGTCTTGGATAGCCCATGCCGCATGTTCACGCGAGGAGCCGCAGCCAAAGTTTTTTCCCGCCACCAAGATTTCTCCTGAATATTTCGGGTCGTTAAGCACGAAGTCCGCTTTCGGTTGGTTGTTGCTGTCAAAGCGCCAATCGCGGAACAGGTTGTCGCCAAAACCTTCACGGGTCGTCGCTTTCAAGAAGCGCGCCGGGATGATCTGGTCTGTATCGATATTTTCAATCGGTAGCGGAACTACACGTGAAGTTAATTTTTCAAACTTTTTCATTCCAAAATTATTTTTAGGGTTTAGAAACCTCTATTTAGTTTAATACTGCTGTAACTTCTCTTAGTTTAACGGTCATACGGATAGCGTTAGTATCCACCCAGTGGTTGTAATCTTCGATGGCTTGTTGACGTTCACTTTCCGAAACATAACCTTCTTTTACCAGCTGGTTGGACGCAGCTACGGCAGACCATAGTTTGATAGGCTTTAGATGTTCGGCATTTGTACTTTCGTATTGTTCGTCGGCATTACGAACATGAATGTCGGAGAAGCCATGTTCTTCGAAAATTTCTACCAAATCGAATCCTATACGGTTATTCATGCCGCCATCCTTTCGCCACATCAGAAACATATTGTAATAGTTTTGCATGCTGGCAGGCACCTTAGGCGTCCAGCTTATTCCTTCATGGTTATAATCCAGTATGGAAATCTGTCCCTGAGGTTTAAGTAGAGCCTTTACCTTATCAATGGCCTTATCTAGTGTAGATATCCATTGAAAGGTGCATGCAGAGATGATGATGTCAAATTTTTCGATGTTATCGTAGGTAAGAAAATCTCCGTGGATAAGTTCCAGGTTGGCGATATCTTTAAACGCTTCCTTGCCTTGGGCAATGCGAAGAGCGTTGTTGTCTATACCTACGACATGACCTTCTGGCCCTACCCGGTACGCTATATCCTTGGCTAAGGAGCCGTTGCCACAGCCTATTTCCAACACGCGCATACCCTTCTTTAGGGTTGGCAATAGTGTCTTGAAGTTCTGCTGTAAGGAGCGCGTGACACTCCCTATGAATGCATCATAGATTGAAGTGTCTATGACCTTATTTTTAGTAACGGGCAATGCCTGGCAAATTTGACACATAACAATGTTTTTTTAATCTATTTGTGTGCGGCAAAGACCACAAAATTCATATATTGATAATAGCAATGCGCATCATACAATTGGGCTTCTTCGAGCCATCTCAGCTGGTCGGAAAGCTTAGCCATCTTATCCAATCTGACACGTTTGAAGACGGCTTCTTTCTCTTCTGCTGTTAGTTTTTGCTGGTTGAGTACATGGTTTGTCCAGTCACTTTTGAAAAATGCTTCTGCCGTCTCATTTTCTCCTAACACCTGATCTGCATTGATGAAATATCCTCCTTTGCGAAGGCTTTTCTGTATCTTCTGAAACAATACTTTCTTTTGTTCATCTTCCAGATGGTGTATGGCCAAGCTGGAAATTACCAAGTCGTATTGGTCTTCTCCGAAGTCAGCTTGTGTAATATCTTCCTGACGGAAGGAGAATCCCTCTTCGCCTATGAATCGTGTCTTTGCCTTTTGGAGCATTTCTTCCGAAAAGTCTACCAAGGTGCAGTGCGCCTTAGGAAACTTTTGTTTGAAGAAGGCGCTCAACAGGCCCGTGCCTGCTCCTATATCTAAGATGCTGTGCACGGACTCTACCTGATCAGCAACTTTCAGGGCCATTCTGTAGAAATCCTGAAAACAAGGAATCAATAGCGGTCTTTGTCGGTCATATTTTGCCGACACGGCGTTAAACTGCTTTTGAAGTTCTACAGACTGATCCATATTCTTCAATCTAAATGTATTCTCTTACATCTACAACTTTTCCGGTGATGGCTGCTGCGGCAGCAGTCAGTGGACTAGCAAGCATGGTGCGTGCGTTAGGACCCTGACGTCCTTCAAAGTTGCGGTTCGATGTGGAAATACAATATTTTCCTGCAGGGATTTTATCTTCATTCATACCCAAGCATGCCGAACATCCAGGCTCGCGAAGTTGGAAACCTGCCTCTTCGAAAATTTTGTCAATGCCTTCGGCTCTGGCCTGTGCTTCTACCTGCTTTGATCCCGGAACTACCCATACTTCCACGTCGTCAGCTTTGCGTTTTCCTTTGACGAAAGTTGCTACCTGACGTAGGTCTTCTAGACGTGAGTTGGTACATGAGCCGATGAATACATAGTCTACTTTTTTTCCGAGGAGGCTTTCGCCATCGGTAAAGCCCATATATTCGAGAGCTTTTTTGTATGACGGTTGTTCACTTTCCGGTTGTTCGGAGGTAGGAGGGATGCTTTGTGTCACTCCAATACCCATTCCCGGGTTTGTTCCATACGTGATCATTGGTTCGATGTCTGCAGCGTCGAAGGTCAACACCTTGTCGAACTGAGCATCTTCATCCGAATATAATGTTTTCCAATAGGCTAATGCTTCATGCCATTTTTCCCCTTTAGGAGCAAATTCTCTGCCTTTGATATATTCGAAAGTGGTTTCATCCGGTGCGATAAGGCCTCCACGGGCTCCCATCTCTATACTCATGTTGCAAACGGTCATGCGTCCTTCCATACTTAATGAGCGAATGGCGGAGCCAGCATATTCGACGAAGTAGCCTGTACCTCCTGCAGCGGTAACTTTGGAGATGATATAAAGGATAATATCTTTGGCGCCGACACCTTTTTTCAGTTCGCCGTTCACCTCGATTTTCATTGTCTTCGGTTTCGACTGTAAAAGGCACTGGGTAGCGAACACCTGCTCCACCTGTGAAGTACCGATGCCGAATGCTATGGCTCCGAAGGCTCCGTGCGTTGAGGTGTGGCTGTCCCCACATACTATGGTTTTGCCCGGCAAGGTGATACCTAATTCGGGACCTATCACGTGTACGATACCTTGGAAAGGGTGACCTAGACCATATAGTTCTATGCCGAACTCTTTGGTGTTTTTGGTCAGCATGTCTACTTGGTAGCGTGATAATTCCTCACGGATAGGGAGATGTTGATTTAATGTTGGGACGTTATGGTCTGCAGTAGCTATAGTCTGCTTTGGGCGGAATACAGGAATTCCTCTTTTGCGTAACCCGTCGAATGCCTGAGGTGAAGTTACCTCATGGATTAGGTGTGTGTCTATGTATAGAATATCCGGAAAACCTTCTTCGCGTTTGACGACGTGAGCGTCCCATATTTTTTCTACTAATGTTTTACCCATCTTATGCGTTTATAGTGACAGTAATTTCGAAAGGGATACGGTCTTTGGAAGACCATATCCCTCAAATTCTATTCAAAATTACAAAATATTAAACTGTTTTTATCGCTTTCATGGCAGTCATCGCTTTACGCAACTTACGACCTACGATTTCTACAGGGTGGTTGCGGATGATGTCGTTCACCTGGATGAGCTGGATGTTGTCTACGGAGCCGTCTTTACCTTCATTGAAGTTTTTGCCTAACACGTCGGTGTCGATTTTCTTCATGAAGTCAGCCAATAGAGGCTTACAAGCTTGATCAAACAGGTAGCAGCCATATTCTGCGGTATCTGAAATCACGCGGTTCATTTCATAAAGTTTCTTACGAGCGATAGTGTTGGCAATAAGAGGAGTTTCGTGTAATGATTCATAGTATGCCGATTCAGGTTTTATGCCCGCTTCTACCATAGTTTCGAAAGCCAACTCCACACCAGCACGGATGAAGGCTACCATCAACAAATATTTGTCAAAATATTCTTGTTCGCTGATGTGAACATCTGCAGCTGGAGTTTTTTCGAAAGCTGTTTCTGCAGTTTCTGCTCTCCATTTCAATAATTTAGCGTCACCATTTGCCCAGTCTTCCATCATTGTTCTGGAGAACTCACCAGACATGATGTCGTCTTGGTGTTTTTGGAACAAAGGACGCATGATTTGTTTCAACTCTTCCGACAATTCGAAAGCTTTGATTTTTGCTGGGTTGCTCAAGCGGTCCATCATGCCCGTGATACCTCCGTGTTTCAAAGCTTCAGTGATCACTTCTACACCGTATTGCACGAGTTTAGCGGCATAACCAGGTTCAATACCTTTTTCAACCATCTTGTCGAAAGAAAGGATAGAAGCTGTCTGCAACAAGCCACAAAGGATAGTTTGTTCACCCATCAAGTCAGATTTCACTTCAGCTACGAAAGAGGATTTTAATACGCCCGCACGGTGACCACCGATACCTACGCAGTAAGCTTTAGCGTAAGCCCATCCTTTGCCTTCCGGGTCGTTTTCAGGGTGTACGGCGATCAAGGTAGGAACACCGAATCCTCTCAAATACTCGGCACGCACTTCAGAGCCCGGACATTTAGGAGCTACCATGATTACGGTAATATCCTTACGGATTTGCATACCTTCCTCTACGATGTTGAAACCGTGAGAGTATGATAAGGCAGCACCTTGTTTCATTAATGGCATCACGGCATTGATTACCGATGTATGTTGTTTATCCGGAGTTAGGTTGATTACCAAGTCCGCTGAAGGAATCATTTCCTCATATGTGCCTACCTTAAAGTTATTATCGGTAGCATTTTTCCAAGAGTCTCTTTTTTGTTCAATAGCTTCTTTACGTAATGCGTAAGAAACGTCCAAACCGCTATCTCTTAGGTTTAACCCTTGGTTTAACCCTTGAGCACCAGCACCTACGATTACGATTTTCTTACCTTTTAAAGCATTAACACCATCGGCGAATTCGGAAGAATCCATGAATTCGGCCATGCCTAATTGTTTCAATTGCTCTCTAAGAGGTAATGTGTTAAAATAATTTGCCATTGTAGTACTATTTTTAATCTATGTCTTTTCGTTAATTAATTTATTTGTTGATTAATCTTCTTTGTGCTATTGCATAGCCATAATGAAGGTTGTCGTGACCCGCAGTGAGTGTGATAACATCTTCTATGCTAGGCAATGTTTCTTTGTAAGTGTCAGTAGCAAAAGGAGTTATGTTGCTGAACTTTCCGGCTTTGTAGTCTTGTTCGATCTGATCGATAGTCTGTATCGCCAATCTTTTCAGCTCATCCACCTCTTCTTGTGACACAAAATAGGTAGGCTTAGACCCTTTGACGTAGGATTGTACGTATTTTATAGAACTGGCATCGGGAAGGATGCCCGAGCGTACATAACAAAGGGCTTGAGTGGCTACCACAATATGTCCGAAATTCCAGATGATATTGTTGTTGAATCCCTCCGGAATCTGGTTAATCTGTTCTAGGGTCAGGCCATCCAGAAGTTCTATGAAAGCTTGACGTGTATTACGTATAAATTTAAAAACCTGCTCCATTTCCAATTACATCGTAAACACTTTGTCCTGTTGATCCAAGTATTCGTTTTCCACTATTTCCGGTGCCGGTTCTTCTTTTTCAAACTGTTTTAGTTTTTCGTGGAAGCCGGCGCTAGCCTTGATGATGGCGATACGTGCTCCGCGTACGAACTCTATCAAGCCGTATTTTGTGAGCTCTTGAGTTAGTTTGTCGATTTCTTCGCGGTGACCGGCTGTTTCGAAAACGATATAGTCCGGACGGATTACCACCACATTGGCACCGTATTGGCGCAATAGACGTTCTACATACACTTTTTCGTTTACCACTTGGGTAGGAACCTTATACAAAGCCTGTTCCTGCCATATCAGTTCGTCATTGGTATTGAAATATGCTTTAAGCACTTCCACCTGTTTTTCGATCTGACGACAGAGTTTACGTACTACATCTTCCGACTCGGTAATCAAGATCGTGAAGCGGTGTATGCCTTCAACCTCTGAAGGAGAGGTGTTCAGACTTTCTATATTGATCTTGCGACGTGAGAAGATATTAGAAATACGGCCGATCATCCCTACGGCGTTTTCTGTGTATATCGTAATGGTAAATTCTTGCTTTTCCATTTTATTTCAATCTAATTTCTGATACAGAAGTACCTTGTGCAACCATCGGGAATACGTTGTTTTCTTTTCCCACCATTACTTCTAGTAGGTATGCTCCATCGTGGTTCAACATAGTTTGCAAGGCCTCTTTAAGGTCTTTGCGTTCTGAAATCTTTTGCCCTTGGATGCCATACCCTTTGGCCACGGTGACGAAGTCCGGGCTGGTTATGTTCACAAAGGAGTAACGTTTGTCGTGGAACAGCTGTTGCCATTGACGTACCATACCCAAGAACTGGTTGTTCAGGATTAATATTTTCACTTTGGCGCCAAACTGCATGATGGTTCCTAATTCTTGGATGGTCATCTGGAAGCCTCCATCTCCGATGATGGCGATGACATCACGATGAGGTGTGCCGTACCAAGCACCTATTGCTGCTGGAAGACCGAAGCCCATGGTACCCAATCCACCGGAAGTGACGTTGGATTTAGATTGGTTGAACTTGGCGTAGCGGCAAGTTACCATCTGATGCTGGCCTACGTCTGTTACTATGACGGCATCGCCTCCATTAAGTTCGTTCAGCACACGTACTACCTCTCCCATGGTCATAATGTCTCCTTTAGGGTGAAGCTCATCGTGTATAACTTCTTTAACTTCTTCTTGCTCCAGAGTTCTGAACTCTTGTAACCATTTGTCGTAGTTGCCTTTCTTGATAAGTTCGGTCAACATAGGGAGAGTTTCTTTACAGTCTCCCCATACCGGAACGGTAGTTTTTACGTTTTTGTCGATTTCTGCTGGGTCTATGTCTAGGTGAATAACCTTCGCCTGTTTGGCGTATTTATCCAGACGTCCTGTGACGCGGTCGTCGAAGCGCATACCCACAGCGATCAACACATCACATTTGTTGGTCAGAACGTTAGGAGCATAGTTGCCATGCATTCCCAACATCCCCACATGCTGTGGGTGGTCTGTTGGCAAAGCGCCTAAACCCATGACCGTAGCAGCAGCAGGGAAGCCTCCTTTTTCGATGAATTCTTTAAATTCCTGTTCGGCTTTCCCTAAGATTACCCCTTGACCGAACAATACGAAAGGGCGTTCTGCGGCGTTTATAACATCTGCCGCAGCTTCTATATATTCTTTACGCACAATAGGTTTAGGTCGATAACTGCGGATGTGATCACAAAGCGTATAACCTTTGTAGTCGAATAACTGTAATTGTGCGTTTTTGGTAATGTCAATCAATACGGGACCCGGACGGCCTGTACGGGCAATATAAAAAGCCTTTGCTAATACAGCTGGTATTTCTGTAGCATCCGTTACCTGATAATTCCATTTGGTAATAGGGCTTGTGATGTTGACTACGTCCGTTTCTTGGAACGCATCCGTACCTAGCAGGGAAGCAAACACCTGTCCTGTGATGCACACTATAGGGTTGCTGTCGATCATGGCATCTGCTAAACCTGTCACCAAATTGGTGGCACCCGGTCCTGAAGTAGCAAAAGCCACACCTACACGTCCAGAAGTACGTGCATACCCTTGAGCTGCATGTATTCCACCTTGTTCGTGGCGGACCAGAATATGTTTGATCTTGTCGTTGTAGTCATACAATGCGTCGTAGATAGGCATGATAGCGCCACCTGGATAACCAAATACGGTATCTACTCCTTCATGAATCAAAGCTTCCAATACCGCTTGCGAGCCTGAAATCTGTGTGTTGGCTGCAATAGTTTGTGATTGCTTTGTTTCTGTTTTCTCCAGTGTATTCATTTTGTAGTATTTTGTTAAAAGTAAAACTCAACAAGCTGGTTTCTTACCTCTTCTTTTTTAGTGTCTTATTTATTAAAGGTCTGTAACGCAGCCTTCCGATGCATCTGATACGGTTTTGGCGTATTTATAAAGCACGCCTTTTGTCACTTTGAGAGCAGGTTGTTGCCATTTGGCGCGACGTTGGGCGATGACATTTTCATCGACTTTCAGAGTAATGGTATTATTCACCGCGTCAATTTCGATGATATCGTCGTCTTCTACCAGACCGATAAGCCCTCCTTTATAGGCTTCCGGAGTGATATGTCCTACTACGAAGCCGTGCGTTCCTCCCGAGAAGCGCCCATCGGTAATAAGAGCTACGGAATTGCCTAGACCTGCTCCGATGATTAAGGAGGTTGGCTTCAACATTTCCGGCATGCCGGGAGCTCCAACCGGTCCCTCGTTTTTGATAACGACCACGTCGCCTTTTTTGATACGTCCGGAGGTAACGCCTTCCACGAAGTCATGTTCGCCGTCGAATACGCGCGCTGGTCCTTCAAAGCGTTCCCCTTCTTTGCCCGATATTTTGGCTACAGAGCCTTTTTCAGCAAGGTTACCGTATAATATCTGAAGGTGACCTGTAGGCTTGATAGGCTTGTCCAATGGCTTTATGATCGGTTGGTCATACTCCATGATAGACTTTACGTTGGCTAGGTTTTCGGCAACGGTTTTTCCTGTTACAGTCAAACAGTCTCCATGCAATAAACCTTCATCTAGCAGGTATCGCATCACGGCAGGGGTACCGCCATATTGATGTAGGTCTTGCATCAGATATTTGCCGGAAGGTTTGAAGTCTGCCAGTACGGGAGTCTGATCCGACATGCGTTGGAAGTCATCCTGTGTGATGTCTACGCCGGCAGCCTTGCCTATAGCGATGAAATGCAATACTGCATTGGTACTACCTCCTAAAACGATAATCAGACGCATGGCATTTTCGAAAGCCTTGCGCGTCATGATATCTGAAGGCTTAATGTCTTTTTCTAATAGAAGGCGGATATATTTTCCTACTTCAAGACACTCTTTTTCTTTTTCTTTTGATACGGCAGGATTTGAGGAGGAGTAAGGTAAGCTCATCCCTAAAGCTTCGATGGCGGAGGCCATGGTGTTTGCCGTATACATACCGCCACAGGCTCCAGGTCCGGGACAGGTGTGTTTGATAATACCTTCGTAATCCTCATCCGAAAGGTTGCCGCAAAGTCTTTGCCCTAGCGCTTCAAATGCCGAAACGATGTTCAGCTCCTGTCCTTTATAATGTCCGGGAGCGATGGTACCTCCGTACACCATAATGGAAGGACGATTCAATCGGGCCATAGCCATGATAGCGCCAGGCATGTTTTTGTCACATCCAGGGATTGCAACTACAGCATCATAATATTGACCGCCGCAGATGGTTTCTATACTATCGGCGATAACATCGCGAGATACCAAAGAGTAGCGCATACCATCCGTTCCATTACTCATGCCATCGCTCACACCGATAGTACCGAAGGTAAGTCCTACCAAGTCGTTTGCCCACACACCTTTCTTGACCACTTGGGCCAAATCGTTTAGGTGCATGTTACAGGTGTTTCCATCGTATCCCATGCTGGCAATACCTACTTGTGCTTTGTGCATGTCGGCGTCGGTAAGACCGATACCATACAACATCGCTTTGGCAGCAGGTTGCGTTTCATCTTGCGTAAATATTCGGCTGTATTTGTTTAATCCTTTTGCGTTATCAGATGATGACTTCATAATTCTCTTGCTCTAATACTAAGTTTTTATATTTTATCTGAATAGTAGCTCCGATACTATATTCCCATTCTTCTTTATATACTATATCGTCTACCTGTTTGATGCCTATAATTTCGGCGGCGGTACCACAGAGAAAAGCATTATCTGCAGTGTATACATCTTGTACTGTAAGTTTCTTTTCGATGATATCGATGCCTAATTCTTTACAGATATCGATGACTGTTTGACGTGTAATGCCCGGGAAAACATTCTCTAATGGCGGTGTGTAGATTTTATAGTCTTTTTCAATAAATAAATTTTCACTTGACGCTTGTGCTACATAGCCGTCCTGATCCAAGAGAAGTGCCTCGTCGAATCCTTTACGTATAGCCTCAGTACTCGCCAGAATAGAGTTGATATATTGTCCTGAGATCTTTGCGTCGATATGGAAAGATTTTGGATTGGGTCTTTCGTAAGAAGAAATGTTGACACGCAACAAGTTTTGACCCAAGTAAGGTCCCCACTCCCAAGCAGCCAACATGATATTTGCATCTTCCGAAGAGGTCAAATGCATATTTGAACCAGAAAACACAAGCGGTCTTATATAAGCTGCGCGTAGGTTGTTCAGCTCCAAAAGCTCATAACACTGTTCGATGAGATATCGATTGTTCCAACGATAGGGTAGACCGATAGACTCACAGGATTTTTTTAATCGTTCGAAGTGTTCTTCAGCTTTGAAGATTCGAGTTCCATTATGGGTGTTGTAAGCGCGTAATCCTTCGAATGCACCATAGCCATAATGCAACGACTGTCCGAACAAATCTATGCCGGCCGATTTTGCGTGGACAAATTCGCCGTTTAGAAAGATTTTTGTGTTCTGATTATAGTATTGCATAACCTTAAAATTTAATCTGTACAAGTCTCTCCCCAAAGCATGTGTACAATCTCCGAATTAGATGCTAGCTCAAGTTAAGATGAAAAAAAATTCTATACAATAGACAAAAAGAGTATTTTAAAAAAGTTTTTTATTTGGTGATTTTGTTGTAATTAGATATTTATTGTTTGTTTTTCTGGTGATGATAAAATTATATTTTTTCAAGACTAAACTAAAATTAAAATTGGTTTATTTTTGGTTTTTGGAGAAAAATGAAAATTTCTGCAAAAATCTTCGCAAAATGGACTTATACGGTGAAAAAGTTGTAAAAAAAATAGCCCTTAAAACCTGAAGTTTTAAGGGCTATTCTATCATGTTTTTAATGTTATTATCCTTGTACTATTCCTTCGGCCAAAACGATGATATTGTTGTCCTTAACTTCAACCACACCACCTTTAATGTTAATGACCTCTTCGCCATTACCGCTTTTGATAATGACTTTTCCGTCTTCTAAGGTAGAGACAATAGCAGCGTGATCTTTCAAAATCTGAAAAGATCCTGCAGAGCCAGGGACAGTCACGGCTGTTACCTCGCCTTCGTATGCTAATTTGTCTGGAGTTATTACTTGTAATTTCATGCTATATATAGTATTGAGTATGGAGTATTGAGTACTGAGTAGAGAAAATCTCATTACCCTATACTCAGTACTCAATACCTATAATTAAACTGCTGCTTCTGCTAATAATTTCTTACCTCTTTCTATAGCTTCTTCAATAGTACCTACTAAGTTGAAAGCTGCTTCAGGGTATTCATCTACTTCACCATCTAAGATCATGTTGAAACCTTTGATAGTGTCTTTGATGTCTACGAACACACCTTTCAGACCTGTAAATTGTTCTGCTACGTGGAAAGGTTGAGATAAGAAACGTTGAACACGACGAGCGCGGTGTACGATAAGTTTATCTTCATCGGATAACTCATCCATACCCAAGATAGCGATGATATCTTGAAGCTCTTTATAGCGTTGTAAGATTTCTTTTACGCGTTGAGCTGTATTGTAGTGTTCTTCACCAAGAACTGCAGGAGTAAGGATACGAGAGGTAGAATCTAGAGGGTCTACCGCTGGATAGATACCTAACTCAGCAATTTTACGTGACAATACTGTTGTTGCATCCAAGTGAGCGAAAGTTGTCGCAGGAGCAGGGTCAGTCAAGTCATCGGCAGGAACGTATACGGCCTGTACAGAAGTGATAGATCCGTTTTTAGTTGAAGTGATACGCTCTTGCATCAAACCCATCTCTGTTGCCAAAGTCGGTTGGTAACCTACTGCTGAAGGCATACGTCCTAATAGAGCGGATACCTCAGAACCAGCTTGTGTGAAACGGAAAATGTTGTCGATGAAGAATAACACGTCACGACCTTTACCTTCTCCATCGCCGTCACGGAAGTACTCGGCGATAGTAAGTCCTGACAAGGCTACACGTGCACGAGCACCTGGAGGTTCATTCATCTGACCGAACACGAAAGTACATTTAGAGTCTTTCATCAATTCATAGTCAACTTTGTTCAAAGGCCATTGACCTTTTTCCATGTCTTCCATGAACTCTTCGCCATATTTGATGATACCTGACTCCAACATCTCACGCAACAAGTCGTTACCTTCACGAGTACGCTCACCTACACCGGCGAATACTGAAAGACCACCGTGTCCTTTAGCGATATTGTTGATAAGCTCTTGGATCAATACGGTTTTACCTACACCGGCACCACCAAACAAACCGATTTTACCACCTTTGGCATAAGGCTCTAACAAGTCGATAACCTTGATACCTGTATAAAGTACTTCTGTTTCTGTAGATAAATCTTCGAATTTTGGAGGTGTGTTGTGGATAGGACGTCCATTAGCTTTGTCCAATTCGCGAATACCATCAATAGGATCTCCAACTACGTTGAATACACGACCTTTGATCTCTTCGCCAACAGGCATTTTGATAGGAGCGCCAGTGTCAACTACTTCCATGCCACGTACTAAACCTTCTGTAGCATCCATTGCAATAGTACGAACACGATCCTCACCTAAGTGTTGTTGTACTTCTAAAACGATACGTTGACCATTTTCTTTCTGAATGTACAATGCATCGTAAATCTTAGGAAGATTTTCATTGTCGGCAAAGGTGACGTCAACCACTGGGCCGATAATCTGCGCTATTTTACCAATATTGGGCATATTATAGGGACTAAAATTTATTAATCAATTTATTATAAGCTACTTCTATAGCTTACTTTTCGGACTGCAAAAATAATGTATATCTGTTGAAAACCAAAACGATTATAAGAATAATTTTATTTTTGTCTTATTTCGTTCCAAAGCCCTTCTTTTGAATTGTATTATATATGTTACTTCCTTGATTTGAACATATATTTATCTTTATACAAGAAAAACATAACAACCAATTATACTTTCATTTCAATTTAAAATGAGGAAGTTTTTTTTGATTTTTTGCGCTATGGCTCCCTACTGGAGCTTTGCCCAGTTTAATTATCCGTCCTATGATGCTTTGCTTAACAGAATCAACCAGCTGAAAGGAAAGAAAAACGTGGCTGTAGAATCTGTGGGTAAAAGCTTTGGGGGTGAAAACATTCCTGTCATCAAAATAGAACAGGACAAGAAGGCTAAACCTACCTTATTAGTGGTGGCAGGTATTGATGGCAAGCATCCTGCAGGAGTGGTGGGCAGTCTAGAGGTGGTAGACCGCTTGACTTCTTTGGCTCCTGATTCGTTGAACCGCTTGTTGTCAGGTCGTTCGGTATGGATTATTCCTCTGGTAAATCCTGATGCTTATAAAAGAAACTCTAAAACAGGTCACTGGCTGTCCGGGAATGCGAGAGTTGTTGATAATGACAGAGACGGACGTGTCGACGAAGATCCTGCCAAAGATCTTAATGGTGATGGAGTCATAGCTCAGATGCGTGTCAAAAGAGCCGGCGGAACCTATAGAGTACACCCTACCTTTAAGGATATACTGGTGCAAGCCGACAGAAGCAAAGGCGAAAAGGGTGAATACCTATTGCTCACCGAAGGTATAGATGCCGACTTTGACGGTAAATATGGCGAAGATGGGGAAGGGGGAGTAAATATAGACAGAAACTTTACCTTCGACTATCCCGCATTTGTATCCGAAAGTGGAGAGTATGCTGCTTCAGAACCTGAAACAAGGGCTCTGGTGGATTTCATCTTCGCTAACCCACAGATTTGGGGAATAGTACATTTCGGATTGACCAACAACCTTTCGGAACCTGAAAAATATAATCCAGCAAAGGCTAGAGAAAGAATCATCAGCTCTTGGAGCGAAAGCGATGCTGAGGTGTCCAAGTACGTGAGTACTCTTTATAAGGAGGCTGTCAAAGGATTAGGAGAAGCACCTAGAATGGAGCATAAACCGGGAAATTTCGTCAATACGGCCTATTATCATCTAGGGAAATTTAGCTTTGCAACTCCTTTGTGGTGGCCTGTAGCCCAAGATTCTTCGAAGAAGGTGAAACCGGAAGATGTGTTCTATCATTGGGTAAGCAAAAATAATGTCGCTGGAGCTATCCTTCCATGGACCAAAGTACAGCATCCTAACTTCCCGAATCAAGAAGTGGAAGTGGGTGGCGTAGTAGAAATCTTTAAAAACAATCCTCCCGTTCAGTTTTTGTCTGAACCGGCAAAATTACATGCAAACTTTGTCTCTAAGCTGATAGATGCCATGCCGCAGCTGGTATACGAGCAGCCCGTGGTGACACCCCTAGGAGGAGATGTGTATCGTGTAGAGCTTACCGTGACCAACGTAGGTAAGACAGCCAGCTACCCCGAGATAGCGGACAAGATAAAGTTTATACCTAAGTTTAAGACTGTCTGTGAGCTTCAGAAAAACCAACAATTCCTCAATGGAAAAAGACTGCAGCTATATTCCTCTTTGGGGGCGGGCCAATCTCTATCTTTCTCGTGGCTCATAAAAGGCAAGGGTACCGTATCCATCACTGCCGGTTGCCCTAGCGCAGGTGAAATTAAAATGGATGTAAAATTCTAAAGTGACATTTATGAAACTCAAAAATATTTTGTGTGCTGCTCTTTTGACTTCCCTTTCTTTTTCGACTGCTTTTGCACAGAAAAAAGGTGAAGAAATCGATATCCCGGGATTGCGGGCAATAGGTTCTCCTGCCAACCCTAAGGTGCAGATGAACTGGAACCGCTACCACGATACTAAGCAGATAGAGCAATTCTGCAAGGATTTACAGAAAGCTTATCCTAACCTAGTGAAGTATGAATCCATAGGTAAGTCCTATGAAGGCCGCGATATTTGGGTGCTTTCCATCACGGATTTTAACTCTGGAAATGCAGACCGCAAGCCCGCGATGTGGATCGATGGCAATATCCACGCCAATGAGCTGCAAGGATCCGAGATTGCCATGTATACAGCATGGTATCTTGTAGAAAACTTCCATCAGGTGCAGTTTATTCAAGATTTACTGAAAGACAAGATTTTCTATATCGCGCCAACCATCAATCCGGACTCGCGTGATTACTTTATATACGAGCCGAATACCATGCACTCCTCACGTTCGGGAAGAAGGCCATTTGATAATGACGGGGATGGACAGGTTGCTGAAGATATGTTCGATGACTTGGACGGTGATGGACATATAGTCATGATGCGTCGAAAGTCCAAGACTGGTCGTTACAAGGTGGATCCAGACAATCCTAACCGTATGGTGCTCGCCAAGCCGGGAGAGGTTGGTGAATACGAGCTGTTGGGGTATGAAGGGATCGACAACGATGGCGACGGGCTGGTAAATGAAGACCAGACCGGAGTATACGATCCTAACCGCGACTGGGGATGGAATTGGCAGCCTACCTATGTGCAAAATGGAGCCTTGTATTACCCTGGAACTTTGCCGGAAACGCAAGCAGTAAAAGAGTTTTTCTATAAACACCGAAATATTGCAGGCGCGCAATCTTATCACAATTATGGTGGCATGATTCTTAGAGGTCCGGGAGCTGCCCAAGACGACAAATACTATTCAAGAAAAGACGTACAGGTATATGACGCCTTAGGCAAAACCGGAGAACGTATGCTTCCGGGATATAATTATATTGTAATACATAAAGATCTGTATACCGTTTTCGGCGGTGAGATTGACTTCTTCGCCCTTACAAGAGGTATATATACCTTCTCAAACGAGCTCATGACTACCTACAAACTATTCAATGAGAAATCTCCTTCGAGTGGTTTTGGACGTAATGATGAATACTATGAGTTTGACAAACTGTTGCTGTTTGGTGATGCTTATGTACCTTGGAAAGAATTTGACCATCCACAGTTCGGAAAAATAGAAATCGGAGGCGCGAAGAAAAATTATACCCGAAACCATCCGGGATTCCTTCTGTTGGAGGATGCCCATCGTAATGCGGCTTTCACAATCTTTCATGCTTACCACACCCCAAAGTTGGAGTTTGTGGATGTGTCGACGAAAAGTCTAGACGATGGTCTTACAGAAGTAGTAGCTACCGTGTGGAATAGCAGAATCATTCCTACCCATTCTGATCATGATGTAAAATATGCGGTAAACCGACCGGATTATATCCGCTTGGAAGGTGCCGAAGTCATCACAGGAATGCGTATTCTGGATAAAGATTTCAATGTTACTGTCGAGCAAAAATATAAACCGTATCAGATTGAAATTCCTACCATTGACGGCATGTCCGAAGTGCGGGTCAAATGGATAGTAAAAGGAAATCCCAAAAATGCTAAGATTGTAGTAGATAGCGAAAAAGGTGGTTATCTCGAACGTAAATTATAATTAACATCAGTAAAAGGATAGCTATAGGCTATCCTTTTTTATTCTTCATGAGTGATTGAGATATATAAAATTAGGTGGATTATAATGATATTAGTAAATTTATTAATCTGAATGAAAAAACTAAGAAAATAAACTTAAGTTATGATGAAAAAAATTATTTGGGTGCTGGCAGTATCTCTTGCCACCGCATGCCACCAAGCCAAGAAAGAAGACACGACAACATCCATTGCGACAGTTGGGGTGGATTCGTTGCATTTCTCAACACAATTGGACAGTCAAAGGGTTGCCCTTTATGAAATTGTAAATGACAACATGAAAGTTCAGCTTACTAATTTCGGAGCTAGGATTGTGTCTTTAGTAGTGAAGGATAAGCAAGACTCTTTCGTGGATGTGGTGCTGGGATATGATACGGCGGAAGAATTTATCCAGAACAGCCGAAATTTCTACGGCGCCATTGTCGGTAGGTATGGCAACCGTATAGGTAAGGCCTCCTTCGTGTTGAACAACACAACCTATAATTTGGAGAAGAACGACAACAATAATACTCTGCATGGCGGCTTCAATGGAGTATATAATAAGGTATGGAAAGTAGATCAAGCTTCCTCTACGTCCATTACTTTCTCTTACTATTCTCCGGATGGAGAAGCCGGATATCCAGGGAATGTGTTGATGAAGGTAACCTACTCCTTGAATGATAAGGGAGGTTTAGAGATAACCTACGATGCAGAAACAGATAAGGAAACCGTGTTGAATTTGACAAACCATGCTTATTTCAACCTCAATGGAGCAGGGGATTCCACCATCTTGGATCACCATCTGTGGATAGATGCCGATAAAATAACCGAAGTGGATGCAGAACTTATCCCGACAGGAAAAGGGATAGATGTGACGAATACACCTTTTGATTTCCGTGTTAGTAAGGAAATAGGCAAGGACATAGGTCAGGACCATCCTCAGATTGCTTTTGGCAAAGGATATGACCATAACTTTGAACTCAACAAAAAGGAAAATTTTGCGGAGGTGGCCAAACTTTATGCACCACGGACCGGAATAGAAATGACCATTTTAACTACCGAACCGGGATTGCAGTTTTATAGTGGTAATTTCATGTCGGAAAATGATCCTAAAGGTAAAAAGGGACAGACTTACCCATACCGTTCAGCCTTGTGTCTGGAAACTCAACATTTTCCTGATGCACCCAATCATCCTAATTTTGCATCCACCGTCTTGAAGCCCGGCGAAAAATATGCCTCAAAGACAGAATATAGATTTGCAGTAAAATAATATTGATTTATCTTTATTTAGGTCAATAAGAAACGGCGGAGGAATACATTTCCTTCGCCGTTCTAAATTTTAATATTGTCAGGGACAAAAGCTAGAAAGATTAGGAATCTCTTTTAAGCTGTTCGTCTAACAGTTGTCGTTTTAGTTTTTGTTCGGTTTCCATAGCTTTTTTCTTATAAGCTTGGAATTCGTTTTGTAGTTCATCCACGGTCTTTTGATGCTCCACAGCATCCACTTTAGCTTTTCGGTATACGGTCAGCAGGGCAAACGAAAGGATAGCCAAAACAATGATGATGCTCCACACCATAGTATGGTAAGCCGATTTACTAAAATTATTTCCTAAAAAAGATATGCTGTCGGTTTTCTTTTGCTCTTCGGCAAGGCTTTGGCTTAAGGCTTTCACCGAGTCCTGCAGGATTTCAACCTGCTGGGAGGAGGAAGAAGAATTTTTCTTCAGCGCGGTAATCTCCTTCGTATAACGAGCTATGGAGTCATTGACATTGCGCTGGATGATTTCAATGTTAGACTTCCTTATGATCTTGAAATCAGCATCTTGACTTCGTGATTGTGACAAAAGTAATTGGAATTGAGTATTTAACGGGATATCGGTCTGTAATTTTTGCTGCAAAGTAAGTTGCGCAAAACTGTTGAAACAAAAAAATAATAAAATGGAAGTTAATGAAGCTTTAAGCATATCCTTTTTTCTGTAGTTTGGTTTTAAAGGTGAACAAAACATTTTAAATCTACTATAAAAATAGTGCTAAATCAACTTTTTTATGCCTATTGTGGAGAAAAAATGTTACGCGCAGGTTCAATGAGGTGAGGTTGTCGTAGAGCATGCATGATAGTCCATAACAGTTGAATGAGGAAATGCATTTATCTTCGAAAGACCTTTTATAAATCTAGCACGAAAAAAGAAATAAACATAAATAGCCATTGAATTCCGAATTCAATGGCTATTTATATGTTCCTGTTTTATATATTTAATATTATGGATTGGGATTTTCATTAACTTCTTCAACAGTAATTGTCATTTTACATTGGTCACAAGAACATTGAGTTGTTTTTGTTGAATGAATATATTGTTCTTTACAATCACAAGAACCAGTACAATCAATTGTTGTAACAGTTTTACCATCATCTAATAAAGCATATGTAGAAGTATTATCAAACGAATCACTATATTCAACTAAAGCAAAAATATTACCATCTTCTAAATGACTAAATTTAATAGAAGAAACCTCTATTAAATTTAAATTTCTATTCAATTCACTAGATGCAATTTTTCCTTTAAGTGTGTTTTTGTAGCTTAATTTTGCAATATTCTTTAAGGAAGAAGTATTATTTGTAATAGTTGAAATAATATTTTTAGCATTAGGCTGATCTATTTCAGTAATAATTAAACTACAATTTTGACATCCTTCACATTGAGTAATCCAGCCCTCACTCGTTTTTGTTGTCCTCATTTCATCGCATGCCTCTCCCCCACAAGAACCCCCACAAGTAAGTTGTACAACACCTTCTTTATTATTCTGAACTAAAAATGACTTTTTAATATCGTTATCAAAATAAGTTATTTTAAAATCACCATCTGATAAAAATTGAACTTCATCTATAATAGGGTTTTTTAACGAAGGATTCATCGCTAAGAGTAAATTCGAAAAAACTTTTACATCTACCTTTTCTTTTTTTACAGATATATCTAATTCATTATTTTTATCCAATTCTATAGTATCCTTATCACTTCTTTCACAAGAATTAAATAAAGAAAATCCAAATGAAATAAAAAGAATAAAACAAAAATTTCTAATAAAACTTGATTTTCTCATAATCATGTAATTAATTGTTTATAATTGAATGTATAAAAAATATTAATATTAAAGAAAAGTATATTTTTTATAAAAAATGCCCTAATCTTCACTATTAAGATAGCTTAGAATAAGGAATTTGTTTGTTTAAAATAAAGTTAAAAACTTTACTTGAAATCAACAACCTTTGTCGGTTGTTTTTTGTCTCTTGTTAGAACCTTTGTTTCAATAAGGTTTCGCCCATTAGACTTTACATTCGCTATGCTCTGTAAAGTGGGCTCTTGCAGAGGGCTTCAAAGTCCTGTTCGGACTTTGCCAAAAACGCTACTAACCGCAAGCGATTTAACGCATTTTTGATGTTTGCCATTCGTAAACTTGAACGGCAAAAGAAGAGACATTGTTTGTTTATCTCTCGAAAACATATCCGAGAAATAATCAAACAATTTTAAAAAACTTAAATATGGGATACGCAGTTTTTCACGCATCAAAAGGAAGTGGAGGAGGGGTCAAACTTGGCGCACACATTGACCGAGATAAAAGCCAAAAACAGACTTTCAAATCAGCAGACCCCGAAAGGGAATATCTGAATAAAGATTTAATTGATAATCTTATTCAAAAATGAAGCTACCTGATGCAATCAATGAGCGAATCAAAGAGGGCTACAAAGGAAAAAAAGTACTTCGGAAAGATGCAGTCAAATTCATTCCAATGGTTATGACTGGAAGTCACGAGGAGATGAAAGCCATTTTTAAAAATTCCGAAAAAGCCAATGCTTGGCTAAAAGCAAACTATAAGTTTGTTTGCAAGGAATTTGGAAAAGAAAATATAGTTCGCTTTACACTTCACTTGGATGAGAAAACCCCACACATTCACGCTGTTGTTGTGCCTTTGACCGATGACGGACGTTTATCGGCTAAAGAACGTTTTGGAAATCGCAACGATCTTTCAGACAGACAAACTCGTTATGCTGATGCAATGGAACAATTCGGCTTAAAAAGAGGTATTGTAGATTCAAAAGCAAAACATACCTCAGAGGGGTGGTACATCGGAAAATAGCTTGAAGCTGAAAAAGCAATTTTAAACCCCTTAGAGCGGTTGAATTTTTTAGAGAGACTGAACCTTAAAAAAGATAGAAGTTTTAACGGAGGGCTTAAAATTAACCCAAAACCACAAGTTTGACAGCGAACAAAAGGCAAAGAGAGAAGAAGCTAAAGTTTTGAAGCTGCAGGAAAATTATTCAAATCTCCAAAAGGAGTATTTAAAGATTATTCGAAATGAGGCTTATTTTAAAGAAAAACAATCTGAAGTAATTAAAAAACTTCAATCTGATATATCTTACGAAGTGAATATGTAATCTTCCCTTAGCTAGCTACATTCAAAACTAAAAAATTCCAATCAGATGACCTCTCCCCATATCTAGGAGTCTTCTAAAATAGAAAAACCGGCTGTTTTTACCTGTTTTTCTATGAACATTTCAGGTGTCAGATTTCCCAGAAAACTATGCGGCCTGAAGGTGTTGTACTCTTCTCTCCAGACTTCTATTTTCTCTTTGGCATCTTCCAGTGAAAGAAACCAGTGTGCGTTTAGGCACTCATCCCGGAAGCTCCCATTGAAGGACTCAATATACGGATTATCTGTGGGTTTACCCGGTCTAGAGAAAATTAATTCAACCTGATGCTCATAAGCCCACCTGTCGACTTCTTTAGAAATAAACTCCGATCCGTTATCCACCTGGATCTTTTTCGGCTTTTCACCTTTCAATAAACGAAGTTCCTCCAAAACGGCAACTACGTCGCCCCCTTTTAAACGCTGTCCGACTTGAATCGCCATGCATTTACGACTATAATTATCGACTATAGTTAAGCAACGGATCTTTCGGCCATCGAACAGCGCATCTGCAACAAAATCCATACTCCAACAATCATGTAAATTGGAAAAAACAGGCCGCTCGGAGCGGTGTGAAGCAGCCCGGCAACGCCTAGGGCGCTTCACACGCAGATTCAAGCCCTCTTCTTTGTAGATACGGTAAACACGTTTATGGTTGTCTTTCCAGCCCTCCCTTTTTAGTAAAACAACAATCCGCTCGATACCGTAGCGAACCCGCGTCTCCGCAATATTCCGTATGCGCTGCCGTAGTGGAGCATCGTTCTTGCGAACATTTTTATAATACCACACGGACATACTCAGCAGTGATACATTGCATGCTCTGCGAAGGGAAATTCGATAATCAGAAACCAATCCAGCAACCATTTTTCGACGTTGAGCAGGATTTAATACTTTTTTTAAGAAATCAACCTGTATCTGTAGTTCCCCAATCTTGGAATAAAGCTCTTTCTCTTTGGTGTCATCCTTTATCGGGCTTTTCTCTGTGGTAAAAACCGATTCCGCATTATCCAAAAACTCCCGTTTCCAGGTGTTGATCTGTGTTGGGTGCAACTCGTATTTAACAGCCAGTTCCTGGATGGTCTGCTGCTCCTTGATAGCTTCTATGGCTACCTTCGCCTTAAAGCTTGCACTGAATTTCCTGCGTTCTTTTTTCATTTTCAACTGCTAATTTAAACATTTATGCAGTTGTCCAATATTTGGGTAGTATGATACATTAGAAATAGCTTTATCTTAAATAGAGAATACTACAGAACAGAAAATAAAAACGGCAAAGCAGGTTTATTGGCTTGCTGGTATTGTAGCTATTGTTTTAGGAATTACAACTATTTTCTTGGAAATAAATAGAAGTATAGATAAAAAGACTATTACAGCAGCTGTTCAAGGAAAGGCAGAAGTTAAAGCATGGAAAGCAGATTTAAAACAATGGATGAGCGAGAATCCAAAAGATGCAAAAAAGCTTTATTGAGTGGAATAAAATTAGATATAGTAAATAAGATTCTAAATGCTTATTTACTATATCTAGTATTTTCTTAAAATAAAAATTGTTAATCAATAATTTTCAAATCTATCTTGTACGTAAAAGTATACCAGCTTATTGCAATGATAAAAGATAAGGATAATATAAATAATATAATTTCAAATAATATAACACTGGCTTTTATTTTCTGTTCAGAGAAATTTTTTTTTGATAACTTATTTAAATTTAATGTGGTTATTGAATTAATTATTTCCAATCCAGGAATGATTAAAAGTATATAGCATGTAATTATAATATAAGAGCTATTACTTTGTCTTAATGCAATAATTAGACAAGTATAAAAAACGACTGTTAAACTATGTTTTGTTCTCATAATATTAAATTAGGCTTCTCCAGTTTCAGCCCATTGAATAGTATCAATATTTATTGGTGGCTCTGGAACGTCCTCATCAAAAAACACTTTTTCTGCAATACAGAAAGCAAATCCAATTGCCATTCCTGGAGCATTACTTCCTGCAAAAGTTTGAAAGGCTGATCGAGAAACATTAACAATACCCCTCCATCCTAAATTATAACCTGTTATAACAGAATGAAGCTGTTTAAAAAGTTTAAAAGAACCAGCAACAGCTCCTCCTACAGTTTGTAAAGCACAGGCACCTACTTCTTGCCAAGTTAAATCCATGTCCCCAGGAGGATCGATAGGCGGCTCTTCTGGATCGATTGGTTCTTCTGGCATTTCTGAAGATGCTAGTTTATTAATGGATAAACGGTTATATCGTAAAGTAGATACTTTTTTTAGTTTAGTGTTTTTAAGATTATTTGTTTGTAAATTTTGAGAAATTTTAAAAAAAACAGCAGACTGTATATTAGCATCTTCAGAAGAAAGTTCATTATGATTACTCATAATGAATAATACATTTGCTAAATTTCGAGTGTGTAGATCTAATAATTTAGTGTCATTAAGGTTATTTTTTACATAGAATTCTTTTAAATCATTATAACTTGGATTTTGGCGAGAAATCATCATATACTCTTTTAGTAATTGTTTCCCTCCAACCTTATTTATTTCATTAAGAATAGCCATTGTATTATTAACTATGCTATCTAATGAGTTAATAAAAATATCACTATTTTCTAATGAAAGTGATATTTCATCTATTTTATTAACTTCTTGCTGTTGCACTAGGTCTTTTTTACAAGCGCTTAAGAAGAGAGCTGTTCCAAAAAAAACACACATAAAAATGTTTCTTATCATAATATTAATTTAAATTATTTGTGCGAAAATAAAAAAATATTTCTAATATTATTTTTATTTACACAAACTTGATTTTTCTGATAATAACTTTTTTAAAGAATAATAGTCTATTTAGTTTTTATAGACAACTATTGTTAATAGCTTCTTTAATAAAATTTAATCATCCTTTTTTGTATAAAAAGGATGATTAAAAGCAATTATAATTCATTATCTAAATGCTTTTCCTTTGCTTCAATCCAATTTCTTTGAGTAGCATTATTTAAAGCTGTTTGATGCATTTGTATAAATTCTTTATGCAAATGCATCTGTAATCTTCCCTTAGCTAGCTACATTCAAAACTAAAAAATTCCAATCGGATGACCCCTCCCCATATTTAGGAGTCTTCTAAAATAGAAAATTCGGCCGTTTTCACCTGTTTTTCTATGAACATTTCAGGTGTCAGATTTCCCAGAAAACTATGCGGCCTGAAGGTGTTGTACTCCTCTCTCCAGACTTCTATTTTCTCTCTGGCATCTTCTAGTGAAAGAAACCAGTGTGCGTTTAGGCACTCATCCCGGAAGCTCCCATTGAAGGACTCAATATACGGATTATCTGTGGGTTTTCCCGGTCTAGAGAAAATTAGTTCAACCTGATGTTCATACGCCCACCTGTCGACTTCTTTAGAAATAAACTCCGATCCGTTATCTACCTGAATCTTTTTCGGCTTTACGCCCTCTAATAGACGAAGTTCCTCCAAAACA
>NZ_BAABGR010000035.1:0-153587 GCF_039541675.1 Sphingobacterium thermophilum | reverse complement strand
ACCCGCGTCTCCGCAATATTCCGTATGCGCTGCCGTAGTGGAGCATCGTTCTTACGAACATTTTTATAATACCACACGGACGTACTCAGCAGTGATACATTGCATGCTCTGCGAAGGGAAACTCGATAATCAGAAACCAATCCAGCAACCATTTTTCGACGTTGAGCAGGATTTAATACTTTTTTTTAAAACGTCTTGCAGCATCTGCTTATCCAGGCTCAGATCCGCAACCAACTTTTTTAATTGAGCATTCTCCTCTTCAAGCTGCCGCAGACGGCGCAGTTCCGCTACCCCTAAGCCACCATATTTCTTCTTCCAGTTGTAGAAAGTGGCTTCACTGATTCCCATTTTGCGGCACACTTCCTCGACGCATGTACCGGTCTCGGCCTGCTTGATGGCAAAGGCGATCTGCGCTTCGGTAAACTTTGATTTTTTCATGGATATTCCTCCCGTTTAAAATTAGTAATTCATAAACGAATTCTCTACTTTTAAATGCTCCAGTTTTAAGGGGAGAGGTCATCGCAAAATGGAGGTGGTCGTATCATCTTTCCGGCAGGGAAATATTTGACAGGTACCATCTACCTGAAGTCTAATGTAACATTACATCTAGAGAGGGGAGCTGTCATCTTAGGTTCCAAAAACCCTTTCGATTACCCTTTGGATACGCTGGGTTCTATTACATGGAAGGCTTTGATCTATGCTGTACGTCAGGAAAATATTGCCATAACAGGGCAAGGTATGATCCAAGGAGGAGGCATAGACAATGCATTGAATACGTTGAATATGGTGCAGCGTGGTCTTATCGAAGATGAATTGAAATATGATCGTGTAAGGGAGTGGAAACGCCCGCAGAACATTTATTTCCTCGCTTGTAAAAATATAGTAATACAAGGGATAACATTGAAAGATCCGGCAAGCTGGAACCAAACCTACGACCAATGTGAGGACCTTTTGGTGGACGGTATCACCGTCGATAGCAAGTCGTACTGGAACAATGACGGTATAGGCTTGGTCGATTGTGTCAATGTGGTGGTAAGAAACTCTTTCTTCGATGCGGCAGACGATGCTATATGTCTCAAATCACATGATGCCACAAAATTTTGTGACAACATTTTAATCGAAAATTGTACGGCCCGCTCGAGCGCCAGTGCCTTTAAGTTCGGTACGGTTTCACGTGGAGGCTTCAGAAATGTTACCGTACGTAACCTCACTGTCTACGACACTTATCGCTCGGCCATAACTTTTGCTGCGGTAGACGGTGGTTTCGTGGAAAATATCTTAGTCGATGGCGTACGTTCTATCAATACCGGAAACGTCATATACCTGCGTATCGGCGACCGCTGGAGTAAAGGGAAAAAGCCTTCCATGAAAAATATTACTATAAAAAATGTATATGCTGAAGTTCCAGCAGCAAAGCCGGATGCAGGATATAGCTACGAAGGTCCTATAGAAGATTTGCCACGCAACATTTCTCCGGCAAGTATCGTAGGACTTCCAAATTACAAAATTCAAAATGTGCTGCTGGAAAATATAGAAATGGTATATCCGGGTGGAGGAGATCCTTTCTATGCTTACCGTGGTACAAAGGCTGAAGACCTTGAAAGCATACCAGAGATGGAAACGGCCTATCCGGAGTTCTCGCAATTCAAAGAGTTGCCTGCTTGGGGCTTTTATTTGCGTCACGTCGAAAACATCACTTTGAAGAATATAACCTTCAAAGCATTGAAAGCAGATTACCGCCCTGCCGTAGTGGCCGACAAGATCAGTGACTCCAGATTCGTCGATGTAAAGACAGTAGAACCCGATGCAGGACAAAAACAGCAAATTGTTATTTACAAATCGCCTAATACCGTAATTCAATAATCATGAAAAGACTTATTTATAGCTTCATCATAACACTATTCTTTATTCAGAACCTTTCTGCGCAGGAATACAATGCCTCTAAGTTTGGTTGCATATCGGATGGCATCACCAACAATACTACTGCCATACAATATGCTATAGACTTTATTTCGGCCAAAGGAGGAGGTAAGCTGAATTTTTATGTAGGACGCTATGTTACGGGGTCTCTGCAGCTGAAATCCAATGTTACCATCGAGCTTCATGAAGGTGCTGTATTGTTAGCTAGTCCCAATCCGAATGACTATACGCCACTGAAGGGAGAGCGTGCACTCTTGATAGGTGACAGTGTACAGCATGTTCATCTTACGGGAAAGGGTGTTATCGAATTTCAGCCGCAGGCTATGACATCCTTCATCGAAAAAATAAATAAGGCGGGGATACTAAGCTATGCTATAGAGCAGCAGCCGGCCTCTATCGCTTTAATTCATGTAGAAGATGTCAAGGTGGACAGCATCTTGATCTCCAAAAATGTTAACTCAGCTATCAATCGGCATTTACCATCGCCGTGCCCGACGGAGGCATAGCAGAAGATATCTTAGTGGATAGCCTATACGCCTATCATACCGGAAACCCTATTTATTTACGTATAGGATCTCGCTGGAATAACAAGCGTATCGGTGTTTTGAAAAATGTGACCATACAAAATTTCTATGCCGAGATTACGGAGGAAAAGCCTGATGCTGGCTATGTGTACGAAGGGCCTATTGAGGATAATCCACGCAATGTGTCTCCTTCCAGCATAGTAGGTCTGGAAAATATGAAAATTGAAAATATCATTCTAAGAAATATAGAAATTTCCTATCCGGGGAAAGGAAATCCTAATTATGCTTTTAGAGGGGTGTCGCCAAAAGATTTAGAATCTATCCCCGAAATGGCGGAGGCCTATCCGGAATTTTCTCAATTTAAAGAACTTCCTGCCTGGGGTGTTTTTGTGAAAAACGCGAATAACATTACCTTTGATAATGTGAAGCTTATTGCCCGCGACCAAGATTATAGACCTGCCATAGTATTGGACAAAGTAAACGGGCATACGCTAAAGGGTGTGAGGGTGATAGAAAAAGGCGTTAAATCCAAAAAACAAATTATAAAGCATAACACGAAATAGTATGATGAACCTCAAAAACATTTGCAGTATTATGGTCTTAACCGCTACGGTATTCTCCAATGCCGTCGCACAGAAAAGACCGGTAGACTATGTAAACCCGATGATAGGAACTGCCCGTATGGGACACACTTTTCCTGGAGCTACAGTACCTTTCGGCTCCGTACAGCTGAGCCCCGAAACGGATACCTTGTCTTATGAACATGAAGGAAAGTATAACAAAGACGTATATAAATATTGTGCCGGCTATCAGTATGAGGATAACTCCATTGTAGGGTTTAGCCATACCCACTTTAGTGGGACCGGTCATTCAGACTTGGGGGATTTCCTTATCATGCCGACAGTAGGAAAGTTGCAGCTTAACCCCGGCGTGGCACAGGATACGCGTACAGGATACCGCAGTAAGTTTAGTCATCAGAATGAGGTGGCGGAAGCCAACTACTATAAAGTGCTGTTAGAAGATTACAATGTGCAGGCTGAGCTGACAACAACCGAGCGTGTAGGCTTCCACCGCTATACTTTTCCTGACTCCAAAGAGGCACATATCATCCTCGATTTAAAGTCCGGAATTTATAATTATGACGGCAAGAATGTATGGACGGTGGTGCGTGTAGTAAACGACACCTTAGTAACAGGCTATCGCCAAACACACGGTTGGGCGCGCACACGTACCGTATATTTCGCCATGACATTTTCCAAGCCTTTCAAGAGTTATGGACGTAAAAGCTTTGACAAGAACCAGGTGTATAGAGGCTTCTGGCGTAAGTTCAATCAAGATGAAAACTTTGCTGACCTCGCCGGAAAAGATATGGTCATGTATTTTGACTTCGATACCAACAAGGATGAACCTGTTCAGATCAAATTTGCTATCTCACCTGTAAGTCAAAGCAACGCACTACAAAACCTTCGTGCGGAAGTGCCACATTGGGATTTCGACCGTGTCAAAGAAGCCGGCAAAAGCAAGTGGAACGAAGAGCTTTCCAAAATCGCAATAGAGACTATCACCGAAGATGATAAGGTCAATTTCTATACAGCCATGTACCACGCCTATTTAGGCCCTACCATCTATATGGATGTAAACGGTCAGTATAAAGGATTGGATCAGGAGGTACACACAGCTCAAGGGTTTACCAACTATACTACCTTTTCATTGTGGGATACGTTCAGAGCTCTCCATCCTTTCTTTAACATCCTCCAGCCGTCGCGTAATGCCGATATGGTGGAGTCTATGTTGGCACATTACGACCAAAGCGTGCTCAACATGCTTCCTATCTGGTCGCACTATGCCAACGACAATTGGTGTATGAGCGGTTATCATGCCGTTTCTGTCATAGCAGATGCCATCCTTAAGGGTGTCTATAAAGGAGACCCTCACCGCGCTTTGGAAGCTTGTATTGCCACCTCAAACAGAAGAGACTATGAAGGTATCGGTGAATATATAGATTACGGCTATATTCCGCATGAAGTAAATAGCAATTCGGTGTCTACAACCTTGGAATATGCATATAACGACTGGTGTATCGCCCAGTTAGCGCTTAAGTTGGGCAGAAAAGATGTGTACGACACCTACATGAAACGTGCTCAAAACTGGAAGAATGTCTTTGACCCTTCTATAGGCTTTATGCGCCCTAAGGATGCCAAAGGTAATTTTGTCAAAGATTTCGATGTATTGGATACACATGGACAAGGTTTTATCGAAGGTAACTCGTGGAACTATAGCCTGTTCGTACCGCAGGACCCTAATGCCTTGGTAGCCTTGCATGGCAACAAGAAAAGGTTTGTCAACTACCTTGACTCTCTGTTTACGATGGAACTTCCGGATAAGTATTTCGAAAATACAGAAGATATCACCCGTGACGGAATCATAGGAAACTATGTCCATGGCAACGAACCTTCACATCATGTGGTGTATTTATACAATTATGCCGGCACACCTTGGAAAACACAAGCCCGCGTGCGTCAAATCTTGAGAGCCATGTATCAGGCCCGTCACGATGGCTTGGGAGGTAATGACGACTGCGGACAGATGAGCGCTTGGTATCTTTTCGGCGCCATGGGATTTTATCCTATAGCACCGGGCTCGCTGCACTATGACTTAGGTAGCCCTCTCGTAAAACAAGCAGTCATCAATCTCGATAACGGAAAACAATTTGTCATCAGAACCAAAAACCAGTCCGAAAAGAACGTTTACGTATCTAAGGTTTTGTTGAACAATAAAGAGTTGGACAGAACATATATCACTCATGAGGAAATCATGGCTGGCGGAGAATTGTTATTTGTGATGAGTAGTAAACCGGTGAAGTAGGAAATGCGTGTTTTTTCAATTCTGTTCTTAATTCATTTTATAGGAATATCTTGGGGTGTAGCCCAAACTAATGATACTCTTTTTGTAAAGAAAAATTATACCAAACGCGAGGTATATATCCCTATGCGTGATGGCGTCAAACTCTATACGGCTATTTACGAACCGCAGGATAAAAGCAAAGATTATCCTATCCTTATGATTCGTACGCCATATAGTATAGCACCTTATGGAGAAAGCAACTATAAGGTACCTTTAGGTCCCAATAGGGACTATATGTATGATGGCTATGTTTTTGTATATCAGGATGTTCGCGGTAAATATATGTCCGAAGGTCATTTTATCGCGAACAGACCGGTAGCCACGGACGGTAGTGTTGATGAAGCTACGGACACCTATGACACTATAGACTGGTTGGTGAAAAATGTTAAATCCAACAAGAAAGTAGGCATATGGGGAGTTTCGTCTCCCGGCTTATACGCTTCCATGTCTTTGATAAACGCGCATCCCTGTCTAAAGGCAGTATCGCCGCAGGCCCCCGTAACGGATTGGTTTCTAGGAGATGATCGTCACCATAATGGTGCTTTCATGTTGATGGGGACCTTTTCTTTTTTGAGTTCTTTCGGACGCGAACGCGATTCTATTTCCACACGTCATCCAGGAGGATTCGGGGCTTACAACACTTCGGATACTTACAACTTCTACTTAAAGACAGGTGCGCTCAAAAATTTCAACGAGAAGCACCTCCATTATAAAAGCGTTCTGTGGAATGAGATGATGGCTCATCCCAACTACGATCAGTATTGGCAGGATCGCAATTATCTGAAGCATATCAATAAGTTTCATCCGCAGGTGTTGGTCGTAGGAGGTTGGTTGGTTTGACCAAGAAGATCTATATGGTCCTCTGAAGACCTATGCTCATCTAAAAAGACGAACCCTTCTCATACGCATTTTGTCATGGGACCGTGGTATCACGGCTCTTGGCTACGTGGCAAAGGGGATAGCCTTTTCAACTTGAATTTTGAAAGCAACACTTCGGAATATTACCGTAAGCATATAGAGATGCCTTTCTTCAGGAAATATTTGAAGGATGAAAGCGAAAGAGAAATTCCTAAGGTGCAGGTGTTCTTCACCGGTGCCAATTATTGGAAGACTATGGATAGCTGGCCTTCTCATAAAGTATCCGAAACACGTTTTTACTTACATGCCGACCGCACTGTTAGTTTTGTAGCACCACGAGCTGCTGAAGGTAAGCTTAACTATGACAGTGACCCTAACCATCCTGTGCCTTACACCAACGAAAGAACAGTATTTCGTGGGCATAAGTATATGGTTGAAGATCAGTTTTTTGCTGCTAAACGCCCCGACGTGCTGGTCTTTGAAAGTGATGTGCTTGAAGAAGATGTGACAATAGCCGGCAATATAATGGCAGATTTATATGTTTCGACGACAGGAACGGATGCCGACTTTATTGTCAAGCTTATAGATGTCTATCCTTATAATTCTAAATCCGCAATGTCAGACTATCAGCTGATGATAAGAGGGGAAGTCATGCGTGCCAAATACCGCAATAGCTTCTCTGAGCCGGAGCCTATGCTGCCGAATAAGACTTATCGCGTCAAATTTGATATGCAGGATGCTGCCCATGTGTTTAAGAAAGGACATCGCATCATGGTGCAGATACAAAGTACTTGGTTCCCGCTGGTGGACCGAAACCCTCAGAAGTTTGTAGATATCTACAAAGCGGAGGATAGCGATTTTAGCAAACAGACACACACTATTTATCTTAATAAAGAATACTCTTCAAGTTTAATTTTACCTGTTTTATATGAAAAGTAGACTGTTAGTTTTATTCTTGTTGCTTGCGACGGTGGTGTCAGCACAAGAGGAGTATGGAAGACGTATTGTCAAGGAGATTGCGTCGGCAAAATATTATGGTCGTGGATTTGTGTTTGACGGTGACCGCAAAGCAGCAAATTACATTGCCAAAGAATTTAACAACAATGGAATTGTACCTTTGTCAGGAACCGATAAAGGCTACTTCCAATATTTTACCCTTTCACCGAATACTTTTCCCAAGGAAACTACTGTTGCTATTGATGGGAAAAAGCTTAAAGTAGGATGCGACTTCCTTATCGATGCGGCTAGCAAAAGCATCAAAGGCTCTTTCGCGTGGATCAGATTGACAACAGATGATTTCACGAAAGACCTAGAGAAGGACATTCTTTCCAACGTCGCGTACCAAGGTCGATTCCTTTATATTGAAGAAAAGGAAGCTATCGCCCAATTGGGTAATGACACTTTTAGAAAATGGATAGAAGTCTTGAAAAATAAAGGTGTTCATGCCGGCGTAATTATAAATTCTTCCAATAAACTGTTGTGGAGAACGCTATTATACCAAATTGAAAAGCCTGTATTATATCTTAAAGATTTCGAAACATCAAAGAGAGAAGGTCTGTTGACACTTCAAGTAGTGGCAGAACATAAGAAAGATTACCAAACCCAAAACGTATGTGGCTTCCTTAAAGGAACTGGCGATACGGATTCGACTATCGTTATCACCGCCCATTACGATCATATAGGGGCTATAGGTAAAAATGTCATCTTCAAAGGTGCAAACGACAATGCCAGCGGTACGGCTCTGATGTTGTATTTGAGCAACTATTACGCTAAGCATCCTAGTAAATACGATATGGTGTTCTTGGCTTTCTCGGCTGAAGAGAGTGGTCTTTTGGGTTCTAAGTTCTTCGCTGAAAATCCCCTTATCGACCTGTCGAAGATAAAATTTTTGTTAAACCTAGATATGGCAGGAACAGGAGATGACGGTATACAGGTGGTAAATGGTTCTATATTCCGTAAAGAATTTGACCGTATGGTGGAACTGAATAAGGAGAACAACTTCCTTCCCGAGGTGCGTATCCGAGGAGAGATGAACCGCAGTGATCACCAGCCTTTCTACGAACGAGGTGTACCTTGTTTCTTTATCTATACTTTGGGTGGAATCAGTGCTTATCATGATATTTATGATGTTTATGAAACACTGCCTTTTACCAACTTTACGAATTACGCTAAGCTATTGATAAAGTATATAGACACGTTCAAATAGATTCAGCTGCTAGTAAGAATATAAATTCCTCTAATTATTTTATTAGAGGAATTTTTTTTATTAGTAATTTGGATAAGATGTGTGAGTTAAATGGAAATTCAAATTGTCATCGAGTTGCAAAAAAGTAATATCTTTAGTGACATGTTGAGGGTCAAAAGCATTGTATCATGACAGTATCCATTACCGAATTCTTTGATTCAATAGAAATTAGTGACTTATCTGCTACGCCAAAGTATAAGCAACTTGCCGATTCTATCATCAATGGAATTCATCATAAAATTTTCAAGAAGGGAGATGTCCTTCCTTCTATCAACGAAATTTCTAGCTTTTTGGAGGTGTCGCGCGACACCGCGGAGAAGGCATACAAATATCTAAAGAATAAAGGGGTGATCTATTCTGCTCCAGGCAAAGGTTTCTTTATCGCCGTGAATGAGCTCAAACAGGGACCACGCATTGCCGTCTTACTCAACAAGCTTAGTGAGCACAAAAAAATAGTTTACGATGCTTTCGCCAGCGAGATGGGAGAATGGTCCGCCTTGGATCTTTTCGTGTATAATAGCGATATCTCTTATTTGAAATCTCTACTCCTGAATTTTACTAAGACTTACGACCATTACGTTATCTTTCCACACTTTAAGGAAGAAGCAGATCAGGCAGCAGAAATCATTAGCCGATATATCCCTTCGGAGAAGCTACTGCTGTTGAGTAAACTTATTCCTGACTTGGAAGGAGAATTCCCCGCAGTCTTTGAGAATCATGAGAACGATATCTATACGGCGCTCAATAAGGCGATAGAGCATCTGAAAAAGTATGAGACCATAAAGCTGGTGTTCCCTGTTCATAGTGACTATCCGAAAGCCATAATCAAAGGATTCTATAAGTTCTGTCAAGAACATGGGATAGACCATACCCTTGTGTCCAATTTGAAGCAGGAGAAAATAAAATCTGGTACCTGTTATATCAATATCGTTGAACGGGACTTGGCACTTATGCTGGAAAAAATCCTTGCTCAAAAACTAGAGGTGGGAAAAGATGTAGGTATCATCTCCTATAACGAAACGCCGCTGAAAAAATTTATTCTGAACAGCATTACAACCATTTCCACAAATTTTGAATATATGGGTAAGGCGGCCGCACAGTTGATTAAAAACAAGTCGAAAGAGCATGTGGAAGTGCCATTCGACATTATCATAAGAGCATCTATCTAGTGAATACATCTCAAATAAAAGAGCTTTCCGTTAAGGAAAGCTCTTTTTTACTTAGTGGATTTTATAGGGTATTCTTTCATGATGCCGTGAATAAGGTTTGGCAAAGCGTTTATAGCTTTTTCTGGTGCATCGACTTCGGATGTTCCGCGTGCCTGCCAGATCACGGTTTTATTGTTACGGTCTATGGCTTCTAGGATGATATGTCCGTAGCGCACCTTCTGTTTGCCAATGGGAACGGAAGGTCCGTAGTAGGCATAGCCTGCCCAAGGATACCATCCCCACCAAGGTCCTCCCCATCCGAAATAAGTAGGATGACTATAGACTAACCTGCTTTTGTTGTTGACAATGGCTATATATCTAAAAAGTATGTCTGGATTTTCTTTGCTATAGGTAAGTCCGCGAGCTTCAATCTCTTTATTTGCCGCAGACATGATGTTGGCTTTTGCAATGTCGTTGTTATAGTAATCTTTAGACAATGAATCGACAGGAGGAAGCCAGCCGTAAGTTTTAAACTTACTGAAGTCTATCTCATACACACGTGTAGTATGAAAACGGTTGGTCGTACATGACGATAATATCCATATCGCCAGACCTATGAATATATATCCAAGATTTTTCATGACCAGGCTATTCTTGTTGTATAGCTTTGGACAGTCATAAATCCCATTGGTTTAATGCACTAAAAAATATTTTTAGCGACCAAAGGCATTGCCCTTCCGGCGCCAAATGCTTTAGGACTCACTCGTAGAATAGGAGGGGCCTGGAAACGCTTGAATTCGGCTCCGGCTAGCATCTTGGAAATGCGCTGTACTAGTGTTTCTTCAAAACCTAAATTTACGACCTCACTGCCCGATTTTTCTTTCTCTATAAGCTGATACAAGATAGCATCTAAGATTTCGTATGGAGGTAAGGAGTCAGAGTCTTTCTGGTCAGGACGCAGCTCTGCAGAAGGTGCTTTGGTTATTGTGTTAAGCGGTATAATTTCTTCATTGCGGTTAATGTAGTGGGCGAGCTCGTAGGCTTGGGTCTTATAAATATCGCCTATAACACTTAATGCTCCAGCCATATCGCCGTACAGTGTGCCATATCCCACCGCGGCTTCACTCTTGTTGGAGGTGTTAAGCAGGATGTATCCAAACTTATTGGATACGGCCATAAGCAGCGTTCCACGTGTACGTGCCTGTATGTTTTCTTCCGTAGTGTCCGGCTTTAGGCCAGCAAAAGCTTCTGAGAGGGTATTTTCAAAAGCTTGGGCAATATCTTTAATTGGTAAGATCAGATGCTTACAGCCTGTGTTTTCTACCAAAGCTAAGGCATCACTGATGGAGTGATCCGAGGAATAGATGGAAGGCATGAGTACGGCAAGTACATTCTCTCTGCCTAAGGCTTCGACGGCTAAGGCCGCCACTACGGCAGAGTCCAGTCCTCCTGAAAGTCCTAACACTGCTTTTTGGAATCCTGACTTGCTGAAGAAGTCTCTCAAGCCTAGAATCAGGGCATCATGAATCAGTGCTATTTCCGATTTTTCTTCCGTCACGGGTGGCTGTTCTGCTTTTAGTTCTTTACCCTGAAGTTCCACAAACTGCATATCTTCTTCGAAAGCTTTCAGCTCAGCAAGGACCTGTCCTTTGGAGTCGAGAGCCAAAGAGCGTCCGTCGAAGATGAGGTCTGTATGTGCTCCCACCTGGTTTACATACAAGAGGGGGGTCTGTGCCTTTTCAATATTGGAACGCAAGACTTCCAGACGTTTGTGGTAATGAACGTAAGAAAATGGCGATGCAGCGAGGTTAATGATGATATCCGGATTCTGCTTGCTGAGTTCCAGCATCAGATCTCCCTTGTACGAGTTGTCGAAATCGTTGTCCCAGAGGTCTTCACAAATGGTTAAAGCAATTTTGGTGTCCTTCAGCGTGATACATTCGTACACGTCGTTGGGCTCAAAATAGCGGTATTCGTCGAAGACGTCATAGTCAGGCAAGAGGGATTTGTGTACTGTGCAGGCTATTTCTCCTTTCGAAAGGACGACAGCAGCATTTACTAGGGCTTTGCCCTCGCCTTTAGGGTTTTTTAGTGGTACCCCGATGATACAGTCAATATCTGTACAGTGAGTGGCAATGTTTTCAAGAGATTTTCTACATCTTTCAATGAAAACAGCATTGCGAAGTAGGTCTTTGGCCGGATATCCTCCGACGGCCAGCTCGGCAAAGAGAATCAGATCTGCCTGCTGTTCTTTAGCTCGTTGGATGGCTTGAATAATTTTCTCTTCATTCGATTCAAAATTGCCGATATGATAGTTCAGTTGCGCTAATGCTATTTTCATTGTAGATGTATAAGAATATTATGTTAGAAGAATAAAGCCAAGTTAAGAGCTACGTATGATGTTTTTGGTTTTCCAGAATTGTTGATGGCACGTGTAAAGCCGTTGTTGAACGACAAGCCGGTCATGAAATTCATGTTGTCAGACAATTTCCATTCTTTTCCCCCACCGAGTTGCAAGCCTAGACGGAAAAGGTCATCTTTAGGGATGCTTGTCTTTTTGGTCTCTCCTTCAAGCCTTTGTCTTCCTGATACTTTAAATCCCGCAGTAAAACCGAATTGTCCGTAGAATCTGCCTGTTTCATTTTCTTCTGATTTCAATTTGATAGTCAACGGTATATCAACATATTGAAGACGTTGCAAATCGTATTTTACATCTGCATATTCTGCCTTCGAGGAAATAGTATTAATCAAAAGACCTGTAGAGAAATAATAATTTTTTGCAAAGCCTAAATCCGCGATTAGACCGTACGAGAATCCCACCTTAGCACCAGCATTGTTTTCGTCATCCGCAAATCTGAACCAGCCAATGTTAGGGTTTACAGAAAGTGCCAAACGAATATTCTTCTCGTCGTCGAAGCCTTTTGCTCTCGACTTAGTATAATAATCCTGAGCTTTTGCTGTGAATGCCATACATAATAAAGCGATGGCTCCTAGGGTCTTAACAGCAGTTTTGGTAAATTTTGACATACTTTTAATTTTAATGTTAAATTTGAGGTTTTAAAAATCGTGTTTTACATGAGAATTATATCACTACAAAAGTATTTCTTTTTTTTAATACTTGCCATAACTTCCTGTCGCGAATCCTCTACAATTCAGAGACCTGATGTGTCGGACATCGCCGTTGAGGTAAAAATAGAACGTTTTGATCAAGAATTGGGAAATTTACAGCCAGGGGACATTCTAAACAAAAATAGGAAATGGCAGCAGCAGTACGGCGAGTTTTATACAGACTTCATGGTACAGATGCTCAAGATTGGCAGCCCCAAAGATTCTGTCAATGTGCAGAAACAGTTGCAATATATTCTGCAGCAGAAAGAGTTTAACGGCCTGAGTGCTGCTGTACAAAAGAAATATCCTTCTATGAGCCAGTATGAAAAGGAAATATCTCAGGCCTTACGCTATATCAAGTATTATTTCCCCGAGTATAAGATTCCGCGTTTTATCACGTATTTCAGTGGTTTTGAATATCAAACACCGATTGGTGAAGACTATGTCGGAATAGGATTGGATATGTTTTTGGGTGCCGATTCAGAGTTTTATCCGGCACTTATACATTCCATTCCTTTATATATTTCCCGTCGTTTTGCTCCTGAATATATTACGCCAAGGGTGATAGAAGTCATACTGCGGGAGGACCTTTTTCCTATGGGAGAAGAGGTACAAAACACATTGCAACACATGATATATAATGGGAAAATTCTATATGCGATGGATGTCTTGTTAGAGGATGTCAGCGATGAGATTAAAATAGGATATACATCGGAGCAGATGGCTTGGGTCCGCAAATACCAGTCCGATATCTGGTCGTGGTTTATTCAGGAAAATCTGCTTTATAGCACAGATTGGAATCGAATACAGAAATATTTTTCGGAAGCGCCTTTTACGCCGGAGCTGGGAGAGAGGAACGAATCCGCCCCTAAGTTGGGGTCCTATATGGGTTGGATGATTGTCCGCCGCTATATGGAAAAACATCCGCAAGAGACCTTGAAAACGCTGTTTGCCAAAACTGATGCACAGCAGATCATGGAAGCCTCCAAGTTTAAGGGCAAATAAAAAAGCAAACCTGAAAGGTTTGCTTTTTTATTATTGGTTTCTACATTCGGATAAGTCAGTTCTTTATTGGATGTCCAATACCTCAAATTCATATACCAAAGGTGAATTTGCCGGTACTTTGCCAGAAAGACCTGTGCTTCCATACGCATAAATCGATGGCACCACTAGCTTGATTTTGCTTCCCTTTTTCAAACCTTTCTCGGTAAGCCCCACGTAAGGGATGAACGAACCGTTAAGGGAGTAACGCGCAGGGAAGAAAGCTACAAGCCAAGCATAAGTGAAAATGTTATTGTTGTCATTGGATGTCAATGAATATGTGGATCCTTCTGTATCCGAAAAGACAGGAGTATCACTGGTCAGTAGTTTTACCGAGTATTTTAACTTCCACGTTGGATACACTACGTTTGTCTGAGTAGCGTTCAATTTATATTCGTATGAGTCGTCTGTAGGTTGGGATAATATTTCATACCAAATACCTCTTTTTACTTGTTTGTTTAAAACTTCGAAAGGATATTTTGTGGTATCTTCAACAGCATTAATCAAATTAGCTTGAACGTACGCTTCGATTTTAGGTTTTTCAACACTTAAAATAGAATCCGCATACTGATCGTTTCTCAATCTTATTTCATTGATGTCCGGGCCATCGGTGTCGTTGCAGGATGTAAATGCTGCAGTGGATAAGGATACGACAAAAAGAAAGCGAATTAGTTTTTTCATAAATGGTATTTCGTGTTAATTAATGATGAAAAATATAGTTTTAAGTTTATAACGTTAAGATTTATACTTTTGCTACAGGGTGGCTGTCATTTTTTATTTTGTTGGACAAATGTTTTCTCCATGGCTGTCAACAGCTCGTCCAACTGTAAAACATTTAACAGTCCCTTTTGTTTGAAAACTTGTTGGTAACCGGGAGATAACAGAATCCAAGTGGGATAAGCCGCCTTGTCATTGTCGTTTAAGTGCTGCGTCAGTTCGTGGCTACCTACATTCACTCCTGATGGTCGGTAGAAATATTCTTTGCCTTGATAGATGACCCTTTCTCTGCTTTCACCGTTGAACTCCACGAAGTAAAAATGGGGGGATAGCTGATGAAACCTTTTATGTTTGCGGAGGATGTCTTTCTGGGATGCACAAATGGAACACCAGTCTGTAGAAAGCAAAATAAGCACCGGTTTTGGGGCATGGAGCATAAGGCTGTCCAGTTGATTAATATGTACTGAAAAAGCCTGTGCATGACTGTATTGCCATGCACAGAGGCTTATAATGAAAGCTATTAAGGTTGTTCTGCTCATAATTTTTAGAGTAGATTGTATCGTAAACCTAAAAATCCACGAGCTCCTTGATTAGGACCGTATACGTAGCTAGTGTCGAAAGGCAAGAGATTAGGATCGTCAATCTTTTCGAAAGGATCATGTGAACGGGAAATGATCTCGATACCTCCTTTTGTCGGTGTCCAGTTGAGGAAGTTCTTTACCCCACCGAAAATTTCCCATCCGTTATTGAATTGCTTAGTCACCTGAATGTTTTGGATGCTCCATGCTTTCGATTTGTCAGGACGAGGATCGTTTTCTCCTAGTGTCGGCAGTTTCATTGGTCCTATCAGGTTTCCCGTGTAGTCGAACGAGATTTTATGGCGTCTTAGGTTGTATCCTATAGTCCAGGTGCCCATCACTTTTTCTGTCAGCATCTGCTGCTGTCTGATTCCTTCTTCTACGCTATACACATCCATCAGTGTGGACCCTATCATTGCTTTAAGGCCACTGCTATGTGCCCAGTCAATATTTAGGGATACTCCTTTGGAGACAGCATGTCCTTCCAAGTTGCCATATATGATTTGATTTACATTGGTTTCGTAGTCCGGAATAATTTTGTTATCGAAATAGGTGTAAAAGGCGCTGGCATCCACAGAGAATACCGAACCGCCCGGCATGTAGAATTTTTTGATATAGTTTATATTTCCATTCCAAGAAGTTTCAGGTTTCAGGTTGTCGACAAACACCACTTGGCGGGCACCTGTAAGGGCTGCATGGTCTTCGGTGAAGATATTAGCCACACGGTAGCCGTTTCCTACGCCTATGCGTAGTACCTGAGTTCTGTCCTCCGAATTCCATTTATAGTTGATACGTGGAGAGAGGATACTTCCATGGATGGAGTTATAGTCATATCGTGCTCCCAATAGCAACTTGTGTTGAGGATGTATTGTGATCTCATCCTGAACAAAAAATCCCGGCAAATGTGTCTTGGAAGCTTCTGTGGTGGCTACGGTATTATCGTCATAATAGGTATAACGATAGGCTGCTCCCATCAATAGGTCATGCTTGCCGAATTCTTTACGCCAGGTCAGCTGTCCATAGGCAATTTTCTGATTGGCAATGTAGAAAGTGTTGCCGTAGGCACTGTTTTGGTCATGGCCGTTTAAGCTGAAGGTGAAAGTAAAATTTTCCGTAGTAGGCAAATCATAAGCCCCCATCAGTTCCCATCGTTTGGTATAGATACTTTCACCATACACTTCATCTCCACCGCGGAATTTGCGGGACCAGTTCATCTCACCTCCCCATCGGTCTTCATAAACATACCGAGCAGCGACGCTGAACAGTTTGTTATCTGCACGATCGATATTCCATTTGTTGAAGATGGATATTCTATTTTGGAGGGTTACGTCCGTAAAGTTATCTCCATTTTTATCTTCAGGGTTTCCGTATTTGAAGTAGTTGGCCCCCAGAAGAGATTGCGCTTTGCCGAGTTTAAATTTTCCTCCCACGTCAAGGTTGTATTCCTGCCATGAGGTACCGAAGCTTTCTACATTAAATCTTGGTGCCGAGGTTGGTGTTTTAGTGATGATATTGATAAGTCCTCCCACCGCTTCACTACCATATAGGGTAGAGGCGGGCCCTTTTACCACTTCTACACGTTCCACCAATGCCTGAGGGATTCCGTTCAGACCGTATACGGTAGATAGTCCCGAAACAATAGGCATGCCATCAATCATGACCATGGTGTAGGGCCCCTCTAGTCCATTGATGTGGATGTCACCGGTGTTGCAGATGCTGCAGTTTATCTGTGGGCGTATTCCATTAATATTTTGTAGGGATTCGAAAATTGTAGGAGCAGGGTTAGTTTGAAAGAACTTAGCGGTAAATACCTCCACGGGTATGGGGCTGTCCAGCTTAGAAACTTGCTTAAGGGAGCCAGACACCACTACCTCTTCGAGTTTATAGTCGTCTTTTTCTAAGATTATCTCTATCTCGTTCTTAAAGTCGGAGCTGATGGTTTTTTGTGTCAAGGCGTAGCCTAATGCTCTTACGGTAATTTTGGTTTTGCCTGCCGGAATTTGTAGGGTAAATTTTCCGTTAGCGTCTGTAGAGGTGGCAGTTTTTGTGCCATCTACGGTTACAGTAGCCTTTTCGATAGGCGTGTTATCTGTGGTTTTTACGATACCTTGTAAGATCTGTTGTGCCTGAGCAAAGAAAGTAAATCCTACGAAAGCGAGCATTAATATAATGTACTTGCAATATTGTTTCATATTGGTTTATAGCTTGTTTTACGATTAATATGGGTTATAGCATAAGCTGTATACAGCATTACAGTCAAGTTCCGGTCCTGGTCCTTGACTACGAATACAGGTACAGCACTGCCTAAAAGATTAGACAATAATCTTGCAAGGCATGATTATCATACCTTGAAAATTTTTATGTCAATCAAACAAGCGTCGGTGGGCCTCGTAGGTACGAATGGAAAATCGTTACAGCAGGGATAAAGCAGCTGTAAACGACATTTTTCTCAATAGGGAATTCAGGAAAGAAAGGAACTTCAAAGACCTGAATGTCTGTTTGTATGAAAGTTCCCTGATAGATGACGTCCAAGAAGCGTATTTCGGCGTCGCTCTTGTGTTTGTGTTTCTTGGTAAAATCATAAGGGTGGACGTGAATGACGATTTCACCCTTAGATGTTACCTCCTTGTGCATAAAGACTATTCCGCTAATCACAATCACACTCATCCACGCTGCTAACAGCGAGGCTATGAGTCGGCGATATGTCGAAATAGTGTGTACCATCTGATGATACAAATTTATTTAATCAGTCTATTATTTTCATCCGGGAAAACTACTTTCGGTTTATAGGATTTCGCTTCTTCCTTGTCCATGAGAGCGTAAGAGATAATAATGACGATATCTCCTACCTGCACCAGGCGGGCTGCAGCACCGTTGAGACAGATTGTGCCGGAACCTCTTTCGCCCGGGATGACGTAAGTTTCTAATCTTGCGCCATTATTGTTGTTTACAATTTGTACCTTTTCGTTAGCAATAATATCTGCTTCGTCCATCAAATCCTCGTCGATGGTAATACTCCCCACATAATTCAACTCGGCTTGTGTAACACGAGCACGGTGAATTTTGGACTTCATTACTTCAATCATCATAATACAAAGTTACGCTTTTTTAAAATAACGCGTTTTAGTCGTTTAACAGCATATTGTCAATTAATCTTACACCTTCAATCCAAGCTACTATATGTGCTACATACTGTTTTCCTGGCTCTATGCTGTCCGCTCTTTCGAGTGTTCGAGTCTCACTTATGGCAAAATATTCCAGATCTACGTCTCTTTCTGCAGCAATCATATTTTCTGCCAGCTGCTGAATTTTGTCCAGCGCTATATTTTCTTGGAAAGCTTGCTTTACGGCTGACAGCGTCCTGTAAAGGATGAGGGCTTTCTTTTTACCTTGTTCAGAAAGGCGCGTGTTTCGGGAGCTGAGTGCCAGTCCTTCCTCGCTACGTATAATGGGACAGATGACCAATTGTATGTTGAGGGTTTTAATCTCTATGAGACGCTGAATTACCATTACCTGCTGGAAATCTTTCTGTCCGAAGCACGCTATATTCGGGTTTACGAGCGTGAAGAGCTTGTAGACAATCTGCGTGACACCCTGAAAATGTCCAGGTCTTTGAGCTCCTTCCCATATTTGGTCAAGACGTCCTAGGTCAATATGCCATTGTTCCTCCGGGTCGGGATACATCTCTTCGACAGTGGGCAGAAAAAGGACGTCACATCCTTGCTTTTGTAACAAATCTATATCTTGTTCTATAGGTCTGGGATACTTTTCCAGATCTTTCGGATCGTTGAATTGCGTAGGGTTTACAAAGATGCTGCAAACAACAATATCTGCGCGTTGCTGGGCTTGTTGGATGAGGGACAGATGTCCTTCGTGCAAAGCGCCCATAGTAGGCACTAACGCTATTTTTTTGTGCTCCGCACGTGGCTTTTCAAGGTAGTTGCGAAGCTCTTTTTGGGTTTTGAAAATTTCCATATCTATATGGGTAAAATAGGGGTCAAAATTGCATAATAAATTTGTAATTAGAAAGGTATAAATCCCAAAGAATTGTAAAAATTGTTTATTATTCGTATCTTTGTGAACCGATTTTACTGTTCATATAAAAAAAACACAATTGGAGATGGCAAAAACGAAAATATTGTTTATTACCCACGAAATGTCGCCTTTCCTTGAAATAAGTAAAATTTCTGAAATCACACGCCAGTTACCTCAAGCGATGCAAGAAAAAGGATTTGAAATCCGTATTCTTATGCCTCGTTTCGGTAATATCAATGAGCGCAGAAATCGTCTTCACGAGGTAATAAGGTTGTCGGGAATGAATATTGTGGTGGATAATAACGATAATCCATTGATTATTAAAGTAGCCTCATTGCCAGCAGCACGTATGCAGGTGTATTTCTTGGATAATGAGGAGTACTTCCAAAGAAAGAAAGTATTCAGAGATGAAAACGGATCATTCTTTGAAGATAATAACGAGCGTTCTTTATTTTTCTGTAAAGGAGCGTTAGAAACAGTTAAGAAGTTAGGCTGGTCGCCGGATGTGGTACATTGCCATGGATGGTTTTCTGCTATGGTACCTATGTACTTGAAGAAGGTTTTCCATGACGACCCTACCTTCAAAGATGTGAAAGTGATATATTCTTTGTTCAACGAAGATGCTGACTTTGGTCAAGATACGTTGACTTCTAAATATGCCGAGATGGCTGCTCAGGAAGATGTAAGTGCGGATGATGCTGCGGTGTACGGCTCAGGAAGTTATGTAGATATTTACAAGGGAGCTTTAAGCTATACGGATGTTGTGGTGAAAGCTGATGACAACCTTAATGCGGAAGTGTTGAAGTTCGTGGATGACAATAATATTCGTGTCGTTACTCCTGAATCTTCTGATGATTATGAGAGCTATGCTGCACTTTACGAAGAGTTCTCTTCGGTAGAGGTGGAAGCATAAATTAACATACAACATACATTAAAAGGCTTTCCTGTCAAGGAAAGCCTTTTTGTTTTATAGCATAATTACCTTCTCAATGAGGGAGACTTTCTTATAATAGTCTATTACTTCGTCTGCTGTGGTGACGTACGTTTTTACGGTCAGTGAGTTGTATTTTCCTGTTTTAGAGTCTTTGGAAGAAATCTGTGTGCTAGGATGAGCAAATATTTGTGCTATATCCTCGCTTTTGTTTTCTCCCGCCGGTACGATAAATTTAAACGTATAGATAGAAGGAAACTGTTCTATATCCATCAGCTTTCTTCTGAAGCCTTCGTAAAAATCAGCGCCATTGTTATCGTTGATATCGTTGACGCTGATGTTATTGAACTTAGTCATTAAAAATCCTTTCTTATAAATATTTTCTTTGATAGGCAATTTATGTGCCGATGAAATATTGTCAGCTTTTAGGGACGAAATGTCTTGTCGGCGGCAAACTTTTTATTGGGTTTTGCCGACATCTCAAATTCCAGTTCTCCTCCCTGCATGATCAGTTCGTGTGTTATATAGCTATAAGGATAGTTTTTGCCGTTGAGTTTTACTTTGTTTATGTATATGTTTTTTGGTCCGTTATTTTTTGTTTTTATGCTAAATGTTTTTCCGTTAGGGAGATTGAAGGTGGCTTGCTGCATAAGCGGGCTACCAAAGACATATTTACCATCCATAGGATTAGCAGGATAAATTCCAACGGCTGAGAATACATACCATGCACTCATCTGTCCCACATCGTCATTGCCACAGAGTCCTGCAGGGTCGTTTGTGAAATATTTGGTCATGGTTTTATGCACTAGCTCAGCACCTTTCCATGGTGCTCCTGCATAGGCGTAAAGGTATGGTACGTGGTGGTTAGGCTCATTACCTTGAGCATACTGGCCTATCATCCCCGAGATGTCGGGAGAGGCGTTGTCGAGTTGTTCGGGTAGGTTAATAAACTCGTCGAGCTTTTCGACAAATTTTCTATCTCCTCCCATTAGGTCAATCAATCCTTGTACGTCCTGTGGCACCAGCCAAGTATATTGCCAAGCATTGCCTTCGCAGTAATCATTGTTTCTATGTTCGGCGTAAAAAGGGTCGAAAGGTCTTCTGAATGTTCCATTGGCATGTCTTCCGACGAAATGACCTACTTCAGCGTCGTAATAATGCTTGTATAGTTTGTATCGTTTTTCGAAGTATGCGGCGTCCTCCTGTTTGTTTAGGAATTTGGCGGCTTGGTAAGCTCCGAAATCGGCGATAGCATATTCCAATGCCCACGCTACAGATTCATTCGACATATTTTCAATAGGAATATACGTAAGTTTAGTCACGAAATCCAGGCCGTGCTCATACCCCATGGCGGTCGTTTTTATGGCTTCGTAGGCCAGTTCAAGGTCTTGTTTATCTATTAAGCCCTTAAGCATGGCGTCCGCTACTACTGGGATAGCTGGTAGTCCTACCATAGTGTTCGTTTCATTGGCCCACAGATGCCATACTGGCAGTTTGCCCTGTTGTTGATAGATATTCAACATAGACTTTACGAAGTTTTTGCTCTTTTGCTCTTCTAAGATTGTCATGAGGGGATGCAACGCACGATAGGTGTCCCAAAGTGAAAACACCGTATACTGTTGATGTGTTTTGTCGTTGTACACCTGTTTGTCCGTGCCCATATAGTCTCCGTTGACATCACTGAAAAGGGTAGGAGCGAAATAGCTGTGATATAAGGCTGTATAGAAGATAGTTTTAGTGTTATCGTCTGCCTGAAAGTCTATTTTTTTGAGCACATCATTCCATTTTTTCTGGGCCTTCTGTGTTGCTTTGGCGAAATCCCAATCCGGAATTTCAGCTTCTATGTTTTGCAAAGCATTCGTAGTACTTACAGGCGAAAGACCTACCTTCAGCTCCACAGGTTTAGCAGGATTGAGGGTAACGATGGCTTTGATACTTTTACCTTGGGCTACGCGGTAACCTTTTACTGCTGTAGAGTCGTTGTAGAAATCGATATTGTCGAATTTAGTGTTCGATTTGATAGCGAAATAGACTTTCTGGTCGTTTGCCCATCCTTTAGAGAAGCGGTAGCCGATGATGGTATGATCATCTACCCATTTGAGGTAGGTGTCTGTGGGGGTATCCCAGTTCATACGAAAGCCTAAGTCTATAAGCAAGTGGGGGTTGTCTTTCTTGTTGAAAGTGTATTTGTGGTAGCCTACCCTTTCTGAAGCCGTTAATTCGGCAAGGATGTCGTAATCTTCCAGAAGCACTTTGTAGTATCCGGCTTCCACCTTTTCATTGGCTTTGCTGATTTTCGAACCATATCCCTTATCCATTTGGTTGAAAGGAGCTGGATGAAGGTGTGGAGAGCCATTAGCCGGTAAGATCAAGATGTCATTCAGGTCACCGATACCTGTTCCGCTGAGATGTGTATGGGTAAAGCCTAATATTTCTTCGCTGATGTAGTTGTATCCGCTACACCAATCCCAACCGTTAAAGCGGTCCCAGGTCTGGGCAATCTGGCTAGGTCCCAGCTGTACCAATCCGTTAGGGACGTTAGCGCCGACGAAGACATGGCCATGGTCTGCCGAACCTATATAAGGATTGACATATTGAATATAACTGGGTTCCTGAGCTTTAGCAGCAGAAGAAGCGATAATACTGAAAGCGATAGTTATCGTAGTCCTGAATATCCATTTCATGGTGAACTATAATTTAATGTTTATAATTTTCTGTTAAATTAAAACCTTTTAGCAAAATACCCTAATTTTATATTGCAAAATTTTCCTTTTTTGTGTTATAGGGCTGTTTTAAAGAGAAATTTGTCTTTTTTTGTGGTTATTGGCTTTATTTATTAAATTTTATCTACTTTTATTAGAAATTAAAAAGATATATTGAATTTGTCCTAAATCATATTCAATAGGTTCCTTCAAAAGCATTTGCGTATATGAAAAAACGGCTTTCAATTAGTGATATAGCTAATGATTTGGGTATTTCGGTGACGACGGTATCTTTTATTTTGAATGGAAAGGCAAGAGAGAAAAGGATAAGCGAATCCTTGACTAAACGGGTGCAGGAGTATGTCAAAAAGGTAGGATACAAACCTAATCAGCTGGCTAAGAGCTTACGTACTGGCAAGACTAAAAGCATTGTTTTGCTGGTAGAAGATATTTCCAATCCTTTTTTTGCGAATATTGCCGACCATATCGAGCAGCAGGCTTACGAGCATGGTTATCACATTATATATTGTAGTGTGAAGAATGATGAGCAACGGGCTAAAGAGTTGATTAATCTATTTTATGACAGGCAGATTGACGGCTTTATCATAGCACCTACAGAAGGTCTTAGCGATGTGATAAACGTGTTGTTGAAGCGGGGTGTGCCTGTGGTGCTGTTTGACCGTCCTTTGGTAGATGTGGATGCCCATACAGTAATTACGGAAAACGAAAAAGGAGCTTTTGATGGAACGATGTTTCTCCTACAGGAGAAGAAAGCCAAGCGTATAGGTTTCGTCACTATTACGAGCAGCCAGTCGCAGATGAAGGGAAGGCTTGAGGGATATATGAAAGCCGTGGATAGCGTAGGGATGGACTTGCTCGTAAAGAAAATCAATCCTTCGCAGAAAGATGAGGAGGTGGTAGATCAGTTGCGGGATTTTATTCAGGATAACAAGTTGGATGCTATATTTTTTGCCACCAACTATTTAGCAATAAATGGGCTACGCGCTATAAAAAAATACAAATTAGATATAGAGAAGCTGGTTTCCTTTGATGAGAATGCCGCTTTCGAGTTGGTAGTACCACCAGTGTCGGCTATTTCACAGAATATTCCGGAAATAGCCAAACAGGTAGTTCGTATTTTACTGAGTCAAATCAACGGTAAGCTGGAAAGCGTGGAGAAGGTAGTCGTTCCTTGCAAGTTGATAGCCCGTTAGGCTATTTTTCTGCAGGAACAAACTTCATGGAGATAGAGTTGACGCAATGTCTCACGTTTTTCGGGGTGAATCCTTCACCTTCGAATACATGGCCTAGGTGTGCACCGCATTTGTTACAAAGGATTTCTATTCTACGTCCATCAGCATCCATCTCTCTGCGGATGGCTCCCGGAATTTCGTCATCAAAGCTAGGCCATCCACAATGGGACTCAAATTTGTCTTCCGAACGATAGAGAGGAGCATCACACCTTTTACAGATATAGGTTCCCTTTTCTTTATTGTTTAACAATTCACCCGTGAAAGGCATTTCTGTGCCTTTATGAATAATAACATACTCTTCTTCTGGCGTAAGTTTATTATATTTATTGCTGTCCATAGTCGTTAAGGTTTTATGTCTATTGTTGTATTGACAACTTATTAATGATATGACAATTATTATACCTATAATATAGTGATATTTTTTTGTGCGCATCATACAAAGTTAACATATATAAAGCAATAAAGTTTGATCCGGATAGAGAAGTATTTTATTTGAGTTAAATTGGCTTAAATGGCTAATTGAATAATATTTATAGAATAAAACAGGAGGGGTGGAGTCGAAATTGTTGACGCGTTAATTTTGCTTATTTAGAATGATTTTAAATTGATAATTTGAGTCATTAAATTGTCAGGGATTGCTTATAAAGTTATACTTTTGTGCATTGTTTGGTGGGTGAAGACCATTCAGGCAGTGCAAAGTAATTTTTATATTCATAAATAAATAGTATAAAGTGCTAAATATGAGAAATATCTCATCCGTTTTGGGAAGATTTGCGAAGTCAATATCAGTTAGCTTGGTATTGTTATTTGCTGTTACGATGTCGTCGAATGCGCAGGATGCTAAGGAAGGAGCAGCGTTGTTTAAGGCGAACTGTACCGCTTGTCACAAGGTGGACAGAAAATTGACAGGTCCTGCTTTGGCGGGGATGACTGAGCGTCACTCTGAAGAATGGTTGATTAAATGGATCAGAAACTCACAAGCGTTGATCGCTTCAGGAGATCCTGTAGCTAACCAGATTTTTGAAGAGTACAACAAGGTTGCGATGCCTGCGTTCTCGCAATTTAGTGATGACCAAATCAAAAGTATCATTGCTTATGTAAAGGAAGAGGAAGCAAAAGCAAATGATCCTAACAAGGGAGGTGCTGCTGGTGCAGCTGCAGCTAGTTCGGATGTAAACAACTTGATGATCGTAGGTATTGCTGCGATTTTGTTGTTGGCTATCGGTGTGATTGTGATCTTAAGTCGTGTTATCAAGACTTTAGAGAAAGTTATTGCCAACAATGCTGCTGCTATTGAAGCTGCTAAAGCACGCAACGAGGCTTACGAAGAATCTCGTAAAGTAAAATTTGCTCAAAAATTCCTAAAAAACAAAAAGCTTGTCGGCTTCACTGCTTTGATGGTTGTGGCTTTACTAGCTGTGTTGGGCTGGAAAACAATGTGGAACGTAGGTGTTCATACGGGTTACAAGCCTGTACAACCTATTAAGTTCTCTCACCAAATCCATGCTGGTGTAAACCAAATCGAGTGTCAATACTGTCACGGCGGAGCTTACAAGTCTAAGAATGCCTCTATTCCATCGGCTAATATCTGTATGAACTGTCACAACACCATTACTGCGGCAGATCACTATGATGGAGAAATTTCACCAGAAATCTTGAAACTATACCGCGCCGTGGATTGGGATCCTGATACACGTACTTACGGTAACAATCCTCGTCCTATCGAGTGGGTTAGAATCCATAATCTTCCAGATTTTGCGTATTTTAATCACTCTCAGCACGTTAGTGTAGCTGGTGTGGCTTGTCAAACTTGTCACGGTCCTATAGAAACAATGGAGGAAGTTTATCAATACTCTCCATTAACAATGAAATGGTGTGTGGATTGTCACAGAAATACAGAAGTTAATGCTGACAATAAATACTACGATCAGTTGATCGAAGCACACGAGAAGTTGAAAAAAGGTGAGAAGATGACTGCCGCAATGATTGGTGGATTAGAGTGTGGTAAGTGTCACTATTAATAATAATTTAATTAGGGAAACGCAATCTTATATACAGCTTAAATGGATAGCAATAAAAAATATTGGAAAGGTTTAGAAGAGTTAAATCAAACTCCTGCTTTCGTAGAAAAAAGCAAGGGTGAATTTGCTGAGCCTATTCCTGTAGAAGATGTATTAAACGAAGCAGGCTTAAGTACAAGAACACCTCGTCGTGATTTCTTGAAGGCTTTAGGTTTTGGTTTGGGAGCTGTTACGTTGGCGGCTTGTAACCGTACTCCGGTGCACAAGGCTGTTCCTTACGTTATCAAGCCAGAAGAGGTAACTCCTGGTATTCCAAACTATTACGCTTCATCATTCAGAGGACAAAGTATTTTAGTAAAAACGCGTGAGGGTCGTCCTATCTTCATCGAGCCTAACCCTAACGCTGTCGGATTGAACCAAGGTACTGATGCTACAACTACTGCGTCGGTATTGGATCTTTACGACATGTCTAAACTACAGAATCCTCAATTGGACGGAAAAGATGTAGAATGGTCGAAATTGGATAGCGCCGTAGTCGCAGCGTTAAATAAAGCTGCACAGGCGGGCAAACAGATTGCTATCGTTTCTACGACAATCAATTCGCCATCTACGTTGGCTTCAATCGCTAAGTTGACCGCCAAATATCCTACTACCACTTTGGTACAAGTAGATCCTGTATCGTATAGCGGTATCATTGAGGCTAACAAAAATTCATTTGGCAAAGCTGTAATTCCGTCATACAATTTTGGTAAAGCACAAGTGGTGGTTTCTGTTGCTGCTGACTTCTTAGGCACATGGTTGGCAGGAGAGGAACACACACAAGACTATATCAAAAATCGTGACTACAAATCATTGAAGAATGGTAAGATGTCACGTCATATCCAGTTCGAGTCGGGCTTATCTATGACAGGTTCGAATGCGGATGTGCGTATCGCTATCAAGCCATCCGAGGAGGGTGCCGTGTTGATTTCGTTATACAACGAGATTACAGGTCAATCTTTAGCAGGTGGTACTACAAATAAAAAAGCACAGACAGCGATCAAGTTGGTGGCTAAAGAGTTGGTAAATGCTAAAGGTGCTGCTGTTGTAGTGGCAGGTGCTAACGATGTGAACATCCAATCATTGGTAAATGCTATCAACACTCAGTTAGGCGCTTACGGTACTATCATCGATTTAGACAACTACTCTAAGCAATATCAAGGTTCGGACGCTGCATTCCAACAATTCTTGGCTGCTGCTAAAGCAGGACAAGTAGGGGTAGCAATGTTCTTGAATAGCAACCCAGTGTACAATTACTTCAATGCTGAAGAGGTTAAGGAAGCTCTATCAAAAGTCGACTTTACCTTGTCTTTCTCTGACCGTAAAGACGAAACAGCTTCATTGACTAAAGCTATTGCTCCTGTTCCTACATTCTTGGAATCATGGGGTGATGAGTCAGCCAAAGAAGGTTTATACACTATCGTTCAGCCTACTATAAATCCAATTTTCAATACACGTCAAGCAGAGCAAAGTTTCTTAGTATGGTCTGGTGACAATACCAGCATCTATGACTTTGTAAGACAAAATTGGGAAGCTAACATTTTAGCCGGAACAGGCAAATCGTGGAAGGAGATTTTACAGGCAGGTTACTTATACAAAGGTTCTGCTTCCGGATCCGCTTACTCGGCAAATGTAGATGTGGCTGCTGTTGCTGCCGCTATTGTTGCTGATGCGAAGAAGATTGCCGGTGATGTAGAATTGAAATTATACGAATCTCCGGTAATGCGCGATGGTCGCTATGCGAACAACGCATATCTGCAAGAGTTGCCTGATCCAGTATCGAAAGTTACTTGGGACAACTTCGCTGCTATCAACCCTAAATTTGCTGAGCAGTTAGGTTTGAAAGAAAATGGTAAAGTGAAGGTAGAAGCTAACGGTAAATCTATCGAATTACCGGTATTGTTTCAGCCAGGTCAAGCTATCGGTACCGTATCTATCGCTGTAGGTTACGGACGTACAGCCGTAGGTAAAGCTGGTGACAATGTAGGTAAAAACGCCTATCCTTTGGCTTCTCTAATCAACGGTACAGTTCAGTTTGTTGCTAAAGCTACTGTTTCTAAGGCTTCTGGCACTTACGAATTGGCACAAACACAAACACACCACACAATCGAAGGTCGTAACATCATCCGTGAAACTACTTTCGCTAAATATCTGAAAGATCCTAACTCAGAAGCAGGTCGTTTCACAGATACACACAAAACATATGACTTGTGGAACAAGTATGAAGCGCCAGGTCACAAATGGGTAATGGCTATAGACTTGAACGCTTGTACAGGTTGTGGTGCATGTATTGTAGCATGTAATGTAGAGAACAACATTCCTGTGGTAGGTCGTGACGAGGTACGTCGCCGTCGTGAAATGCATTGGTTACGTATCGACCGTTACTATACTATCTCTGACGAGGAATCAAATAAATACACTAAAGAAAAAGAAATCAACAAAGCTGATGCTTTAGATTTCGAAAATGTGTCAGTAGTTTACCAACCGATGTTGTGTCAGCACTGTGACCATGCACCTTGTGAAACAGTATGTCCTGTGTTAGCGACAGTTCACTCTTCAGAAGGTCTTAACCACATGGCTTACAACAGATGTTTCGGTACACGTTACTGTGCTAACAACTGTCCATACAAAGTACGTCGTTTCAACTGGTTCAACTACTGGAATGATTCACGCTTTGATAACTATTTGAATAACGAGTTTACACAATTAGTATTGAACCCAGATGTGACAACACGTTCGCGTGGGGTTATGGAAAAATGTTCAATGTGTATTCAACGTATTCAAGCTGGTAAGTTGAAAGCCAAAATGGAGAACCGCAAGTTGGTAGACGGAGATGTTAAGATGGCTTGTCAGGCTGCATGTTCGGCAAACGCTATCATCTTCGGTGATGCTAACGATCCTAATTCGGAAGTATCGAAAGCATTACGCAACGAGCGTGTTTACTATGTGTTAGAAGAGATCAATGTTCAACCGAATATCGGTTACATGACTAAAGTTAGAAACACATTTGAAGCATAATTTTATTCTTTATTTGAAATAAAACAACTATGTCATCGCATAACGAATCAATATTAAGAGAACCATTGGTGACCGGTAAAGACATCACGTATGCACAAATTACGGATGATATCTTGCTACCGGTTGAGAATAAGCCCAACAAAGCTTGGTGGATAGGTTTTATCGTAGCCGCATGTGGAGCTATGTTATGGGTTATAAGCGTTGGATACACGTTCTGGACAGGTATCGGTGCTTGGGGACTAAACAAAACAGTAGGTTGGGCGTGGGATATTACCGACTTCGTATGGTGGGTAGGTATCGGTCACGCGGGTACGCTGATTTCTGCCGTGCTCTTGTTGTTCCGTCAAAACTGGCGTAACTCGATCAACCGTTCAGCGGAAGCGATGACGATTTTCGCCGTTATCTGTGCCGCAACATACGTAGTAGCGCACATGGGTCGTCCATGGTTAGCGTACTGGATTTTCCCTTTGCCAAACCAATTTGGTTCATTGTGGGTTAACTTCAACTCACCATTGGTATGGGACGCCTTTGCGATCTCAACATATTTCACAGTATCGTTAGTATTCTGGTATTGTGGTTTGTTGCCAGATATCGCTTCTGTGCGTGACCGTGCTACAGGATTAAGAAGAAGAATCTATTCTATATTATCTTTCGGGTGGAATGGTTCGGTGAAGACATGGCAACGTTTTGAAATCGTATCCTTGATCTTGGCCGGTATTTCTACACCGTTGGTACTTTCGGTACACACTATCGTATCCTTCGACTTTGCTACTTCCGTAATTCCGGGATGGCATACGACGATCTTCCCTCCATATTTCGTGGCGGGTGCGATCTTCTCGGGATTTGCGATGGTACAAACCTTATTGTTGATCCTTCGTAAAGTATTAAACTTCGAGCACTACATTACGATGTTCCACATCGAGTCGATGAACAAGATCATCATGGTGACAGGTTCTATCGTAGGTATTGCTTATTTAACTGAGTTGTTTATCGCTTGGTATTCAGGTTCAGAATACGAAATGTATGCCTTTGCAAACCGTGTTTCGGGTCCTTATGCTTGGGCGTACTGGTCGATGATGACTTGTAACGTAATCTCTCCGCAGTTGTTCTGGTTCAAGAAGATTCGTACAAGTATTCCTATCTCATGGGTATTGTCTATCGTGGTAAACATCGGTATGTGGTTTGAGCGTTTCGTGATTATCGTTACCTCACTACACCGTGACTATTTGCCATCATCGTGGGCAATGTTCTACCCTACATGGACTGACGTAGGTATCTTCGTAGGATCTATCGGCTTATTCTTCGTATTGTTCTTATTGTTCTTACGTTTCTTGCCAGGTATTGCGATTGCAGAGGTTAAATTGTTGTTGAAGAGCGCAAGTTTACAACATAAAACTAAGCTGGTTCAAGAAGGTGCATTCCCTGAAGAACAAGTGGAATTCTTTAGAGAATCATTGGATAAATACGATTCGGTTACACAAGAGGATATTAACGCTTTACGTAAAAAATAACAGCAATGAGCAATACAAAATATATAATTGGTAGTTTTGCCGATCCTGATGATTTGATGCACGGGATTGAAAAATTGCAAGCAAACAACATAAGCATATATGATTGTTATACGCCTATGCCTATCCACGGGATAGAAGCTAAGTTGGGCGTAAGACCATCACGCTTGCCGATAGCAGCTTTCTGCTTTGGTGCCTTAGGTGCGATATTAGGTTTTAGCTTACTCTACTATACAATGGCTTATGATTGGCCTATGAATATCGGTGGTAAGCCATCATTGCCATTACCAAACTTTGTACCTGTGACATTCGAGTGTACTATCTTATTATGTGCATTGGGTATGGTTGCAACTTTCTTTTTCCGCAACCACCTGTTCCCGGGCCGTGCACCTCGAGTGATGGATTTGAGAGCTACAGACGATCGTTTTATTTTAGCAGTTGACGCTCGTGAAAATACAGATCATGCTTTGGTTGACAGATTATTAAAAGAAGCTGGAGCAGTAGAAGTTAAGTACAATGAAAGAAAATATGTTAGTTATGAATAAGAAGAATTTTCTTGGCGCTGTATGTATGGCTGTAGCTTTCGCAGCAGTAACTACTGCTTGTGGGGATGGTACTACGCGTAGTACTGGTTGGGAATTTTCGCGCAACATGTACGATCCTATAGCATACAACCCTGATCAGCCAAACAATAATTTTAAAAATAAACAAACAGCTCAAACTCCTCCAGCAGGTACCTTGCCACAGGGATTTGAAAAGTTTGGTGAAGAATACGCTAATACACCTGAGGACTATGAAAGAGCGGGACGTGAGTTGACAAACCCACTTCCTGTGAATGAGAAAAACCTGGCAGAGGGTGAGCACCTATATTTGGTGAACTGTGCTGTATGTCATGGTAAAGAAGGTAAGGGTGATGGTTCGATTACAAAGGATCGTACGGTGACCGATTCAAGAGGTACTCGTCAATTGGAGAACTTCCCGAATCCTCCAGCGTACACCAGATCTAGTGGAGCCAACTCGTCAAGAGGTGGATTAATGGCAGATTTGACTGCCGGAAAGATTTATCATACTATTTACTACGGTTTGAATGCAATGGGATCGCACGCATCTCAATTGAATCCTGAAGAGCGTTGGAAAGTAGTTATGTATGTTCAAGAATTACAAAAGAAATAATCTAACATCAATTTAATAAATGGGAACTCACAATCATCATCACGATTATAATTTCAGCGAGCAATATACATTTGCTGGTACAGCGAAGGTTGTTAGCTTAGTTGCTGTTGTATTAGGTGTTGCTACCATTGCATATGGTCTTTCTACCGGTGATACAACGCGCACTTTCGCAAACCTACTATTGATGGGATATTATTTTGCTTGTGTATGTGCTGCTGGTGCCTTCTTTATAGCGCTTCAGATGGTTACTCAATCTGGATGGTCAGTAGGTATGCTGCGCATTCCTCAAGCTATGGCAAGTGTTTTACCTATCGCCGCAATAGTATTGTTTGTTATTGCTGCTGCTGGATTAAACACACATACGTTGTATCATCACTGGGCAGATCCAGAGCTATTGGATACTAACAGCCCTAAGTATGATCCAATCATTGCTGGTAAGTCGGCTTTCTTGAATGTTCCTGCATTCTTGATCCGTCAGATCTTATTCATGGGATCTTACAGCATCTTTGCATTCATCATCGCTAAATTATCTTACAAAGAAGATTTAGAAGGTGGTCTTAACTCCTATAAGAGAAGCTTCAAATTATCAGCTATCTTCTTAGTAATCTTTGGTTTCACTACGCCTATATGGTCTTTCGATACTATCATGTCATTGGAGGCACACTGGTTCTCTACAATGTTCGGATGGTACAATTTTGCGGCTATGTGGGTAAGCGGTATCGCTGCTATCGTAGTAATCCTTGTTTTATTGAAGAAAGCAGGCTACATGGCATGGGTTAACGAGAACCACTTGCATGATTTGGGTAAACTTATGTTCGGTTTCTCAATTTTCTGGACATATGTATGGTTTGCTCAGTTCATGTTGATTTGGTACTCAAACATTCCGGAAGAGACTGTTTACTTCTACAAACGTTGGGAGCCTGAGTACAAACCTTGGTTCTGGCTAAGCATTGTTATCAACTTCTTGGCGCCATTGCTAATCTTAGTTGATAGAGACGCTAAACGTAAACAAAACATCATGTTGTTCGTAGCGATCTTATTGTTGTGCGGACATTGGTTAGATTATTATATTATGGTTATGCCTGGTACTGTTGAGGCTGACAGACACTTCGGATTGATTGAAATAGGTACTGCTATTGGTTTCGCCGGTCTGTTTACTTTCTTGGTAATGAACAAGATCAGTAAGCATGCCTTGGTTCCTAAGCATCATCCATTCCTTGATGAAAGCTTAAACCATCAGATATAATTATAATATAGATTGAAGCATTTACGTTCAAACGTTTATATAAGAAATGAATTTAAAAAGTAATATCGGGTTAAAATCCATAGCGGGTTTACTACTATTAATCAGCATGTTTTTTGCATCGCCGGTATCGGCAGTGCAAAGTGATTCTACAGTAGTTGACACAACAGCAGTAGCTGCTGCTCCTGCTACGACGGTAGATGGCGCTGCTGCAACGACAGATTCAGCTGCTACGTCTGCGGTGGAAGCATCATCAAGTGATGCTAGCGCTGCCGCTACTACTACAACAACTACAGAAGAGGTGAAGAAAATTGACCCTCAGGTTTACAAAAACTTCTTCTACTATGTGTTGTTATTCTTGGTAGTATGTACAATTATTGCCATAATCGGTAAGATTCATTCGATTTATGTGCTGACAAGAAAAATGAACGGTAAACACAACGAGTATGCTAACAACAACTTGCAAGCTGGTTTGTTTATCGCGTTCCTAGTTGTTTTCTTAGGCGGTGTTTACTATACATACGATGTTTGGGGTAGCTGGGCTTGGAGAGAAGCTGTTACGGAGCATGGTAAGGATATCGACCGTATGTTTATCATCACATTGGCGATTACCACGACAGTATTGGTGTTGACACACATCGTTCTATTGTCTTTCACTTACATTTATAGAGCTCGTGCTAAACGTAAAGCTTACTACTACCCACATAATGATGCTATCGAAAGATTGTGGACTATCGTTCCGGCAATCGTTTTGACTGTGTTAGTGTTGTTCGGTTTCTTTACTTGGAGATCTATCACCAACATTCCTGAGGAATTGCAGAAAGAAGCTATCCAAATTGAAGTATTAGCTGAGCAATTCAAATGGAACATCCGATACCCAGGTGTTGACGGTCAGATTGGTAAGCGCAACTATAAGTTGACTACACCATCAAACCCTTACGGTATCGACTTCAATGATAAAGCGGCGTGGGACGATTTACAGACTGATGATATCGTTATCCCTGTAAATAAATCAGTTCGTTTCCATGTTCTTTCAAAAGACATTATCCACTCATTCTATATTCCAGATTTCCGTGTGCAGATCAACGCGGTACCAGGTATGACCAACTATTTCCAATTTACGCCAACTGTAACTACAGAAGAGATGCGTGATAAGTTGAACGATCCGAATTACGACTTTATCATGTTGTGTAACAAAATCTGTGGTTCTGGTCACTACAATATGGGTAAAAAGGTAATTGTTGTTACCGAAGCTGAATATAAGGAGTGGTTAGCAAAACAAGGTAAATACTTCACTGAAGATTTGCAGAAAGAATTTGCTGCTAATAACGTTGAATTGGAAGGTGCTAAAACAGCTTCAGTAAATTAATTATAGAAGATTTTTTATAAAGTAATATGTCAAGTACAGTTATATCACACGACGCAGCTCATCACGATGGACATGGACATCACCATGAGACGTTCCTAACTAAATATGTATTTAGTCAGGACCACAAGATGATTGCGAAGCAATTCTTGATCACTGGTATCATTATGGCGCTTTTCGCCATGGCTTTATCACTTTTGTTCCGTATCCAATTGGCGTGGCCAGACAAAGAATTCCCTATTTTAGAGGTGTTCTTAGGAAAATGGGCAGAAGGTGGTCGTATCAAACCTGATTTCTTTTTGTCATTAGTTACTATTCACGGTACTATGATGGTATTCTTCGTATTGACTGCGGGGCTATCAGGTACTTTCAGTAACTTGTTGATTCCATATCAAATAGGTGCCCGTGATATGGCGTCTCCTTTGATGAACATGTTGTCCTACTGGTTCTTCTTGGTGGCGTGTGTTATCATGGTAGCGTCTTTCTTTGTAGAAAGTGGTCCTGCTTCAGCGGGATGGACTATCTATCCTCCTTTGTCCGCCGTTCCTACTGCAATTGCAGGGTCGGGATTGGGTATGACCTTATGGTTGGCTAGTATGGTATTGTTTATCGCTTCTCAGGTATTGGGTGGTGTAAACTATATCTCTACTATATTGAACATGCGTACCAAAGGTATGGACCTTTGGAAAATGCCTTTGACTATCTGGGCGTTCTTCCTTACAGCTATCGTAGGTTTGTTATCGTTCCCAGTATTGGTGTCGGCAGCGGTATTGTTAATTTTCGACCGTTCTGTTGGTACGTCGTTCTACTTGTCAGACTTAGTTGTTCAAGGACAGATCTTACCTAATGAAGGTGGTTCTCCTATCTTGTTCCAGCACTTATTCTGGTTCTTAGGTCACCCTGAGGTATATATCGTAGTAATGCCTGCGTTAGGTTTGACGTCAGAAGTTATTTCTACAAACGCTCGTAAGCCTATCTTCGGTTACCATGCCATGGTTTACTCTTTAGTAGGTATTACAGTGTTGTCATTCATCGTATGGGGTCACCACATGTTCGTAACAGGTATGAACCCATTCTTGGGTGGTGTATTTATGATCACTACCTTGATTATCGCTGTTCCTTCTGCGGTGAAATCGTTCAATTATATGGCTACATTGTGGAGAGGTAACATTCGTTTCACTCCGGCGATGATGTTTGCCATCGGTATGGTGTCGTTTTTCATCTCAGGAGGTTTGACAGGTCTATTCTTAGGTAACGCTACGTTGGATATCAACCTTCACGATACATACTTTGTAGTAGCTCACTTCCACTTAGTGATGGGTTCAGCTTCTATCTTCGGTATGTTGTGTGGGGTTTATCACTGGTATCCTAAGATGTTTGGTAGAATGATGAACGAGAAGTTAGGATATTTCCACTTCTGGTTGACATTCATCGGTGCTTACCTGGTGTTCTTCCCAATGCACTTTATGGGTGTGGATGGTGTTCCTCGTCGTTACTATGCTTTTACAGAGTTTGCCTTCATGGAAAAATGGGTATCAGTAAACGTATTGGTAACATGGGCGGCTATCATTGCGGGTCTAGGACAGATAGCTTTCTTGATTAACTTCTTCGGTTCTATCTGGAAAGGTAAGAAAGCTACTCAAAACCCTTGGAATTCGAACACATTGGAATGGACTACTCCTGTAGAGCATATCCACGGTAACTGGCCTGGAGAAATTCCTACAGTATATCGTTGGCCTTATGACTACAGTAAACCAGGTCACCACGAAGATTTCATTCCTCAGACTGTTCCTTTCTCTGAGACTATGAGTTCGAATATGTATCACGACTTCGAAGGAGATGAAGAAGCGATCCGTATTCAGGAGCAGTGGAACAAAGAAAATAATAGAGTAGTAGAAGGTTAGGTCTTGGGCCTATCCTTCTATTACAAAATATTTTGAATTGAAATAAAGAGAGAGTAATGTATCCAGCAGGTGAAAAAAGATTTATAAATGCTAATAGGTTCACTATTATCGTCTTATTTCTTGTCATCATTGCTGGAGGTGTGGTGAGAAGTACTGGCTCAGGAATGGGATGCCCCGACTGGCCGAAATGTTTCAACCGCATTGTGCCGCCTACCGACATAAGCCAGCTGCCCGAAGGTTATGAGCAGCATTATGTGGAAGGAAGGATAAAGAAGAACGAACGTTTTGCCAAGCTGATAGAACGTTTGGGCTTCGCGGAAATGGCAGATAAGATTCGACATGATGAATCCATCAAGCAGCATGAGGACTTTAATGTTGCGAAAACATGGACAGAATATATCAACCGTTTGGTTGGTGTCGTTTCAGGTTTTGCTTTACTTTTCACAGCCTTTTATTCCTTCATTTATGTCAAGTCAAAACCATCTATTGTAGTTTGGAGCGTTCTTAATGTATTGTTTGTAGTTCTTCAAGCTTGGTTGGGATCTATTGTTGTATCTACCAACTTGATGCCTTGGATTATTACAGTACATATGTTGTTAGCATTGTTAATAGTAGGAGTGAGTATTTATACATTCTATCTTGCTACGACAATGCGCAATAAAAAGATTTTGGTCAATTATCCTTCTACCGGACTGAAGGTTCTGGCTATCATATCCTTGATTATTACGATTGTTCAAGTGGTATATGGCACCGAAGTGCGGGAGATTATTGACCAGCTGAATGTGAAAGGACTTCCTCGCGAGCAATGGATAGAATCGATAGGTGTCAATTATGACATCCACAGAATGCTTGCGTATGTTACTCTTTTGATTACTGTGTTATTTTTCTTCTTGGTGAAAAATAGATTCAGTAAATCGTCACTACAGAGTAAATATGCATGGGTAATATTGATATTGGTAGGAATACAAATGTTGTCTGGAATAATATTAGTTAGATTTGCAGTTCCAGCTTTTGTTCAGACAACACATCTAGTAATTGCAAGTTTGTTTTTCGGAGCTCAGTATTATTTGATGCTGTTGATGACGAAGCTGAAAAGGTAGATAATGGTAATTGTCGCCGGAGGATAAGGAGTAAGGAAGTCAAATGAAAACTTTTATTTCAGATTTTAACAAGCTTGTCAAATTACGATTGACGTTAACTGTTGTTTTTTCTGCTTCCATATCGTTTTTGATGGGAGCGAAGCAGCAGGGTGAAATAATGTGGATCAACTGGTTGATGCTGACGATAGGCGGTTTCTTGGTGACGGGAGCGGCAAACGGCTTCAACGAGATTATAGAGAAAGACATAGATAAGCTGATGAAGCGCACTATGGACCGTCCTTTGCCGGCGGAGCGTATGACTACAGGTCAGGCGCTAGTATTAAGTGTTCTTATGGGCATTTTAGGTACTTTGGTGTTGGTGAAGCTTAACTTTGTGGCGGGCTTGCTTTCTGTGTTCTCTATCTTTTTGTATGCTTTTGCCTATACACCGTTGAAACCAAAGTCGCGGATTGCCGTATTGGTGGGTGCTATTCCGGGAGCTTTGCCTCCGCTGATAGGATATTTTGCAGCTTTTGAATCTTTAGGATTCGGATTAGCCTATACGGAAGTCAATGAATATGCTATCGTCGTGACGCCGTTCATATTGTTCTTGATCCAGTTTTTCTGGCAATATCCTCATTATTGGGCTATTGCTTGGGTTGCGGATGAGGACTACAAGCGGGCGGGCATCAGGCTGTTACCATCACTGGAGAAGGATAAAGTTTCTGCTTGGTTTATCTTTATCTCTTCTTTGCTGATGATTCCGGTAGGTTTTCTGCCTATGTATTTCGGCTTCGGAGGATGGGTATTTACAGCAGTAGCGTTACTAGGGGGGCTGGCCTTCACTTGGTATGGTTACAAGCATCTGGTGGAACGCACCGACATGTCGGCGAAGAAAGTGATGTATATATCGTTTCTTTATCTGCCTTTGATTCAATTAATATTATTATTTGATTTTATTCCTTTCAAATAACGTAAATGGAAGTGAACGACATAAAATTGGAAGAACTACGTAAACAGCGTAAGGCCAAGAAATTCAACCTTTGGTTGGGTATGATTGGTATGTTTATGATGTTTGCAGCTCTTTCAAGTGGATTTATTGTGTATACGGCGAGTGGGGTAGACAAAGGAATTAAAACTATTTTGCCTCAGACATTTGTTTACAGTACAATAGTTATTATCCTTAGTAGCGTTACTTTGCATATGGCTTTTAAGGCTGCGAAGGTTAACAATTTGGCTAAGCAAAAACTATTGTTGTTAGCAACGATTGTTTTAGGCATTGTGTTCTTTGTATTGCAAGTACAGGCTTGGGGGATATTGACAAGTCAGGGGGTGTATTTTATCAATAATAATGCATCACAGTCTTTTATCTATATTTTTACGGGCTTGCACTTAGCGCACATTATTGCAGGAATATTGGTGCTGTTGCGTGCCTATGTAGGTGCGGCGAAGCCTATTCCACAAGACAATAATGTGTTTAGAATGGATCTAGCGACAATTTTTTGGCATTTTCTAGATCTTTTATGGATTTATATATATGTTTTCTTACTTTTGAATCAATAATAGTAAACAATGAGTACAACAACTGTATCGCACTTGGATAAGGTTAAAGACGGGCCATGGTCTGGTGGTAAGTCGCCTTGGAATTTAGAGTATGGAAAGATCATGATGTGGTTTTTCCTAATTTCAGATGCTTTTACATTTTCAGCATTCTTAATTTATTATGGTGCTCAAAAATTTGCGCAACCTACATGGATTGATGCGGACAAAATTTTCCAATCTATTCCGGGGATTGCTGATTCAGGGCAACCATTGGTGTTCGTAGGTATTATGACATTCATTTTGATTATGTCATCGGTAACTATGGTGTTGGCTGTAGAAGCGGGACACAGAAATTCTAAACAAGAGGTCGTGAAATGGATGTTGTGGACCATCTTAGGCGGTTTATGTTTCGTAGGCTGTCAGGCTATGGAGTGGTCACACTTGCACCACCAAGGATTCTGGTTCGGAAGAAACCCTGCTACAGGTTTGACTGATCCGGATGCTATTGCAGCTGCCTTGCAACCATACTTCTCTAAAGAGATTTCGTACACAGCAGCATTGCAATTCTCTAACTTATTCTTCACTATTACTGGTTTCCACGGCTTCCACGTATCCGTAGGGATATTGTTGAACATCATCGTGCTTTTCATGACTTTAAACAACACTTTCGAAAGAAGAGGTACTTACCTAATGATTGAGAAAGTAGGTTTATACTGGCACTTCGTGGATTTAGTGTGGGTATTCGTATTTACATTCTTCTACTTAATCTAATTTGTGGACTTATAATTTTTATAAATAGAAAATGGCACATCACGATCATATAGCAGCACATGATGCTCACGAGCACGGTGAAGGCATGGACAAAAAACGCATTTGGAGTGTATTCTTTGTGTTGTTAGCATTGACAGCATTGGAATTCTTAATTGCGTTGGGATTTGTTCATCACTGGGGTATCTTACAAAAAGGTGCTTTAGTTAATACTATCTATATTGCATTGACGTTGTTGAAAGCTTACTACATTGTAGCATTCTTCATGCACTTGAAATTCGAGAAATCTAGTTTCATCGTCATCTGTAGTATAGTCTTTATTTTCATTGTTTACTTCATCGCTTTATTGTTAATTGAAGGCGGTTATTTGTTGCATCATTTCAATGAACATCCGCTTTATCCTAACAAGTAATAATGACTAAAATCTCAAACAAGAGAAATATATCAAAGCTTATAATCCTGGCAATGGTTTTACTGGTGCCAGGATTTTTGTATATAGCCATTAATAAAATCGCTTCGAATCAATATCTGAAGCTGCCTATATATGGTGAGAAAACCTTGTCTGGTAAGATGAACCGTAAGATGGGACGTGAAATTCCTGACACGGTATATCATCAGATCAGGCCGGTAGCGTTATACGACAGCGAAGGGAAAGCTTCAAAATTTTTGCAGGAAGATACGGTGATTACCGTGGTACATCTATTTGTTGCTAAGGACGACGGTTTATCCAAAACCTTGTTGACCAGCGTGCAGCCTGTGGTGGAGCGCTTCAGAAATATTCATAAAGTGAAATTTTATTCTATCTCATTGAATCCTGAAGAATCCCGAGAGGATCTTGCATATATCCAAAAATCATATGCGCGTCAATATCCAGATACCTGGTTTATTGTAAGGCCGGATTCTGCTATCTTTGACTATGTGCAGGATAACTTTTTGATCGATGCGCATCAAAATGCTGATGGAAGCTATATTTTTAGCAACAATTATATTTTGATAGACACACAACGACGTATTAGAGGTTTTTACGACATCAACCAATACAAGGAGATGGAACGCTTGGAGGATGAGATTAAGGTTCAGTTGGTTGAAGAGGCGCGAAACAGACCTCTTAAAATAGAACAAAAATAATCATGGGAATGACAGAAGCAGAAAAAAAGTATAAGAACATTATCTGGATATTATCGATATTGATTCCTTTGGCTGTGGCAGCCCTATTTGTCATCAACCTTAGAAAGATGGGGTATGATGTGCAGCCTTTATCATTCTTGCCTCCTATCTATGCTTCCATCAATGGACTGACGGCGGTATTGCTTGTGTGGGCGGTATCGGCGGTAAAGAAGGGTAATACATCGTTGCATGAGACCTTGATCAAGGTGTGTATGGCATGTTCTAGTTTATTCTTATTGATGTACGTGGCATACCATATGACTTCGGATTCTACACCTTACGGAGGCGAAGGTTTCATCCGTTATGTATACTACTTCATATTGTTCACGCATATTGTGCTATCTATAGCCATTATTCCTTTCGTGTTGTTCACTTTCGTGAGAGGAATAGCTGGGGCTTATGAAAGACATAAGAAGCTGGCGAGGATAACCTATCCTATGTGGTTGTATGTAGCTGTGACAGGCGTGATCGTCTATCTTATGATTTCTCCTTATTATAATCATTAAGCGTATGAGCAGAGTGTGGATATATCAGGCTGACAGATTTCTTGAAGAATCTGAAGTTAAGGAAATAGAAAAGCTGTCGGCAGAATTTGTTGCTTCTTGGACGGCGCATGGTACGCCTCTGGCAGGAAAGATCACTGTCGTTGACAAACTTTTCCTTGTGGTGGAAGTGGATGAGGCCGTAGCTTTGGTGACAGGATGTTCTATAGATAAGTCAGTGCATTTTATAAAAGGACTGGGAGAGAAGTTCGGAGTGGACTTCTTCGACAGACTATGGGTGGCGTATATCGATGAAGAGGGTAAGACAGCTCTAGTGCGAAGAGAAGAATTCGAGGAAATGGTAAATAGCGGTAAAGTGCAGGAAGACACCTTGGTATATAACCATCTGATCCAAAACTCTGAGGAGCTGGCTTCCAAGTGGAAAATCCCTTTTTCACAAAGCTGGCATTATAGGGTGTTTAAATAAAATCGAAAGTGTAAGAACTATCAAATCTCCTTGAGACTATAAAACGAGCGAGAGGATGAATTGAGAGAAGGGAAGGAAAAAGCGGTGATTTTCACCGCTTTTTTATTATAGTGTAGTTTTTGGTGCTGCAGAAAGGATTTCTTCGTTGGCGTGCTGTTCGTACTGTTTGAAGTTGTTGACAAAGAGTTTTGCCAGCTCTATGGCCTGCTTATCATATTCTTCTTTGTCGTCCCAAGTGTTGCGAGGGTTCAGCACTTCGGCAGGCACACCGGGACAAGACTGCGGTTTCAGTACGCCAAAGACCTCGTGGGCCACATATTCCACGTTGTCCAAATCACCACGCATGGCTGCATTAATCATTGCCCTTGTATATTTGAGGTTCATGCGCTTACCCACACCATACTTACCGCCGGTCCATCCCGTATTTACCAACCACACGTTTACGTCCGGATGCTTTTCGAGCTTTTCCCCCAATAGTTCGGCATACTGCGTAGGGTGAAGCGGCAAGAATACGCGACCAAAACAAGCTGAGAAGGTTGTCTGAGGCTCCGTAACACCTACTTCTGTTCCCGCGACCTTGGCAGTATATCCTGAGATGAAGTGGTACATAGCCTGTGCTTTGGTAAGCTTGGCGATAGGAGGAAGGATACCAAAGGCATCGCAGGTCAGGAAGAAAATGTTTTTAGGATTTCCTCCCAAGGATGGCACCTTAGCGTTAGGGATATAGTCTATGGGATATGCTACACGAGTATTTTCGGTGATGGAGGTATTGGAAAAGTCAACCACGTTGCTGTTTTCGAAGAATACAACGTTTTCTAGCAGGGCTCCGGGACGTATAGCCCCATAGATTTCGGGTTCTTTTTCGGCGCTGAGGTCTACGACTTTGGCGTAACAACCTCCTTCGAAATTAAATACCGACCCTTCTGCCCATCCGTGTTCATCATCTCCGATAAGGCATCTGTTGGCATCGGCCGACAAGGTGGTCTTTCCTGTACCACTCAATCCGAAGAAAAGTGAAACGTCGCCATCTTTACCTTCGTTGGCCGAGCAGTGCATCGGCAGAATGTTGTATTGATGAGGCAGGATGAAGTTCAGTACCGAGAAGATACCTTTTTTCATCTCACCGGTATAGGCGGAGCCCCCGATGAGGATGACTTTCTCCGTGAAATTTAATATGGTGAAGTTCCCTGATCTTGTTCCATCCACAGCAGGGTCGGCAAGGAATTCAGGAACTTGAAGTATAATCCATTCTTTTTCAAAAGAAGAGAGTTCTTCTTCCGATGGAGAGATGAAAAGATTATTGCAGAAAAGGTTAGCCCAAGGGGTGGTGTTGATTACTGTAACATTGATTCTGTAATTTTTGTCTGCTCCGGCAAAGCAATGTCTCACCCAGATGTCTTTCCCTTGCAAGAAAGCTTTCATCTTAGTATATAGGTTATGAAACACCTTCTCCGATATGGGAAGGTTGACGTCTCCCCAGTCTATGGTATGTGCCGTAATACTGTCTTTAACGATAAACTTGTCTTTAGGCGAACGGCCAGTGAACTTTCCTGTAGTGACGCATAGGGCCCCTAGGTCGTTCAGCTTTCCCTGACCCAAATCCAATGTCTGTTGGGTTAACGTTTGATTATCAAGATTGAAGTAAACTTTTCGGGCGATAATGCCCATTTCTGTTAAGTCGATTAAATCGCTCTTTGAGCCAGCATCTAATCTCTCCATGATCATAAAGTGTTTAATTTTAAGGCTAAGGTATAGAGTTATGCCAGCTGTAACTTAACTTCTTTTATTTTTATGATTTTTTTTGCGATGTCTGGATTTCGTTGGATTTTTCTTCTGTAATCAAAACGATTATTAAAAATCGTTTTTTAATTCAAAGCCAGAATTAATAATAATTTAATTCCAGCTCCAAAATCTTTTAATCCAAATTCATAAAAAAGACAAAATATGTTTATTTTTTGTCAATAGCATAAGACCCTGCTCCCGTGATAACCAACGCTATGAGAACGAGCATGAGTTCCAAGGGGTGGGAAGCGGCTGCTAGCGAATCTCCTTTGCTAAGATGGCTGATGAATGCGATGAGCATGGTAAATGCCAACACGGCTGCCGAAGGTCTCAAAAATAAACCTAAAATGACAAAAAGTGCTCCCACGGTTTCGGCCATGGTGGCGGCAAAACCCCAAAAGGGGGTAAAAAAATGTATACCTATATTGCTCATTGCTGCCCCAATTTTTTCCCAGACTTCGGGCCCTTTCATAAGTTTGGGTATCCCGTGAAAGGCTAGCATGCTGCCTCCCACGGTCACACGTATAAGCAATAAGCCTATGTCGATTTGTTTTCTGCGTGATGAACGGCTCATGATTTATATTGTATGTTTACGTTTGACTCATCGACTGTCAGGACAATTTCTTTGCCAAAGGTCAGAGCTCTATTGTCTTCGATATGTCCTGCCGGACAGCCGAAAGCTACGGGATAATCGTATTCTTTGACCTTGTCGAAGATAATCTCCTGGAAGCTTTGCCCAAAGGGAGGGTCGTAGTCTTTCAGTTCGGTGAAGCCTCCGACGATAAACCCTTTAAGTTTTTGCAGGCGGCCGGCTCTTTTCAAGGTCCACAGCATACGGTCTATGTTGTAGAGCGATTCTCCGACATCTTCGATAAAGAGAATCTTGCCTTCATAATCTACTTCGGATGGTGAGCCTATGATGCTGTGTAGCAATGCCAGATTTCCTCCGGTGAGGATAGCTTCCGCCGTTCCCTGGCGATGAGGAAACTCAGAAAAAGTATAGCTGATGTGGTTCGGCAGGCCGAAAAGAGCATTTTTCAGACTTTCCAGCGATTCTTTGGTGGCATCGAGGAAAGTTTTCACCATCTGGCCATGAATTACGGGAACGCCGAACTGCTGCTGTATATGGCTCAATATCACGGTCACATCGCTGAAGCCCACCATCCACTTCGGATTTTTACGGAAGGCGGAGAAGTCTATGCTATCGATGATACGTACACATCCATAGCCACCACGCGCTGCAATGACGGCCTTAATTTCGGGATTGTCGAGAGCTTCCTGCAGGTCTTTGGTACGAAGTTCATCTTCCCCGGCAAACTGGTAATGCTGTGCCAATACCGAATCATAAATGACCGGTTGTAGTCCCCAACTTTTCAATATGTCGTAAGCCGGCGTAAGGTCCGCCTCAATATAACTGGCGGGACATAGTACGGCAACTTTATCTCCTTCTTTTAGATATGGAGGAATGTTCATATTCAATTTGTTAGTGCTTTTTAATACGAAATTGTTTCTTTCGCAATTTACACATTATTATTTTGAGTCAGGCGTATTAATATAAACTCAAATTGAATTATCTTTGTACTCTGAGTTTTGAGAGTTTCACCATTAAAAATACAATATATTGAGCAGTCTGACTAAAAAACGTTATACGATCACTTCAGCACTTCCGTATGCAAATGGACCGTTGCATATAGGACATTTGGCTGGAGCATACATTCCGGGAGATATTTTCGTTCGATTTTTGCGTCTTAATAACAAAGACGTAGTGTATGTGTGCGGTTCGGATGAGCATGGCGCTGCCATCACCATCCGTGCTAAGAAAGAGGGAATCACGCCGAAGGAAGTTATAGACAAATACAACAAGCAGATTAAAGAATCTTTCGAAAATTTCGGCATCTCTTTCGACATTTATCACCGTACGTCGGAGGCTATACATCATGAACTGTCGCAAGAGTTTTTCTTGAACCTCTACAACAAAGGAGAATTTATCGAGAAATATTCCGAGCAGTATTATGACGAAAAGTTCGATCAGTTCCTAGCAGACAGATACATCACGGGAACGTGTCCACACTGTCAGAGCGAAGGAGCTTACGGTGACCAATGTGAGAAATGTGGTACTTCACTGAATCCTACCGACCTTATCAATCCAAAATCTACTTTAAGTGGTGACACGCCTATCTTGAAAGAAACGAAGCACTGGTACCTGCCATTGGACAAGTATCAGCCTTGGCTGGAGAAATGGTTGATAGAGGGTAAGAAGGATGTGTTGAAGTCCAACGTGTTCGGCCAATGTTTGTCATGGCTTAAGTCGGGATTGCAGCCTCGTTCGATGACACGCGATCTGGACTGGGGTGTTGATGTACCATTGGAGGAGGCTAAAGGCAAGAAGCTGTATGTCTGGTTGGACGCTCCTATAGGATATATTTCAGCGACCAAGCAGTGGGCTTTGGACAACGGCAAAAATTGGGAGGATTACTGGAAGACACACGACAATCCGGAAGACGATTCTACGTTGATTCACTTCATCGGTAAAGACAATATCGTATTCCACTGCATTATTTTTCCAGCAATCTTGCATGCCCATGGAGGTTACATCTTGCCGGAAAATGTTCCAGCAAACGAATTCCTCAACCTCGAAGGTGACAAACTTTCAACCTCACGTAACCATGCGGTGTGGTTGCACGAATATCTGGAAGAGTTCCCGGGCAAGCAAGATGAACTACGCTATGTGTTGACGTCAATCTTGCCTGAGACATCGGATAGTGAATTCACATGGAAAGATTTCCAGGCACGCGTCAATAATGAGCTTGTCGCTATCTTGGGTAACTTCGTAAACCGTGTGATGGTTCTTTCTCACAAATATTTTGGAGGCAAGGTGTTGTTGGGTTCGGCGTTTAATGATACCGATAAAGCTGTATTTGACGAATTAAGCAAATATCCGGAGCTTATTGCCCAGTCCATTGGCAACTATCGTTTCCGTGAAGCTTTAGCACATTTCATGAATGCTGCCCGCCTAGGCAACAAATACTTGGCTGATGAAGAGCCATGGAAGGTCATTAAGACAGACGAAGAGCGCGTGAAAACTGTCCTCAATGTAGCGGTGCAGATTGTAGCCAACCTAGCTATTATGGGACAGCCGTTCTTGCCTAAGACGACTGAGAAGCTGTTTCAAATGCTTAACATAAACCCTCAAAGCTGGGATAAGGCCGGTAAGGCGGACATCCTTCCGGTGGATGCTCAGCTAGGAGAAGTACAGATGCTATTTGAAAAGATTACCGATGAACAGGTGGAAGCTCAGTTGGCAAAATTGGCGGCAGCAAAAGCAGCAAACGCTAAGGCTGCAGCTCCCGTGACGCCGGCAAAAGCCAATATCTCGTTCGACGACTTCATGAAATTAGATATTCGCGTAGGAACAATCCTAGAAGCGGAAAAGGTCGCCAAAACCAAAAAGCTATTGAAGCTTAAAATAGATACCGGTATCGACCAGCGTACGGTAGTTTCCGGTATTGCAGAATATTTCAAGCCGGAAGAAATTATTGGTAGACAGGTTTCTATTCTTGTTAACTTAGAACCAAGAGAAATCAAGGGAATACAATCACAGGGTATGATTCTGATGGCAGAAGATGCAGACGGAAGATTGGACTTCGTCAGTCCGCACACGGCTATCAAACCGGGAAGTACCGTGCGATAAGTTTAGAAGGCTGAAGAAAAATAGGGCTAAGAATTTCTTAGCCCTATTTTTATTGCTTTTTCAGTTTATCGAAAGCTAATCCTATCAGAAAACCAAGGATAGATGGAACTACCCAAGCTAGATCTAAGTCGGATAGTGGTAATTGGCTGAAGAAAGGAACCTGCTCTTGATTCAGCAGGTTTAGCATGATTCCTACGTTGAAAGCAGCAACCACTGTTGTCGCTATCAAAGCTCCCACATAAGGAGCTTTACTTTTAATGAAGTTTCCGAAAATAAGAATGTAGAGCACCAAGGTAATGGCGATAGGATATACAAACGCTAATGGAGGGTAGGCAAACTGAATGATTTTATCCACTCCGGAAATAGACAGCACACCGGAAAATATAGTACATAGGGTTACCAACAGTTTATAGCTTAACTTGTTGTTTGTAAGCTTTGAGAAGAAGGTGCCTACAGCCGTAGTGAGAGCGATAGACGTAGTAAGACATGCTAACGCAATACATAAACCTATGGCCATCATTCCCAAATCGCCTAAGGTGCTGCGCGCTATATGTATCAATAATGCTGATCGGCCTATTTCTTTGTCTTCAATACCGGAGGTGGCTCCTAGGTAGACGAGCCCTCCATATATGCACACGAGACAAAGAGAAGATATGGCTCCGGCAGATGTTACTACTGAACTTTTCTGATGAATTTCTTTATATCCTTTGGCCTGTGCTGCCGCGATGATGATGCCAGCAAATACCAGAGAGGCTAACATATCTACTGTCTGATATCCTTCGGTAAAACCGAACTTGAAAGACTGTGTAGGGGTCAATCCGGAAGAAGCAAAAGGCCCGATAGGATGCAACAGACCTACCACAATCAGGATAAACAAAAGCACCAAAAGAAGAGGTGTAAGAATATTTCCTATGATATCCACCACCTTAGAGGGTGAAATACTCAAGATCCATGTGAGACTAAAGAAAATAATAGAGGATATAATAGGATTGAAGTTGGGAAAGTTAGGTAATATTCCTACTTCGAATGTGGTAGCTCCCGTACGTGGGATAGCTATTAAAGGTCCTATGCAGAGCATAATGATTGTTCCGAGAATGGGAGCAAGATATGGATTCACCCGATTTCCTAAGTCGTAGATGGTATCTCCAGATTTAACGATGGATAGGATTCCCAAAAAAGGAAGGAGAATACCTGTCAGCCCGAAGGCTAAGATGGTTATGAGGGTGTGTTCGCCGACCTGAAGTCCTATAAAGGGTGGCAAGAGTAGGTTGCCTGCTCCAAAAAACATGGCAAACAGTGCAAAACCTATCGTCAGGATGTCTTTTCTTTTCTTCATACTGTGATTAGAATAATAATTGAGTTAGTTGTTTTGCCTCTTTAACATCGTGTACACGCAAGATCTGTACCCCACGTTCCAACAGTAAAGTATTGAGTGCTGTCGTACCGTTTAGGGCTTCCTGCGGACTGATGTTCAGTTTCTTGTATATCATCGACTTACGGGAAATGCCTCCCAGGATAGGTAAACCGTGATAATGAAGTTCGTCCACACGGAATAGCAGCTCGTAGTTTTGTTCTATAGTTTTCGCGAACCCATATCCGGGATCTAAGATAATATCTCTTACCCCTAATTCCCGAAGCTTGGAAATTTTGCTACCTAGGTCTATGGCAACATCATTTACCACGTCGTCGTAATCGGTCAGCTGCTGCATGGTTTCCGGTGTACCACGCATATGCATTAGCACATAAGGCACCTGAAGCTTAGCCACGGTATTGAACATGTCGTCATCCAGCAGTCCTCCCGAAATGTCGTTGACGATATGAGCTCCGGCGAGAATAGCAGCCTTTGCGACATCCGCACGAAAGGTATCTATTGAAAGCGGAACCTCAGGAAATTGTCTACTTAGCGCTTCGATGACAGGCAAAGCTCTGTCCATCTCTTCCTGAGAAGAAATCAGTGGTGCTCCCGGTCTGGATGAATAGGCTCCTATATCGATGATATCTACCTCATGGGCTATCATCTGTTCGGCATGGATAAGAGCCTTTTCTAGAGATTGATGTTTACCACCATCAAAAAAAGAGTCGGGTGTAACGTTCAGTATCCCCATAATCTTGGGTTTCTCGAAAGTCATGAGCCGACCTCTTAGGTTAATAGATTGACAAGGATGAGTCGTTAGCTTATTCATTATACTGTAAAAATAAAAAAAAGGCTGTAATAAACTACTACAGCCTTTCTTTGATTCGATGTTAATATTTATTTAACGACTAACACACCGTCCGCAATAATGTTGATATCTGTTTTTGGAGAGGTGATTTTTGCTATTTCTTCAGCGCTTTTGCCTGCATCTTCTGCATTGTGTTTCAGCTGCTCCACGGAGAGCTCTTTGACTTTGGCTTTCCCTTCAATCACAACCTTTTTACCTACAATGTCGGTAGGGACGAAGTAGCCGTAGTCTTTGAAACGAACCATGATAGGCTCTTCTTGTCCATCTCTTTTTAATGTGAGAAAACAACCTTTTTTCTTGCAAACTCCTACAACTTCGCCTTCAATCTTTCCTGTGTATTCTTTTTTCTCTTTCAAGGACTGCTCCAACTTTTTCACAGAGATAGCATTTTTGGCAGTAATAGTCTTACCGTAGTTAACCCCTGGTTTTGCCGGTTGAATGCTTTGTTGTGCAAAGACAGTAACGGTCATTGCTAAGACGAAAGCGAACAAACTAACTAACTTTTTCATATCAAATTGATTATTTACGTATAAATTCAAACTTTCCCGAAGGGTCCAGCTTCATGATAATGGAAGGTTTTCCCTTCGTAGTATCTTGTTGGCCATATTGCACGATGTAGTCTACTCCTTGTTTTATTTCTTCGGCGATTTCATCGAAGGCAGCAGCAGAAGGCTGTCCACTGATGTTTGCTGAGGTGGACACGATAGGCTTTCTGAAGCGTTGTAATAGCTGCTGGCAGAAAGGATGATTTACTATGCGTATGCCGACACTTCCGTCTTCTGCTATCACATTGGATGCCAGATTTTTGGCGTTGGAGTAGATGATGGTCATCGGGCGGTCAGCCACTTCAATAAGCTGGTATGCCACTTCCGGCACGTCGTTGACGTAGCCGGCAATCTGATTGTCTTTATGGAGAAGGACAATCATACTTTTGCTTTTGTCACGGCCTTTCAGTGCGAAAACTTTCTCCACAGCCTCAGGATTTGTCGCATCGCAACCTATACCCCATATAGTGTCGGTGGGATACAATATTATTCCTCCATTTTTCAGTGTTTCTAAGGCCTTATTTAAGTCCTCTTTATCTACTAAGGTGCGAGCCATGGTTGTGCTAATGTTATACTGCTACATTATGTTCACGTAAAGCATCGTTCAAAGACGTTTTCTTGTCTGTAGATTCTTTACGCTTGCCGATGATAAGAGCACAAGGCACTTGATATTCTCCGGCAGGGAATTTTTTGGTGTATGAGCCCGGAATTACCACCGAACGGGCAGGCACATAGCCTTTGTACTCTACCGGCTCATCACCTGTCACGTCAATAATTTTGGTGGACGCGGTAAGTACTACGTTAGCTCCCAACACGGCTTCTTTTTCCACACGTACCCCTTCTACCACGATGGCACGAGAACCTACAAAAACATTGTCCTCAATAATTACCGGAGAAGCTTGTACTGGCTCCAACACACCACCTATGCCTACACCTCCAGAAAGGTGGACGTTTTTACCGATCTGGGCACAAGAACCTACCGTAGCCCAAGTATCTACCATAGTACCTTCATCTACGTAGGCACCGATATTCACATAGGAAGGCATCATGATAACCCCTTTGCCAAGGAAGGCCCCATAACGTGCCGACGCTCCCGGTACTACGCGTACGCCTAACTCTTTATAGTTGGTTTTTAACTTCATCTTGTCGTGATAGACGAAAGGTGTGTTTTCGATAACCTTCATATCACGTATTGGGAAATATAAAATTACGGCCTTTTTGATCCAGTCGTTGACATGCCATAGCGATCCCATAGGTTCCGCTACACGCAACTCGCCGTTGTCCAACTTCATGATCACGGCTTGGATAGCCTCGAAATATTCTTTATTACCTAATAATTGTCTGTCTTCCCAAGCTTCTTCTACTAGTTTTTGAAGTTTTAGAATTTCCATTTTTTTGATTTAGTATTCGTTATTATTAACTACAAATATGATTATTTTTCTTTAAAACCTTGGTGTGTAGAAAGTAATATTTTAAGAGAATAATGGTATTTTTGGATATGGCAAACGAGTCTGAAAAATTACGTATCGATAAATATTTGTGGGCTATCCGCATCTTCAAGACGCGCAGCTTAGCGACGGAAGCCTGTAAGGCCGGACGTGTCAAGCTGAGCGGACAGAATGTGAAGGCCTCGTATGTCGTGAAGGTGGGGGATACTTTCACCATACAGAAAGGAATAGAGAAGAAGGTGGTGAAAGTCACCGGGCTGCTGGAGAGGAGGGTAGACGCCAAGACGGCCGTACAATATTATGAAGATCTGACGCCGGTAGAGGAAACTTACGGCTTTAAATCCATGTTTCATGCCCCTATATTGAAGAGGGATCGCGGTACGGGACGTCCTACCAAACGTGACCGCCGCGAGATCGATGAGCTGCAGAGCAGTGACTGGTGGGATATAGATGATGAAGATGACGATTAATCATTAATAAATAAAAAAGGCAGGATATTCCTGCCTTTTTTATGAAAATGAAAGTAATGATTATCTGTTTTCGATGTCTACATATTCGCGGTCTACTTCACCAATATATACTTGTCTTGGACGACCGATAGGCTCTTTGTTGTCGCGCATTTCTTTCCATTGGGCAATCCATCCAGGAAGACGGCCTAAGGCAAAAAGCACAGTAAACATTTCTGAGCTGAAGCCCAATGCACGGTAGATAATGCCAGAGTAGAAATCTACGTTTGGATATAGTTTTCTTTGGATGAAGTATTCGTCCGAAAGGGCGGCTTCTTCCAGTTTCTTTGCAATATCCAATACAGGATCTTTAACACCTAATTTAGCCAATACATCGTCACACGCTTTTTTGATGATTCTAGCACGTGGGTCGAAGTTTTTGTAAACACGGTGTCCGAAGCCCATAAGGCGGAACGGATCGTTTTTATCTTTTGCTTTGGCAATGTATTTCTGAACGTCGCCACCATCGTTTTTGATAGCTTCCAACATCTCGATAACGGCTTGGTTGGCACCTCCGTGTAGAGGACCCCACAAGGCGTTGATACCTGCAGAAATAGAAGCATATAGGTTGGCATTTGAAGAACCTACGATACGTACGGTAGAAGTAGAACAGTTTTGTTCGTGGTCAGCGTGTAAAATCAACAACACACGCATAGCGTCCAACACCACTTCGTCGAAGATCTTATCACAGTTTACTTCGCCGAAGATCATATTCATGAAATTGTCGATATATCCGAAATCTTTCTTAGGATATACTACTGGATGACCTAACGATTTCTTGTGAATCCAAGAAACGATGGTAGGCATTTTTCCTAAAAGGTTTACGATAGTACGGTACTCTTCGTCTTCGTTTTGATTAGGATTTAAAGATTCTGGATAGAACGCTGATAAAGCACCTACCAAACACGAAAGCTGACCCATAGGGTGAGATTTTGATGGGAATCCCGCGAAGAAATTTTTCATGTCTTCGTGAACCATCATTTGGGATTTGATATCCGACCTGAATTTTTCCAACACTTCTTTAGTTGGCAATTCTCCGTATATCAAAAGGTAAGCTACTTCCAAGAAGGTAGATTTTTCGGCTAAGTCTTCGATCTTATAGCCGCGATATTTTAAAAGACCTTTTTCACCATCCAAAAAAGTAATGGCACTTTTGGTAGCACCTGTGTTTTTGAATCCTGGGTCTAAAGTTATATATCCTGTTTGTTGTCTTAATTGTGAAATATCAATAGCTTTCTCGTTCTCTGTTCCTGTGATAACAGGCAGCTCTAAAGTCTTGCCATTTAAAGTAATAGATGCTGTTTCCGACATAATCAATTTTCTTGTATTATACAAAAGTATAAAATTCAATAAGAAATTCTAAACTTATAGGGACTTAAAATGCCATTTATCGGTCATATTAATAGTAAGACACAATACTGTTTAACTCCCTGATTATCTATTTCTGCCTAAAATTTGGTTAGAATGATAACTTTCCGAAATGGGTTACCCTTTGCTTATCGCGTAGACAATATAAGAAAAATTAAAAACATATACACAGTTAATTCCCTAGGGGGTCTTAATGACCCCGAAACGGTCTTTTTTTATGATTTAACTGTGGATAGCCCCGAAAAACCAAATGTAAAATCGTTCCATTTTCTACCATCCAGATACCATTATTAAAGAATTATTTCATCATTTAGACCGACGTGGCTCTTGTTGAGCTTTTCGTTTCATAGGAGCTCTTAGCTTCATTAGCGACAATTTCAGAAAGACTTTGTCTAAAATCTTTCACTTTTGACATTAGGTTATTGAAGAAGATGCCAATTCTTTGGTTCATACTTGTTTATATTAAAAGGTTAGTATATTTGTACTACAGGAATGTCATCCTTATGGTATGACAACCCACCCAAAGGAGATTGATTCGTCAATCTCCTTTGTTTTTATAAGGATTTTGCAATGTCAATATTTTGTCCTTATGTCTGAATTCAATAATATCTAAATAACGTCTAATATTGAACGCCCCTTTGGCTTTATTAATTAAGTATTGGTCACCGGGATAATCTTCAATCATTAGTGAAATTATAATGTTATTTGCTCGGTTTGTCCCCTCTTTGATTGCATCAGAAATTGTGTTCTTACTCAGCACATATACACCTTCTTCTTTCCATAACATTTTATTAATGGGTAAGTAGGAACGTTTCATCAACACATGAGGCACGTCTTGATTTACCAAGCCAACAAAATAAATGTGTTAATGTGCTGAAAACCAGCTATTGTGAAAAAGTGTTAAAATTTTACGAAAAAATTGTACATCTACGAAAAGTTCGTAATTTAGCCTTTGAAATAAAATATTACGTGTGTTATGGAGAAATTGACTATTCAGGAAGAAGAAGCTATGCGATCGATTTGGGAGCTGAACGGTGGATTTGTGAAGGAAATTTTGGAAAACATGAAGCCGGAGGAGAGGGTTCCTTATACGACACTGGCTTCTACCATAAAGAATCTAGAGCGTAAGGGGTATGTGAAAGCCGTAAAATATGCCAATGCGAAAAGATACGAGCCTTTGATTTCCCTTGAAGACTATAGAGCTAAGTTTGTGACCTCTTTTGTGGGCGATTATTTCAAGAATTCCTACAAGGAGATGGTTTCTTTCTTTGTGAAAGAGGAAAAGCTTAGCCCGCAAGAATTGGAAGAAATATTGGAGATGATAAAGAACAATAAATCCTAAAATTATGGAAAGTCTACTAACCTATATTATACAAGTCAACCTGCTGTTGGCCTTGTTGTACCTAGGATACTATTTCTTATTGAGAGGACTTACATTCTACCAGATGAACCGGCTGTATCTACTGCTGGGCAGTATGTACGCTTTTGTATATCCTTTTTGGGATGTAAAAAGCTGGTTCATGCGCTATGAGGTTATTCCGGCGCAACAGCTTCCTGATATTTTGTCGTTACTGGCGTCGTTGTCTAGTGAGGAGGTCAAAGAGGCGGCTTTCACCTTGACGGACAGCATAATTGCAGTGATGGAAATTGTCGCGGCAGTTTTCTTTTTTCGTCTTCTTATCCAGCTGTTGAGCTTAAGACGCATCCATCGCAATTCGGAGCCTTCCACATGGAATTCTTACAGCTTCCGTAATGTGCTGTTTCCGGTAGTTCCTTTTTCGTTCTTCGACAAGATATACGTACATAGGCCTCAGCATAAAGAGAAGGAATTATATGACATTTTTGCACATGAAAGCGTACATGTAAGGGGGATTCATACACTAGACATCCTTACTTTTGAGATCATCCTCATATTGTGTTGGTACAATCCCTTTGTATGGCTTATACGTAAGGCTGTGCGTCAGAATCTGGAATTTTTGACGGACCAGCAAGTGTTGAACAAAGGTGTAGACAAACAGAAATATCAATATTCGTTGTTGCATGTGACACAAAATGGCTTGTCTGTGGATGTGAGCACGCGCTTCAACTTTAAGATCCTAAAAAAACGTATTATGATGATGAATAAAAAACGTTCTTCGAAAGTGCATTTAGGAAAGTATGCCTTTCTGCTTCCTATTCTGTTGATGGCGGGTGCTTCATTTTCCGTAGAGAAGGCAGATCAAGTTATTACAGATATCGTACGTTTTACGGGAGAAATACCTTTGGTAGCTGTAGAAGTTCCCGAAGACACCATAATCATAAAGTCAAAAGGCACCGTTAAACAGATTATTACGCCAGACACAGGCATTCTTGTAGATTTTAAGACACTGAGCATACCTGAACCACCGGTAATAAAGATTGACGGGAGGGATTCCCTTATTTCGGCGCTCACCATAATGAGAAAAGACAATATTAAAGCGTTGACAAAAAGCTTTGATGCCAAAAGGTTGGTTGATAGTGTCAAAGGGGCCGTATCTTTTGTTATCGGGGACTCTGCTTTTCACAAGAAAATCTACCTTGGAGCTACAGCTTTTCCTTCTTATGATGCGGAAGCGGTAAAGAAACTGACAGATAGCATTAGCAAATCCATGACCTTTACTTTCTGGGGCAATGGAGAAAAATTCTTCATCAACGATAAGCAAATAAACCTCCAAGAGCTGAAGAGCCTCAGAGACCAGAGTTTGAAGATAGCTATGGGGGCGCTAGCGAATGCCGATTCGGCTATAGCTGTGACAGGTTTCCGACTCAGAGGAAATAAAAACCCGCGTGGCAACGATCTGCTCTATGTGGTAGATGAGAATGTCATGAAGGATAATTTTGAGTTGTCGGATCTTGCTCCCGAAGAAATCTCCTCTATCACTATTCTAAAAGGGGATAAAGCAAAAAAATATTTGGGCAATAGCAACAAGAAGGCGGTCATTAAGATTAAGACCAAAAAGGCTAACTCCTAATCTTTATTTGCACTTTTCCATCACTAAAAATAAATCAAAAAGCACTCGAAATTTCGAGTGCTTTTTTTCTATTTGTAGGCGAAAACTTCACCCAAGTCGCTATTGTTGGTGAAGGTATTACCTGTATCTATCAACTCTCCTGTGGCAATGTTAATGACCATACCATGGACGGCAAGATCGTCTCTTTCTTTCCATGCATTCTGGACGATGGAAGTAGTACATAGGTTGAACACCTGCTCTTTGACGTTCAGCTCTACCAGACGGTCTGCTTTTTTCTCCATATCTGCTATAGCGTCAATCTCTTTGGCGTGGATGCGGTACACATCTTTAATGTGGCATAGCCAGTTGTCGATGATGCCAAACTGTCGGCGGCTGAGGGCTGCTGCCACCCCTCCACAACCGTAATGTCCAGCGACGATAATGTGTTTTACCTTCAGCACGTTTACGGCATAGTCTAGTACCGACAACATATTCATATCAGAGTGTACACACATGTTGGCAATATTCCGATGAACGAATACTTCACCCGGTTTATTTCCTGTCAGCTCGTTGGCCGGTACACGGCTGTCCGCACATCCTATCCATAAAATCTGTGGGTTCTGCCCTTTGGCCAATTGTTGGAAACGTCCAGAAGTGTCGTTCTTTACGAACTCCATCCATTCTCTGTTTCCATCCAAAATTTTTTTAAATCCTAATTCTAAATCTTTATTAATCATGTGTGACTGATTTTGAGCCTCTCAAATGCGAGGCAAGTTACTGCTTTTTGATTTATTATTGTGTTATTTTTTACTTAAATTACTTTCTGAAGGCGTCTGTTGCGGCTTGTGCGCACTACTTTCCTTTTACTTGTCACCTCCTGAAGCTGGATGTTGAGCCCCTTGCTGAGAGCATTCTGTTCAAAATCTTTCAGCACCTCTATAACATCCTTATCTATAAATTTACTTTTTTCTCCGTTGATGACCACGCGGTTTACCGTTTTAGGTAGGTTGTACAACCTTTTCTTTATGGGTACCTTGTTAAGGAAGGATACCTCTTCGGCGAGGGTCAATACCGCTGTGTTTTCGTCTTTAATTTCGAAGTTGTACGCATTCTGCATGTTGGCCTTCAATATATAGAAGGTAGCGACCAGAAGCCCTATACCTACTCCCATGAGCAGGTCTGTCATCACTATAGCCAAGATTGTCGCCGCAAAAGGAATAAACTGGTCCAACCCTCTGCGGAACATCTGGCGAAATAGTGCTGGCTTAGCCAACTTATATCCTGTATGAAGCAGGATAGCGGCCAAACAAGCCAACGGTATCATGTTAATGAGTTGTGGTATTGCTAGTAAAGCTACCAGTAGCCAGACGCCGTGTAACATGGCCGACTGACGGGTACGTCCTCCGGCATTGACGTTGGCTGAGGACCTTACGATTACGGAAGTCATCGGTAGCCCTCCCAAAAAGCCGGAAGTCATATTTCCTATCCCTTGGGCTATAAGTTCCCGGTTTGTCGGGGAGTTACGCTTGAAGGGGTCCAGCTTGTCTACAGCTTCCAGACTTAATAGTGTCTCTAAGCTGGCGATGATGGCAAGAGTGAAAGCTATTACCCATACCTCCTTTTCCAGGATATAGGTAAAGTCTGGAAAAATCAACAAGCTTGTAAGCTCCGTCAAGGAAGAGAGGGTAGGTATAGACACATAGTGTGCCGGCATCAGTGCCAATGACGTATATTGAAAAAGAAGAGCCAGACCTACGCCTAGCAACACAGCAGCCAAAGGTGCAGGTACCTTGTTGAGGTAGCGGAAGCGTGGCCAAAATATTAAGGTCAGAAGCGACAGGAGACAGATGATGGTAGCTCCCCAGTGAATCTGTGCGAGGAAAGCTGTGAGAAAAGGCTGTGTCGCTTCGGTTTCTCCTGTATTTCCGAAAGCTAGGGGAAGTTGCTTTAGGATAATGGTAATGCCTATTGCGGCCAACATCCCCAATATTACTGAGGAAGGGAAATAGTTGCCTATCATCCCTGCCTTGACTAACCCCAGCAAAAACTGTATTAAGCCGGCAAGAACCACCGCCAGCAGAAATATCTCATAGCTGCCTAATTTTTCTATAGCACCAAAGACAATGACGGTAAGTCCGGCGGCCGGGCCGCTAACACTTAATGGAGAGCCGGAAATCGCACCCACCACCAATCCTCCTATCACTCCGGTCAAGACGCCTGCAAACAATGGTGCTCCAGAAGCCATCGCTATACCCAAACAAAGTGGAAGTGCAACAAGGAATACAACAATGGATGCAGGAAAATCATATTTTAAATCTCTTTTCGATAATTTCAGAAAAGCAGATACACGTGTTCCTAACATAATAATTAATTATATCTAATGAATGAATAGATTAAACAATAAGAAATCCTTTAGATTAATTATTTCAATTAATCGAGATAAGAAATGACGATATAATCAATTAACAATTAGGAGGAGGGGTAGGCACGGAAGGATGATAGCTGCAGATTAACTTTTCGTTTTTGACGTAATGCTTTTGACTGTCGGTGTAAGTGACAATAGGATTAAAGCTCATGTCAAAAGCGTCCGGCTTGAATACCTTAACCCCATGTTCGTGAAGATCTTCATTGTTGGTGTTGGTACTTTTTGCTGTGAGTTCTATTTCCAGCTGCATGACCACTTGAAGTATGGTGCCTTTGTCCACCACATCCATAAACATAGGGGTAGCCGAGATAAGCATCTTAGAAAAGAAAACAAAGAAGCATAGCTTCGCCGCTAATATCCTCTTAGATTTATTAAACATTTCTATAGGGCCTATCTTCATATACAAACAAAAATATAACAAGTACGCAAAAAAACAATAGAAAGTTGTGTTTTGTTACGAAAAAACAACAGTTTGTAATATAAAATTTGGAATTGTAGTTTTTAGTGATAAAAATAACCCTATCGCAAGGTAGGGGATTTCGGTATTGCATTTAATATTTTTAAATTAGGTTCGTAAAATTTAATTCTATGAAAGAAGCATTTATTGAGCGTATAACGACTTCTTATAATCCTAAGGGTGACTTTATCCAACTGGGATCGGGGATTCTGGAAGGGGAGGTGGTTACGGAGGCCCAAGTAAAGCTGGCCTTGAAGATGATGAACCGTCACGGCTTGATTGCCGGAGCCACCGGAACAGGAAAGACCAGGACCCTGCAGCTTATCACTGAGCAACTGTCAGACAAAGGAGTTCCTGTATTTATGTTGGATGTGAAGGGAGACCTGTCCGGATTGGCTGAAGAAGGGACAACCAACGACGCTCTTATAGAGCGAGGCAATGCCGTAGGAATCCCTTTTGTGCCGACAAGCTTCCCAATAGAAATATTTTCCCTAACAGGAAAATTAGGAGCACCAATGCGTCTTACTGTAGAGGATTTCGGCCCCGTAATGTTGTCTCGTATTTTAGATCTGAATGATACGCAATCCGGCGTGTTGAGTGTGTTATTCAAGTATGCGCAAGATAATTCGCTTCCTTTAGTAGATTTTGACGACCTGAAAAAACTTCTATCGTATCTGGCTGACGGACCGGGAGCGACGGAGATTAAGGAAGATTATGGTAAAATCAGCTCCGCCAGCTCCGGAGCTATCCTCCGTAAGATAGTAGCCATAGAACAGCAGGGCGTAGCCCATATCTTCGGAGAAAAAGAATTCGATATTCAGGATCTTTTTGGTAAAGTAGACGGCAGAGGCGTGATCACCTTGCTAAACATTTCCGACATACAGGACCAGCCGGTGTTATATTCTACTTTCCTTTTAAGTTTGTTGGCGCAGCTGTTCAAAAAACTTCCTGAAGTGGGAGACCTGGATAAACCTAAGCTTGTGTTTTTCTTGGATGAAGCCCATCTTCTTTTCAACGGAGCTTCCAAAGCTTTCCTCGCACAGATTGAGCAGATTGTACGGCTGATACGTTCTAAAGGGGTAGGCGTATTTTTCTGTACGCAGGCAGCGACAGACATTTCGGAAAGTGTGTTAAGTCAGTTGGGGAACCGCGTTCAGCATGCACTGCGGGCATTTACACCCAACGATGCGGAAAACCTGAAAAAGACCGTAAAGACTTATCCTACCTCGCAGTTTTACGAAATAGACAAGGTGCTGACCTCTCTTGGTACGGGGCAGGCTTTGATAACGGTATTGAATGATAAGGGTATTCCTACGGAGGTCGTGGCCACGCATCTTGTTCCTGCAAGAGCTGTGATGGGGCCTTGCAGTAGCCAAACTTACGAGCAGATCACGAAGACTTCGGAATTCTATACCAAGTACCAAGAGCGTATAGAGCGTAGGACGGCAGCAGAAATTCTAGAAGAGCGGGAGGCAGCCGCATTGGCCAAGGAGGCGCAGGAAAAAGCCAAGCAGGAAGCTGCCAAACAAACATCGCGCAGCCGGACTTCTACATCGCGTCGTCAGACCCCTCTAGAAGCAGCGCAGACCCAGGCAAGCCGAACGTTAGCCCGTGAAGGTGTTAAGTTGTTGAGTAGAATTGCCACAGGAATCTTAAATTCTTTCTTTAAAAAGAAATAGTATATTTGCGGACAATATTTATAATCAAAATATGAAGAGACCTACTTTATTAGTTCTTGCGGCGGGTATGGCGAGCCGCTATGGATCGCTAAAACAAGTTGACAGCTTTGGACCTCACGGTGAGACTATAATCGACTACTCTATATACGATGCCATACGTGCCGGTTTTGGAAAAGTTGTATTCATCATTCGTAAAGAATTCGAAGATGTAATGCGTTCAAAATTCGACGAAAAATTGAAGGGAAAAATCGAGGTAGACTATGCTTTCCAAGATTTTGATCTTACCAAATTCGGCATAGATAAAGTTATTGAAAGAACAAAACCTTGGGGTACTGCCCATGCCGTGATGAGCGCTAAAGATAAAATTAATGAGCCTTTTTGTGTGATTAATGCCGATGACTTTTATGGCGCTGACGCATTCGAAAAGATGGCCAAATTCTTAAATGAAGAGGTTAAAGACAGCCATATGGCTCTGATGGGCTTTGAAATAGGCAATACCATGTCCGATTATGGCTATGTATCACGCGGCGTGTGTGAAGTAAGTCCAGAGGGAAATATGGAGTCCGTAACCGAACGTACCAATATCTATTATAAAGGAGAAGGTGAAAACCGTAAAATCGTGTTCAACGAGAATGACGTAGAATACGATTTAGATCCTAAGACCCGCGTGTCTATGAATTTCTGGGGATTTACACCACGTATCTTTGATATCTGTATGGAATTGTTCCCGACCTTTGTAGAAGAGAATGCCGATAATCCAAAGGCTGAATTCTTTATACCTTCCATTCCGGACTATATGGTGAAACATGGGCTAGCCGATTTTAAAGTTATTCCTACTTCGTCGAAATGGTTTGGAGTAACTTATCCGGAAGACAAGCCTATCGTACAAGAGAATATTACTGCTTTAATTGCTCAAGGAGTATATCCTGACAAATTGTTTTAATGAATAACCCAAGCAAAGATATGAGGGCACAAATTATTTTGTGCCCTTTTTGTTTAATGCTGATTTTCACGGATTAGCAGAAAATTACATGGTTTTGTAACAATACTTTTATGTGTAAGGCTTTGATTATGAATGACTTTGTTGTATTTTTAATGCGTTAAATTTAATCACTATGAATCTGTTCAGTCTACTTGGTCGCAGCCTACGCATGTTGATAGCCGTAGCTCTGTTGTATTCTTTCATTATGCAGATCCAAGGCAATGTGTTGGAAACTAATCTTTTAAATGTGGCCCATAAAATAGAGGGAGAATTAAAGTTAGATATAGCTCAGCAGTATGGTGTGAAGCTTATCTATTCGAAAAATAAAATTCAGTTGGAATTGAAAGCATAAGCCTTCGTCGGTTTAATTTGGATACAGTTATACTTGCGATTCCCGTTTATAGATTTATTCAATGTCTTAGAAAATAAAAAGCCCCCTAAGAGTAATCTTAGGGGGCTTTTTTATGCTGAGAAGATTATTTTACTTCTTCGAATTCTACGTCTTGCACATCATCACCTCCTTGGTTGTTGCCTTGTTGAGCTTGACCGTCGGTGTTTTGTGCCTGCTGAGCGCCTCCTGTTGCGGCGTACATCTCTTCAGAAGCTGCGTTCCAAGCGTTTTGAAGCTCGGTAGTAGCAGTGTCGATGTCGGCAAAGTTGCGTGCAGCATGTGCTGATTTCAATTTTTGAAGGCCGGCTTCGATAGCAGATTTTTTATCAGCAGAAAGTTTGTCACCATACTCTTTCAATTGTTTTTCAGTGGAGAAGATTAGGGCATCTGCTGTATTCAGTTTGTCTGCTTCTTCTTTCATTTTTCTGTCGGCCTCAGCATTTGCTTCAGCTTCGCGTTTCATCTTTTCGATTTCTTCCTGAGAAAGACCGGAAGAAGCTTCGATGCGGATATTTTGCTCTTTGCCTGTGGCTTTATCTTTTGCTGATACTTTTAGAATACCGTTCGCATCGATGTCGAAAGTAACTTCAATTTGAGGTACACCACGTGGTGCCGGTGGAATATCTGTCAATTGGAAACGACCTAAGGTACGGTTTTGTGCGGCCATAGGACGCTCACCTTGTAATACGTGGATTTCTACCGAAGGTTGGTTGTCCGTAGCTGTAGAGAAGATTTCCGACTTTCTTGTAGGAATGGTAGTGTTGGCTTCAATCAATTTGGTGAACACCCCACCCATAGTTTCTATACCTAAAGAAAGAGGAGTAACGTCTAACAACAATACGTCTTTTACTTCTCCTGTCAACACACCACCTTGGATAGCGGCACCCAATGCTACCACCTCGTCAGGGTTAACGCTCTTCGAAGGCTCTTTGCCGAAGAAATCTTTAACGGCCTGTTGGATGGCTGGGATACGTGTAGAACCACCTACCAAGATTACTTCATCGATATCTGCCGTAGTGAATCCTGCATTTTTCAAGGCTATACGGCATGGCTCGATAGTACGTTTTACCAAGTCAGCTACCAACGTTTCGAATTTAGCGCGTGACAAGGTGCGTACTAAGTGTTTAGGACCTGTAGCGTCAGCGGTGATATATGGTAAGTTGATTTCGGTAGATGTCGAGCTTGAAAGTTCGATTTTTGCTTTTTCGGCTGCCTCTTTAAGGCGTTGTAAAGCCATAGGATCTTGTTTCAAGTCGATGCTGTATTCTGCTTTGAACTCGTCGTTCAACCAGTTGATGATAGCATTGTCGAAGTCGTCACCACCTAAATGTGTATCACCGTCAGTAGCTTTAACTTCAAATACGCCGTCACCTAACTCCAATACTGAAACGTCGTGTGTACCCCCACCACAGTCGAATACGACAATCTTCATGTCTTTGTTGGCCTTGTCAAGACCGTAGGCCAATGCAGCCGCAGTAGGTTCATTGATGATACGTTCTACTTTGAGACCGGCGATTTCTCCAGCCTCTTTAGTAGCTTGGCGCTGTGCGTCATTGAAGTAAGCCGGAACAGTGATTACGGCACGTGTCACTTCCTGACCAAGATAATCTTCGGCAGTTTTCTTCATTTTTTGAAGAATCATGGCCGAAATTTCTTGTGGTGTATATTTGCGGTCATCAATTTCCACACGTGGAGTATTGTTGTCGCCTTTAACAACTTTGTAAGGAACGTGAGGGATCTCTTTTTGCGCTTCGTCAAAAGAAGTTCCCATGAAACGTTTGATAGAATAGATTGTTTTATGCGGATTTGTGATCGCTTGACGTTTTGCCGGATCACCTACTTTACGCTCACCACCTTCTACAAATGCTACGATGGAAGGAGTCGTGCGTTTACCCTCGTTGTTTGCGATAACTACGGGCTCGTTACCCTCCATTACAGCAACACATGAGTTCGTAGTTCCTAAGTCGATACCTATAATTTTAGACATATTTTGAATATTGTTTATTTACTAACTTTTAATTTGATAACAATATATCAACCCTTGTGCCAACAACACATATCGTTCAAAAATGAAATAAAAACACTCAAACTGTCTTAAAAATGTCAGGTCTTAGTGACAAATTGTCTTTTTGTTAATAAATAAGCTGTTCTTGAACCTGTCTTTTGCTGGAATTACTGTCACGTCCGCGTTGGTAAAATCTGCCAAAAGATTTTAAAAAGTCATCGAAGGTAATGGTCGTACTCTTTTTGTTTTTCCAGTCAGCGGGTACGGTATTGTTAGTATATTCCACTTTAGTGGCCCAATACTGAATATGCATTTCGGGGATGGCGAGGCCGAGAATCATGCCCGGCAGTCCGCTGGTAAAGGCAGGTCCGGCAGATACAGGGATTTCATCAGTGAAGAAGGCTACCAAATACAGGGAGTCGGCAGTGGCGCCGTTAGCTCTTCGGCATTCAAAGCCTGCGATGTTTCGGTATTCATCGGTGAAACGCCAAGTAATTTGGTTTATGGTATCGGTGATGATGTAATTTTCATCCACCTCAATCTGTAAGTTGGTCGTTTTCTTCTTCAGGTCTTGAAACATGACTTTCGTTGCATTATTGGGACGGCTGCCTGACATCCCTATACGCGTTTCACCTTGTAATCTGGCCCTTTCTCCGCCTCGGACTGTCACCGTGCCACCACGGGGAGCCCCGGCAACAGTGTTGCCTCTTCTTCCTACCATGCCTGCACCTGCTATAGCTCTATTGCCTGCACGAGCTCCTTCGGAAGCATTTTCTGCACTTGGGTCCGTTACCAGTAAGGTGCTGTTCTCATCAAAATACAGGAGTAGCTTCTGCGTGGTAGACTCCGGCATATTGTCGGTGTTGAACATACCACGTCCGAAACCACCGTTAGGTGAATTTTGAGCAGCACTTTTAAGTCGTGCTTTGATGTAAGTAATTTTGTCGAAATATATGCGGCCCCGTGTTCCGAAATAGCTGTACTGAGCCTGTGTGCTTAAGGTGGAAACACACAAAAACAGCAGCACCAATATCTTAATCTTATTCATTTTTCTTTTTACCTAAATTTTTGTTGAAATCCCATTTTAAACCGAAAAGAATATAACGTGTCAGCATGAGCTGTGTGGATTCCGAATATTCTGTTTCTGATACACTTCGGTTTGTGGTATTATACGTGTTGAAAATGTCGAAAGCCTTTATAGAAACTACGAGGCTCTCATTTTTCAGCAGTTTCTTGCTGAGTTCCACATTTGCGTAGAACTGCTGTATGCTTTCTTTGTAAAGCTTGGTCGGCCCTTCCAAATTGTAATGTATGTTTGCCGATACGTTGAATTTCTTTGGAAAGAAATAGCGCAAGTAGGAAGAACCTCCTGTGATGAGGTTGGTGGAATTCAAATTCCTTTGAAGGCTGTTGCGCTGGTTGTTGACAGTAACTCTCCAGCTGAAATCATAATCTAACCCGGAAGAGTTCTGTTCGTTGAAGCTAATGCCTGTGAAGAGGGAAGCGTTTTGTGTGTTGTTGAGCTCGTATTGACCTTGGATAGGGCTTCCCGGCTCTTGATATCTGGTATAGCTAAAACCGTTGTTGTAGTTTACTCCTGAGGAGATGTTGAACTGAACTATTTGTTGGAACAGCGGCAAGCTGTAGTTGGTATTCAGGTTGGCGTTCCAGGACGATTTGCCTGAGACATTGACATAGGTGCTGATAGTTACCGAATCTGTAACGGTCCGTTTGTTGACAATAGGATTGCTTTTTATGTTGATGCTGGAGTTTATGTTCCAGCTGGTACCTTTCATCAGACTGATTGTATTGTAGTTGATATTAAATCCATTGTTGACAGCTCTTTTTAGATCAGGATTACCTTCTTGGATAAAGATGGCAGAGGTCTGCGGCTGTAGCGGCTGCAGTTGGTTGAACGAAGGTATATCAAAATTTTGTTGATAGTTTAACGATAGATTTTTTCGGTTTGATATCTTATAATTTCCGGAAAGATTCAGGTTGTTATCCCAGAAGTTTCTGCTGAGGTCGATATCTCTGTAAGAGTCTGTTAGTTTCTGGCTGCGGTAGTTGGTTCGGTTTGACAGGGATACGCTTACTTTTTCAGCGTTGAAATTAAGATTTGCCAAAAGGGTATTATTACTACTCTTGTTGATTTGGTTTTGCGAGTATTGCAAGTCCAGTTCATCATTGTTTGCCAGCTTGTTGAAGGCGTCCACCTTGTTTTTATCGTGGCGGAATCCTAGGTTGTAGCCTAGAGAATAGTTCAGATTTTGGTTGATTCTATTGGAGAAATGTATCTGGGAGTTGAAATTATAGTTGCGGGAGTCAGAAAGCCGATTTTGATCCACGATAGTTTCTTTATCTTCTTTATGTAGATAGGTGCGTTGGAAGACATCGCTCTGTTGGTTAGATTCGTCGAATTTATTACTTAGAAGAAGGTTTAAAGCCTGTCCTTCTTTGAGTCTTCGTCTGTAGTTTATGCTTATTTCGCTCGATTGGCTGTCTCCGGTGCTGTTGTTTTCACTTCTGTAATCGCGGATGGAATCCACACTGTTGTTGATCATATAATTTTCTGAGGCACTCCAACTAGAGGACTGCGATTTTCTGGCGTTGAAATGGACATCCATGTTGGATTTGGTGTTCGGACGAAATCGGAATATAGATCTGAAAGAGTGACCTTGATTGTTGTTGGAATTTTGAGATAGGCTGTTTGTTTCCTGTACTTCCTCGCTAGAGATGATTTCTTTGTTGTATCTTTCTCTCTCGTTTCTGTTGCTGGCATCATTGAAGTTATAGTTAGCATTGACGTTCAGTTTCTTTTGAAAGAACTGGTTTTCGTAGTTTGCGCCAACGGAGGTGTTGCGTGGTTCTCCCGTGATCTGGCTGTTCATGCGCAGACTACCTTCTCTTCCTCCGGCATTCGCACCCATATTGTTGGTATTGGCGGTAAGTCCTATACGTTCGGTTCGATTGAATTTGGCAGCAAACAGGTTTGCGGTGTAGAGTTCTTCTGTGCCTAAGTGTCCTTCTATATTGCCAAACAACCCTACGCGAGCTTCTTCTTTGAGTACTACATTGACAGTTTGAAAGCGCTGTCCATCATCAATACCGGTAAGCTCTGACTCCTCGGACTTTCGTTCGTACACCTGTACTTTGTCCACGGCATCTGCCCTGATGTTGCGTATTGCGATTTTAGGGTCGTAGCCGAAAAATTCTTCCCCGTCAATCAACACTTTGGAAACGGTCTTTCCATGCGCCGTAATGTCGCCACTGGCCGACACTGTCAGTCCCGGCAGGCGGCGTAGCAGATCTTCTAGTTTGGCATTTTTCTCCGTTTCAAAACTTGCTGCATCATATTCTATGGTGTCACCCTTCAGTCGAATAGGGATTTTGGCTTTCACGACTACCTCCTCTATCAGATGGGCGCGTGAACTTAACAATATGGGCTTAAGGTTGAGGTTTTTATCCAGTTCTATGGGTTGGGAATATACTTCAAATTTAGGATAGGAGACGATAAGGAGATAATCCGCTGGCTTGATTCCTTTGAACTCGAAGTTTCCGTCTTCATTGGCTCTAACAAAATATTGAAGGATAGAATCCTGATTAAGGAGTACGATGGTAGCATTGGTTAAAGGCTTACTGTCGTCTCTATTAAGAACTTTACCCGTAAGATTGGCTTGAGCAAAACAGGTAATGGTCAATAGGCAGGAAGTAATTAACGTAACAAAAAATTTCATTCAGGTTTGATGTTAGTAACAAACATCAAAGTTAGATAGTGTAAAGGAAAAAAGGTTTAATGAAGATGCAACAATATCATGACGGAAGATATGTTTTATTAATGTATTTTTGCTGCGCATCAACTTAGAAATGTTGATGCCGAAAAGGGTCTTTGACCTAGCGACACGTTAACTCAATTTACAAGCATGACATTTGAAAATTATATCCGTAATTTCGAAGAGATCGTAAATCATCCAGAGAAGTTTCCTCTATATCAAGATGAGAATTATTATAACTACGTAAAGTTGAATTGGTCAAGGACCAACCGTTGGTTAAAGAAGTTTGTTCCTTCCGATGAAGTTAAGCAAGCTATAGCTGATGTTAAGGAGCCACAGCAATGGATTTTGATTACCGAGCCATGGTGTGGGGACGCTGCCCATTCTGTTCCACAGATTTACAACATGGTGAAGGATAATGCTAATATCACGTTGGATATCCAGCTGCGTGATGAAGACCCATTTTTGATTAACAGCTATCTTACTAATGGAGGGAAATCCATTCCTAAGTTGGTCATCCGCAATAGTAAGGGAGAAGATTTAGCGGTGTGGGGGCCACGTCCGGACAAACTACAGCATATGTTTTTAGAATTGAAAGAAAAGAATGCTTCCATGGATGAAATTAAAGAAGTCATCCAGAAGTGGTATAATGAAGATAAAGGTCAGGAGATACAAAGAGAACTAGTTCAATTGCTGAGGCAATAGTTTTTTGTCATGCATATCGAGGATATACGGCTATATTGTCTTTCCAAATCTACCCAAGTGGTGGAAGAATTGCCTTTCGGTCCCGACACCTTGGTGTTTAAGATTGGTGGGAAAATATTTCTTTTGATATCCTTGGATCAATATGACGAGATACGGTTTAATGTGAAATGCGATCCCGACTATGCTGAAGAGCTACGTGAACGGTATAGTCAAACCGTTTTTCCGGGTTATCATATGAACAAAAAACATTGGAATACGGTATATGTGGGGAGAGAGCTGCAGGAAAAGGAACTTAAGGCGCTTATAGATCACAGCTATGAGTTGGTAGTTCAATCCTTACCTAGAAGTGTGCGTAACAATATAAATAAATAAGGACAATCAGCGATTGTCCTTGTTTATTTTATTACATTTTCAAACCGATTTCTCTTAACCTTTCATCCAAGTATTGACCGGCAGTATAGTCTTCATACTGTTTAGGATATTTTTCCGAAATACACGATTCAAGACATGCCAAGCTCATGCTGGCTTTAGGATGCAAGAAGAACGGCACCGAGTAGCGGGATGTTTTCATCAGCTCGCGAGGAGGATTCACCACACGGTGTGTGGTAGATTTGAGTTTATTGTTGGTAAGACGCTGTAGCATGTCTCCCACATTCACCACTATATCTTCACCCTTAGCTTTTATAGGGAACCACTCTCCATTTTTTGTCAAGACTTCCAGACCGTCGGCACTGGCACCTATCAGTAGGGTAATTAGGTTGATGTCTTCATGTGCGCCGGCACGTACGGCGTCCGCAGGCAGCTCGTCCGGATTTTCGATAGGAAAATAGTGTATTGCTCTCAAAATAGAGTTTCCGTTGATGACATGTGGTTCGAAATAATTTTCGTCTAATTCCAGATATGTAGCTATGGCTTTTAGCAAGCTACGGCCTGCATCTTCCAGTTTTTTGTATACCTGGGCCGTGATTTCGTTGAAGCGAGGGAGTTCCTCTACGAAAGGGTTGTCCGGAAAGTCTTCTTTTGAATATTCTTCACCGACGATAGTCTGACCTCGTTGCCAAAACTCTTTAAGGTCTGGAACTTTAGCGTCTTTGGCTTTCTCTTTTCCTTTGCTGGTATAGCCGCGCTGTCCAGCAAGTTCAGGGAATTCGTATTTGTTTTTTATCTCTTGCGGTAGGTCGAAGAAAGCTTTCACAACGCTGTATAGCTCGTCGATAAGTTCTTGGCTAAGACCATGATTTGCTATGGTGACAAAGCCTGTCTCGTTGAATGCCCGGCCAAGGTCTTGGATAAACTTCTGACGGTCTTCCGCCGAGCCCTGCGTATATTGCTGCAAATCCAATCGTGGGATGTTTACTAATGTCATAGTTTATGTTGTTGTTTATGCAAAGTTAGTCGAATATAATCTTATAGGTTAAAGATAATGTTTATAACCTTTTGTATGCAAGATATAACTTTAAGATTTTCAGTATTTAAAAGTTTTCAACATTATGGTTTTGTAACATAAAATAGAAGCAAAAAAATCCCTTTAATCCGTTAAAGACAAATATTTATCAAAAAAACTTTGAATTGCTTGAAATATTAAACTGTAATATATAAATTTGTTATGCTTGCATAATAAACTAAATTTAAAAACCTTATACCTAATTGACAATGAACCAAAACAACAACAGTAAGACAATAGATTATTTCTTAAAAGCCGCCTGGCAGACTGTGGCGAACAAATACAATAACATTGCGTCGCAGTATGGTTTTACTCAAGCTGCAGGGTATATTTTGATAAATATTCATCGGGAGGGTACTCCTGTGTCGCAGATAGCAAATTCCACGGGCGTGCGTACGACCTCGCTATCGCGTGTGTTGGCAAATCTGGAGAGTTTAGGTTTCATTTATAGAGAGATTAGTGATAAGGATAAACGTTCGGTTAAGGTGTTTTTAACTCCTTTGGGGGTGGAGAAGCGCAAAATCGCAAAGGATGTTGTTCGCGGTTTTAACGATTATCTGAATGCCCATTTTACCGAGCAGGAGCGCGAGCAGTTGATGAATATGCTGGCAAGAGTAAATGATCTGGCCAACAAATATGAGCCGGAGCTACAACTTGAAAACAAATAAAATAGATAATTCGATTCGATAACTAATATAAACTTATGATGAGACGTATTAATAAAGTAGCTGTACTTGGATCCGGGGTGATGGGGTCTCGCATAGCTTGTCATTTTGCTAATGTCGGCGTAGAAGTACTGTTGTTGGACATTGTTCCGCGAGAGTTACTTCCGGCGGAGGAAGCAAAAGGACTTACCTTAGACCATCCGCAAGTACGCAACCGCATTGTGAATACATCATTGGACACTGCTATAAAATCCAATCCTGCACCATTATTCAGCAAGTCATTCGCCAAAAGAATAAAAACGGGGAACTTTGAGGATGATATGTCCAAGATTGCTGATGCCGATTGGGTAATAGAGGTGGTAGTAGAGCGTTTGGATATTAAAAAATCTGTATTTGATCAGGTAGAAAAATACCGTAAGGCAGGAACGTTAATCACCTCGAATACTTCAGGTATTCCTATACACATGATGAGTGAGGGACGTTCGGAAGATTTTAAATCCCACTTCTGTGGTACGCACTTCTTTAATCCTCCTCGTTATTTGCCTTTGTTGGAAATCATCCCAACGAAAGACACCAAGAAAGAGGTCGTAGACTTCTTGATGGAATATGGAGACAAGAAATTAGGAAAAACAGTTGTGTTGTGTAAAGATACGCCAGCTTTCATCGGTAACCGCATTGGCGTTTACTCGATGCTGGCGTTGACACATCTTGTAGAGCAGTTAGGTCTTACTGTAGAAGAAGTCGATAAGTATACGGGACCTGCCATGGGGCACCCTAAGTCAGCAACTTTCCGCACGGCGGATGTAGTGGGGTTAGACACATTGGTGAATGTGGCCAATGGCTTAGATCAGAATGCTCCGGACGATGAAGCACGTGGTGTCTTCAAACTACCTTCATATATCACCAAGATGGTGGAAAATAAGTGGCTGGGAGAGAAAACAAAAAAAGGATTCTATGAAAAGGTAAAAAGTGCGGATGGCAGCTCAGAGATTTTGTCGTTGAACCTGAAGACCCTTACCTACGGCCCTCAGCAGAAGGTTAAGTCGTCGACGCTGGAAGCTACCAAATTGGTAGAAGATATCCGCAAGCGTATGAAGGTGTATGAGCAGGGAACAGATAAAGCTGCTGTTCTTTTCCGTGCCATGCATTACCCGCTATTTGAATATGTGTCGAAGCGTGTTCCAGAAATTACGGATGACTTCTTCCGCATTGACGACGCTATGCGTGCCGGCTTCGGATGGGAGTTAGGTCCTTTTGAAGTGTGGGATGCCTTGGGGGTTCGGGAGACTATAGAGAAAATCAAGAATGAAGAGAAACGTCTTCCAGGACAAACCGGAGAGGTAGCTCAATGGGTGCATGATATGCTTGCTTCAGGTGCAGAGTCTTTCTATAAGGTAGAAAATGGTGTAAGACACTATTACGATATTGCTAGCAAGTCGTATAAGCCTATACCGGGAACGGAAGACTTAATAGTGTTGGATCATATCCGTGAGCAGAAAACAATATGGAAAAACTCTGGTGTGTCAATTATAGACTTGGGGGATGGCATCATCAACTGCGAGTTTCACACCAAGATGAACACTATAGGTGGAGATGTGATTCAGGGATTGAACAAGGCTATAGATATTGCGGAAAAGGATTACCGAGGGTTGGTCATTACCAATGATGGAAAGAATTTTTCTGCTGGAGCGAATATAGGTATGATCTTCATGATGGCTGTGGAGCAGGATTACGATGAGCTCAACATGGCCGTACGTATGTTCCAAAATACATCTATGCGCATCCGCTACTCGTCGATTCCTGTGGTGGTAGCTCCTTTCCAGCTGTGTTTGGGAGGAGGCTGTGAGTTTGCTATGCATGCCGATTTCGTGCAGTTGCATGCCGAAACCTATATGGGATTAGTGGAGTTCGGTGTGGGGGTGATTCCGGGAGGTGGAGGATCTAAGGAGTTTGCCCTCCGTGCATCGGATGAATATAAAGACGACCAGATTGTGCAGAATACGTTGAAAGAGCGTTTTTTGACTATAGGTCAGGCAAAAGTGTCTACCTCGGCAGTGGAAGCATACGAGCTGGGTTACCTGCAGCAGGGCAAATATGGTATTACCATGAACCGGGCAAGGCTTTTGGCCGATGCCAAGGCGAAGGCTATAGAGCTTGCCGAAGCAGGATATACGAAACCTATACCACGTACAGATATCAAAGTGCTTGGAAACCAAGGTTTAGGGATAGTTTATGTGGGGGCTGATTCTATGCGTGCCGGTGGCTATATTTCGGAGCATGACAAGAAAATCTCCGAGAAGCTGGGGTGGGTGATGTGTGGAGGAGATCTTTCAGCACCAGCAGAGGTATCAGAACAGTATCTGTTGGACTTGGAACGCAAAGCCTTCTTGGAGTTGTGCGCCGAGCGTAAGACGCTGGAGCGTATTCAGCATATGTTGACGAAAGGAAAACCATTAAGAAACTAGAGTATAATACAGAGACAGAATATATTACAGGTTGTAGGGAGGTTCTCAAAAGTTTATTATGCAAGGCAAAAGGATTAAACCGATACAACCTTCAAAAAAGAAAATAACATGGAAGCATATATTGTAGCAGGATATCGTACCGCAGTTGCAAAAGCTCCTCGAGGAGGTTTTCGATTTATGCGTGCGGATGATTTAGCCGCTGAAGTAATTAAGCATCTGGTAGCTTCGGTACCGAATCTTAATAAAGAAGATATCGATGATGTTATCGTTGGAAATGCGATGCCGGAAGCTGAGCAAGGAATGAACATGGCGCGTTTCATATCGCTCATGGGACTGGATACGGACAAAGTACCGGGAGTTACGGTAAACCGTTATTGTGCTTCCGGGCTGGAAACTATCGCTACAGCTACGGCTAAGATCAAATCCGGAATGGCCGATATCATTATCGCCGGCGGGGCAGAAGTCATGTCAGGAATGCCGTTTGGAGGATGGAAAATCGTTCCCAACCCAAAAGTCGCTAAGGAGCATCCAGACTGGTATTGGGGTATGGGGCTTACTGCTGAAGCTGTAGCCAAAGAATTTGGCGTTTCACGTGAAGACCAGGATGCTTTTGCCTTAAAGTCACATCTTAAAGCTATAGATGCCATCAAAAACGGTCGTTTTAAAGACGAAATCGTACCTGTAACTGTAAAAGAAAATTACATCAAAGACGGTAAGCTTAGCTCCCGTGAGTATGTCGTAGATACGGATGAAGGTCCCCGTGCTGACACCAGCCTGGAAGCTTTGGCGAAGTTGAAGCCCGTATTTGCTGCTAATGGATGTGTTACGGCAGGAAACTCATCACAGACGTCGGATGGGGCGGCATTCGTCCTTGTAATGTCCGAACGTAAGGTGAAAGAGTTGGGGTTGAAGCCTATCGCCAAACTTATATCCTATGCTGTGGCAGGGGTTCCTCCACGCATCATGGGGATAGGTCCTGTGGCGGCTATTCCTAAAGCTTTGGCAATGGCAGATTTGGACAAAGACCAAGTGGATCTCTTTGAGCTGAATGAAGCCTTTGCTTCGCAATCTTTGGCGGTTATCCGTGAATTGGGCTTGGACGAAGAGAAGGTAAATGTCAATGGTGGGGCGATAGCTTTGGGACATCCTCTAGGATGTACAGGGGCTAAACTGACCGTGCAAGTGTTAAACGAATTGCGCCGTCGCGGTAAAAAATACGGCATGGTTACCATGTGTGTGGGTACAGGTCAGGGGGCTGCCGGAATATTTGAATTATTAGACTAATAAATAATTATCATCGGAAAATTTAAAAAACGAAGACAAGGAGATTCCTTGGTGTATTCGATAACCAAAAGACTTAAAAAATTATGACAACAAAAGCAATAAAAGGAGGAGAGTTTGTAATACAAGAAACTTCTTACGAAGATGTATTCATCCCTGAAGAATTTGATGAAGAAGCTCAGATGATACGCCAAACGTGTTTGGACTTCCTAGATACGGAAGTACTGAATAAGCTGGATCGTATCGATGCTCAAGAGGAAGGGCTGATGCAAAGTTTGTTGGATAAGGCTGGAGAGCTGGGCTTATTAGGTGTATCCATTCCGGAAGAATACGGTGGTTTCGGTAAAAATTTCAACACCTCCATGCTTGTTGCAGATGCGGTGGGGGGAGGATTCTCCTTTGCTGTAGCACTTTCGGCACATACCGGAATCGGTACTTTGCCTATCCTCTATTATGGTAATGCAGAACAAAAGGCTAAATATATTCCCAAGCTGGCTACAGGAGAGTGGAAAGCTGCTTACTGTCTGACGGAACCAAACTCCGGGTCGGATGCCAACTCGGGACGTACCTCTGCAAAGCTTAATGCCGAGGGAACCCATTATCTGATCAATGGTCAGAAGATGTGGATCACCAATGGGGGCTTCGCGGACATCTTTATTGTCTTTGCGAAAATCGATGATGACAAGAACCTGTCTGCTTTTATAGTAGAGAAGAATTTCGGCGGTATTACGATGAATCCTGAAGAACATAAAATGGGTATCAAGGGTTCTTCGACACGCCAAATCTTCTTCAATGACTGTCCTGTTCCGGTAGAAAATATGCTGTCGGAAAGAGGTAATGGGTTCAAGATTGCCGTGAATATTCTGAATATTGGACGTATTAAACTGGGGGCAGCTACAATCGGTTCGGCACGGTCGGTAATTAGCAAGGCGGTGAACTATGCTAATGAGCGCGTACAATTCAACTTGCCTATTTCTAAGTTTGGTGCCATACGCTATAAGTTGGCGGAGATGGCTACACGACTTTTCGCGACAGAATCGGCAGCCTACAGAGCCGGCCAGAATATCGATGATGCTTATGATGCATTGATTGCTGGTGGCATGGATGATGCTAAGGCTAAGCTCAAATCTGTAGAACAATTTGCTATTGAATGTGCTATCATCAAGGTGTGGTGTTCGGAAATGTTGGACTACGTGGTGGATGAAGGTGTTCAGATTTACGGCGGTATGGGGTATTCTGCCGAAGCTCCCATGGAAAGAGCGTATAGAGACTCTCGCATCAATCGTATTTTTGAAGGTACGAACGAAGTGAACCGTCTGTTGATTGTAGATATGCTCTTAAAGCGTGCGATGAAAGGTGAACTGGATCTGATGGGACCGGCACAGGCTGTAGCTAACGAGCTGATGTCTATCCCTGATTTCGGTGAAGAAGATGACAGACCTTTTGCTGCCGAAAAGAAAATTATCGCCAATCTGAAAAAGGCGGGGTTGCTGGTGGCCGGAGCCGCAGTGCAAAAGCTAATGATGACCTTGGCCAAAGAGCAAGAAATCCTTATGAATATCGCCGATATCATTGGTTATGTGTATGTGGCTGAATCGGTGCTTCTACGTGCAGAAAAAATTTATCATACGAAAGGAGAAGAGGCTGCGGCATTACCTATCGATATGGCTCGCGTATATCTATACAGTACTATCGATAAAGTGTATGTTGCCGCTAAAGAAGCCCTTTACTCTTTCGGTGAAGGAGACGAACTAAATATGATGCTTGTGGGTTTACGTCGTTTTACAAAAGCTCAACCTTTCAATGTGAAGGAAGCTCGTCAACGTATTGCCCGTAAAATCATCGAAGAAAATAAGTACTGTTTTTAGTATTCGTTAATTTGTTGATTAGGTAAAGCCTGCTGTGAAGCAGGCTTTTTTATTGCCTGAGGTTTTATTTAATTGGTTGTGTATTAGTGTTTTATTTTAAAATGTATATTAAATCTATAAAAATAGTATACATTTTTGAAATAGTTTTTATATTTGTAAAGCAAAGCTTTCAATATTACGGCTTTGTAAGTTAACAGACTAATAGAAGACAAAATGGAAAAGCAAGCAAAAATTTTCAAAGCCCTTTTATTTTATGAACGGTCCGTGCAACGAATAATTACCCGATATATGCGAATGTGTAAATAGTTTCTTTTCCCTTATTTATATGAAAAGGGGAAGTGTGCGGCTTCCCCTTACATTAAATAATGGTTACAAGTATAAAATGGAGTTAGCACTTGCATTACACACTATTTAACGACTTAAATTTATGAAATTTAAAGCTAATTATGGCATCAACATATTCTTAATTTTACTACTTCTTGTGCAATCCTCTAAGGCTCAGCAGCCTCAACCGATTATCAACGCATCTCTTACAGGTGTTGTATTAGACAGCTTGACAAAAGGGCCTTTGGGCGGAGTAACTGTACAGTTGGAAGGAGTAACACATAAGGTTAAAACTGACATTGAAGGTCGCTTTGAATTTATTACGGGGCAGAAATTACCTGTTACGCTTCTTGTTTCCTTCGTAGGCTATGCATCCAAAAAGCTTGTAGTGGATCGATCTCCTATTGTAATTTCTCTATCTCGGAAAATTAATGATTTGGAGCAGGTGCTTGTCACTTCGCGTCGCAGGACTGAGAAAATTCAGGATATCCCTATTCCTGTCTCACTGGTGAAGGCATCTACCATTGAAGATGTGGGTGCTTTTAACGTAAGCCGTATCAAGGAGGTTGTACCTACAGTACAGCTATATTCATCCAATGCACGCAATACTACCTTGAATATCCGCGGGTTAGGATCTACTTTTGGACTGACCAACGATGGAATAGAACCTGGGGTGGGCTTTTACCTAGATGGTGTATATCTGGCACGTCCGGCGGCTACGGCATTGGACTTTATTGATGTAGAGCAGATTGAAGTGTTACGTGGTCCACAGGGAACGTTATTCGGTAAGAATACTACTTCCGGGGCTTTTAACATTACCTCACGTAATCCTTACTTTGAGCCGCAGGCATCTTTTGAGTTGAGCTATGGTAATTATGGCTTTATTCAGGCAAAGGCTTCTTTGACAGGGCCGCTGTTGAAAGACAAGCTAGCTGCACGCATTTCATTTTCCGGCACACAGAGAGACGGATTGTTTTACAATGTACATTCCGATCGCAAGATCAATGACCTTAATAATTTGGGGCTGCGTGCTCAACTGCTGTATACCTTCTCGGACAACCTCAAAATATCTTTGACGGCAGATGTGACTAAGCAGCGACCTGATGGCTACGGATGGCCTATTGCCGGCATAGTAAAAAATCAGCGTTCAGCTTATAGACAGTTTGAAACCATCATTCAAGATTTGGGGTACACCATCCCTTACCAGAGCGCTTTTGAAAGAAAGGTGGATTTAGATACACGTTCGAAAGCCGACAATGAGCTTGGGGGGATAGCCTTAAATGCAGATTATAAAGTAGGTAATGCTACGTTGACCTCTACCACGGCTTGGCGCTATTGGGATTGGGTGCCGCTGAATGATCGAGATTATCTGGGAATTCCCGTGTATACTATTTCATCAGGTAACTCCACTCACCAGCAGTGGTCACAGGAGTTTAGGTATTCGGGACAGATTAACGATAGATTGAGTGGGGTGGTGGGCGTATTTGGCTTATGGCAGGATTTGAAGACCGACCCCGTCCATACGGAAGAAGCAGGAGATGCGCTATGGCGTTTTCAGCAAAGCAGTCCTTCCGCGACACAATGGGGGCCAGGCTTGATACACAATGTGGGTATTCGCACTGTTTATGGAATTAAAAGTACAAGCTTGGCGGCATTCGGTCAGCTGGATTGGGCTATAACGGACAAGCTACATCTATTGCCAGGCGTGCGATACAACTACGATCGAAAAAAGACTAACTACAACCGAAAAAAATATATAGAAAACGATATAGCCTATACGGATCAGCAGTATGCCGCGGTGAACAGTATTTATTCGGATCAGGCATTTGACATTGATGCCGATGCCGATAACTTTTCTGGACAGCTTTCTTTACAATACAGGTTTACGCCGAACTATAATGCCTATCTTACCTATTCCAAAAGCTTTAAACCAATAGGTATAAATGTGGGGGGATTACCGGTTGTTGAGGGGCGTGTAGCTACGGAGTTGGCAGAGGTGAAGCCGGAATCGGTTAATCACTATGAGATTGGTGTTAAGACTTCACCTACCAGTAACGCTTTGTTGAATATCACCCTTTTTTCTACCCACATCAGCGATTTCCAGACGCAGGTGCAGACACCCGATCCGGGAGTCAACAGGGGATATCTGGCCAATGCCGAAAGGGTACGGGTACAAGGATTGGAGATTGACGGAAGCTGGAAGGCCAATAATAATTTAAAACTTAACGGAGCATTCGCTTATACGGACGGCAAGTATATTTCTTTTACGAACGCTCCCGTACCTTTGGAAGAGGTAGGAGGAGCTGAAGCCTTTAAAGATATTTCAGGTGGAGTGTTACCTGGTATATCCAAATGGTCTTGGACGTTGGGACCTGAAGCGACGTTAAGAGGCACTTTATTATCCTTACAGGGCAACTTTTTTCTCGGGGCTGATGCATTTTATCGATCTAAATTTTCTTCAAGCCCTTCGCCATCACAATTCCTGAATATTGACGCTTACACATTGGTTAATGGTAGGGTTGGATTTCGTGCTGTAAATGGTCTCTCATTTTTTGTGTGGAGCCGAAACCTAACTAATAAAAATTACTATGAGCAGCTGTTGGCAGCTCCTGGCAACTTCGGTCAGTATGCAGGGGTAGTAGGTGAGCCCCGAACCTATGGAATAACATTAAGATATAATCTAAAATAAAATACGATGAGTGAAAAGGTACAAGTCTTGGATGTACAGCTGGAAAAAAGCAAAAAGTCTATATCTTCTATAGTTTTAATCATCTTGGTGCTTAAGGGTGCCATACTCTTTTACTTTGCGTATCTGCTGAAGGAGGCCTACATACAAGGAGAAATGCATTTTGACTATACATTTTTGTTTTTTATCGTGGCGGGCTTTGTGGCACAGCTTATTGATGGAGCTTTAGGCATGGCCTATGGTGTGAGCTGTACTACGCTGTTGTTAAGCCTAGGTATATCTCCAAAGTTAGCCTCGGCCAGTGTGCATACCTCCGAAATTTTCACAACAGGTGTGTCTGGCTTATCACATATCCGCTTCAAAAACTTGGATAAAAAGCTTTTCGTGCGCATCGTCTTTACCGGTGTTTTGGGGGCCACGCTAGGTGCCTATATATTGTCCGACGTGTTGGATGGTTCGACGTTAAAGCCCCTAATTTCTGTGTATTTGATTTTTTTGGGTGGATATTTGATTTATAAAGCCCTTCGGAAAAAAGATAAGCATAAGCCTAAAACTAAATATGCACCTTTATTGGCTCTGTTTGGTGGATTGCTGGACGCCATAGGTGGAGGAGGGTGGGGACCTATCGTCACTTCCAACCTTTTAAGTCAGGGGCATAATCCTCGAAAGACCATAGGTACAGTAAATACCGCTGAATTCTTCGTGACTTATTTTGCAACTGCAGTATTTATCTTTCTGCTCGGCGTACAACATATTGACATAGTTCTTGGTTTGGTGTTGGGAGGCGTGCTTGCAGCTCCAATAGGAGCATATGTCGCATCCAAAGTCAATTCCAAAATCTTGCTCATCCTTGTGGGTGCATTAGTGATTATCACCTCTTCCGTAAATGTTATTAGCCTACTCATCAAATAAAGTTAAAACCTATGAAGATCATGGATAATAATTTGTTAGATCCTTTTTATCCTAATGCGGATTTCGTCATTCTCTATAGCATCTGCTATAAGTCCCGAATGTGTAACTAACCTATATTTCCATTAGGAAAATCATCATAACAAACTTCTTCGAATGTTCGGACAGCATATAAGTCTGTCTGAAGTAAGATTTATTTACTTTAAAATTTGGTATTATGAATTATAAGTGGGTGTTTTTTTACGCTCTTGGAATACTATTGTCTTTATTTTTTGTTCATCCTTTGGCCATAGCACAGGAAACAAAACCCATTATCAATGCTTCATTGATAGGTACCGTTATTGACGTTGTCACCAAAGAACCCATTGAAGGAGCTACCGTACAGTTAGAAGCTGTTACGCACAGTGTGAAGACGGATAAGAGGGGAAGGTTTCAATTTGTCACAGGACAAAAGTTACCTTTCACTGTTGTGGTAACTTATGTAGGCTATGAAACCCGCAAATTAATCATTCGGGAGTCGCCGACAACCATAGAGTTGCATCCTTCGGAGAAGACTATAGATGAGGTTGTTGTGGTAGGATATGCAACTTACGAGAAGAAGAATGCCATAGGCTCCATTGAAAAGGTGAAAGCCGAAACATTGCGAGACATTCCGGCAGGTTCCTTTGATGAGCAATTGCAAGGTAAGGTTTCGGGAGTACAGATTGCACAGAATACAGGAGTGCCGGGAGAGGCTTTGAATATCAGGTTAAGAGGAGCTACGTCCATTAATGCGAATAACAATCCCTTATATGTTATTGATGGAATCTTTATTAACGGAGAAAGTCTTCAGACTATCAATACCGGAGGGAAGGCTACTTCTCCTATAGCGGACATTAATCCATCGGATATCGAATCCATAGAAGTGTTAAAAGACGCTGAAGCTACAGCTTTATATGGCTCTCGCGGCGCAAATGGAGTGATTCTCATCACTACTAAGAGAGGTAAGTATTCCCAATCTACAAAGATAGATCTGAATCTATATAGTGGAAGAGCCAAAGCTATAAGACTCTGGGAACTTACAACAGGGGAAGAGCATGCTATTCTGGTAAACGAATATTTCAGAAATATAGGGAAAGAAGAGCCCTTCCGCCCTGTATCGGAGGGAGGACGTGGGTTGCCTTCTGAGCAGCAGACATATGACAGACTTTCGGAAGCTTTCCGTACGGCGGGACTTTACAATGCCGATATAGCGCTGTATGGAGGAGGTGAAAATACTACCTATTATATTGGTGGTGGTTATAACAGCCAAGAATCTATTTTGCGCCCTATATCGTTCGGCCGTACCAGTTTCCGTGTCAATCTCGATCAGGGTGTCAATGCACGTGTAAAGATAGGTGCGTCCAACGCCCTGTCACGGACGACCAGAAATCAAGGACGTGCAGGAGATGGCCCCCAAGGTGGAATTCTTCAGGCAGCACTTCACACACCGACCTACTTGTCTCCCTATAATGCAGAGGGAGTATTGGTAGGAAGAGCTGGATTCGACAACCTGACGTTGCTGTTGGAAAACTATGACGTCACCAATAAAAGCCTTCGTTATATTGGCAATATTTATGGGGAGCTGCAAATCCTGCCTTCCTTAAAACTGCGTTCCACTTTTAGTGTAGATTACAACAATTACAATGAGCGCGAATATTGGAACAGCTTACTTATAGCGGGAAGTCCGGATGGTTTGGCGACGTCTGCCATTACGCAGGCAACCACATGGATCAACGAGCAGACGCTGACCTTCCGCAAGAAAATTGACGACCGTCACAGCTTCGGCGTGCTGGTAGGAAACACTTTGCAGGAAACTTCTTTCGAACTTACTTCAGCGAGTGGTAGAGGCTTCGCCAGCAATAGCTTCAAGTTGATAAGTTCGGCTGCCACCACCACCAGTTCTCAGGACTGGGATAAGTTTACCCTTGCCTCCTTCTTCGGAAGAGTCGACTACGGATACAAGAATACCTACCTCATAGATTTCTCCATCCGTGCGGATGGATCATCAAAATTTGCCAAAGGAAGGCAGTGGGGGTATTTCCCTGCTGTAGGGATAGCATGGCACATCAAGAATGAAGGTTTTCTGCGTGATGTGGAATGGGTTAGCGAGCTGAAGTTACGAAGCAGTTACGGCGTGACAGGCAATCAGAACGGTATCAACTCTTTCGCCTCGCGTAAGCTGTGGTCAGGACTTAATGCCTCCTATCAAAATGTTGCAGGAATATCACCGGAAAGTTTAGCCAACGAAGAACTCAGCTGGGAGAAAACAACTCAGTTTAACATCGGAGTGGATGCTTCCATCTTTAAAAATAGCATCAACCTATCCATCAATTATTACAACAAGTACACAAAGGACGGGTTGCTGACCAAGGTACTTGCAGCTACTACAGGGTTTCAGAGTTATATAGACAATGCCGTAGAAATCTCCAACAAAGGATTTGAATTTTCTCTCAGCTCGAACAATATTAAAACTGCTCATTTCTCATGGACTACGGCGTTCAACATTGCTCGTAATGTCAATAGAATAGAGAGGTTGGAAAGTCCTATGAATTTTGGAAGCCGTGATTTAATTCTTTTCAAAGAAGGCTATCCTATGTATTCGTTTTGGGTATATAACCAGCTTTATGTAGATCCTGAGACGGGAAATGCCGTTTACGAAGATGTGAATAAAGATGGAAAAATCACTACGGATGATCGTCAGATCTTAGGCAGCATATGGCCAGATTATTTCGGAGGATTTTCCAACAGCTTTAATTATAAAGGATTTGACCTTAATGCCTTCTTCTCTTTTTCGGTAGGTAACAAAGTGTATAATCATAATAGGTTTTTCGGAGAGGGAGGCGGTGCCAGAGATGCGGCACGTGTTATCTTCGCTTCTAACCTGGCACGTTGGCAGAAGCCTGGTGACATTACCGATATTCCTAAAAGCGATGGCGTAAATGTAAATAATTACTTGGATGGTGGTGGACGGTGGTTGGAAGACGGCTCTTACTTGCGCTTTAGAACACTTAGCCTAGGATATAATTTTAGTAAAAATAAAAATCCTAAGCTGCCATTCGGCAAACTCAGAATATATCTACAAGCCAATAATCTATTTCTGTGGACGAAATATAGCGGACTGGATCCGGAATCGGCAGCTAATGCAAGTGCTAACCAACAGGGTATAGACTTGGGAACGCCACCTCAGCCTCGCAGTTTTCAACTAGGTGTTAATCTAACATTATAATGAAATGAAAAACGTTATCTACATATTCTTTTTGTTTGGGTTGACCGCTTGCACTTCCTTCCTAGAGGTAGAGCCCAAATCCTCGATCTCAGGAGAATCTGTTATCGTGGACGAAACATCTGCCAAGGCGGCATTGAACGGAGCATACAGTGCCCTTCGTGATTATTATAGCGTAAACTATCAGTCTATCGCTTATTTATCTGGCGACAACATAGAATGGACAGGCTCCCAATCGCAAGTGCAGGAATTTATCAATCACCGTGTGAAGCCTGAGAATCCAACCATTTCTTCCACTTGGTCAGGAATCTATAAGACTATCAACAGAGCTAACAGTATCATCAAAACGTTGAAGACCATCTCGTCAGAAAGTATATCCACTACAGTAAGAAATCAGGTGCTGGGGCAAGCATTGGCCATACGAGGATTGGCTTACTTTGACTTGGTACGTGTATGGGGTGGGGTGCCTATCATTACAGAACCGACAGATAGGGTAGGGCAAAATGTAGGGATTCCGAGGGCTACGGCAGAAGAAACATACTTACAGGTCCTGTCCGACCTTAATGAAGCGGAAGGGCTGCTCCCCTCAACTACCGATCGCTTCAGCATTACCAAAAAGACCGTTCAGGCACTTAAGGCCCGCTATTTTCTCTATCGTAAGGAGTGGCAGCAAGCACAAGCTTATGCTTCTCTGCTTATTGATGATCCGGAGTATGAGTTGGTAAATCCTTATTATAATTTTTTTGTCGACAATGTAGTAGGAACAAAAGAATCAGTTTTTGAACTGTTTTACAGTGCTAATGAATTAAATCCTCATCGCGGACAGTGGCAGCCCCAGAATAATGGCGGTACGCGGCAGTGGGCTCCTAATGCCGCTTTGGTGACACTGTTGAACGACCCAACCAAGGGAGGAGCACGTAGTGCTTTAATCGCCAAGGATAACCAAGACCGATGGTATGGAAACCTCTATTATCGCAGTCCGGCCACAGACCCAACTTATATCGTACGTATAGCAGAGCTCTTCCTTATCCGTGCGGAAGCTCGGGCACAGCTGAACCAGATTGAGGTAGCGCAGCAAGATCTGAATAGGGTTAGAAGTAGAGCTCAGCTTCAACCATTGAACTTTGAGAGCAAGGAGGATCTGCTCATAGCTATCGAGGAGGAAAGACGCTTGGAATTCGCCTTGGAAGCACATAGATGGTTCGACCTAGTGCGTACAGGAAGAGCTAAGAGCGTCTTGGGTTTTACCGAAGATTATAAGCTGCTGCTTCCTATTCCTTATAGTCAGATTCTTGCAGACCATGTATTGAAGCAAAATCCCGGTTACTCACTATAAAAAACAATACCTATGTCACGAGTAAAAAAAATATACGCAAGTAATAGTTTTAAAGACATCCTTTTACGGATATCTTTGTTGTGGATAGTATTGCTGAGTATCCCTATCCAGCAGGACTTTTATTCTATCCTGTTAAGCTTGAGCTGGCAGTATCTTTTGATAGATTTTTATAATCTGGTCACCTTTCTTCCTCATTTTTTTGACAAGAACTCCACGATATTGGATTGGACTATCTATCTAGGCATAGCTGTGGCACTGGCCTTGTTGTGGCGAAGCAGGCAGCCTCATCTGGAATTGAACAAGTGGTACTATTACCTACGCATTTTTTCGCGATATAAACTTGCTTCGATTCTATTGGTTGCAGGCTTTCTGAAAGTTTTTCCTCTGTATGTTCCGGAGATTTCTCTGAGCCATCTTAACACTGGCTATGGCTATTTTCAGCATTGGAAGCATCTGTTGTTGAGTCTGTCTGCCGCTCCAGCCTATCTTGTCTTCCTCGGCATTGTGGAGGTTGCTGCGGCCATCCTTTTATTATTTCGAAGGACAGCATTTCTTGGCGTAATCTTCATCATCCCCTTTTATGGCAATGTTTTCTTGGCAGATCTGGCGTATGAAGGTGGTGATTTTCTTGTTTCTACCTATATAGTACTGCTGTCGTTGCCCGTATTTGTGTATGATTTGGGGCGTCTTGGAAGGTTGATCTACCATAAGGCCTTTACGCAGCCTGCAGCTTGGCATTTGGAGTGGAATCATTCGCGATGGAAGAAGGTAAGGGTTGTGGGTAAGATCTCCTTTGCAGTGGTTTTTTTCTTTGTGGTGGGATTCAAAAGTTATTCTGCCTTTCGGCAGCAGCAAAACCTTTTTTACCCTCAACATAAAGGTTTGGAAGGCATTGTAGGAAAATATTGGGTGAAAGACTTTGTACTGAACGGAGATACCATAGCTCCTTCACCTTTTGAGAATGGAAGGTGGAAAGATGTGGTCTTCGAAAGGTGGAATACATTGAGTATTCGTGTGAACGAAAGCATCGTGGTCGAGGAGCCGGCAAGTAGATTGTGGCCGCGTCAAGACAGCCTACGCAATTACGAATATACACAGGTGGGTGACCGGCTGTATTATACTTTTCAATTTAGTGAGCAGGATTCCATACTTACTCTAGCTAATAGAAATAAGCATTATATCGCTGATAGCTATAGATTCCAGCTGTCACAGCCCGACAGCAATGCCGTACTACTAAGAGGAACCAACGGTCGAGGGGACTCCCTGCAAGTTCTTCTGGTAGATGCAAAAAAGAAATATTTATTGGAAGAAGTCAAGAAAGTAGGAAGAAGAAAAGTAGGGTATAAACTCTAACCAAATCAAATCTGTAAAGTTATGTCTAAGAAAAAAATAGATACAGCAGTAATCAATCATGACACTTCTTATGTCGACAGGAAGCAGTGGCCACAATGGCAACGTATATTGTTTCGCATAAGCTTTATATTTTTCATTCTTATTGCTATCCCCAATAATCCCCATTGGTATACCCATGTGTGGAATATAGACTGGTGGAATCTGGACTACCGCGATTTGTATGATATATGTCGTTTTGGTTCGGGAGTCAATTATTTCGGCACCACTACGTTTGGAGCACGTCTGCTCGGTTACAGCATATGGGTGAACACCTTGATCTTTGCAACGATAGCAGGTCTTTTATGGACTCTCATAGTCAAAATTCTTAAAAGGGAGCGTAAGGAATACGAGAGGTTATACTACTGGCTTAATGTTATTGTCCGTTACCGTGCGGGGCTAGGGATTATAGGCTTTGGTTTTACGAAGCTGTTTCCTGTGCAGATGCCTTATCCTTCTTTGGGATTATTAGATACGGATTATGGTGACTTGACAGCCCAGAAAATTTTCTGGTTGTCCTTTGGGATAGTGCCGTGGTACCAAGTGTTTGCTGGAGTATTGGAGGTTGGTGCGGGAGCGTTGTTGTTTTTCCGCAGAACCGTAGCAATAGGAGCGGCATTACTTGTGGGGGCCTTGGGAGCCATAGTGGTCGTAAACTTTGCCTACGATGGTGGTGTGCACGTTTATAGTTCCTATTTCGTGCTGTTAAGTCTTTTCCTCCTTGTACCCTACTATAAGCCTTTCTATAAGGTTTTCGTCAAAGAGATTCCTGCGCAGGTATCGTTATTTTTTCCTGTCTTTGCTACGCCCTTGCAGGTTGTTAGATATAGCTTAAAGGCGCTAACTATCTTCTTATTCATTGGTGTTTTTTTTTATCTGCAATACTTGGATTTCCGTTATGATCCTTATAAGCAGCCCTCCACGGCAGGATATAAGGCCTTCCGCGGCAATTATGCTGTTAGTGAGTTTAAGCTCAACGGTGTAGAACACCCTTACGATCCTCTGGATACTGTAAGATGGCAGTCAGCCACCTTTGAAAAATGGTCTACGTTGACCTTCAAAGTTCACCGTCCTCTGCCTTTGGATTTATCCAACGGTGGCGGTGATCCTAAAAGAGATGTCAACCGTACTTTCGAAATTTCGGGAGTGGCGGGTGGTCAAAGAGCTTTTCACTATTATATAGATACAGTAACCCAAACACTTTACCTTGAGGATAAGTACAAGCCCATTCCGGATGAGCGCAATAAGACGGCAGATTCAGGAGGAGACAGAGGGGTACGTAACTATATATCCCTGAATGACATGAAGATAGATAGTCCTACCATATCATTGGAAGAGTGGATTCCGGCCGAGGTGAAGCGGCGTTTAGGAAATGAGGCAGATTATGTTCATCCTAAGGCCCGAACCACACGTAGGCTGCGTGAATTTGCTAAAGCGGATGAATTGGCAAAAAGAGAGATAAGACAACGATTCGTCGTGCGCTATACCATACAAAATGATGGGGAGCGAGTAATTTTACGTGGTGTTGATGAAAATAGAGATTCCTTGTATGTGGTGTTGGATAGGGTAAAAAAAGATTACAAGATTTCTCCGGGAAAATTAGTTGCTGGACAGTATGAATAAGATATCTTCGTTCTTGTTTGTCGTAGGGGCATTACTTTTGGCGATAAGCTGTTCAGACCGGCAAGCAGAGAATGTATCTTATGCTGCTCCTTCCGGAGAAGGAGAGTGGAAAGAAAATCTGGACCTTTATCAGAAAACATGGCCTCAAAAGTTCGGTATTGGCAGGCAAGCTTCCAAGGAAAGGATAAAAAAATGGGATATCGATGTCAATCCGCAGGGGGAGAGGTTGCCAAAAGGAGAGGGACTAGCGAGCAGAGGAAAGGAAATTTATTTGGCTAAATGTGCTTCCTGTCATGGCAAAAACGGTCATGAAGGACCATATGATCAACTTGTCGTTACAGACACTTCCAAGCGCAATACCATTGGTAATTATTGGCCCTATGCTACAACAATATTCGATTATGTGCGCAGAGCTATGCCTTTCAATGCTCCCGGCTCCCTTAGTGACCAAGAGGTCTATGATGTGACTGCCTACCTTTTATATCGGAATAAGATTATTGAGGAAGAATATCCTGTGAATGCCAATACCCTTCCCCAGATCGAGATGCCTGCAAAGTCTCGTTTTGTGCTGGACGACCGTAGAGGAGGAAACGAAATCAAATAATATGATTAGAATGGACACAAAAGTATATTGGAGAAGGCTTTTTAAGCGTTGGATGGTGGGTGTTCTGCTGGGCGTAGCAGTAGCTTTTGTAGTGGTAAAAATGTGGAACAACCGAATCATCGAACCAGACAAGGACACCAAAATTGTGGTGGATCCCTCGAAGGTGCAGGGGCGTGGCCCTGATAAGGCAGGTTATCGCTCTAAATATGAACGTCTGCAGAAGATTACATCGACAACAGCGGCCCGTACACCACTTCAGGATCTGTATGGCACCATTACACCTTCAGATCTTCACTTCGAAAGGCATCATGCCGGAATACCGGAAATAGATCCAGAAAAGCACGAGCTCCTCATTCACGGCTTGGTAGAACAACCTTTGGTGTTGAAGCTGAAAGATTTAAAAAGATATCCTTCGGTAACACGCATTTGTTTTATAGAATGTTCGGGGAATTTTAGATATGGAAAAAGGGAAATGACACCACAGGAAGTTTGTGGGCTTACCAGCCAGAGTGAATGGACCGGGGTGTTACTCTCTACCATCCTTGAGGAAGCCGGTATTAAGCCTCAAGCGGAATGGTTTCTTGCTGAGGGAGCAGATGGCGCTTTGATGGCCCGTAGTGTACCGCTCAAAGAAGCTTTGGCAGAAGCGATGATAGCTTATGCACAGAATGGAGAGCCGATACGACCGCAGCAAGGCTACCCTATGCGATTAGTGATTCCGGGGTTCGAAGGAAATACACAGATAAAATGGCTGAGGAGAATAGAACTTTCTGAAAAGCCTTTTATGACAAGGGAAGAAACATCAAAGTACACAGAAAAGATAGCAAAGGGTAAGATCAGGATGTTCAGCCTTGTCATGGATGCGCGATCTATTATAACCTATCCTGCCTATCCTAAAAAGATAGAAAAAGGATGGCACGAAATAAGGGGCATTGCCTGGAGTGGAAGAGGAAAAATAAAAAAGGTGTTCATAAGTACGGATAATGGTCGTAAGTGGAATGAGGCGCACTTGCAGGGACCTGTTCTGGAGAAAGCACATACCGCTTTTCGATACATGTGGAACTGGGATGGAAAACCTACTCGTATCCTAAGCAAGGCCATTGACGAAACAGGATATATTCAGCCCACCTATAGCCAACTGGTGAAAGCTAGAGACTCAAAAGGAGGCTATCATTTCAATCCTATAGTGGGTTGGGATATAGAAAAGTCAGGAGAAGTTTTCTTGGCTGACGTAAAAGATATAAAATGAAGAATTTGATTATTTTTATATAATGGCAAAATACGATGCGGTCATAGTGGGCAGTGGCCCCAATGGACTTGCAGCTGCAATAACCTTGCAGCAGCAAGGGCTATCGACATTGCTTGTCGAGGGTTCGGACACCATAGGAGGGGGGCTGCGCACGAAAGAACTTACCCTGTCGGGGTATAAGCATGACGTCTGTTCGGCTATACATCCCATGGCTATGGCATCTCCTTTCATGCGGTCTTTACCTTTAGAGGAGTATGGGTTGTCTTTCACCTTTGCCAGATATGAGGCGGCTCATCCCCTATTAAGGGAAACCGGGGCCGTGCTATCCAGAAATCTGGAAGAGACCATACAACAGCTTGGTGATGATGGGAAGCTCTACCGTAGCCTCATACAAGAAGTTGTAGACCGCTGGGAAATATTAGCAGAAGATACAATGGGTCCCCTACTGTTTCCGAAGGATCCTATACTGTTGGCATCGTTTGGATGGAAGGCTGTGCTACCTGCCTCATGGGTCGCTTCACGATTTAAGACGGAGAGAGCTAAAGCCTTGTGGGCAGGCATGGCAGCCCACGGTATTCAACCGCTCAGCAACTGGACCACGTCGGCCATAGGGATGGTGTTGATGGCGGTAGGGCATAGGTTTGGTTGGGCTATTCCTGTCGGGGGATCTCAGAGCATAGCTGATGCCTTAGCGACCTATTACCTCAAGTTGGGAGGAGAGATTCAGACAGAGGTGTGGGTGAAGGACCGTGCCGCACTACCCGATCATCGACTTCTTATTCTAGATCTCACCCCTAAGCAGATACTTTCCATCAAGGGTTTGAATTTTACATCCTCTTATGAGCGTCAACTCAGGAAATATAGACAAGGGATGGGGGTGTTTAAGGTGGATTGGGCCTTGTCGGAGCCTACTCCCTTTACGGACTTACGAGCGAGACAGGCAGCCACAGTACACATAGGCAATACTTTTGCTGATGTTGCCCGTGCGGAGCGTGAAGCTCACGCTGGAAAGGTTGTGGATCGCCCTTTTGTGCTTTTTGCCCAACAAAGTCTGTTTGACCGAAGTAGGGCTCCAGAACGCAAACATACAGGATGGGCTTACTGTCACGTTCCCAATGGAACAGAATATGATTACACCGACATTATTGAAAATCAGATCGAGCGTTTTGCTCCTGGCTTTAAGGATACTATTTTGGCACGCCATACGTACGGCCCTAAGGCGTTGGAAGCCTACAATCCCAACTACATAGGAGGAGACATTAATGGTGGTATAATGGATATAGGTCAGCTCTATACACGACCGACACGCTCGTTGACACCTTACCGCACTGCGGACAGTTCGGTATACATATGTTCGTCAGCCACCCCTCCCGGAGGAGGTGTTCATGGTATGTGTGGATTTCATGCTGCACGAACAGCACTAAAAGATCATTTTGGTATCATCATTAATTTGCCTTAATATGAAAAAGATAATATTGGCCGGAGGTACAGGGAACGTCGGCAGAGTGCTCAGTGAGGAGCTTCTGAGGCAAGGTTATGAAGTCATTATACTGAGTCGAACGACTAAATCTTCCAACCGCCAGAACCTCTCTTACGTGCTTTGGGATGGTGAACAGTTGGGGGAATGGATGTCGGTATTGGAAGGGAGCGATACTTTAATCAATCTTTCAGGGCAAAGTATCCAATGTAGGTTTACCGAGAAGAACAGAAGGACGTTAACCTCTTCACGCATAAAGCCTACATACATCTTGGGAGAGGCCATTCGAGGATTGAAAGAACCTCCGCGATTATGGATAAACATTTCCGGAACTTCTATTTTTGAGGGCCTTGAGCAGCTTAGCGATGAGGAGAGCACTCGTTTTGCAGATACTTTCTTAGCCAACCTTGTCAAGGAATGGGAAAAGACTTTTTTTATGTTCCACTTGCCCGCCACAAGGCAGGTTTGTTTGCGGCTGAGTCCCGTGTTGTCCAAGGATTTTGGCATGTTCAAGGAATTGAATCTGCTGACAAGATTCGGATTGGGGGGTAAGGCGGGAAACGGAAAACAGTTGATAAGCTGGATCCATGAGGTGGACCTAATAAATTTGGTGCTATGGATTATCCATCATCGGGATCCGTCGTCGCTCTATCATGCTTGTGTTCCTCTGCCGGTAAGCAATAAAATCTTCATGAAGGAACTGCAACGTGTTAATAAAATTTCTTTTGGACTGCCTTTGCCGGCCTTTCTAGCCAAAGTTGGTGCCTACTTTAAGGGGGTAGAGAGCGACATGATTTTACAGACTAATGCAGTATCTTCCAGCAGAGCAGTACGTGAAGGGTTTGTTTTTAAATTTCCAACGATTAAAGAAGCATTTTTAGAACTAACTAAACATATACACTAAATTATGTCAGAAAAGAAGATTGTCATTACAGAAGATTGGGTTGTTGTCATCTTGGGGTTGGGAACGATTTTTTTAGCTTTGGCAGGAATTATCGTTCCGAAGCCTACCTTCAGTTGGCCCTCCTGGACAGAATTAAGTGAGAAGATTTTTTCGGCTCAAAACATCATCAACTTACTTACTCAGTTTGGAGCAGTATATGCCATAGCACTGCTTGGGGCTATATTGCTTGGTAAGTCGGTAAAATCTTTGCTTGTAGTGTTTCCTTCGGTAGCGGTGCTGACGGTGTTAGCCTTGTTGCTGGCAGGAAACAGTACAGTGAAAGATTATAATTTGGAAGCTGTCATCTTTGCTTTGGCCATAGGGCTGCTTATTAGTAATATTTTTTCTTTGCCTTCTTGGTTTAGGGAGGCTCTCAACACGGAGATGTATGTTAAGATAGGGTTGGTCCTGTTGGGCACTACAGTCATCTTTGGGGATATTTTGAAAGCCGGGGCTTTGGGATTGATACAGGCGCTAGTGGTAGTGCTTTCGGTATGGTATTTCGCCTTTTGGGTATGTAAGAAGCTTAAGATAGACAAGGAGATGTCTCTGATGTTGGCTAGTGCTGTATCTATTTGTGGCGTGTCGGCAGCTATTGCTACTTCCGGAGCTATAAAGGGGGACAGCAAGAAACTATCCTATGTTATTTCTTTGGTGCTTATAACAGCGATACCTATGATGATAGGAATGCCATACCTAGCAGAATGGATGGGGCTATCCGAGGCAGTGACAGGAGCGTGGTTGGGAGGTTCCATAGATACTACGGGAGCTGTAGTGGCTTCCGGCTCTTTGGTAGGAGATGAAGCTTTGAAGATTAGTACTATAGTGAAGTTTTCTCAAAATGTGTTGTTGGGAATAGCAGCCTTTGCCATCAGTATCTATTGGACTTATTCTAAGTCTGTGGACGAGGAGACGAAGAAAGATAAACCTACCTTGCGTGTAATCTGGGAACGTTTTCCCAAGTTTGTTTTGGGGTTTGTCTTTGCCTCCTTACTTTTCTCCTTCGTAATCTCTCCGGAGACTACGAATCAGGTTAAAGACAACCTGAAGAGTCTACAAAATCTTTGGTTTGTGCTGGCCTTTACCTCTATAGGTCTGGAGACAAACTTCAAGGATCTGTTTCAACAAAGCAACAAAAAGCCTTTATATGCGTTTTTGATAGCGCAGTCTTTTAATATTGTCATTACGCTTCTTGTGGCGCTAATTTTGTTTAGATAATTTATGGAAATAGCCATGTTGGGACATCTTCATAATACATAAAGCATATATGAGCGAAAAGGAGTTATTGGACAGATACCGTGCTACAGGAAGTGTAGAAGTGTTGGGCAAGCTGTATGCTCCTTATATGTCGTTGCTTTACGGTGTGTGTTATAAGTATCTGCAGGATGCCGAGCGCAGTCAGGATGCGGTGATGCAAATTTTTGAAGAGTTAATAGATAAGTTAAGGACACACGAAGTAAAAAGTTTTAAAAGCTGGCTTTATGTATATGCTAAAAACTTTTGTCTAATGCAGCTACGTAAAGACAAAAGGTTTGAGAAGGTAGATATTGAAGATAACCTTTATGAAAGCGAGAGAAAGCTAAGTGCTGAGGGGGAGACAAGATGGGAAGAGCATGATTTTGAAATGCTGGAATATTGTCTTGAAATGTTGAATGCGGATCAGCAGCGTTGCGTACGTCTTTTCTACCTAGAGCAAAAATGTTATAAGGACATAGCCGAGGAGACGGGGTTGGACTTAGGGAAGGTGAAGAGTGCCATCCAGAATGGCAAGCGCAACCTCAAAATATGTATGGAGAACAGAAAACATGGAAAATAATTACCAATTATCTCGTATTCACAATTACATCCACGACTTGATGAGTCGGGAGGAGATGCATGCGTTAGAACGCGAGGCATTGGAAGACCCTTTTTTGCAGGACGCGATAGACGGGTATAGGATGCAGCAGGGAGTAGATGCCAAGCAGCTGAGTTTGCTGCAGCAGCGGCTTACCGCACGTGTAGACTCCTTGGCTGGGGAACGCAGCAAGCGCTTCTATAGCTGGCAGCGCCTTGCTGTGGGTATGGCTGCCGGTGTTATGTTTTTGATAGTTTGTATCTTGATATTGATGCGACATCTACCTAACCAAAATACGGCGGACTTGACGGAAGTAGAGATTATGCCGGTCAAAGAGTATGTGGTACAGGTTATACCTTCTGCCGGTGACGCCCAGCCGGTGCAAGGGTGGCAGCATCTTGAAGGACGTATTGCTAAAGGGTTAGAAAATAAGACTGTTGAGGAGGGAGAGAAGCATGTTCGCCTACTTTTTGATGAGAGAGGGAAGCTTACAGTTTCTAACGTGAGAAATGGACTGCTAAATCAAATTTTTGAAGAGGAGGAATGGAAGGGTAAGGAAGCTGTATTCTCTCTGAAGGTCAATGCCAAAAAGTAGAAATGTCATTTCAAGCGTATAGGTAATATTCCTATACGTACTCGAAATGACATTTCTTATTATTCTTCCCAGCGGATCTTATCTTCTATACTTCCGCGTACGGGCTCACGAGTGTCCATATTGTGGTGTCCCATATAGAAGATACCTATACATTTCTGGTTTTCTTTAAGTCTTAGGAATTCTCCTAAGTGGTTGATAAGTCCAGGTGTTGCCCAGTAACCACCTATTCCTAAGGAATGTGCTGATAGCCATATATTCTGTACAGCACAAGCTGTGGCTGCCAACTCTTCCCACTCAGGCACATCTCCAGTGTAGTTGACGATGATGGCTATGGCCACGTTTGACATGGTTGCCTTCTTAGCCATGTTTTGTTCTCCCTGCTCTGTGTATTTATCGGCAGGGGTAACCTGTCTGTAGATGCGTGCCAGCTCATTTCCCAAACGTTGAAGACCTTCCTTGCGGAAGATGACAAACCGCCACGGTTGAGTACGTTTATGTGTTGGTGCTGCATTTGCAGCTTCCAAGATGGTGAGGATATCCTCCTTGGAAATATCTTGATCTGTAAAACTGTTTTGTGATACAGTTCTACGGAATTTTATTGCATTTAAAACTTCGTTTGACATAGTATATTATTTAAGCTCTTTCTTCCCAAAGTGCAGCGATATGCAGTATTGTTTTTACGGCTTTTTCCATATCTTGGATACTTACCCATTCCATTTTTCCGTGGAAGGCATGTCCACCAGCGAAGATGTTAGGACAAGGTAAACCCATAAATGAGAGGCGTGAGCCGTCGGTGCCTCCGCGTATACTGCGACGTTCGGGTGTCATGCCTGCTCTTCTGATAGCTTCAAGCCCTATTTCCATGATTTCCGGATATTGATCCAGCACTTCTTTCATATTGCGGTACTGCTCTTTTGTTTCGAATGTATAGGAACAGCCCGGATATTGTGCTAAAATCTTTTGGGCTATGCTTTCCAGTTCTGCTTCATGGCGTGCCAGGTTGGCAGTCACATGATCCCGGACGATAAAGTTTATCGTAGCTTTCTCTACCGATCCCGAGATATTGGTAGGGTGTATAAATCCTTCTTTATCGGAAGTACTTTCCGGCGTTAGACGATCTTTTGGCAGCGCTTCAATGATTTTTGCTGCAATTTTAATGGCGCTTTGCATTTTCCCTTTAGCAAAGCCGGGATGTACCGAAACACCATGTATGGTCAATGTGGCGGCATCCGCCGAAAATGTTTCATCTTCTATGGTGCCGGCTTTCTCACCATCCATCGTATAGGCGAACTTTGCACCCACACGTTCGAGATTAACGAAGTCGACACCACGTCCTATCTCTTCATCCGGAGTGAAGAGGATTTTGATGTCACCGTGTTTTATATGAGGGTTTTGCAGCAATATTTTTGCGGCTTCCATGATTTCTGCCACGCCAGCCTTGTCGTCAGCACCTAGCAGCGTAGTGCCTGAGGCCGTAATGATGTCGTTGCCGATTTGTTCGGCAAGGTCTTTATGTTCGGCGTAACGGATAACCACGCTCTTATCATCGGGAAGTACGATATCCTGACCTTGGTAATTGCGGTGCACGATAGGTTTTACGTCTTTTCCCGAGCAGTCAGGAGAGGTGTCCACATGTGAACAGAAACATATTGCCGGAACGTTTTTATCCGTATTGGAAGGGATTGTCGCATAGACATATCCATTTTCATCTAGTTCTACGTCTTTTGCTCCCAAAGCTGTAAGCTCCTCCACTAACATTTTGCTAAGGTTCAGCTGTTTAGCTGTAGAAGGGAAAGTAGCAGAATTAGGATCCGATTGCGTATCTATTTGCACGTAACGCATAAAGCGCTCTGCAACAGACATATCTTTTATATCATTGATAACAGAAAAATCCATCTTTTAAATTATTGCTTTACAAATGTAGGAAAAGAAATACTCCCTAGCGTATCGTTAGTGTCAAGAAATGGGAAAACAAAGGGAAGAGCAACTCTTCCCTAAGAAATTATTTTTGTTTTTGTTGGTCCACCCATCCGAAAACGTTTTGCAGGATGCTGGAATTGCGTGAACCACCTATATTTTGTCTGATTTTTAGTTCTTCATCGGCGACTTTCACAAAAAGGCCGTCAATGGCTTTTTGGGTGACGTAAGCGTTGAGGTTTGTCTCTACTTTCGTCGTGGCGATAGGGAGGTTGTTGTACGCTGTTGTAAGCTGTGTCCAGTAAGTGCTTACATTATTTTTTCCCAAGGCTGCCTTCACTATAGGGCTAAACTTCTGTGTGAGCTCGTTGGAGGTGGTGCGTTTGAAGAAGGTTGTCGCTGCATCTTGCTGGGGTCCTAACAAGATGTTGAAGGCGTCGGTCACTGTCATTTTGGTCAATGCATTGACAAAAACGGGAGCAGCTTCCTTTACTGCCGATTCTGCAGCACGGTTTAGACTCAAGATAAAGTTGTCCACCAGCTTGCCCATACCTACGGAGCGCAAGGCCTGTTCTACCTTTTGTGCTTCTTGAGGCATCAAGATTTTCACTACGGCGTCTCCAAAGAAACCGTTTGTTGCGGATAAGGTTTTTATGCTGTTTTGAAGGCCATTGTTTAGGGCTTGCTTGATTCCGCTGACAGCTTCTGTTTGGCTTATCGTAGAATCTTTTGCTGTAGTGCCAGGGGTAGCTTGCGGCAAGGTGCTGGCCATCTGGCTCATAGCCTCACAACCTGACAGCAGAGGTAGAGCCGCGATGCTTAGTGCCAAGTAGGATAATTTTTTCATTGCTTTTGAATTTGTTATACAAAATTAAAAAAACAAATGAATTACCATTCCATATGAACCAGCACTGGGAAGTGGTCGGACGGAAATTTGCCCATGTAGGTGTCCGTTAAGACGCCGTATTTCAATACGTTAAAAGGTTTTGAGATAAAAATGTGGTCAATTCTTTCTTTAGCTTTTAGAGACTTACCCCATCCGTTGAAGGTGGAGTTAGGTTCATATACTAGGGGAGCCAACTCATAGGTGTCCTGAATGTAAGGTGAGCTAGCAAACGTATTGTAGGCGTCGCTCTTCTCGTCGACGTTGAGGTCTCCAGTGATGATGAGAGGAAGGTCTTTGGCGAGTTCGTGCGCTTTTTGGAGCATCAGCTTAGCACTTTCTGTCCTTGCGACCTTTCCCACATGGTCGAAATGGGTATTCATCATGATGAAGCGCTTGCCGTTTTCCTTATCTTCGAAGATTGCCCAAGTGCAGATGCGTGGCAGTGCGGCATCCCATCCTTTGTTAGGCTTTTCCGTGTCGGTATCCGACAGCCAGAAGGTGTCGCTTTTGATAAGCGTAAAGCGGCTTTTCTTGTAAAGGATTGCCGAATGTTCGCCTTTATCTTTTCCGTCATCGCGACCTACACCTACTGCTCCATACTTGGGAAGCAGCTTCAGCATGTCTTCAAGTTGGTCTTTGAAAGCTTCCTGAATCCCCAACAGGTCGAAATCATGATAGCGGATGAGCTTACACAGATATTCTCTGCGGTCTTGCCATAGATTTCCTTCATCTATGGTGTTTCGCTGACGTATATTGTATGTGCCTACCTGCAAAGCTTGGGCTTGCAGGGCTGTGGCTAAGCTAAAGAAGCTTATAATGGTTAATAGCAGCTTTTTCATATTATTGAGCTAAAATTTTCTGAAGTAATTCCGGTTCGTCAGTGGTGATATAGTCCACTTTGTTGTCGATAAAGTAACGCATATCTTCTTCCTTGTTTACTGTCCAAACGTTGATTTTCATTTTTCTTTCTTTAGCATCTTGGAAGTAATGAGGGTTTTTCTTGAATACCGAATAGTTGAAATCCATTTCGCTGAAGCCGTCATTGTATAGGTCTATAGGAGACTTGTCACTTCCTAAGTATTGTACGCGTACTTTTTTGTCTAGCTTTTTCAGATGAAGGCAGGCATCATAGCTGAAGGAGATGAATACTGTCTTCTTGAGTCCTTTCATCTTTTTGACGAGGTTGTAGCATTTTTCGGCAGCTTCTATGGTACGTTCTTTCCCCAGACGGTTAGGTTTTATTTCAAAAATCATTTTAGTACGTTTCTGTTTTAATCCTACGCGAAGATATTCTTCTGCTGTAGGCAATGTTTCGCCGTTTGCCAATTTCTTTTGGCTTAAGGTAGCATAATCTGTTGTGGCGATATCTATTCCTTGATAATCTTGGTCATGATTTACGACAAGAACATCATCTTTGGTTAGTGATACGTCGAACTCCGAGCCCCACACCTTAAGGTCTATGGCGTGTTTTAGGGCGGCTATAGAGTTTTGAGGGGCGTTTGTATTTTTCCAGGCTCCACGGTGGGCAACGATTTTGGTTTGGGCCCAAGCCACTGCATTGATTGATAATAGTACTGTTAAGATTAGGATCTTTTTCATAATTGTTGATTATTTTTTGATGTAAATGATGTTAGCAACTTTTCTTTCTCCTTGATGGTCAAACTTCTTGTTGTCGGATGGATGGTTTACTATGCCTTTTCCTTCGATGTACATGGCAGTGCTTCCTCCTCCGTCTAGGTTCATGGCGTCAGTACATCCCAGCCATCTGAAGATGTTGGTGAATTCTGCCAGAGAGAAGCCTTGGGACATGCTGTTGCGACCGTCTACCGTGATTAGATATAATTTGTTGCCTGCCAAGCCAACCCCTGTTCTTGGGTGCCTATTTTTATTAAAGGCGTTGTCCGCAAGACTTACCGTCCTATTGTTTTCTAGGAGGAGAGGTCCTGCCAACATTACGTTGGGCAGTGCGGTAGCTGCTACAGAGTCCGAGGTGATAATGGTCTTCTTCCTATCAAAGGCGAAGAAGGCATTGGCATGAGTACCTTTTGATTTGGAATAGGTGATCACCTTACCTTTAACTTTTATATAGTTGACAGCTCCTCCGTTTTTCATATGGAAGAAACCTCCGTTTATGGCGGCGAGAGCTTTGGCATGCCGGGCTAGGGTAGAGGTATGTTCAAGCTGCTGGGGTAATGCTACAATGCCCAGCTTCTTGTTCCTCTTGGAAAGGTCTATTTCTAAAATGCTGATAAACTGCTTGCTATTGAAAAGAGAGTTAAAATGTCCGCTTCTCCATACTACCCCTTTGGCGATATGTTCATTTTGCCACGAGAAGTTGGTAAAAGTAGCCGAATCATTATTGCTGACAAGTTGTTGGCAATAAGTGGTTAAGGGCAGGATTAGGTATAAAAAAAAGGCAGTAATATTTTTCATAATTACTGCCTAATTTACATATCTTCTTATAAATATAGAATTGATTTAGGCTATTCCATTCCATTCATCATAAAATTGTTGCAGAAAGTCTTCCATGAATTTGTGTCTTTTTTCTGCAATACGTTTTGCTGTTTGCGTATTCATTTTGTCTTTCAACAGGAGCAACTTTTCGTAGAAGTGATTGATGGTAGGTACGGAAGAGTTTTTATATTCTTCTTTGGTGAGGTTTGTTCTAGGTTTGATGTCTGGATTATACATCTCACGGTTTTTATGTCCGCCGAAGTTGAAGGCTCTTGCTATGCCTATTGCGCCTATGGCGTCAAGTCTGTCAGCATCTTGCACGATTTCAAGCTCTTTGGAATGGAAGTTTACATCTCCGAGCGAAGCTTTGAAGGACATATTGAGGATAATCTGTTTTACGTGCTCGATGACCTCTTGGTTGACACCTATGGATTCTAGGAATTCGCCTGCTACTCGGGGGCCTATGGTTTCATCACCATTATGGAATTTGCTGTCGGCGATATCATGCAATAGGGCGGCTAGCTCACATACGAGTGGGTCAGCCTTTTCTGTCTGGAGTATAAGTTTGGTGTTGTTCCACACCCTTTGTATATGCCACCAATCGTGGCCTGCTTCAGCAAATTTAAGTCTGTCTTGAACGAATGCTATAGTTAAATCAATGACGTTTTGCATAGTGTTACTTTTCTTTTGTTCCTTCGTAAAGTTCGTATTGTAATAATCTGCAGTCTAATTTACCATTAAAAAATTCAATTCTCCTAGAAGCTTTTAAACCAATTTTTTTGGCAAGGTCCGGATTTCCAGTAAAAACGTATCCGCGGTAGCCTTTACAGCGCTGTTTCATGAAGTCTCCTATACGTTTGTAGGTAGCTTCCAGCTTAGTGTGTGTGCCTAGGCGTTCGCCATATTCCGGATTAAACATGATCACTCCTGGAGTTTCTGGAATGGATGTTTTTGCAAAATCACACACGGCAAATTGTATGAGGTGTTCTACGCCGGCGGCTTTGGCATTCAGGCGTGCTATTTCAACGGCCTGTTCGGAAATATCCGAAGCAATGATCGTCGGTATATTTGACTTGTTGGTCTTTTCTTTCAGTAGTCTTCTCTCTTGGAAGAACACCGATTCGTCGTAACCGTTGAAGTGCATGAACGAATAATTCATGCGTTGCAAGCCTGGCGTGCGGTTTTGCGCTATCAGTGCCGCCTCAATGGCTAAGGTGCCGGAGCCACACATAGGATTCACAAAAGGAGACTTTCTGTCCCACTGTGTGGCCATGATGGTAGAGGTCGCCAACGCTTCCAACATAGGGGCTTTGCCGGGATGCTTACGGTATCCATGTTTGGACAATGTCTCTCCTGAGGTGTCTAGGAAAATCTCCGCTCTATCTTCCACCCAGTGTAGGTGGATTACTGCTTTGGAAAGGTCTGCCCCTGAATTAGGACGTTTCCCTATCTTATCTTTTATTCTATCGACGATGGCGTCTTTTACTTTGACATTGGCGTACAGTGGAGTCGTTATGGTTTCATTGTTTACGAAGGATGTTACCGAAAAGTAACCATCAACTGGAATAAGATCTTCCCAGCTTATTTTTACCAAGGCGTTGTATAGCTCTTGGGCGTTTCTAGCCCGAAAAGCGCCAATTTCGTACAAAACCTGACCTGCTGTCCGCAGATTAAGGTTTAAGCGTATGCATTCGTTGACAGATGCAGTGGTTTCTATGCCTGTGCTGAAGGTCCTCTTTATTTCGAATCCTAGCGCGCAGATTTCTTCTTGGAGGTAAGGGGATAGACGCTTGTAGCAAGTTACTATCACTTTGCCGGGGGTGTTGAAAACTTCTTTCATATTTGTGCAAAGTTAATTAATCTTCCATGCAAAAAATGTGTAATTTTACAGTTTAATACGAATAATGATATGGAAATCAGAGGAAAAGTTCACGAAATAGGTGCTGTACAACAGGTTACTGAGACTTTCAAGAAAAGAGATTTAATTGTTGCTTACGCAGAAAACCCACAGTTTGTAGAGTATATCAGATTTGAAGCAACACAAGATAGAGTTAGCATTTTTGATAATTTGGCTGTAGGAGATGAGGTAGAAGTATCGTTCAATCTTCGTGGTCGTCCGTGGACTAATCCACAAGGAGTGACAACGTACTTCAATTCGTTGGTAGCATGGAGAGTAACCAAGTTGGCTAATACAGCAGCGTCGGCGCCTTCTTATGCAGACAACATTCCGGCACCGGTAGACATCAGCAATTCGGGTGCGGATGACGATGATTTACCATTCTAATTGCGACCTGAATTTTTGAAATAAAGAAGCTATCCCGCCTGGGGTAGCTTTTGTTTTTTTATCCGCTTACATATTTACCGTAAGGCAGTTTACGCAACAAGATGATAATCCCTATAGAGCTTAGCAGCGTAAGCAATGTCGCTAGAGGAATCACCCATAGTGTATTCATATGTTTTGATAGCATGGGATGTATGTAGTTCAATGGAAGAATATGTACTAGATAGATGCCGAAGCTGTATTTGTCTGTGAGCTGTACCCAGAGCGGTAAAGTTCTATCTTGGGATACGGTTTTTTGCAACAGCATGAAAAGGCATATTGCAGCTAAGGCTGTATTTGGAAAGACATAATTATACCAGTGTGGGTTAAACTGGCGCTCTTGCGAGCTCCACATATAGGTCATCACTGCCGTAAAAATTAAGATAGCTACATATCCTAACAGATACCACCAGAATTTTACTTTGAAATCTTTTATGCTGAGGTAATAGCCTAGGATGAGATAGCCAATATAGCCCGAAAAGAAAGATATGTCAATCTTAGGGGTATAGGGATAATAAAATTTGTTGGTGATGAACATGGCTACGGCCCACAATACAAGGAAAAGCTCTATCTCACGCAGGGACGCTTGGCGAACGATCTTCTTAACAAAGGGAATTGCCAGATACATTCCTATGATCATATACATAAACCAGAGATGTGCATTTGCTCCATGTAGTATTTTATCCTGAATGATGGCAATGATTTTTTGGCTCGATAGTGTTGAGAAATGCGTGTATCGATAGAAATAATAAATCATATAGATGACGGTCCAGAAGACGAAAGGCCAGCACAATTTGGGAAGCCTTTTCTTATAGAAAGAGAAGGTTTCTTCTTCTTTGGACAGGAGGAGTGCTCCGGAAATCATAACAAAGAGCGGAACGGAACACCGTGTGGCCGCATTAATCCAGTTAGCAAAATTCCAGTCAAACCCTTCCGCATGAAAGCGGTTGAGGAATCCCGTGCTGGCATGAATCAGTATGACAAATACGGTGGCTACGGCTCGCGTATAACTTATAGCGTTGTTTTGGGGTGTCATTATGTAAATTTATCGATTCTTGAATTATAAAAGTGAATATTTCTGTTAAAACCCTAGTAAACAGGTGGATTAATCGTTGTAAATGATTATCTTTAGAACTGTCAATAAAATATAACGTACATGGGATTTGCGACAAATAAGAGTAAACGCTGGGAGCTTAGTAAGCTGAAATGGACTTTTTTATCCGTTTTGCTTTTTGTGCCTCCAATACATCCTTTCGTCATGATGTCGCAAGCTTCCAAGAGCAAGGTTCGCTCTTGGTATTTCTTGGCTTGGCTGCTGTTATTTGTTCAGTGTGGAATCATTTATGGATTTTTCTATTTTGCGGGAGCCATGTCCTCGGGTTTACTGGCTATGGTCTGTGCCTATATTGCTTCTTATATTGTTGGTAATGGCTTACTGCTGAGGCAGTCTAAGCCCTATCTGCAGCGGCTGGAGATGGCGGAAATACGCCCCCTAACATGGATCAATAGCATAGCGGAACAACGTCGTCTAGCACTGTCCACCGTAGAAATAGAGACACCGCAAACCTTCGTCACGAAGTTGGTGTTTTACAAGAAAGTCATACACAATACCACCTTGAAGATGCATATAGACAAGATCTTGCGCCTATTTCAGCTTATCGAGCAAAGGGACATGCAGGAAGCCGAAAAGTTCTTGGTGCGTCATGGTACGGTAGTAAACATCTTGCGGGAATATCACGATCTGGAAAACACGAGTCTTAATAATGCAATTACCATAGAGTCGAAGAACAAGTTGGAATCTGTCTTGGTGCAGGCTTCCGCAGCAATAGAACAAGATATTACGACCTTAATTCAGTATAGACTTTTGGATGTTTCGGCTGAGACCGATGTCTATTTGCAAACATTGAAAAATAAAAAACTACTTAACCATTAATGATATGAGCATCATGGATTTGACTACTTACGACGACCCAAATGAAGAGAAAGGACAGGATGTGCAGGTAAACTTCACCGATGAAGAGAAGGCCTTAATCCAACAATATAAAGAAAAGATAAACTTACAATCTACTACAGACATCATACAATACGGAACGGCGAGTCAGGTGAAGGTAAGCAACTTTGCTAACGAGATATTAAAGCAGGTGCGTACCAAAGATATGGGAGGTGCGGAAGATATCCTGCTGAATCTGCGTTCCAACATAAAATCTTTTGATGAGAAGCTCAACAAGAAGCCTCTTATTCCTTTCTTCGACTCCATGAAGAAGAAAATACAGCGACTACGGACAGAATATGCTTCCGTGGAAAAAAATATCCATCAAATTGAACTTAAGCTGGAAGGACATTATAAGAATCTGCTTAAGGATGTTAACATCTTCGACAAGCTTTTTGAAGAAAACCAAAATTATTTCAAGGATCTTTCTTTGCATATAGCTGCTGGAGAAGAGAAACTAGCGGAAGCGCACAATGTCATTTTACCTCAATTGAAGAAAGAGGCCGAAGAGTCAGGAGACCAGCACAAGATTCAAGCCTATAAGGACATGGAGCAGCAGGTTGTACGTTTCGAACGTAAGATACATGATCTTAAGCTTACGCGCATGGTGGTGCTGCAGACAGCTCCGCAGATACGCATGATACAGAGCAACAGCTCCTCGTTGATGGAAAAGATTCAGTCCAGCATAGTAAATACCCTTCCGCTATGGAAAAACCAAATGGTGTTGACCCTAGGGATAGCACATGCGCAGCGTGCTCTTGAAGCACAGAAGGCCGTAACCGATGCGACCAATGAGCTGTTGCGCAGAAATTCTGAGATGCTGAAAGATTCTACGGTCAATGTAGCACGCGAGACGGAACGTGGTATCGTGGATATTGAAACCATTAAAAAGGCCAATAACGACATCATAGAGACTATAGAACAGGTGTTGCAGATTCAGCGCGAAGGACGCGAGAAACGAAAGGTCGTAGAGCAAGAACTCCTTCAGTCGGAGAATGAGCTTAAACAACATCTACTTAAATCCTCTGATGAGACAAGACTTATAGAATAAAAGCCGCTTTAAGCGGCTTTTATTCTATCAATGAAATGTTATATGTTTCTATCCTCTTATGCTTACCTAACTCACTGTTCACATACACTACCTTATTCAGCGAAATATAAAGCGGAACACCGTAAGAAGTATTGTACTGATAATTGTTAATCAAATATAGGTCCATATCTAATTTCTTAATCTCTTCTTCCGTCTCGGCAGTTACCTGATCGGAAGATAAACTTTGAAGTAGGTCGAGCATCTGTTTTCTGAAATCTCCGTTTATTTTTTTCTCCTCAATAAAAGATATAAAGCTGTTTTCACTATCGTATTCGTCGCAGTATATAATTCCGGAGAAGCTCATCGGAATATCGAAAATAGGAATGTTTATGTCTTCATCGAAGGCTGTGGTATCGGAAATCATAAAAGAGCTTCCGAGAGCATAATGTAAGGCCAAGATGTCCTGTGTGTAGGAAGAAATAAGGGATTCCGCTTCGATGGAGTTTATTACTTCTTCCATTTTATCGATATAATCTTTTTGTAGGTCGATTTGATTGATAAGTTCCAGTACAGTGCTTTTTTGCTGCTCGAATTTATGGGTAAGCTGCTCGGTATTAAGTACTGCCTTGAAGCAACCATATTCGTCGGTTTCGTAATCTATCTGGAGGTCTGTCAGCGCTGTCAGGCTTTTCTGTAATTTAATGGGTAGGTTCATCAACTCAGGCATCAGTGACTCTAACTTTCGTGAGTATGAAAAGATATAGCTGCTATCCGTGGAGTCTCGCACAGTGATGGTGAAGTCAAATGTTACTTCACTTTTAGAAGGCTGATTTGTGGTAGAAGAGTCCGTAACAGTTTTTACGACGGTGTATTTCAGCGTGTCACCTTTGGAAAGGTAAGTGATAAGGTTCACCCTAGTTGTAGAATCGACACCTAATTGTCCATAGCAGAAGTTGAACAACAGTGAAAAAAAGATAAGAAGGCTTTTATGCATTGATGATTGGTTAGTTTGGAATAAAGATGCTAAAAATTCTCAGCATTTGAATTTGCTTTTTACATTTCCCAGCGCTTTTTAGGGACGCAAGTGATGTCCTGAACTTTTCTTAGAGTAATAGGTGTAGATTCGTATTTATTTTGTAGTACTACGGTATCTTTGGAGAGGCTCACTACTTTAAAGCGCGGAAGATATTGGCCGTTTTTATAGCATCCTGATATTTTCTGTTTGCCGTTTTCTTTGGTGTAGATTCCTTCTACGATGATGCTGTCGCCACGCTGTACGTAGACGGCTTTGGCGTACTCTTTCCAGTTGCCGTTGTTGTAGCAGGAATCGGGAATGGTTTTCTTCTTGGCATGGACGTCCATCGTGACATAGAGGGAATCACAACGGAAGGTGAAAGTATGTAAGGTGTAGGAGAGTAGTGCCTTTTGATTCGCTACGGAATCCTGCACCCAGACACCTTGCAGTTCTTTTACCCCTTCAGACTGCATGTCGGAATTGTGTTGGCACCCTACCACAGCAAATAAAAACATACCTATCAGAAGAGATAGGTATGTTTTATGAAAATGATATATGTTTGAAAAGTTGTGTTTCATTACTTCAAATTTCCAACCATATCTTCCGGTTTTACCCATTCGTCGAACTGCTCAGCAGTAACATATCCTAATGCTATAGCAGTTTCTCTCAATGTAGAGTTGTTTTTGTGTGCTGTCTGAGCAATTTCAGCAGCTTTGTAATAGCCGATTTTGGTATTTAGGGCTGTTACCAGCATCAATGAGTTGTCAAGCAATTCTTTGATACGAGGATAGTTCGGTTGGATGCCTGAAGCACAGTGTTCTTCAAACGACACACATGCATCACCTAGAAGACGGGCCGATTGTAAGAAATTGGCGGCCATCAATGGCTTGAATACGTTCAGCTCGTAATGACCTTGCGTACCGCCGATAGTGATAGCGACGTCGTTACCCATCACCTGAGCAGCGACCATAGTCAATGCTTCACATTGTGTAGGGTTAACTTTTCCCGGCATGATGGAAGAACCCGGCTCGTTTTCAGGAATCAAAATTTCGCCGATACCTGAGCGAGGGCCTGATGCCAACATACGGATGTCGTTAGCGATCTTGTTCAATGATACGGCAAGTTGTTTTAAGGCGCCGTGTGTCTCAACGATAGCGTCGTGAGCAGCTAAAGCCTCGAATTTATTAGGTGCTGTCACAAAAGGATATCCTGTAAATTCGGCGATGTATTTAGCTACCAACACGTCATAGCCTTTAGGAGTGTTAAGTCCTGTACCTACGGCAGTACCTCCCAGAGCCAGTTCCGAAAGATGTGACAACGTGTTCTTTACGGCTTTGATGCCGTAGTTCAGCTGTGCTACATAGCCTGAAAGCTCCTGACCCAAAGTCAAAGGAGTAGCGTCCATAAGGTGTGTACGGCCGATTTTTACAACGTGCATGAACTCCTCCGACTTGCGTTGTAGGGTGTCACGCAACTTTTCTACTCCTGGCAAGGTTTTTTCCACTACAGCTTTATAGGCAGCAATGTGCATACTTGTAGGGAAAGTGTCGTTAGAAGATTGTGATTTGTTGACGTCGTCATTAGGTTTCAAGATAGGTTCATCCACTCCGATTTTACGGCCGGCCAACACTTGAGCGCGGTTAGCGATAACCTCGTTAACGTTCATGTTGGACTGTGTTCCTGAACCTGTTTGCCAGATTACCAATGGAAATTGGTCATCCAACTTACCCGCTAATATTTCGTCGCAGACAGCAGCGATGGCGTCGCGCTTTTCTACAGGCAATACGCCTAAGTCGCAGTTGGCATATGCTGCTGCTTTCTTAAGGTACGCGAAAGCTTCGATGATTTCTTTCGGCATGGATGCCGCAGGACCAATTTTAAAGTTATTACGTGAACGTTCGGTTTGTGCTCCCCAGTATTTGTCTGCAGGCACCTGAACTTCACCCATAGTATCTTTTTCTATTCTGAATGACATGTTAGTAAAGTTTTATTTCTTTTATGTGACAAAGTTACTGAATTCTATATGGAATAGGGAATTCAAGTGTATCAAAAATATGTTGTTTGTTTGTCAATTTACATTCCGAGGCGACGTTGGAGGTACTGTTCCACGTGATGAAATAGCTGTATGGGCTTCAGCGTACGCCATGGAATTTCGTTGAGATATCCGCCGAAATTGATATAATAATCTATGTTTTGGCTTTGGAACTCTTCCACGACGTGGTCACGGAAGTGAAGCGCAGCAATCCAGCCGTCTTCGATGTCGTGAAACCATTCTTCGTAATAGGAATCATCCGAACTATGGAAGTTGAGCACGTTTTCACCGATAATGATGAATTTGGTAATTCCTTCTTGGATCATCAGGTCAATCACTTCACGTTTGAGGACCATAATGTCATTGTAGAGGGCATCGTTCCACTCGCCGATAAATTCGATGATGGCGTAATGCTTGTCGTAATCTGCGAACAGAACCTTCAGATATAGCGTCTGTGAGCCGAAGTCATCCCATTGGGGATGCAACAAGTAGTTGTATACCTGCTTATCGAATTCAAACTCGTTATATATAGTGCCATAGAAGGGCGACTTTTTGTCCTCCGCTGCAATATAGTCATGTCTCCAGTTGTAGAAAGGTTCTATCTCGTGCATGGTTGTCAATTAATTTTCAAATATGACCAATTATTTATTGATAATAAAGAATTTGGAATACAATTTGTTTCGACAAATATTGAAATATCTGTAAAAGAATTTGAATTAACTCTTATTTTTGCTTTCGCAATTACTTTCCATGCAGAAGGGTACTGGTAGAAATATTTTTGTGGCAGCAACCTATGCCGCTACATTGATGCTTGGACTTATTCTTGGCCAGAATTATGTGGACCAACAGAATAACAACCCAGGGGTTTCTTTAGTGCCTATAGGACTGTCTGATAACTCGTACAAAATTCAGCAGGTCTTGGACTTACTGTCCAACTCGTATGTGGACAGCCTAGACTTGGACTCTCTTCAAAATGGAGCGATAAACCATATTATTTCCCATTTGGATCCTTATTCGAGCTATCTGCTGCCGAATGAGACCAAAAATCAAAATGAGGTGCTGGAAGGTACTTTCGAAGGTATTGGTCTTGATTTTTTCAATCTCAACGATACGTTGATGGTCGTGGGCCTTGTCCGCAACGGCCCAGCGGAAAAGGCTGGATTGCGTGTAGGTGATCGCATCACCAAGATTGACACCACACAGATTGCCGGAAGAAATATAGGACAGAAGGTCGTGGATCGTCTGATGCGTGGTACTAAAGGTTCTGTCGTTAACCTTTATGTGTATAGAGATAGCCTGCACATGAACCAGCTTTTCAAAGTACGTAGGGATCAGATCAACGTAAGTTCTATCGATGTGTCCTACTTGCTGGAACCTCGTACAGGGTATGTTAAGCTACGTCGTTTCGGACTCAAGACGGCGGAAGAGTTTAGGACAGCTTTGTTGGAACTTAAAAAGCAGGGTGCTAATCAGCTGATCTTGGATCTTCGGGACAATGGGGGAGGCTATTTCCATATCGCTATCAAGGTTGCCAGCGAGTTTTTTGCCGATAAAAGATTGCTGGTATATACCAAGGGGGCGCATGAGCCACGTAGGGAATACTTTTCCGATGGCAAGGGTGTCTTTGCTGATGGCAAGCTTGTGGTGCTAATCAACGAGTCGTCGGCATCGGCTTCCGAGATTGTTGCCGGCGCTCTGCAAGATTGGGATAGAGCTACCATCGTGGGGCGCAGGTCCTACGGCAAAGGTATAGTGCAGGAACAGTTCGACTTTTTAGACGGTTCTCGTATCAACTTGAGTATCGCCCGCTACTATACGCCATTAGGCCGTTCTATACAGCGAAAATATACAGCCAACTGGTCTAACATGATGAACTATGTTACCATGTACAGAGGGTTGTGGACTTTGGATACCACCTATACGGGGGCTGAGATTTTCAAGACTTTGGCTGGCAAGCAGCTGTTGAGTGGTGGTGGCATCAATCCCGATGTCCGTGTAGAGGTAGACTCTAATGCGGTGAGCTTGCTGTATCAGGATATTTTGAAATCCAGCTTGGTAGAGCAGTTTGTTTACGAGCGTTTCACCAAAAGGTCGCCGGCCTATTCTATAGAGAATTTTCTTCAGGGATATAGGTTACCGCAGCAGGAGTACGACAAGTTTATCGCTTATCTCAACGAGCGAGGGCTGATGGTCTCCGAGCGTAAGAAAAAGGACTTATTGAAGCTGATACAATCTGATATTGAAGCTATTGTAGCCCGCTATTACTTTGGTAGGGAGGCCTATTTCAAGGTGAAAAACCGATATGACGACTTTATCGATAAGTCTTTAGAGATACTTCAGGTGAAAAGACCTTCTTAATGCAAGGATAGGTCCGCCCAGATAGGGTAGTGGTCAGACAGTTTCTCCTTGATGATTCCGTAATCGTTTACTTTCAGTTTCTTGTCGGCAAGGATATAGTCGATTTGAAAGATGGGAAGGACTCCAAAATGTGTCACTCCCCAGCCGAAACCTTTTTCCGCAAAGGCGTTTAACATGTTTTTACTCACCAGATTGACACTATATGACATAGGGGTATCGTTGAAATCTCCCATGATGATGTAGCGGTGAGGGCAATTATTTTGGATATGATTTAGGAGTGTCTTGGCCTGTTCGCTGCGGCTGGTAAAGGCCCTTTTGAGCTTACGGCCGAGACGGATGGTCTGTTTCTCGTCTTTCATCTGCTCAGAAGGAGACTTTTGGATGAAGTCTTTATCTTCATCCTGTAGTGCAAAAGACCGCATGTGTACGTTATAGACTCTTATGGTGTCTCCGGCTCTTTTTATATCGGCAAAGATGATGCGGTTTAAGCCGAAGCTGTTTTGCGTGATCGTTCCCTTGTTGATAATGGGATATCGGGAGAATATAGCTTGACCATATCCTTCATAGTCATTTTGTTGGAAGGGTTCAAAGTAATAATCTTCGAAATCACCTTTCTCTTTAAGTTTTTTTGTGAACTGTTTGGTGCCTCGCAGACGGCTATAAAACTCCTGAAAACATACAATATCTGGGTTCAAGGTATTGATGAATTCTATGGTTTCGGCACGGAAATTATCCTTGCTGTCATCATATCGTTGGAAAAGGTGTACATTGTAGCTCATCACCCTTAAAACAGAATCGGCTTTCACCAAGATTTTTTCATTGTCATTTCTGAAATTTATATGTTTGATGAGAAGCGGCCAGCCTAATAGGATGGCGGTGATACTCACAAGAGCAAAGCGTTTGCGGCGGAGCAGCCAGTAGACGATAAATCCACCGTTGATGAGCAGGATAGGTAGATATCCCAAACCGAAAAAGGCCAAAGGCCAGAAACTTTTAGGGTCGATGAAGGAGGCACCATAACTCAACAGCAGTGCCAGCACAGCAAAAATATTTGCGGTGAACACGGTTTTGCTGAAGTAGCCGAGCTTTTTCTTACGTAAATACGAGCTGTCTGCCATTAATTTTGCTTTTTACTTGCCCTAAAGAGTATAGCCTTTTCTTGCGAAGTTAGGCTTTCATAGCCATACAGCGAAATTTTGTCCAATATTTGATCGATTTGTTCCTGATCAGGAAATTCGTCTTTTTTCTTTTTATTGTTGGTATAAACGGGTGTCCGATATTTTATATAAATGAAATCTTCGTCCTGTACAGCGGTATTTTTATGCATTTGTTTTCGGCGGGCAAAAAGTTTGCTCCAGTCACGGCCATTTTCCAACTGATAGGTAAATAGAATTCCCAAGAGGATGACGACTATATGTGTTGCCAAGGCGGTAAGGTCCATAAAAAAGTAATAGGTAGCTTCTAATGCCAGATACGCTATGGCCACAATCTTAAATCGAACATTGCCTATTAGAAATAACCGTATCGTGGTGTTGGGAATCAATATAGCCAAGGTGCTTATCAATGCCGCAATCCCGAAGGCAGAGCTGCTCCACATGGTGTTTTGCTGGGTCAAATTGGTGCTTCCGATAGCCACATACAGAATAGCTCCCAATAGCCATCCTCCGAAAAATACCGTGTTGAATTGCCTTTTGTTAAGAAGGTTTAAGAATAGGTTGCCCACCCAGTAGAGCCATAGGCAGTCGAAAAGTAGAGCCCAAAGACTTTCATATACCAATATATGAGTTATTAAAGACCAAGGCTGGGAAATGAAATCACCGAAATTGTTAGGCAGGCTTAATTTTTCTATTATAAAACTATAGATATTAAGCGATGTAATATCGGAAAATGTCAACAGGTCGAAGATGCAGAGCAATACAAATCCTACCGCTTGGATGGTAATAAAATAGGGAATTACAGAATGGTTGAGAACAAAGGTGTCTCTCACGAAAGATTTAAAAACATTTTCCTTCATAATTCCCTCCTTATTTTGATTAATTATTAGTAATAACCTTTTCTAAAGCCCCATATTTTTATCATCAGATAGCCGAAGAGGGCGCCGCCCACATGAGCCAAGTGCGCTATCGATGAACCGGAATAATTGAATCCTAAGTAGATTTCTATAAGGATATATGCGGTGACAAAATATTTTGCTTTGATAGGGATAGGGATGAACATCAGAAAAAGCGGCATGTTTGGATAAAAATAGGCGAAGGCCAATAGCAATCCGAAAATTGCACCGGAGGCTCCAACGATGCTGGTGGCGTAGATAGAAGCTACAGTATCGAAATCCGACTGGCTAAGTGACAGATTAGTGCTTATAGTTCCAGCAAAATAGTCAAATGTGAGAAACTGCGAGGCCCGCAATGTTCCGGTGATGCTGTAGACCTCGTAGGCTTGCACGCCATATTGGAGTACCAAAGCTCCCAATGCCGTGATGACGTAATATTGCAGGAAACGCTTGGATCCGAACATACTTTCGATAATAGGACCGAACATCACCAGAGCAAACATGTTGAAAAAAAGATGAGAAAAGTTGGCATGCATAAACATGTACGTAAAGGGTTGCCATACTTCAAAAAATGGAGAATCCGGATAGAAAACCCCTAATAAGCGTGATGCCTGTGGCGAGATAATGCTCCCCACAAAACAAATGATATTTAGAATAAGAAGGTTTTTTGCTACAGGGGTTAAATTTCCTAATATGTTGTTCATCGGTTTTTCAAAATCTAAATTTTATCAAATTTTTCCATCAAATCTGAGAGTGTCAGTGTGATTACCGTCGGCTTTCCGTGAATTGACACGTTAGGGCTTTCACAGGCGAACAGTCTGTCAATAAGTTCGGCGATAGCATCATTATCCAGGGGGGTGCCTGCCTTGATTGCAGCACTTTTTGCTAAGGACCTTGCTATGTTGTCCCTTTTGTCCACTTTCAGCTCTGCTCGGCTCTGTTTATAATCTTCCAGTAGCTGCTCGATAATCTGCTTTTCGTTAATGTTATTCCCCAAATCTGCTGGAATACCATCTACAATATAAGTAGTTTTTCCGAAAGGTCGGAGCTGAAATCCTAACGATTGTAATTCGGGAAGGATTTCGTTCATCAGCTCGAAGTCTGCCACCGAAAGGTCTATTGTCGTAGGAAAGAGGCTCTGTTGGCTGCTTCCCTGATTGTTGACCAGCTGTTCTTTATACTGCTCGAAGAGAATTCTTTCGTGTGCTGCCTGCTGATCAATAATCATCATTCCAGAATGTATCTGCGTGATGATATAACGGTTATGGATCTGGAAGAAATTCTTTTTTATTTCTACCGAAGGTTCTGCTGATGTCTCATCCTCAGTAGAGAGATCATCGCCAAGCAGGGGCAGCTGTATCTGGTCTGCTTGTTCAGTGATTTTGTATAGCGATTCCCAGTTTTGTGGGACAGCTTCTCTTTCAAATTTGGAACTGTAGTCGTACGAGCGAGAGGTGTATTTAGACTTCAGTGCACCAACCTCATTTTCGAACGGATTGAAATTCGGATTGAAGTTGATGGTTGGAACTTGAATCTCTTCCAGCGGTTTTGTTGTTATAAACTGGCTGAAACTGGTATCTTGATCGAAATCTAATGAGGGTGTAATGTTATAGCGTCCCAGCGAACGTTTGACGGCAGAACGTATGATAGCATATATAGCCTTATCGTCCTCGTATTTAATTTCTGTCTTGGTAGGATGGACATTGATATCAATCCTTGCAGGATCAATGTCGATGAATAAGATATATAGCGGATAAGTTTCCGGCGGCAATATCTCTTCGTAGGCATCCATGACCGCATGGTTAAGATACGGATCTTTGATAAACCTGTCGTTGACAAAGAAAAACTGTTCTCCTCTAGTTTTCTTGGCATATTCCGGCTTACCGATAAATCCTTTGAGTTTGATGATGCTCGTATCTTCTTCCACAGGAACCAGTTTTTGGTTGTAGTTATTTCCAAAAATGTGGACGATACGTTGTTTCAGTGTTCCCGGAGTAAGGTGAAAGAGCTCGTTGTTGTCGCTATGTAAGCTGAAAAAGATGTCGGGGTGTGCCAATGCTACCCGTTGGAACTCGTCGATGATGTGGCGTAGTTCCACGGAGTTGCTTTTCAGGAAATTGCGTCGTGCAGGGATGTTGTAAAAAAGGTTTTTTACTGCCACACTTGTTCCGGCTGGCACGGCTTCCGGAAATTGGTTGACGATTTTTGAGCCTTCGATCTGTACGACGGTGCCCAGTTCGTCTTCGACACGTCGTGTTTTTAGCTCTACCTGTGCTACGGCGGCGATGGAGGCCATCGCCTCACCACGGAAACCCATCGTTCTTATGGCGAAAAGGTCCTCGGCCTTGCGGATTTTACTGGTGGCGTGACGCTCAAAGCAAAGTCTGGCGTCTGTCACACTCATTCCACAGCCGTTGTCTATTACCTGCAATAATGTTTTTCCCGCATCTTTGACGATGACTTTTATACGATCCGCACCCGCGTCAATAGCGTTTTCTATCAGTTCTTTGACAGCTGAAGCTGGCCGTTGAACCACTTCTCCCGCTGCTATCTGATTAGCAACCGCTTCAGGAAGTAATTGAATGATATCCGACATACAAACACAAAGTTACAAAAAATTAAAGGCTCTGCCTTTATTGGTGGCCATATTAAAATAATAAAAGAAGGCAACATTCCGTTGCCTTCTTTTGTTACGGATGTCCTAAAAAACTATAAAGTGATTTGACGTCTGATACTTTCTTCCAAGGAGATGATAGTCTCTGTGCGCTGAATGCCTTTAAGGCTTTGTATATCTTCATTTAGCACCTTTCTAAGGTGTGCTGTGTCACGGCATATGATTTTAGCAAACATACTGTATTGTCCTGTGCAGTAATGTAGCTCTACGATTTCTTTCACGTTTTTAAGTTGCTCTACAGCATCGGCATATTGAGAGCCTTTTTCTAGGTAAATACCTAAAAACGCTGTAATGTCAAATCCGATTTTCTGCGGGTTGATGATAAGGTTCGAGCCGTGGATGATGCCCATCTCTTCCATTTTTTTCATACGGACATGGATGGTTCCTCCAGAAACGATTAATTTTTTTGCGATTTCTGTGTATGGAATTGACGCATCTTGCATCAATATAGATAGAATCTGAATATCAAGATTGTCTAAATCGTAGTTAGAATAATTTTTTTCCATAGAATTCAAATTTTACAGCTGGCTATTGATATGGACAACAGCTGATTAATATGTCAAATAAAACCTTAAGTCTTTTTTGTTTAGATTTATAATTGATTTGTAGCGTCCCGTCGAATCTTTCTCTTCTATCATCATCCCTCAAACTGTAACATCTTCTGATTCTTTTACAAAATTAGTAACAAATTTTGATATTTTATTCGCCAATTTTGATTAAAAACAAACAAAAATTGTCATATTTATATATAGTGACCATATAATAGAATTCATAAGGTTAGATAAGGGGGAATTATGGAAATTGGGGATGTAGTCATTTCACGTAAAAAACCTATTTATCCGGTGAGTCCGGGCTTAGCCAAATATTTGAGGCTTTATCAGCGGGAGGCTAAGCTGCCTATCTCGTATTTCGACCTGCTGAACTTTCAGGAGACGGTTCCGGTTATCGATAAGTACGGCAATGACACGCTGTGGGAAACGCCACTGTATCCGCCTTATTTGCAGGATCAACTGTATGACGGACTCAAGGTGATTTATGCCAAGCTTAAAGCGTCGGGCAACACGCGTATCGTGCAGCACAAGATTATTGACCGAATCGAGTATTGTGCTTTCGGCAATACGCGGCCTTTCCGTGTACGCATCATCAACAGACTGAACGATGTATATGACTATTTTTATATCAAGCAGGCGGATGCTTCACGTATTTATGGGCTGGAGCTGGAGGAAATTTTATCACCCAACCAGGTAAATTATCTATATGATTTCGAAACATTAGTGGAAGAACATATTGTTGGAATTCCGGGAGATCTTTTCTGCAAGTCTCAGATGAAAAATCCGGATTATAACCCTACGCGTATCGCTAAGGAGTTTGTTAAGTTCAACGAGCGATGTACCATAGCCTTGCTGGGGGATATGAGGGCTTACAATTTTGTAATGCAGATCACTCCCGATTTTGACGATTTCCAGTTTCGCATACGTGCAATAGACTTTGACCAGCAGTTTTACGAGGGCAATCCGAAAGTTTATATGCCTCAGTTTTTCAAAGAATGTTTCCCTTATGTGAAGCTATGTATGGAGCATCTCAACGAGAAGACTGTACTGCAATACCAACAGGAGGAGCGTTCGTCGATAGTGCATAGGGTACGTAGCGAAAGACATCGTATCAAAGATTTGCGGGATGCCTCACGAGAGCAGCAGCTCTCTACTCCGGAGAATATCCGCATGTTGAGAGAGGGGTATGCTAAGTTTTATAAGGACGATTCGTACTATCGCTGCAAGACCATGACGGATATTGTGGAGCTTAATGTCAAAAATGTGATCCGTTCGGTGAAAATCTAACGGATGCGGTCCTCATTGTCTTTGACGAAGGCTTCCCATCCCGAATAGCTTTTGTTGCCTGTGGTCGAATTTTGTTGGAAGGAGTGGCATACGGCCACGGCAAGACCGTCTGTAGCATCCAGAAATTCGGGGGTTTCCTTGAAGTTGAGAAGTGTCTGCAACATGGCAGCAACCTGCTCTTTGCTGGCGTTACCGTTGCCAGTGACCGACTGCTTGATTTTGCGAGGTGAATATTCGAAAATGGGGATGTCTCTGCTTAGTGCTGCGGCCATGGCCACACCTTGTGCTCGTCCTAGTTTTAACATCACCTGCACGTTTTTACCGTAGAAAGGAGATTCTAGTGCTACACAGTCCGGTTTGTATTCGTCGATGAGGGCAAGTACCTTTTTGAAGATACGTTGCAATTTAAGTCCATGGTCGTCCAGATGTCCTAATTTTACCACGCCCAAGGTCTGCAGCTGCACCTTTTTGCCAATCTCTATTACCACACCATACCCCAACACTACCGTTCCCGGGTCAATTCCTAGTATGATGCGCTCTTTGGCTTTTAGTTTCAACATGAAGCAAAATTACATATTTAAATACGCATTTTTGTGTTGGCAATTGAATTCCATAAAATAATTGCTAAAATTGTGCGACCAGAACACGTCATGTTGAGCAGACAGAATAAGAAATATCTCAATTATGGACTTAAATTGACAATTGTCGGTTTGGCGTTCTGGTTTATTTACGAGAAGGTCAGCAATCAACAGAATTTAAGGGAGTTCAAAAAACTTATTACAGGAATAGATTCTACGGAAATTTACTGGGCTATTGGAATTGTAGTTTTCCTGATGTTTCTAAATTGGTTTTTTGAAGTGGTGAAGTGGCATTATCTGGTGCGTGAGGTAGAAGCTATCAGTTTGTGGAAGGCTGTGAAGTCTGTCTTTTGTGGACTGACGTGGGCCATTTTCACGCCGAACAGGATAGGAGAGTACGGCGGTAGGGTTTTGTTTTTGCAGCCCTCGCATAGGGCGCGGGGTGCGGTGCTCATGGGAGTAGGGTTGTTTGCACAGCTGGTGCTGACCAGCCTTTTTGGAGCAATAGCCATAGCTTGGTTTGTATCGTCCTTTCTGGACACTCCTACCGCGGTAAAATTTGGAGTATGGCTTCTGGCATTTATTTATGGTTTAGCCTTTGTGTTTCTTTATTTTAATGTGCATTGGGTGGACTATATGGTGGGCAAGGTTCGGTGGCTGAAGAAGATACAGCCTTTTTTTGATGTGTTGAGGGCAGTGTCCTTAAGACAGCTTGCCGTGGTGCTGTTCATTTCTTTCACACGCTTTATAATCTTTACCTCTCAGTATATTATTCTGATGGTGGTGATGTTGCCGCAGCTGCCTGTTTTCCCTATGGTGATGATGATATTTATTTTGTTTTTTGTGCAGTCAGCATTGCCAACCTTGGATATTTTTGATTTCAGTGTACGTAGCTTTGTGGCAAGTAATCTATATGCGTATATTACGACGCAGGAGCTGGCGGTCATGGCCATTGTATCCTTCATATGGTTTGTCAATCTGATCCTTCCCGCAATCATAGGGTCAGTTTTTGTTTGGAATGTAAATTATTTCGGTGATACAGATTCTTAATATTTGTCTGATTATAAGTGCTTGCGTGTATGTATTGATCGTGCTTTACTTACGTAAAGGGTGGTCCAAGTTACCTTATTTTACCTCGCAATCGCAGCCTTCAAAGAAAGTTTCTATCCTTGTTGCAGCTCGTAATGAGGAAGAAAATATCGGCAGGACGATAGAATGTATCCTGCAGCAGGATTACCCTCAAGATTTGTTGGAGCTGATTGTTGTGGATGACCATTCAACGGATCGTACTGCAGAAATTGTCCGCTCTTATGCGGGGCAGGGTGTAAAACTTTTGCAGCTAAGGGTGGGAGACAAGCTGAATTCGTATAAGAAATATGCTATTACCAAAGCAATTGATGCGGCTTCGGGAGAAATTATAGTGACTACGGACGCCGACTGTCGCATGGGACCTAAATGGGTGAAGACGGTGATGCAGTATTTTGAAGAGCATGACAGTTACCTTGTGTCTTCTCCTGTAATATATTCCGAAGAGAAATCTTTTTTCGAGGAACTACAGACCTTAGAATTTCTATATCTGATAGGGTTGGGAGCTGCGGGAATAGGCAATGGCAACCCTACTACCTGCAATGGCGCAAACCTAGCTTATCGCAGGGACGTATTTTTTGAAATGGGAGGTTTCAAGGGAATTGACAACCTAGCCTCTGGAGATGATGAGCTTTTTCTGCACAAGGTTGCGGAAAAGTATGCTCATAAAATAGGTTTTTGCAAGTCTCGTGATGCTGTGGTCTTCACAGATGCTAAGCCGGACCTAGCGTCCTTTATCAGCCAACGGAAGCGCTGGGCCTCGAAGAGCACCAAATACAAAGACAAAAAGGTAGTTGCTTTAGGGGTAGCTATATGGCTTTTTAATTTAGCTTTGATAGGTTCGCTGGTAACTTTTTTTGTGTTGCTATCGCAGCTTAACTGGCTTCTACTTACTTCTTTCGTTTTAAAGATTGTTGTGGAGCTTTGCTTTATGATTCCGGTATTGCGTTTTGCACAGCGTACGGAACTATTGAAATATTTGCCCTTTCTTTCGGTGATACACACTTTTTATTTGGTGTATATCGGCGTAGCTGGCAATACGGGAAAATATAACTGGAAAGGAAGAAAGGTACACTAACCTTCAACCTTTTCGCGTATAGCATCTTCCGCCTGCTGTACAACTTCTTCTACGGTTTTTCCTTCAGGGTCAATAGGGGCTAACACTTCCCATCTTAAAGGGGTGAAGGGTCTTAAGGGGAACATACCGTATTGGACCATCTCATACGATCCGGTAATTGCTACAGGTACTACCAATGCTTTAGGGTTTTTCTTCAACAAAGTAGCTATACCTCCCACATTAAATTTCTTCATCTTGCCTGTCTTGGTTCGGGTGCCTTCCGGAAAGATGAAAGCAGACCAATTCTTTTGTTTCATGTTGTTGGCCAGTTTCAATATCTCAGCGATAGACTGTTTCGGGTCTTTACGGTCTATATTGGCTGCTCCACCATGTTTGAGGTTGAACGAAATGCTCGGAATTCCGGCGGTAGCAAGCTCTATTTTGGAGATGAATTTTCCGTGAAATCGGCTCAAATAATAAATCATAGCCGGAATATCGTAGGTACTTTGATGGTTTGCTACAAAAATTAACGGCGTATTCAGTGGCAGACTTTTGTTGTCTACAAAAGTAACCTTGTTAAATAAAATGTAGTTGCAGGAGGTGAGAAAGTAATTCAGAATGTCAACGCTTTTTTTGTGTGCGCTATATCCCCCTAATTTAAGACATATCCATTGAATAGGATGGAATATTAAAAGAAATAAACCAAACATTATATAAAAAATAGGGGACAATATAAATCCTAAAATCTTTCTCATCGTTTGCTGCAAATTAAAATTTAGCAAATATAAACATATTACGGTGTACTGCAGAATCTGAGATATTTCTTGTGTAATCTGAAGTTTTGTTTTAACAATGTTTAATGTTGTTTTAAAATTGTTAAAAATTTTATTATATTTGTTTAGATTAATCTGAGATAATATGAAGTTACCAGTACAGTGTCCTAGCTGCGATGCAAGGCTTGTGGTGTCCAAATTGCGTTGTGAGAACTGTGAGACGGAGGTGATGGGAAAATATGATATGCCTTTATTTATGCAGCTTTCAGCGGAAGAACAAGATTTTATTATAGAATTTTTGTTGAGTTCAGGAAGTTTAAAGGAAATGGCGAACAAAATGGGTAAGAGTTATCCTACGGTTCGCAATAAATTGGATGATTTAATAATAAAAGTAAAAGAACTGCAAGATGAGAAATAAGTTTTTTTCGGAGGAACAGAATTTTTTTGCTCCTTGGTTGTATATCCTTTTTGCGGTGTTGGTGATATTAGCCGCATATCCTTTTTTTGTTGATACGACCGAAAAAGAAGCTTCGTATGTTTCTGTAGTATTGATATTGGCTGTAATAGGTCTTTTTGTATGGATGCGACTGAAAACGCAGATTGATGAGCAGGGTATTCTTATCCGCTTCATGCCTTTCATTCGTCAGAAGCTTATTGCCTGGCAGGATGTGCAGGAAGCCTACGTGAGAAAATATTCGGCATTAGAATATGGTGGCTGGGGGTATAGAGTCAGCTTCGGTGGGGTGGCCTATACAACCAAAGGTAAATATGGGCTGCAACTGGTATTGAAAAATGGCAAGAAGATTTTGGTCGGAACACAAAAGCCGGAAGAGGTGATGTTGGTTATCAACGAAATCTTAAACGATAGGAACGCATGAAAAAGTGGTTAAACCCTTTCGAATATTTTTCGGAGCAGCTGCTCCTTTTTACGGGAGTTATTTTTGCGTTGCTCACGGTGCTGGTTTCTTTTCTGTCTGATATTTTGTTGTTCGGCTCCTTGAAAATTGTTCACGGTTATCCTCAGAGTATCATTGGTGCCCTGCTCAATGTAGCAATAACCTTATCGGTAAATATTGTAGTATATTTTGCTTATGCCAAGGTACGCTACAGAAAATCTAGGCTTATAGATGTTTCTAATGTGGTGTTGATGAGCCATATTCCCATGTACGTTGCACTTTATTTGGCAACGTTGCCTATTGTTAAGGAATCCCTTTCTGAGCTGGAGTCTCTTATGAAGCATAATAGCTTGGATGTGGTGGCGTTACCGACGAAAGAACTATTGGTCCTTTTAATTTTCGGAGGGCTGTCGCTATTGTTGATTGTTGGCTTTTTCTATTGGCTCATAATAGGTATGAAAATTGCGATTAACAGTAAGCAGAAATGGGATGGGCTGCTTGTGGTTATTATAGGATTAGTGGTCAATACGTTGTTGCAAATCATAAATCCATTTGTATGATAAGATATTTAACATTACTATTATTTATTGTATTGCAATCTTGTGTAGGATATTCGCAATCTATTGTAGGCAGCTGGCTTGGCAATTTGGACTTTGGTGTTCAAAAGCTGAAGTTTGTTTTGCATATACAGGAAGAAAACGGAACATATACAGCGAAGGCTGATAGCCCCGACCAGGGAGCTTATGGTATTCCCTTTGATATTGTCGTAAAAGGAGACTCCGTCGTTGTCAAGAACAGTATGGGCATAGCGTTGGGGCTTAAGGTGCAGGGTGATCATAAGTTGGTAGGGACGTTTTCGCAGAATGGCATTACGATTCCTGTGGTGCTGAGCCGCAGTGAGCAGAAGATGATGGAAGCTCCCAAAGTAAATAGATATCAGACGCCACATCCTCCATATGCTTATGACACCTTGGATGTGACGATAAATAATTCCTATTCACAGATTAAATTGGCAGGAACAGTTACCAAACCGAAAGGTAAAGGAAAATATCCTGCCGTAGTATTGCTTAGCGGCTCAGGAGCGCAAGATAGGGACGAGACTCTTTTTGGTCATAAGCCTTTTAAGGTACTTGCGGACTATCTTTCGCGAAACGGTATTGTCGTGTTGCGCTACGACGATAGAGGTGTAGGGAAGAGTGAAGGCTCTTTTGACCAAAGTACGATAGAAGATTTTAGCAAGGACGCTATTTCGGCATTCGACTTCCTGAAGCAGCAGGACTATGTAGACATCCATAAGGTGGGTATTATAGGTCATAGTGAAGGAGGCCTTATAGCTACCCTGTTAGCGGCGCAAGGCGTGCCTAACCTATCGTTCATTGTATCGCTTGCCGGTCCAAGTATTCCTATTGATGAGCTTTTGGTAGAACAGCTGTACAGTTTAGGCAAGGCAGAAGGGATGAGCGAAGCACAGCTAGCTCAGGCTCGAGAAATTAATAGAAAAAATTTTGCAGTGGTAAAGAGTAACTTGAAAACAGAAGAAGCCTATCAGAAGCTCCTTGAAAATATGAATATTGCAGATAAGGTAGACGCTAATGCTGCGCTGCGAAAGGAAGTGTTGGCCATGCTTGCACCGGCGTATCGTTATTTCGTACGTATCAATCCACAGCATTTTATCAAAGACATACATATTCCTGTCTTTGGAGCATTCGGCACTTTAGACTTACAAGTTCCGTCTACGTTAAATCTAAAGGGGTATTACGACCTTCTTCCTAAAAATACGAAAACCGTATTGAAGGAATATGAAGGACTTAACCATCTGTTCCAAAGAGCCAAAACAGGAAAGGTGTCCGAGTATGCACAGCTTGAGGAGACATTTCATGAGAAGGTAATGGAGGATATAGTCAGGTGGATTAAGGAATTATAAAAAAGAGGGCGTATCGCCCTCTTTTTTATTTAATATCCTGTATTTTGTTGAAGATTCGGGTTTACCACTATTTCACGATAAGGAATCGGGAAAACAAGTTTAGGGTCGTTCCAGGCTACCGCTCCTATGGAGCGTTTGGTTCTTTTGTAATCGTGTAATCTATAGCCTTCGAAAGCCAACTCTATGTCCCTTTCGTTGAGAATGTCTTCTAATGTCAGTGTCATTAGAGGTGACAGCCCTGCCCGCTCCCGAAGAGTGTTGATATCGTTTAGAGGTGAATCTCCTACATTGGTACTTAGACGGAAATTACATTCAGCGCGGGTGAGATACAGTTCGGTAAGACGTACCACAGGGATGTTGTCATAGTAATTATACCACTTTCTGGAAAAATAACCTGACTTTTGGCCAGTACCATCATAAATCATCTGAGTTTTGCGCTTGTCGTTATCATCCAGAGAGTTATAATATGCTGCCGAGACGTTGAGGTCTCCACGGCCTACGTTGCCTCCGGTGATATTTTTATAGCTCGAATAAAATGTTGCTAGTCCGTCATTGGATGAGCCGGCGTTGCTTTGTTCGGTCTGTTGGATTTCGAAGACACCTTCGGAGGAGTTTTTCACACGGAAAGGAGCTTCCAGGTTGCTTGCTAATGAAAATTCGCCACTGCTTATCACTGCATGTGCCATGTCGCGGGCCTGTTGGAATTTGCTTTGCTGCAGATAGACACGAGCCAACATACCTTGAGCAGCATAGAGGTGGGATGAATTTTGAAGTTTGGAAATTGCTGTGGTAAGATCATTTTCTACAGCCGTATAAACTTCCGCTACTGAGTTTCTAGTTACAGAATTATTTACATCCGATACCGATTTGACTGCTTGGGTGATGATAGGTACTCCCAAACCGTTGTTGGAACCCGTATTGTCGAAGGGGATGCCGTACAGACGTACCAGCTCAAAATGCATTATACCTCGGATAAATAAAGCTCTTCCTTCTATTTCATCTTTTTCATCCGGATCATTGATGATATCCAATGCAGACAGCACGGTATTCGCGATATTGATAGCTTCATAAGCATGTGTCCACGTGCGGGAAGCCTCCTCGTTGGTATTGACAATATTATGGTTGAAGATTTCTCTGTAAGAGGAGAAAGTTCCTGTCCATCCAACATAATTGGAGTTGAAATAAAGGTCTGGTACCATGATAAGGTTGGTCCCGTAGAGGGCTCCTTCAGCAATTACGGTATAGGCACCGATAAGAGCATTTCGTACGTCTGAGGGGGTAGAAAGAGCTAATTCAGTAGAAATAGATTGTTTTGGTTCTATGTCCAACTTTGAGCTGCAGGCTCCTGACAGCAAGGAAGCTGTCAGTGTAGTGTATATGATAGTTTTATGTATATTTTTCATGACAGTAAATTTTGAGAACATTTAAAATCCGACATTAATTCCGAACGTGATGGTACGCGCCTGCGGAGGAGTATAAAAGTCTGTTCCCAGCTGATAATTTCCTGCGAAGGTGGTATTTATTTCCGGATCATATCCTTCATAGTTTGTAATAGTAAAGAGGTTTGTGGCAGAAAGATATACTCGTGCATTGTTAATCTTATATTTACTGATGTATGCAGAAGGTATGTTATATCCTAACACTACATTTTTGACACGGAAATAAGAACCGTCTTGAAGGTAGCGTGACGAAGGGCGAGTTCCGTTGGCTTCGTCAAATCGAGGTTGTGGAATATCCGTGATATCCCCCGGTTGTTTCCAATAGTTCATCTGAGAGACCAATTGGTTGTCGAAATAGTCACCATTAGCTGCTTGGAATGCTCCAGCAGCATTGTAGATGTCATTGCCATAGACGAACTGCGTTTGAATGTCTAGGTCAAAGTTTTTGTAGGAAAATCTGTTACCGAAGCCGCCATAAAATTTAGGATGTGGAGTTCCAAGCTCTTGGTCTCCAGCGGCATTATAGTCGTTGGTGGTAGCAGTACGTGTGTCGTCAACATAATATAATGCATCGCCGTTGTTGGGATCTACTCCTGCATACGCTTTACCATAAAAGTATCCGAACGGTTTACCTTCTTCCACACGTCCTAGATATCTACCTCCCGGATATATAGGCTGACCATCCACCAATTTTAATACTTTGTTTTTGTTGAATGCAATATTAAAAGAGGTTGACCATTTAATGGTGTTGACTAGGTTACGGGAGTTGAAACTGAACTCCAGTCCTTTATTTTCCAGCTCGCCATAGTTTTGCAAGATAGAGGTGAATCCGCTTGTAGATACAATAGGTACGTTGAGTAAGAGGTCCGTGGTTTTTTTATGGTAAGCATCGAAGGTGAATGTAAGGCGGTCGTTAAAGAAGCCTAGATCCAAACCTATGTTTGTCGCTTTTGTATTTTCCCAAGTAAGCTCACGGTCTCCTAAGGTTGTAGGTTTTGTTCCTGGGGTACCTGCATAGTTTACTCCGGAATATAAGGTGCGCCATAGATAGTTGCCGATTTCGGCATTACCGGTAAGGCCGTAGCTAACCCTTGCTTTCAGGTAGTTCCATGTGGAGCCATCGCCGAAGAAGTCTTCTTCTGATACTACCCAGCCGATGGATGCAGCAGGGAAGGTACCATATTTCCTTTCCGGACCAAAACGCGATGATCCATCTACACGTAAAGATCCTTCCAAAAGATATCTGTTCTTCAGTTTATAGTTTATCCGTCCGAAGTAAGAAAGGAAAGAGAACTGATCCTCGTAGGAAGAGGCGTCCGATTTTACCGCTGCACTAGCGATCTTTTGAAACTTGTCAGAAGGGAAGCTGTTTCCTTCAGCTTGTGTGTATCTGAATTGTCCGTCTTGGTAGGACATACCTAAGAGGGTAGAAAAATCGTGTATGTCGTTGAAAAGTTTGCTATAAGTTAAAGTGTTGTTAAAGTTGTAGTTTATGGATTTGGCGATGTGACTGAAACCGTAGCCACCCACATCTCCTCCATCTTGGGTTCGGGATCCCAAGAACATTTCTTCTTCCAAGGTCAGAAGGTCTAAACCATATTCTGTCCTGAAGACAAGATTTGGGGTAATCTGTGCAGTAGCATAGATGTTGGAGAAAGTCCTATAAGTATTAGACATTTGACGGCCGTTCTCTAGGTCGATAAGATTGTTATAATAGACGGTGTTGTTGTTCAGCTCGCCATCCGCGTTGCGGATAGGTTGTATTGGCGGAAGGGCGTTCAGCTGTTGTGGGTTAGAAAAAGCGTTGTCACTACTCACGCGGTAGTTGTCGATTTTATTGAGGTTTATATTGCCCCCGAAAGTAAGCCATGTACTGACATTGTGATCGAGTCCTAGGCGGCCGCTGGTACGTACGTATCTGTTACCGACAAGTATGCCTTTGTTGTCGTTGTGTGCTCCTGAAGCGATGAATCTGGTTTTGTCATTACCTCCCGACATGGTAAGGGAGAGTTGCTGAACATTGCCTGTGCGGAACGCTTGGTTTGCCCAGTCGGAATCGTAGTTTTCATCCCAATCATTTGTTCCCGTCCAGTCTTCCCAGAATTCAGACATGGAGGAATATTGGTCTGGGGCACTTCCTATATACCCTGCATTGGTAAGGGAAGCTGTCAATAGTTCTCTATACTGCTGACTATTTAGAAATTTACCTACTTTGGTTGGCTTGCTGCCACCATAGTAGTATCCTACATCAATATTTGTACGGCCGGCTTTACCTTTTTTTGTCGTTATTAATACCACACCATTAGAACCGCGGGCTCCGTAGATGGCGGCGGCCGATGCATCTTTAAGAATATCCATGCTCTCGATGTCATCGGGATTTATTGCTGCCAGAGGATTCTCTGGCTCAGTGTATGTGCCCATGTCTCGCGTAATTACGGGCACGCCATCAATAACAAATAAAGGTTGGCTGCTGGCTGTAATAGAGGATGTTCCTCGTACACGAATCTGTAAAGCTTGGCCTAATTTTCCGCTGCTAGAGTTTATGAATACTCCGGAAGCCCTCCCTTGTAAAGCGCTTTCTATGGTGGGAAGTGGTACATTCTCCAAATCCGACATTTTTACAGTGGAAGTAGATCCTGTGACATCTTTTTTGAGCTGGGTGCCATAACCCACTACGACTACTTCATCTATGGTGGCTTCAGAAGGTAATAATGTTACATCGTATGTATTGCTGTTGGTTATGGGAATCTGTTTGGTGTGATAGCCGATATAGCTGAATACTAACGTTCCAGTGTTGCTGCTTATCTCTATGCTGAATTTTCCAGAAACATCAGTTTGTGTAATCCTATTGCTCTCCGATACTTTAACTGAAACCCCTGAGATGGGATTTCCTGAACTGCCATCGATCACTGTGCCCGATATAGTTCTATTTTGTGCATATATAAGTTGAGTACTAGATAAACAAAATAGAATAAGCAGTAATAGCTTGCTTCTCATAACTTTAAGTATTATTTTGTTAGTTTTAGTTAAATATAAAAAAATTAAGGGGTATTGTTGGCAAGTAAGGATAAAAATTAAATAAAACAGGTTTTACACATATGCGTATAAAACCTGTTTTATTTTTCTAGTTAAAATATTTTTTATGGAGTGGTATTGGAAACAGGGATGATCTTGCCGTTGAAGTATTTGCTGCCGTTAAGAGCGAAATCGGCAACGTATCTACCCATTTCGAAAGCTAATGTCCCTGCTTGCATTCCAGGAAAGGCAGCTTCAAACATTTCTGTCTGCGAAGATCCTAGGGCTAGGCAGTTGACTTTAATATTTTTGTCTTTCAGTTCTTCTGCCAGACATTCGGTAAGGATTGCCAAAGCTCCTTTACTTGCCGAATAGGCGCTGAGCCCCGGAAATTTTACTGAGCCCTGAAAGCCGCCCATACTACTAATGTTTACTATATGGCCTCCCTCACGCATCAGAGGGACAATATGTTTTATCATATTGGCATGTGCCATCACATTCGTTTGTAGCATATGGGCAAACTCCTCCATAGAGGTATCTAAAAAAGGTTTGTTGATCAATGCCCCTGCATTATTGATAAGAATGTCAACCTTATCGAATTTGGATTTGACGAAGGGAATCAATGAGTCAGGATAGTTGTCATACACGATATCGAACTGGGCAGGAAAGAGTTTGCCTCCATCGAAGTTGAGATCGCTAGCAATCTCATGCAGTCTTCGGAGCTTATCCGCTGAGCGGGCCAGAGCGATAACGTTGTTTTCCTTTTTTGAGGTGAGGTCCAATACAGCTTCAAATCCTATTCCACTGCTAGCCCCTGTGATAATAATATTTGCCATAATTAGTCGTAATCTTCTTTTTCTTTTACAATTTCTTCTTCTACTTCTGCTACGGAAGGTAGTTTTTTGGCGCCGAGCCGTTCAGGACGTATCACATAATAGATACCCGAGCTAGCCATCAGCAAGGAAATAACATAAAAAAAGATACTCAAAAGAAGTGCACTATGTATATCTATTTTAAGGTACATGGCCCCATACATCATGACGAGCTCCCTTAATCCGGCACCTCCGCCGATGGATGGAACGATGGATACCAGTGAGGAAACAAGAAATAGCAAGAGATATGGTGAAAATTTATCCTGGAAGTCCAAAGAGTATAAGATGAGTATGGCTGAAAGCACCTGAAATCCTTGCACTCCTAAAGCTTTGATATGTGTAATAAAAAACTTTTTCGAGAAATCTTTAAAATAGGTATGGAGAATGAAGTAATAGCTTAGTGTACCTAATAGCGCTGCCGAAATGGTTATATAATTGGGTATCGCTAGTCGCGGCATAAAGATAATCAACGCACAGGTGATGATACACAGAGCCCATAAACCGCTAAGGCGGTCGAAAAATACGGCACTTAATATCTTTCTTCCACGGACATGATGTTCTTTCTTCAGAAAGTATATTTTATAGCCGTCGCCTCCAATACCTCCGGGAAGGAAGAAATTGTAGAGGAGGCCCAGCTGATACAGTCGGAAGTTGTATCTTTCAGTAAGGTTGAGCTTAATAACCTTAAAAAAAGAGTTGAGTCTCCAAGAGGCCATGAGCTGGGATGCGGCATATGCACAGAACGCCAAGAAGAGAATGGTCCAATCGCAATTCATCAGTTCGTTTTCCAGCTCTTCCAGACTGATATCTTTGTTATTTCGGATATTTCTTATCACCCAATACAAAGCCCCTAGCGTAACTAAGACTTTGGATATATTTTTTAAGATTTCTAAGGCTCTGTTTTTTTTCATAAATTATGATTCTCTTAGCAAAAGTAAAGATTATCATAAGAACAAAGGTGTAAAGTTGAAATTTGTTGTGGTATGATTTTTGGATGTGCTAGAAAAGTGCAGAGAGTGTATCTTTGCTTTAGGATTAGATATTCTTTAAATTATTAATTATGCGAAAACACATTCTATCATTCTTATCGCTTGTTGTGGCGGTTGTTTTAGTTTCAGCGTGCGGTGCTCAACGTAAAGATGGAGGCTACTCTAATGTACCTGCAACAAGTAATGAAGGGCCTACTGCTTCGCAATGGAGAAATGGCGTAAAAGGTACTTGGGTGTTAAATTCTGTGACACGGGAGGATATTCCTCAGACTTATACTATTAAGAATATTTTTGATGAGGCTCCGGTAGAATGTTTTATCGGTAGCGTGTGGCATTTGCCTACAGGCAACTATAGAGGAAGCATTACTTTCAATGCTTCGGGAACGTTGTGCGCTACAGGAGCGGTGAGAACGATAATCTGGTCCATCTACAATCCCGGCAAAGGCATGGGACAACCGGAATTTCAATTCAAGAAGCTATATGCAGGAGATAAGGCGGCAAACGTGACTACCGGATATAGATTGGGTCTTTCATACGCCGATGCACAGACATTGACAATGCGTATGCCCGTAGACTTGGATAATGGATCCCGAGGTTATCTGATTTTCAATTTTACAAGAAATCAATAATAGTATTGAAGAATAGGTTTGTAACAAAAAAGTCCTGAAATTTTTTCAGGACTTTTTTGTTGGGAGCAATTTATAAAAGGTGTACTTTAGAGGTTAGTAGTTATAAACTTAAATAAACAATCACTTCAGTGTTTTTTAGCATCTTGTTATGAGGTATATATTTCCATTTTTGCTTCTATGTTTTTTTTATTTCAATGTGTGTATAGGTCAATCTTATCGCTATAAAAATGAGACTTTGCCTGTTGAGGAGCGGGTTCAAGACTTGTTGCAGAGGATGACTCTTGAGGAGAAAGTTGGTCAGCTTTCCAAAGAATTGGGCTGGGAGATGTATGAAAAAGATGGAGAGCATGTTTATGTCAGCAAAAAGTTTAAGGATCTGATAGCTAAAAGACCCATAGGAGCTTTATGGGCTACTTTGCGTGCAGATCCGTGGACAAAAAAGACGTTGATAACAGGTCTCTCTCCTCAACAGGCCGCAAAAGCTATTAATGCATTGCAAAAATATATAATTGAAAACACCCGTCTAGGTATCCCGCTATTAATTTCGGAGGAGGTACCTCACGGTCATATGGCCATTGGGGCTACTGTTTTTCCGACGGCAATAGGCCAAGCTAGCACATGGAACCCTAAGCTCTTGGAAGAGATGGCTTCAGTTATTGCTAAAGAGACATATGCTGTGGGTGGAAGAAATGGTTATGGACCTGTGTTAGATTTGGCAAGAGATCCTCGATGGTCTCGCACAGAAGAAAGCTATGGAGAAGACGCCTATTTGGTGGGAAAGATGGGAGAAGCAGTTGTTAAGGGGTTGCAAGGTCAACGTTTGGGAGAGAAAGATAAAATAATGAGTACTTTAAAACATTTTGTTGCATATGGCGTACCTGAGGGAGGGCATAATGGAGGTTTCAATACCATAGGGGAAAGAGAATTGCGACATCATTTTCTTAAGCCTTTTGAATCGGCTGTTAGAGCAGGAGCAGGATCAATTATGACTGCATACAATTCCATCGACGGAATTCCGTGTTCTTCCAATGAATGGCTTTTGAAGCAGGTGCTCCGTAAAGAATGGGGCTTCCAAGGATTTGTAGTTTCAGATTTATTGAGTATATCAGGACTGCAAGGGAATCATAGAACGGCGGCGAGTGGAGTGGAGGCGGCCACGCAGAGTATACAGGCAGGCTTGGATATGGATCTCAGCGGTGTGGGCTATGGCGATAATTTGTTGAAAGCTGTCAAAGAAGGAAAAGTAAGTATGCAAACATTGGATAGCGCCGTGGCTAATATTTTAAGAGTGAAATTTAAGCTGGGTTTGTTTGAAAATCCGTATGTGGATGAAGGTGAAGTGTTGGCAAAAGTAGGTACTATGGAAAATAGGGAAATAGCTAGACAAGTCGCTCGAGAATCCATTGTGCTGCTAAAAAATGAGAATAACCTGCTTCCTTTAAAAGAAGGAGTAAAGCATATAGCGGTAATAGGACCTAATGCGGACAATATTTATAATCAATTGGGGGATTATACTGCACCACAGCCTGATGAGAAGGTAGTTACCGTTTTGGATGGTATACGTGCTTTGGTGGGCGATAGAATAAAAGTCCAGTATGAGAAAGGTTGTGCTATACGTGACACACAACATTCAGATATTGAAAATGCTAAAAAGATTGCCAAACAGGCAGATATAATCATTGCTGTAATGGGAGGCTCCAGTGCAAGGGATTTCCGTACTTCCTATGAAGAAACCGGTGCAGCACGTGTTGAACAGAAAACGTTAAGTGATATGGAAAGTGGAGAGGGATATGATCGTGCTACATTGGATTTCTTGGGAGACCAACTTAAATTATTGAAAGAGCTACATAAACTAGGTAAACCTATAGTTTTGGTTACTATAAAGGGGAGACCGCTGAACCTATCGTGGGCTCAAGAAAACATTCCTGCCATTGTTGAGGCTTGGTATCCCGGTCAGGAGGGGGGGATGGCTATAGCTGAAGTATTGTTTGGAAAGTATAATCCTGCAGGAAGACTGCCTATTTCTGTTCCTAGAAGTGATGGTCAGCTGCCAGTCTATTATAATCATAACAAGCCAAAGCATCATGATTATATAGAAATGGAGGCAAAACCTTTATATCCTTTTGGTTATGGGTTAAGTTTTAGTCATTTTACATATCAAAATCTAAAAGTGAATGTGGTTGAGAAGAGTGAGGATTTTGAATGTACGATATCTTTTGAGGTAAGTAATACTTCTGATATTGATGGAGATGAAGTGGTTCAGGTTTATGTAGTAGACGAAGTCAGTAGCGTAGTTACCGCAGTCAAACAGCTCAAAGCTTTTGAACGTAGACATATAAAAGCTCATAATACAGCTTTATTTTCCTTTAACCTCAGAAAAAATGATTTGAAATTATGGGGAGCTGACAAAAGATGGAAAACCGAAAAGGGAAGCTTTAAAGTGTTGGTAGGGAAATCATCAGAAGATATTCAGCTGGAAGGAGAGTTTAGTTTGAGTAAAGATTATTCATTATAAGGGAATCCATATTCAAGGATTCCCTTATAATGAATAGAAGATATCTTATTTGACTGTAATTTGGAATACTGCAACATACTCGATTTTGTGATCGGGAGGTATAATCGTAATGATGTGCTTATCTTTCTTCCATTTTAATTTTCCTCTATATCCTAGTAGTTTTATGTCTTGGATAGACTGTTCAGGAGCTATTTCAAATCGGTATAAGGAAGGTTGTTGATAAGTTTCTCCTTCTGAAAGATGAAAGACGTTGATATGCTTAGAGTCTTTGGATCGCATATAATAATATGAATCTTTGTGATAAGGATATATTGTTCGTGTTGAAAAAATCGCTGACTTGTTTATATTTATCCATGGGGTCAGTTGTTCCAATCTTTCGTAAGCAATAGGATCAAAATCCCCATTAGGTCCAGGAGCAATGTTGAGCAAATAATTTCCCCCTCTTGAAATTATCTTTACTAAGGTTTCTATTATTGTCTTTGTGGGTTTATAGTTATCATTGGGGACGTAACTGAAAGAATCTCCCATGGTGATACAGCTTTCCCATGGAATATGGAGAGGTTGTTCAGGTATGGATTGTTCTGGAGTTACATAGTTTTCCCATTTTCCCGGTACGGTTCTATCTACAATAATTATTCCGGGCTGGTTTTTTCGGGCCATAGAGCCAATCCTGTCCATATCAATATCCTGTTCCAATTTTATCGTTTTTTGCCAATCGACAGTTGTGTCTACGGTGCTCAAAGGTCTTACCCAGCCTCCGTCTAGCCATAGTATGTCTATTTTCCCGTAATTAGTAGTAAGTTCATTTATTTGGTTAAATGTGTATTGTTTAAATTTTTCCCAGCGATCTGGGTACTTTTGGGGATCGTAGTTTACGTTTCTGTCTTTTGGTGGAAAATAAGGCCACCAATAATATTCGGAGTGCCAGTCTGGTTTAGAGAAATAGGCTCCTATTTTGAAGTTTTCTTGACGGAATGCTTCAAAAATTTCTTTGGTAATATTGGCTTTAGGATGTGTTGAAAAAGGAGTTTTAGGGTCTGTGATTTTATAGTCAGACTCTTTGGTGTCAAACATGGCAAAGCCATCGTGATGTTTGGTTGTAAAAACGACATATTGCATGCCTGCAGCTTTGGCTGCTTTTGCCCATTTTTGAGGATTGAATTGTATAGGGTTAAATGTTTTTTGTAGATTCTCGTAATTCTTTACGTATTCATAATAACTAGCTCCATGTTCTTTTTTTCGTTGTGTCCATCCTTCATCTTCCGGACATAAGCTCCAGCTTTCCACTATTCCCCACTGACTATAAGTACCCCAATGCATAAATAGACCGAATTTTAAATCTTGCCAATCTTCCAGATTCTTTATTACTAAAGGGTCTTCGGGTTTTTGGTATCCTGCTGAGATGTTATGTGCTTGCCCTAAAGTGCAGGTATAGTATAAAGCAAAGATAAAAGTCAATAATATTTTCATGTGACATCCTTTAAACGGAAGAGCCACTAGAAGTGGCTCTTATCCGGTTCAAATTAATTTAAATCCCAAAATAGCTTTGTGTTTACATTATCCTGATCTTTTACCGCATTATAATTTTCCCCGTTATAGACAATTTCGGATTGCGGTAGGTTCCATTTTGCTGGAGGTGTTTTTTGTGTGTCAGATTGCTCTACTCTGAATGCGAATACTGGATAATCCAGGCGTCTTACTTCAGACCAGTTTTCTACCGACTGTATGATATTCAGATGGAGCCACTTTTGCATAGCAATAAGTTGTATATTATTTGTACCCCATCCTATATTATTTATATAAGTGTTTATTTGTGTTGCTGTTGGTGGAGTTGGAGCACTTACTATACTGTTATTGCTTACAGCGCGGATACGTTGTTGTAAATCGATAGATGCTCTGATACCTTCTTCAAAATCCGTTCTAGCATCCGCTGGATTTCCATTTCTAACCTTATATTCTGCTAACAAATAACGCACTTCTGAGGCTGTCACTAGTATCCCAGGAAAATTTTGGTTTCGTGAATAGGTAGAGCGGTTATAAATCGCAATTTTGCTAGGTTCTGTCGGAGTGCCAGCAATAAGTGTACTTTGCGTAGAAGAAGGTAGGGATTGGTCTAGGCCTATGTATTCATTAGGAGCGGCTCCAGCACCTGGTTCAAACATATAAGGTAATCGAGGGTCTGCATTGGAAACCATATGGTCAATCATAACTTTTCCAGCTATGTTGTTATTCCAGCTTTCCAAGGCATCCTGAAAACCACTGGAGTTAATATCTGAACCGTTGTTGAAAATGTCTACCTGAATATTGTCATCATTGTTTAGTACAAGAGGATAAATGGTAGGAGAGGCAAGTATTTCGTTGATTTCTTGGGTCGTTCTGGCGCTGAAAGAGCCTACTTGGCTTACTCTCATTAACATTCTCAGGCGTAATGAATTGCAATATTTTTTCCATAAATCAATAGAGCCTGAATTTATTAAATCCTGAGTTTTGAAGGATTCCAAAACTGTACTTGGTGGAGTAATGTTGTTTAATTCAGTGCTTATTGATTTAAGATCATCTAGCATTGCTGTATAGATATCTTCGGCCTTATCGTATTTAGGATAGGAAATAGCGTAGTTGCCACCATTACTACTTAACTTGCCGGCTTCAGACCAAGGGATGGCTCCATGCAAGTCTACTTGTTGCTGGGTTTGATCATAGAAGAATATTTTAGCCGCTAGAAGAAATATTTTCTTTTCTTCTTTTTCAATGTCTAGACTAGCGTCATAAACTTTTTCTAGTTCTCGGAATTGAGCTAGCCCCTGATAATATCTTTCCCAGCGGTCGGTAATGGCTGCTGCTCCTGGAAGAAGCTGATTTTCGGAGTTTGCCCATCCTATAGTTTGTATGTAGCGATGGATGGTAGGAGCCAGCGTTACAAAGTAGTTTCTATAGGTAGGGACTACCAATTCGCGGTAGGTATATTGAAGACCGGCAAACTGTTTTTCAATTGTTGTTTCCGTAACTTTTGATGGATCACGATACCAATCATCAAAAGAGGATTTTTTACACGATATATTGACTGAAAGAGAAGCAGCACATAGTCCTGCTATCATCATTATTTTTCTCATTTTCATAATTAAAAGCTAGCACGTAACATTAAACCATAAGTTCTTGTAGCTGGAGAAGTTCCTGCATTTGCTACATTATTTGTCCAGTGAGAGCCTCCTGTCATTTGCTCTGGATCTAAATCTTTCATGCTTCTATAGAGGAAGAACAGATTTCTTCCAAATACAGAAAGATGTAGATTCTTAGCTTTCAGTTTAGCCGTTATAGACTCAGGAAGTTTGTAGCCAAGAGACAACTCTCGCATTTTTATGTAATTATTTTTTTGGACATATAATCCGTAGTTTGAATTTGAATATTGTGGACCACCCCAGTTATAGGTGTTGGCATAATAGAATACATGAGAAATGACATTGGTATTAGGAGAGCCGTCGGCTAGCACTCCTTCCATCAACATACCGTCATGATATATTTTTTCGCCGTTAGGTCCAGTGTTTCCTGAATACGCAACGCCCTTGCCATTAACATCTCTGTAATAGGAAATTCCTCCGTGCTCAGCATCCATTGCGTTCAATGATTCTTCCAATAAGCCTCGGCTAACCATCCAAGCTATACCTGTAGGCATAGCGTGTCCTCCCCAACGGAAATCAATTAATGCATCGAGAGTAAAGTTTTTGTAGTTAAATGTATTCATGAATCCACCTACCACTTTAGGAAGAGCATTTCCTGCTTTTACCCAATTGTCAGCATCCAGCTGATATAAACCGTTGGATTGAACAATTTTATTACCTGCTGCGTCTGTCGCAATAGGGTGCACCATGATATCCCCCATGGACTCACCTACGTTAGCCACTAGTTGGGCTGCGGCGCCATCATAGTCTCTTAGCAATAGTGTTGTTGCCCCTCCAGGAAGTTTTTCTACCTTGTTTCTATTCATAGCAAAATTGATAGTTGAATTCCATCTGAAGTTGCTATGTTGAATAGGTGTTGCATTGATGGCAAATTCCCAACCTGTGTTTCTTAATGTACCGACGTTTGCCAAAATAGATGAGGATCCCATGGAAATAGGAAGTGAATAGTTGAGGATTTGGTCTACAATCTTACCATTGTAATAGGTAATATCTATACCTAATCTGTTGTTTAGCATTCTGGTTTCTAAACCAAACTCGATTTCATGTTTGTTTTCTGGTTTAATACCTTCATTTCCGAAAGAACTTGTAGGAATGGTTGTGTATAGAACAGCCGTTCCCGTTCCTTGATTTCCTAAGGAGTTTTGTGTATAACTCAATGGACTCTGATAAGGGTCTGGATATTTACCTACAATACCCCAGGCAGCTCTTAATTTAGCATAGTTGAATAATGATGAAAGATTGAAGGCATCGGTAAGAATCAAACTTGAGTTAACTGAAGGATAATACAGTATGTTATTATCAGGGTGCATAGTTGAAATAGCTTCTCTTCTAAGCGTACCTTCCACAAACCAATAATCTCTGAAATTGAAATTTAAGGTTCCAAAGAATGCATCACGAAGCATATTGACCCTGCTGTTGGAGGTACGAGCTTGGTTAATAGACGCGTTAATATTGAACCAATCACGTACGCTTAATCCTCCATCTGTGTTGCTGGTCATATAGATGTTTTCTGACTTGGTGGCAGTATATCCCAGCATAGCGCCAATTTTGAGGTCTTTGGAAATGGATTTATTATATGTTGCTAACAAGTCAGTATAGAAAATATTTCCTGTTTGGTTCTGTAAGGCATAATAACCGCTATTACCAATAGATAGAGGTACTTCATTAGGATGTTTATCTTCAATGCGCATATTGGTCAGGTCAGCCGAGAACCGTCCTCTTACAGATAGGTCCGAAGTAATTTGCCATGTGTTGGTAAATGAACCTATAAATCTGTTAGAATATTCGTCATATTGTTTTCCTAATACATTCCACATATAGTCTAACACATCGGCTCTATATCCATTGTAACGTATATTTTCATCTGGAGTTGCACTTGCTTCTGAACCAATTCTATATCTATAGCCTAAGCTAGTCTTATATTTATTGATATACCATTCGGGACTGTCAAATGTAGAGATCATCCCGGTGAAATTATTGATTAGTCGATCGGTAAGGAATGGTCTGTTGTGGGTATGTTGGTTAATGTAATTGATTACCACATCTGTAGTTAGCTTGTCCCAAAGTTTGAAAGAGCTGTTGAGATTGGCTATATTTTTTTTGTTATAAGACTCGAGAGATGTCATCTCATTATCTTGGCGCGTTAATGAGAAGCGTATGTTTGATTTATCTGTAGAGTGGCTTAATGCCAAGTTAGCAATGCTATTATTCGGGTTGTTAAAGAATTTGCTGTACGCATTTTGCGCGACATAAGGTCTTATTTGACCGTCCCAAGATAAGATAGGCTGTCCATCGAATTTAGGACCAAAGTTCAATGTTGTGTTGGCAGGAGCTCTAGTCTCTGCTATTCCATCTCCATCCAAATCGTAATAAAAAAACATATCATCCGCTTGACCTATATCGGCATAAGAAATATCATATCCTGCTCCGCGGACATTTTGGAATCTAGGGAGATAGGCTATTTTGTCATTTGTATAAGTAGCGTTAAAATCTATAGCAAAACCTTGTTTCCCTTTTCCACTTTTTGTGGTTACCAGAACAACACCATTTAAAGCTTCAGATCCATAAAGGGCAGCTGCAGAAGCACCTTTGAGTATGGAGATAGACTCTATATCTTCTGGGTTGAGGTCTTCAAGACCGTTACCTCTTGCTCGTTGGTCACTCCAATAATCAGAGTTGTTAAAAGAGGTCTGGCGGACAGGTACTCCGTCAATAATAACCAATGGTTGTGAATTTCCTGTGATGGAGTTCACTCCACGGATATTAATATTGACTCCGGAGGTAGCTCCTCCAGGGGCTGCAGAAATACGCACACCAGGAGCTTTTCCGTATAGTGCACCTGCAAAGTTTGGAGATCCTGTTTTTGTAAGTTCTTCAGCATTTACAATACTCATTGAGTAACCTAGTTCCCTTGGAGCTCTCTTTATTCCCATTGCTGTTACGACTACTTCGTCGATATTGCTGGCATCTTGCTCCAATTCCACGTTAAGGGTGGGGCCATTGACCTCTACTTCCTTAGGTGCATATCCTACAATGGAAAACCGAATTCTTTCGCCTCGGTTGGCCTGTATGGTGAAGCTTCCGTCAGTGGTAGATTGGGTAGCTCTGTTTGTCCCGACTACCGTGATGGTCACGCCGGGAAGCCCGCCGTTTTGATCTGTTACTCTCCCAGTAACAGACTGTTGTGCAAATAATGATGTTACACTGATGAAGTATAACATCATTACAAGACTAAGGTGTTTGTACAAAGTGCTCATATCTTTTTGGACTTTATAGGGTTAATTATTTATACTTTGTTTTTATTAGTGATTTGCTTTGTAATACCGCTATGCTAACAGCCGCAATAGGTTCTATATTTGGTGTTGTCGATATTTTTATAGTCGTGGGTTGTGCTAGACGTGGAATACAGTAAATCTGAATAGCTGATTGTATTTCCGGCAACAGGATACGGCCGAATACAGCTCCAATGCCGCTGATGATAACAGCATTGGGGTTGAGGATATGAATTAGGGTGGCGATACCCTTGCCCAGCATGTATCCAATCCTTTTGATGGCATGGATGCTAAGCTGATCTCCCGCCTGATAAGAACGGACAAGATTTTTTAATGTCCTAGTTTTGTGCTGGGAGTTGAAGTTCTGGGACATCAGGGACACTTCTCCGGCGGTTAGGCATTCGTCTATATAGTCTATGGCGGATTCCAATGATGCTTCCACCTCTATACATCCTTTCTTACCACAGGAACACAGTTTGCTCTCATTGGCCAACGGAATATGGCTAAACTCTCCGGCATATCCGTTTGAGCCACGGAAGAGCTGGTTATCCACCAAAATTCCCAAACCTACTCCCCAAGTAAGATTGATAACGAGCACATGCTTGAGATTTTTGACATCAGAAAAATTTTTCTCTGCAATGGCTATGGCCGAAGAATCATTTTCTATATAAGTCGGAGTACCGAACACCTCCTGCATCCTATTGGCCAGATTATAAAGTGGTGAAGTTATTGGATACGAGTTGTTGACGCGTAAAAGAGAATCTACAAATCCCGGGGCAGTTATACTTATACATAAAATCGTTTGGGAATAATTTTCTATTATATGGCGACTTTGTTCGATAATATGTTTATAAATATCCTCGTCCGAAAGGCCGTCTATTTCTATTTCTGTTGGTTTAATTATCTCCTCATTTGCAATATTGTACAAGGAGAAAAGAATGGAATAGCGGTTGATGTTAATACACAGAATAGCTCCAAAGGCTTCTTTATTAAGAATATAGGAGTTTGCTCTTCTGCCTCCTGTCGAAGCTTTTAATCCGTTGGTTAAAATTATGTTCTCCTTTAATAATTGCTGTACGGCTTTTGTTACTATAGGAATACTTTTTCCAATGGAATTACTGATCTCGGCTATAGATTGAGATTGAGCAAAGTATATCGACTTTAATATTTGGGAATGGATAACGTCCCTCATAATCTAGCTCTAATTGGTTGTGTAAAGTTAAATAATTATTAATTTAAACACCAACAACTTTTTAAAAAATTCTATTAAGTTTTCGTTTTTAAGTTAATTTTTGTGAATGTTTATATGGTTTTATCATTTTAAGCCTAGAACTTTCTCGTTAATTCTTTCCTTATTTCTTATCTTCGGAACAATATTTTTCACAGTCTATTTATGAAACCACGCTATTATTCACTAGATGTGTTCAGAGGAGCAACGGTAGCCTTAATGATTATGGTTAATAATCCGGGAACATGGTCTTCGATGTTTGCTCCGTTAAAACATGCCGCGTGGCATGGGTGTACACCTACGGACTTGGTGTTTCCTTTTTTCTTGTTTGCCGTAGGAAATGCGATGTCGTTTGTGATTCCAAGGTTAAAAGAGTCCGGAGATGCGGTATTCTGGAAGAAGGTTGTAAAAAGATCAATTCTTATTTTTCTGATAGGATTGGGGCTTAACTGGTTTCCTTTTGTGCAATGGGTCGACGGTTCTTTGCAATTCAGGGAATGGGTGAGCTCGGTAGATCCGAATAAAGGAGTTCGTATTTTAGGCGTATTGCAGCGCATAGCTTTGGCGTACTTCTTTGCTTCCATCTTAGCTTATTATTGTAGGCCTCGAACGTTGATTTATGTTTCGGCGGTACTGCTTTTGGGCTATTGGGGACTTTGTGCTTTTTTGGGAGGAGAGGATCCTTATTCTCTGGCGGGATGGTTCGGAACGGCTATCGACAAGCAGCTTTTAGGTGTGCCGCATATGTATAAAGGAGAGGGAGTACCTTTTGATCCGGAAGGGTTGATGAGCACTATTCCTGCTATCGTGCAGGTAGTCTTCGGCTATTTGGTAGGGGTATTTATCCGTAACAGAGGAGAGGTGGATTGGCTTTGGGCGAAAGTTCCACAATCCCAAGAACCGCATTTCAAATTGCTTTCCGGACTTTTTGTTACAGGATTTATTTTGTTGGTATTGGCTTGGACTTGGTCTTTGGGTTTTCCTATCAATAAAAAAATATGGACAAGTTCTTATGTGCTCTATACTACGGGGTTAGGGATTATGACCATTGGCGGAATGATATGGTATATAGAGGTGCAAGGAGTTAAGAATAAGCTTACCAAGTTCTTTGATGTATTTGGAAAGAACCCGCTTTTCATTTTCGTGTTGAGTGGATTGCTTCCTAAGAGTCTCGGCTTAATCCGTATTCCGAGCGGGGTAAATGAGCAGGGAGAAGCTATATTTACGACACCGCTGTCGTGGTTTTATAAGAATGTGTGTGCGCAGATTCCGGGGATTCCGGAAATCGGATCCTTTGCGTATTCTTTGGTTTTCTTGGCGGTGATGTGGGTGATAGTGTTCTTCATGGATAAGAAGGGAATCTACGTCAAAGTATAGTGAGGAAGTGTAAAGGACATCATGAAAATCAGTAGGATAATTTTCAAATTCTTTTCATTTTCAAATGAAAATACTTAACTTTGCACGCAATTAATAAAATTTTTAACGCTTTAATATTATTCAAGAAATGTATTTAAGTAAAGAGTACAAAGCTAATATCTTTGCAGAATTTGCAGGTTCAGCTACAAACACAGGTTCTGCAGAAGGGCAGATCGCTTTATTCACTAAAAGAATTGCTCACTTGACAGAGCACTTGAAGAAAAACAGAAAAGATTTTAATACACAACGTGCGTTACAAAAATTAGTAGGTAAACGTCGTGCTTTATTAGCTTATTTGTACAAAAAAGATATCGAAAGATACCGTGCTATTATCAAGGCTTTAGGTTTACGTGATATCATCAAGTAAGTCTATATAGTGAAAAGCATTAAGCCATCCAAAATTTTTGGGTGGCTTTTTTTGTATAATACTGACTTTTAGAATAAAAAATCTGTACATTTGTTCAGAATTTTTAGAGGTCATAAAAATTAGTGCATCAGTAAAAGAGGAAAATGCACCATTATTAGTACACAATGAGTTATTACAACGAAAAGAAAGTTACAATTGAAATGGGGGACGGAGTTCCTCCTATCGAGTTGTCTACAGGCAAATTGGCTAAGCAAGCCGACGGTTCTGTAGTGTTGAAACAAGGAGAAACGATGCTTTTGGCGACGGTAGTGTCAGCCAAAGAAGCAAAACCAGGGGTAGATTTCTTACCTCTATCGGTAGATTACCAAGAGAAATATGCGGCGACAGGCCGTATTCCGGGAGGTTTTTTACGTCGTGAAGCGAAATTGTCGGATTACGAGATTTTGATTTCACGTTTGATAGATAGAGCTTTACGTCCTTTATTCCCTGAGACCTACCACGCCGACACACAGGTGATGGTATGGTTGATTTCTTCGGACAAAGATATTATGCCGGATGCGTTGGCCGGTTTGGCGGCATCGGCAGCTATTGCTGTGTCAGATATACCATTCAATGGTCCTATATCTGAAGTTCGTGTAGCCAAGATTGACGGTAAGTTGGTTATCAACCCACGTCTTTCGGAATTAGGCAATTCCACATTGGAGTTTATCGTTGCGGGCTCTGCTTCCGATATTGTGATGGTGGAAGGTGAAGCTAAAGAGATTTCTGAAGCCGAGATGGTGGAAGCTATTGCCTTTGCGCACGAGGCTATCAAAAAACAAGTGGCGGCGCAAGTGGAATTGGCTAAGTTAGTAGGAGCAGAACAGAAACGTGAATTCAATCATGAGCCTTCAAACCCTGAACTGGAGAAGGCAATTTACGACGCTGCTTACGACAGAGTATATGCTATAGCGAAATCGGGTACTTCGAAGCACGAGCGCGCTGAAAAATTTGCCGCTATTGAAGAAGAAATTATTGCTTCCTTAGGTGAAGAGGTGGATGAAGAAACCCTCTTCTTGGCGAAGAAATATTATCACGACGTACAATATCACGCTGTGCGTAACCTGATTCTTGATGAAGGTATCCGCCTAGATGGCCGTGATGTACGTACTGTACGTCCTATCTGGTCGGAAGTGGATTATCTTCCTGCAGCACACGGCTCGGCAATCTTTACTCGTGGAGAAACCCAGTCTTTGACTTCGGTGACTTTGGGGGCTAAAGACGATGAGCAAATGATTGATGGCGCATTCATCCATGGTTACAACAAGTTTATCTTACACTATAATTTCCCAAGCTTCTCTACAGGAGAGGTAAGACCTAACAGAGGTCCTGGCCGTCGTGAAATCGGTCACGGTAACTTGGCTATGCGTTCATTGAAGCAGGTATTGCCTCCAGATTCTGAAAATCCTTATACCATCCGCGTAGTATCGGATATTTTGGAATCCAATGGTTCTTCATCTATGGCGACAGTATGTGCCGGTACGCTGGCATTGATGGATGCAGGCGTTAAATTGAAAGCTCCGGTATCTGGTATCGCTATGGGGTTGATTACCGACGAGAAGACTGGCCGCTACGCTATTCTTTCGGATATCTTAGGTGATGAAGATCACCTAGGAGATATGGACTTCAAGGTTACGGGTACTGAAAAAGGTATCGTAGGTTGTCAGATGGACCTTAAGATCAACGGTCTTAAATGGGAAGTGCTGACACAGGCGTTGGAGCAAGCCCGTGAGGCTCGTCTTCATATCTTGAACGAGATGAAGAAAACTATTGCTGAACCTCGTCCTGATTATAAACCACATGCTCCACGCATCATGCAGATGATTATCGATAGAGAGTTTATAGGTGCGGTTATCGGTCCTGGTGGTAAGATTATCCAAGAGCTTCAGCGTGAGACTGGAACTTCAATCTCTATCGAAGAGGTGGATAACAAAGGTATCGTTCAGATCTTTGCTGCCAACAAGGAGGGAGTGGATGCTGCAGCTAAACGTATTAAGGCTATCGTTGCCAAACCAGAGGTGGGGGAAACCTATGAAGGTAAAGTGAAGTCTATAATGGCTTTCGGTGCTTTCGTGGAAATCCTTCCGGGTAAAGACGGTTTGTTGCATATCTCCGAAGTGGACTGGAAACGTCTAGAATCATTGGACGGCATCTACAAAGAAGGGGATACAGTGACGGTGAAATTATTGGATATCGACAAGCAAGGTAAGATGAAGCTGTCGCGTAAAGCTTTGTTGCCACGCCCTCCAAAGGAGGAAAGACCGAACAATAACAAGCCTAACCCGCACAGACCTGCAAAAAATCCTAAAAAGGCTGACTAAGGATCTTTAGTCCTCATAAAAAAATCCTAACCCCATGCGGTTAGGATTTTTTGTTTTCCCTCTTTGAGGCATTGTATTGGGGAAGATGAATTGCTTTAGTGAAATCTGAATATTAATTGAAGTAATTCTTACGAAGACGGTTTGTTTTGCGATTATTCATTTCTTTTTACGGGTTCTAGATCTTTTAGTTCTTCTTCCGTAAATAATCTGTAATGCACTTTGAAAGTTTTTCCCAGCGGAGTCTCTAGGGAGAAACCTCCAGGACCGAAGCCATCGACCACATCAAGGGTAAAGTGAGCATGCTTCCAGTATTCAAAGAGGTCACGGTCTACCCAAAATTCATATCCTTCCGCTAGTCCTATCATGGCGTCATTCATCCTTGGGAAATAACCGCCTTTGACAAAGCATTGTGGTTGTGTGCCTTCACAGCAGCCACCGGCTTGATAAAACATCAAAGGACCGTGTTGTTGTGCTAGTTGGTGGATCACTCTTTTGGCTTCTTCCGTTACATCTAATCTCTTTATCATAGGCAAAAAATTTAAATAGAGGAGGTATTTCCCTCCTCTATAGTTAGCGTGATTTTAGAAGAATCCCAATTTTTGCTTGCTGTATGAAATCAGCATATTTTTTGTTTGTCTGTAATGGTCGAGCATCATTTTGTGGTTTTCACGTCCTATGCCCGATTGTTTATAACCACCAAACGGAGCTCCAGCAGGATAAGCGTGATATTGGTTTACCCATACACGGCCAGCTTTGATGGCACGTGGAACGGTATAAATCTGATGTGCATCTCGGGTCCATACACCAGCGCCTAATCCATACATGGTGTCATTGGCAATTTCGATAGCCTCCTTTTCGTCTTTGAAAGTGGTGACAGCCAATACCGGACCGAAAATCTCTTCTTGGAAGATGCGCATTTTGTTATGGCCTTTGAATATGGTAGGTTGTATGTAGTATCCTCCTTCCAAGCCAGGGCCCACATGATTTTCGCCCCCTCCGATTAGCACTTCAGCACCTTCTTCTTTTCCAAGTTTGATATAGGACATGATTTTATCTTTTTGAATTTTTGAGGCTTGGGCTCCCATCATGACTGTTGGGTCTAGCGGATCTCCTACCTTGATGGCTTTCACACGGTCAATCACCTTTTCGATAAATTTATCGTATATAGATTCTTGTACTAACAGACGCGAAGGACAGGTACAGATCTCGCCTTGATTAAGAGCAAACAAAACAGCGCCTTCTAAGGCTTTATCAAGGAATTCATCATCTTGTGCCATCACCGATTCGAAGAAGATATTTGGGGATTTACCCCCTAGCTCTAAGGTTACAGGGATAATGTTTTCGGTAGCGTATTGCATCACTAGGCGGCCAGTGGCTGTAGAGCCTGTAAAGGCAGCCTTCGCAATCTTAGGATTTGTCACCAATGTTCTTCCCAATTCGGCGCCAAATCCATTCACTATATTCACCACACCTGGAGGTATTAGGTCTCCTATAAGCTCCATCAAAACCATAATAGAAGTTGGCGTACTTTCGGCGGGTTTGAGTACTACCGTATTGCCGGCAGCAAGGGCTGGCGCCAGCTTCCATACGGCCATTAATATAGGGAAGTTCCAAGGAATAATCTGGGCCACCACACCTATAGGTTCATGGACTATAAGTGATACGGTATTGGCGTCCAGTTCACTCAGAGACCCTTCTTCAGCACGTATCACACTAGCAAAATATCGGAAGTGGTCTATCGCTAAAGGAATGTCGGCATTTAGTGTTTCGCGTATAGCTTTGCCATTGTCTACCGTTTCTACTGCGGCAATATATTCTAAGTTTTCTTCGATACGGTCTGCAATCTTGTTGAGGATGATGCTGCGCTCTGTGGCTGAAGTTTTGCTCCAGCTTTCGAAGGCTTTCTCGGCAGCGTCTATGGCGAGCTCAAGATCTTCTTTGGTAGAATGGGCAGCCTGAGTAAACACCTTGCCATCCAGCGGAGAGATATTGTCAAAGTATCTTCCTAATACCGGAGGGACGAACTTGCCTCCTATGTAGTTGTCGTAACGTTCCTTAAACGTTGGTCTTTGAATAGTTCCCATAATTTTAAGTTTATTAATTGAGTTCATCTATTTACTCAAAAATACCGAAGAGGTTTATGGAGCTGTAGCACATTCGTGTCAAAGCATAGCACTATCGTATCGTTTCTTCTTTGGCTGAATTTTGTTATATTTGATTATAGCCAATTATAAATCTTAGAGCTGATGAAAGGCGGAACGTTATTGGAGACCTTGCCTTTTTCCACGGAAAAGGAACTCACCACTTTTGTGGAGAACAAGCGTACTTTTGCTGTGGATGAGATGGAGCTTCATGTCTTTGAGACCTATGAGTCTTGTACGCTGGTGCCTTTGAAGTTTGATGACCTGGTGATGGTTAATATGTTGCAGGGCAAAAAGGTCATGCATATAGGACAGGTGGAAGATTTTGAATATTACCCTGGTCAGATGTTGGTCTTACCAGCTAATACCAAGATGCTTATAGACTTTCCGGAAGCTAGCATACACCGACCTACGCAATGTACTGCATTAGTAATCAGTAAGGAAAAGATTGACGGAGTGCTTAACTATCTGAATGAGTTTAGCCCCAAACATCAGATGATTGGTGAGTGGAACTTTAATCCGGACCTTTTCCATCTTTACAATATACCAGAGCTTACCGAATTATTGAATAAGTTTTTCCGGATCATGATGGGGTCCAATTCGTTGAAGAGTGTTTTTGCGGATTTGGCTTTTAAAGAAATAATGATTCGTTTGCTTCAGAAGCAATCTTTGCTGGCATTGGAGATAGGTACTTCTTCCAATGCTGTATTGTTGCATCTAAAAGATTTTGTGCGCAGGCATATTAGTGAAAAGATCTCATTAGAAACTTTACAAAAGGTTGCCCATATGAGTAAATCGAGTCTGACACGTCTATTTAAGAAAGAGTTAGGGATGAGCCCTATGGAGTATGTGATTACACAGCGCCTAGAGCGGGCCAAAGAGCTTCTTAGGCAGACAAAATCGGTGAAGGAGTCGTGTTTTGGAGCCGGCTTCACCGAGGTTAATTATTTCGTTAGGTTATTTAGGAGCCGCGTGGGCGTCACCCCCGGAGCATATATATTGAATCTCGGGAATTAACGTTTCATTACGCGATCTAGCTCTCTTTTGGTTTCTCTTTCTTTGATGGATTCTCTTTTGTCATAGTCTTTTTTACCTTGGGCCAGCGCGATTTCGACTTTGGCATACCCTCTTTCGCTGATGAAGATACGAAGAGGAACGATGGTGAAGCCTTTTTCTTCCCCTTTTTCTTTAAGTTTTTTTAGTTCTTTTTTTGTTAATAGCAGTTTTCTGTCGCGCTTGGCTTCATGATTGTAAAAGGAGCCATGCGAATATTCCGCTATATGCATATTACGGATGTAAAGCCCGTCTTCGAAGAAAGTACAGAAACTATCGTTAATATTGGCTTTCCCCTCTCGGATAGATTTGATCTCCGTGCCCAGAAGTTGAATGCCCGCGACATACCTGTCTAGCAGGTGGTAATCAAATGATGCTCTTTTATTTTTTATGTTGACTTGTGATGATATAGCCATGTTAATGTTCGTTAGGTTGCAAATTTACTAAAATAAAATATTCATTTTTATTTGGATAATCTTGTTAGTATATTAACAATAATTTAACTTTATGATATTTATAAGATTAGAAAATTGTAAATAATCGGCCAAAGTTTTGTAAGTTTGCACGTTTTGATAGAAGTTCTATACTCATCATAAGTCGGTGGTGTATCGGTCTTTGTAAGAATGTTATAATAAAGTAAAAGTTTATTATCTCTTGATACTAAGACGATATTAAGCTGTACTTTTGACGAATATTGGATTTTAGTCAAAAAGTAAATTAAAATCGCATTAATAGAAATATCTATAGCATGAGCAAGGGAAAGTTAAGTGAAAGAACGTCTAAGTTTCTTCAAGAACAACTAGAGCCTATAAAAGCAAACGGATTGTATGCCTATTTTAGACCTATCCAATCTAAGCAAGATACCGAAGTGATGATTGATGGAAAGCGGGTGTTGATGTTTGGCTCTAACTCGTATTTAGGTCTTACCACAGACCCTCGTATTATCAAGGCCGCTCAAGATGCATTAGCAAAATATGGTACCGGTTGTGCAGGTTCTAGATTTTTGAACGGAACTTTAGATATTCATGTTGAATTAGAGGAAAAATTAGCGGACTATGTAGGGAAGGAAGCAGCGGTTCTTTTCAGTACAGGTTTTCAATCTAATTTAGGTCCTTTGTCATGTATCACTGGTCGTAATGACTATATCTTGTTGGATGAGCGTAATCATGCTTCAATCATAGATGGGAGTAGACTTTCATTTTCGAAAGTTATCAAGTATGCCCACAATGATATGGAAGACCTAAGAGCTAAGCTGTCTCGTCTTCCGGAAGAGAGTTTCAAGCTTATCGCTACCGACGGTATTTTCAGTATGGAAGGTGATATTGTAAAACTTCCAGAGCTGGTGAAAGTGGCCGAAGAGTTTGATGCTGCTGTGATGTGTGATGATGCCCACAGTTTGGGTGTTATCGGTGAGCGAGGTGCCGGTACTGAAAGCCATTTCGGTCTGAAAAACAAAGTAGACTTGATCATGGGTACTTTCAGTAAATCTCTTGCCTCTTTAGGAGGTTTTATAGCTGCGGATAAAGATACTATAGAGTACCTTAAACATAGAGCCCGTTCTTTGATGTTCTCGGCAAGTATGACTCCAGCTTCTGTAGCCTCTACGCTGAAAGCTTTAGAGATCATCCAATCAGAGCCTGAACATATCGAAAAACTTTGGGCAAATACAAACTACGCGAAGAAATTGTTGTTGGATAATGGCTTCGATCTGGGACATACCGAAAGTCCTATTCTTCCGATCTTCGTTCGTAACAACGATAAGACGTACTATGTGACTAAAGCACTTCAAGATAATGGTGTATTCGTAAATCCTGTGGTGGCACCGGCAGTTCCTGCCGAAGAGTCGTTGATTCGATTCTCATTGATGGCTACCCATACATTCGACCAAATTGAAGAGGCTGTTGAAAAGATGGCTAAAATCTTCAAAACAGCAGAAGTAGAGTCTTTTGTTGGATAATGAAAGATCTAAAAATAAAAGGAAATGATTAATATCATACCTGTAACAACAAAAAAACAACGTGCGGAATTCATTGATTTTCCGCATGATTTGTATATGGGGGATTCAAATTATGTGCCTGAGCTTTTCATGGCGCAAGATGATTTGTTGAATCCAGACAAACACCCTTTTTATAAGAATTCGTCGGCTCAGCTTTTTCTGGCATACAAGGACAAGAAGATTGTAGGACGTATCGCCGCTATCTGGAACAATGTATATAATCAGTATTACAATGTTTCGGAAGGGCAATTCGGTTTTTTCGACTGTATCAATGATCAGGAAGTAGCCGACAAATTGTTTGACACAGCGGTCGAGTGGGTGAAATCCAAAGGAGGAAACAAGATTTTTGGTCCCGTAAATCCTTCTACCAACGAAACTTGCGGCATGTTGATCGAAGGGTTTGACCTGCCACCGATGGCTATGATGCCTTATAACCGACCGTATTATAATGAGCTGGCAGACAATTACGGATTTACAAAGCAGGTTGATTTAAGAGCTTATCTGGTGCGTTCGGAAAATGCAAACCTTCGGTCGGTGACGCTATTGGATAAGCTGGAAGAAAGATTGAAACGATCCGGCATTATATTGCGTCAGATTGATTTAAAGAATTTTACCCAAGAGGCGGATAAAATTAAAAAGGTATATAATAAGGCGTGGGATAAAAACTTGGGGTTCGTTCCTATGTCGGATGAGGAGTTTGCCTATGTGGCTAAAGACCTCAAAATGGTTGTAGACCCTAAATATTGTATCCTTGCTGAAAAAGAAAACGAAATCGTAGGCTTTGCGGTGGGCATCCCTAATATCAACGAGGTGCTGATTAAAATCAAGCGTGGTAGATTATTCCCGTTTGGCATATTTAAATTGCTTTTTGGTCGCAAGAAAATCAAAACACTTCGAGTGATGATGTTGGGTGTGTTGGAAGGCTACCGTAAGATGGGTATAGAAGCGTGCTTGTACGGTAGGATTATCAAAAACGCACAAGCAAGTGGCATCCAAAGTGCAGAATGTTCGTGGATGTTGGACCACAACTATATGATGAACCATGCCATTGAGCAGATAAATGGGGAATTGTATAAGAAATACCGCATTTATGAAAAACAAATATGAAAAAGCTTTTTTTGACTGGTGCGAGTGGATTTGTAGGGTCTCATATAGTCGAAGCAGCAAAATCTAAAGGATGGATAGTTCATGCAGCTATACGCAAGTCCAGTAAGACGGACGATATAGCGCCATTCGTGGATGAATTTCTTTATCCGGATTTTGAGAATATTGAAGATCTTAAGGCTATATTTAGAAGCGGAAGGTACGATTATATCGTTCATGCTGCGGCACTGACTAAGTCCAAGTCGGAAGAAGCGATGAGAAAGGTGAATGTGGGTTATACCGACAACCTTATGGAGGCTGCATTCGACAGTGAAATAGGGGTGTCACGATTTGTGTATGTGAGCAGCTTGGCAGCCATAGGGCCCATAGGCTATAACGATAACGTGGATATCACGGAAGAACATCCGTACCGGCCATTGACCATGTACGGACGAAGCAAGCGTGATTCCGAAATGAACATAAGACAGAAATATGCGGATATGCCTATTACGGTGCTCCGTCCTACAGCTGTATACGGCCCGCGAGAAAGGGATTTGTTCATACTCTTTGAAACCTTAAATAAAGGATTAGATCCATACATAGGAAGAAATCCACAAAAACTAAGCTTCGTCTACGTAAAAGACCTGGTGGATGTCATCCTCCGTGCGTGCGAGATTCCGCAAGGCTCACTGGACTTTTATAACATCTCTGACGGCAATGTATACTCGAAGTATGCTATGGCCGACATTTTTAGAGATACTTTTCATAAGAAGCCTTTCCGCGTACACGTCCCCTACCGTTTAGTTTCTTTTGTGGCTCGACTCTCCAACTATCTGTACAAAAATTCTTCGAAAACACCGGTAATCTATCCGGAGCGTTTAGGAGAACTTACGGCAGAGAATTGGAGCTGTAATATTACTAAAGCAAAAGAAAAGTTGGGCTTCGTCCCCAAATATGATTTAAGAAAAGGTTTGACAGAGGCCTTATTGTGGTATAAAGACCATAATTGGCTGTAAATATATAGTGATGAGTGAAAGTAAAATTGACAAGAAGTTATTCCAAGACAGAAAAAGAACTAACATTCTCAGTAATCCGGAACAACGACTAATTACATTTTTTCTACCTAGAATTCCGAGTTGGATTTCTTCTGATGGTCTTACGGCAATAGGATTTTTTGGTTCTTTAATGATTATGTGCAGCTTCTTGCTGGCCGAATATGTGAACCGCTATTTGTTGTTGCTTGCTATCGTAGGCTTTTTCGTACAGTGGTTTGGCGACTCTTTGGATGGAAGACTGGCTTTCTACAGAAACAAATCGCGTAAGTGGTATGGATTTGCTTTGGATATTGTGATGGACTGGGTGAGTACGGTGATGATAGGATTGGGGTATGTGTTTTATGCTGCTGAAGATTTTAAATATTCAGGCTTTGCTTTGGTGGCTTTGTATGGGTGGGCTATGATTATTTCCCAGTTGCGGTATAAGATTACCGACAAATATACGATAGATGCCGGCTTGTTGGGGCCGACGGAAATTCGTGTCATCATTTGTTTGGTGTTATTGCTGGAAGTTTTTGTGCCCTTCTCTATCAACTACTGCGTAATCGTGATCTGTGTTATTCTCTTCTTTATCAATATTGCCGATACCAAAAAATTGCTGGATATGGGAGATGCGCGCGATAAGGCAGAGAAATTAGCAAAAGGGGAAAAGAAATAGCATTGTAGATGTCGAATAAGATTGCAGAATTCTTAAGAGCGCAACTGTCCGCCTTTATAGGAGGGATGACAGATTTGGGTATTTATACATTCTGTTATAAGATTCTGCATTTGTCGGCCCCCTTATCCAATGTTGTGAGTGGCTCATTGGGCGCTATAGTGAATTTTTTGATCAATCGATATTGGTCGTTTAATAGTACAGAGACATCTGTAGGTTGTCAGCTTTGGAAATTTGTAATTGTAGTATTAGGAAGTATAATGCTAAAATCGCTGGGGATCCACTATTTTGTGGATGTATGGGGATGGCATTTTCTATTTTCAAAGCTCCTAGTGGAGTTGATAGTATCGCTAGTATTCAACTTCACCTTACAGAAATTTTGGGTTTTTAAGAAGTGAAAACCTTTTTCTTTTGAGCCTGCTCAAAAAAATATCTTACGCATTATCAGCGTATTATGTTTTAAGGGTTAAAAAATAGATTAAAAATGTTTGGAAGTAATGGTTTAAACTCTCTATCTTTGCACCACTCCGCGAGGGAGAGAAGTTCTACGGAGCGTTTGAAAAGAGGGTAGAAGAGGGTAAGGAAAAGATAGTTTATCTTTTTTTTGTTGCCCGATAAAAAGAAGAGAAAAAAACTTCAAAAAAGTTTTTGGAAAATCGGATAAAGTTTCTACCTTTGCAGTCCCGTCCGCAAGGAAGGGGGAAGAGAAAAAGAAATAAAGGCCGTAAGGCAAGAGATAAAGCCGAAGCGAGATGCGGAGGCGGAGAGTTCTTTAAGATATTAATCATGTAGCGTAACGGGTA